>NZ_JBSFSX010000008.1:0-576876 GCF_053590035.1 Nonomuraea sp. NPDC003214 | reverse complement strand
AGCAGGGCGTCGAAGGTGCCGTCGGCTGCCCAGCGCCGGTAGCGCTCGTAGACGCTCTTCCAGTTGCCGTACCGCTCGGGCAGGTCCCGCCAGGGAGCCCCGGTGGCCAGCTTCCACAGGATCCCGTTCAAGACGGTCCGGTGGTTCAGCCACCGGCGGCCTTGCCGGGGCTGGGCGGGGAGCAACGGCTCGATCCGCATCCACACGGCGTCGGTCAGCTCATGACGACGGACCATATGACCATTGCAACCCAGCCTGGTGATCGATCTCAGCCGAACGACAAGATCTAACGGACACGGCCTAGGAAGGCAACGCCGGCGATGGTCGTCCGCTGAATGCGACGAACCGCGAGAGTGCTTGCCGCCATCGCTGTTCACCCCGTCCCATCAGGGAGAACGAGAGTGGTGGAGGCATTGAAGGGCATGTACGTATCGGCGGTGTCCCCCCTCGGACACACTTTCGTACATGATCGTCCAAGCTCAGCTTGGGCGATCACTGCGTTTACGGGCCGGTTCACGGCTCAGAGCGCAGGCCGGTCTCGGTCTCGGTCTCGTTCCTCCGGGCTCGCCTGGGCGGCGCGGTGTGAGACGAAGACGCAGAACGGGTGGCCGGCCGGGTCGGCGTACACGTGGAGCGGCTCCTCGGGGTCGTCGGCGCGGTCCAGCAGCAGCCGGCCGCCGAGGCGCAGGACGCGTTCGTGCTGGGCCAGCAGGTCCTCGACCGAGGTCACGGTCAGGTCCAGGTGCAGTTGCTGGGGGATCCCGTCGTGGGGCCAGGTCGGCTCGGGGAGTCGCTCGACCTGCTGGAAGGCGAGTTGCGGAGCGCCCTCGGGGGTTCGCAGCACCAGCCAGTCGCGGCCCCGCTCGTCGTCACCGCCCGTCTCGGGCGGCTCGTCGCCCGGCCGGTAGACCAGGCCGAGCAGGTGGCGGTAGAACTCCGCCAGGGCTCTGGCGTCGGTGCAGTCGAGCACCACCTGGCACAGCGTGGGTCTGACGTCCTGTCCGGTCAATCGAACACGCCTCCTCGTGATGGGACGGGTCCTCTGCACCTGTCGCCCCGGTTCAAACGAGCGGCCCACCGCCGTAACGGCCCGCCTGGGCGGCCAGGCGGCCGAGGACATCACGGCGGAGACGTTTCTGCTGGCGTTCGACTTGCGTGACCGGTTCGACCTGGAACGAGGCGGCCTGTGGCCCTGGCTGTTCGGCTTCGCCACGAACCTGGTGGTCCGGCATCGCCACAAGGAGGCCCGGCGCTACAAGGCGCCGGCCCGGCTGGATCCCGCGCCGGTCGTGGAGCGGCACGACAACCGGGTCGTCGCCTCCGTGGCCGCCGTGGCCGCCGCGGCCGCCGGTGTCCCGCGCTCAGCGTGCCTGCCAGGATTGCTGCCGCGAGTTTCTTGCCTGATGCCATTGACCCTCGCAAGATGAGAAATCGATTCGCTTTCCTCCCCTGTTCCTTCGAAGGTCGTTTCTTCTTCCACGGCTATCGGGCGAACAGCTGGGACAGCCTCTCGCTGAGCTGGTCGTAGGGGCCTTCGGCGGCGACGCGTCCCTCCTCCAGCAGCACGATGTGGTCGGCTTCCCGGATGGTGGAGAGCCGGTGGGCGATGACGAGCGTGGCCCGGCCCGCGGCGGCTCGCCGGAGCGCCTCGGTGAGGCGGGCCTCGTTCTCGGGGTCGAGGTTGGCCACCGCCTCGTCCAGGACGAGCACCGGGGCCCGCGTGGCCAGCGCCCGGGCGACCGCCACCCTGGCGCGCTGGCCGCCGGAGAGCGTGACGCCCCGTTCCCCGACGGGAAGCTCCGGGTCGACGGCGAGCTGGGCGGTGCGCAGCGCCGCGGCCACGTCGGCGTCGGGCGCGCCGAGTCGTACGTTCTGCCCGATCGTGCCGGCGAACAGGTGCACGTCCTGGGGCACCACCGTGACGTGCCGGTGCGGCTCGGCGATGTTCGGCAGGGGCACGCCGCCGACCAGGATGCGCCCGTCGTCCGGGTCCCAGTGGCGCAGCAGCAGTGACACGCAGGTGGACTTGCCCGCCCCCGACGCGCCGACCAGGGCGACGGTCGTGCCGTACGGGATGCGGAACGACACTCCGCGCAGCACGTCGGGCCCGTCGGGCGTGTAGCGGAACCGTACGTTCTCGAAGACCACGTCCGGCCGGGCGGCGACCTCGCGCGGCTCCTGCGGCGGGGGCACGTTGGCGGGTGCGGTGACCAGCGTGTGCACCCGGTCGGCGGCCGCGCGCAGCGTGCCGTACTCCTTGAGCAGCAGCGCCACCTGGGCGGCCGGGCCCAGCGAGCTGGCGGCGAGGATCATGGCGAGCGGGGCGTGGGCGGGGGTCCGGATGACGGTGACGACCAGGAGCAGCGTCCCCGCTGCCGCGACGGCGAGGAGCAGGTCGGTGAGCGCCGCCTCCAGCCCGCCGCGGGCCGCGTTCGCCGCCTGGGCGCGGGCCAGCCGGCGGGTCTTGCGGGCCAGCAGGTCCCTGCGGCGGTCGAGCGCGCGGAAGGCGGTGAGCTCGCGCATGCCCTGGACGGTGTCGACCACGTCGGACGTCAGCTCGGCGGTGGCGGCCCGCAGTTCGTCGCCGTGCCTGCGGGAGGTCCTGCGCAGCCAGAGCGGCACGGCGAGCACGCACGCGGCCAGCGGGAGCGAGACGGCCAGGAGCAGGGGGTCGATCATCGCCGCGGCCACGGTCCCGGCCGTCAGCACCGTGCCCGCCGTGATGAGCTGCGCCAGGGTGTGCGCGAACAGCCATTCCAGGGTCTCGATGTCCGACAGCGCGGCGGCGGACAGGTCGCCGCTGCGGCGGCCCAGCAGGCGGGCGGGGGTGATCCTGGCGACCGCGTCGTACACCTGACCCCGGAGCCTGGCCAGCACCAGGTACGCCAGGTCGTGCGCGACGTAGGTCTCCCACCAGGCGGCCAGCGTGGCGACCACGACGAGCCCGCCGAGCACGGCGCCGGCCAGGTCGAGGGGCGCGCTCTGGCCGGAGATCGCCCGGCCGGCCAGCCAGGCGCCGGTCACGGCCGCGCCGAGCACGGCGAGCTGCCCGATCAGGTTCGCGGCCAGGGTGGAGAGGAAGGCCCGGCGGTGCGCGCCGACGGCGCCGGCGAGCCAGCGGATGGACGGGGTCATGCCACGCTCTCCAGGATGGTGCCGTTCTCCAGGGTGACCACGTGGTCGGCCTGCCGGATGGTGTCGGGACGGTGGGCGATCATCAGGCAGGTGCGGCCCTCGCGCACCTGCGCCAGGGCCTGCTCGGTACGCGCGTCCACGTGTGAGGTGGCCTCGTCGAGCACCAGGACCGGGGCGTCGGCCAGCAGGGCCCGCGCGATGGACAGGCGCTGCCGCTGCCCGCCCGACAGCGTCGCCCCGCGCTCCCCCAGCGGCGTGTCGTAGCCGGCGGGCAGTTCGGTGATGAAGTCGTGGGCGGCGGCCGTCCTGGCGGCGGCGACCAGTTCCTCGTCGGTGGCGTCGGGCCTGGCCAGGCGCAGGTTCTCGGCCACCGTGCCGTGGAAGAGGTAGGTGTCCTGCGCCACGACGGCGACGCCGCCGCGCAGCGCGTCGAGGGTGAGGTCGCGTATGTCGACCCCGCCGATGCTGATCCGCCCCTGGTCGGGGTCGTGGTGCCGCTGGAGCAGGGCGGCCAGCGTGCTCTTGCCCGCGCCGGACGGGCCGACCAGGGCGACGGTGCGGCCGGGCTCGACGGTGAGGCCGACGCCGCGGACGGCGGGGCGTCCGGCGCCCGGATAGGTGAAGCTGACGTCCTCGAACGTGATGGCGGGCGGCGCGGGGAAGTCCCGCCGCGTCCCCCGGTCCTCGACGGCCGGGGAGGCCGCCAGCAGCGCCTCGATGCCGTCGACCGCCGTTATCCCGAGATATCCGGCGTGCCAGGCGTCGGAGAGGTTCCTCACCGGCCGGAAGCACTCGACGGCGATCACCAGCACCGCGAACACCTCCCACGCGCTGCCCGAGGCCGTCGCGGCGAGGACGGCCGCAGCGGTGCCCGCCTGCACGAAGAACGCGCTGATCCCGGTCTCCACAAGGGAGATCCTGAGCTGGCGCATGGTGGTCAGGTACAGGTCGTGAGCCCGCCCGGCCAGCCGCGCCCCCAGGGCGGCGACCGCCCCGAACGCCCGCAGCGTCGCCATGCCCTGCATCGCCTCCAGGTAGTCCGAGGCCAGCGCGGCGAACGCGGCCCACCGGCCACGCCCCCGGCGCAGCAGGGTCGCGTCCCAGAACCTGGGCACGACCAGGACCCCGGCCACGGCGACAGCCAGGACCGCGGCCGCTGCCGCGTCGACCGTGAACAGCCAGCCGACCAGCGCCACCGGCACGCAGAAGGTGACCACGACCTGCGGAAGGTAGCGGCTGAAGTACGGGTCGAGCCCTTCCACGCCGTCGACCAGCGTGGTCTGCACGTTCCCGGTACGGGCGCCGGACAGGTGCGCGGGACCCAGCCTGCCCAGGTGGACGATGAGCCGGTCGCGCAGCCTGGCCTTGATCAGCCCGCCCGCCCACACGGTCACCGCCTCCCTGGCCCACAGGAGTGCCGCCCGCGCCGCGATCACCGCGAAGGTCCAGGCCAGCAGGCCCACCGCGGCCGGGACGTCCCCGCGTACGAAGGCTGCCAGGGCGGCGGCGAGCAGGACCGCCTGGGTCACGTACGCGGCGCTGACCGCCAGGCCGAGGGCCACGCAGGCCGCGATCGGCCCTCTCACGCTGCCGGCCAGTTGCAGCAGCCGGCGATGAACGATCACGCGCTGTCCTTCCGGGTCACTGAGGCACGTTGTGCCGACTTGATGGGAAGCGAGCGTAAATGATAACTATTTTCATCGTCTAGAGACGACAATGATTTTCACTCCTGGAGGCTCCATGCGCCGCGGCGCTCTCCCCCTCGGCCGGCATCGCGCCCGGCCCGCGCTGAGGCGCTCACTCCTCGCCCTGATCCCGCTCGTCCTGGTGGCGTCCTGCGGCCAGAGCGACCCCCGTCCAGGCGCCACGGCGTCCCCCAAGGCCACCGCCGCCGCCCCGGTCGCCCCGGTCGCCCCGGTCGCCCCGGTCAGCGCCGCGCTGACCGTCACCGACCCGCACGGCGGGACGTTCACGCTGAAGAAGAAGCCCGAGCGCGTCGTGTGCCTGACCGGGCTGTGCGACGACGCCCTGGTCGAGCTGGGCCTGACCCCCGTGGCCACGACCACGCCCGCCCTGCTCTCCCGCTCTGACTACCTGGGCACGAAGGGCGCCGGCGTCCCCGTCATCCCCGGCAGCTTCGGCGGCGAGGACGTCGCGAAGATCGCCGAGGCGAAGCCGGACCTGGTGATCGGCCTGGCCGGGGTGCACGACCAGCTCAGGACCGCCGTGGAGAAGTTCGCGCCGCTGTGGGTGGTCCAGGTGAAGTCGTACGACGACTCCATCGGCTACCTGCGCGCGCTCGCCCAGCTCACCGGCCGAGGGCAGCAGCAGGCCGAGGCTGAGAGCCGCTTCCGCGCCAAGCTCACCGACGGAGCCGCCCGGGCCAAGGCGGCGGGGCTGGACCGGACGCCGGTCCTGGCGATGTACGGGGGCACCTCGGTAGGCGTCAACACCACCGAGGACGTACTGGGGCATTTCCTGTCGCAGTTCTTCGCCTACCCCTGGCCCAGCAAGGGCGGCGGCTTCGAGACCGCGCAGGCCTACAGCATCGAGGAGATCCTGGCCAAGGCCCCTCAGGTCATCTTCATCCAGTCGTTCGGCACCAAGGTCAGCGACCACTACAAGGACAACCCGGTGTGGAAGCGCGTTCCCGCCGTGTCGGCAGGCAGGGTGTTCGAGGTGCCGACCGAGTTGTGGGCGTCCGGCCGGGGCACCAGGGCGTTCGGCATCATCCTCGACGAGGCGCTCGCCAGGGCCGCCGGGTGAGCGCTGCGCTCGGCGGACGCCCGGCGATCGTCACCGGGCTCGGCCTCGCCGTCGCGGCGCTGGCCGGCCTCTGCCTGGGCACGCCGTTCGTGGCCCCGCAGGACCTGCTCACGACGTCCCCGGAGTCGATCGCGCACCTCGTGGTCTGGGAGCTGCGCGTGCCCCGCGTGCTGATCGGCCTGGTGGGCGGCGCGGCGATCGGCGCCGCCGGGCTCCTGCTCCAGGAGTCGCTGCGGAACCCGCTCGCCGTGCCCGAGATGCTCGGCGTCTCGACCGGGGCCGCGCTGGCGGTCAGCGTGTGCGTGATCTGGGCGCTGCCCGTGCCGCCGTCGCTGTACCCGCTGGCGGGCCTGATCGGCGCGGCGCTCGGCGGGCTCGTCACGCTGGCCGCCGCCAGGTCGGGCCGCAGCGCGGGCGGCGTCCTGCTGATCGGCGCGGCGGTGTCGACCGGCATCCAGGCGCTGCTGCTGGCCGTGATGGCCACCGCCGACCGGCTCCAGTACGACATGCTCTTCCGCTATCTCGTCGGCAGCCTGTCCGGCCTGATGTGGGAGCAGACCTCGGAGACGCTGCCGTGGTTCGCCGTCGCGCTCCCCCTCGTCGTGCTGTGCGTGCCCGCGCTCGGCCTGCTGCGCCTCGGTGACGACGCGGCCGCCTCGCTCGGCAGCCGGGTCGGCCTCGCCCGGCTCGGGGTGCTCGCGGTGTCCACCCTGCTGATCGGGGCGGTGACGGGGCCGTGCGGCCCGATCGCCTGGGTCGGGTTCCTGGCACCGGTGCTGGCCAGGCGGTTGCGCCCGCACGCGGGAGCCCGGGGCTGGCTCCCGTGGTCGGCCGCGCTCGGAGCGCTGATCACCTTGACGGCCGACCTGGCCGCGCGGCTGGCGTTCGACCCGGTGGAGACTCCGCTCGGGGCGTGGACGGCGCTGGCCGGCGTGCTGGCCGGAGCCGCCCTGCTGCGCAGGCGGGCGGCCGCATGACGACGAGGCCCGCGCGGGTCGTCGTGGCGGCGGCCCTGCTGCTGGTGGTCGCGGCCACGCACCTGCTCGTCTCCGGCCAGCCGCCCGGCGCGATCTCCGGCCTGCTCGACGGCGCCGCCGACAGCCAGGCCGAGAAGATCGTGTGGGAGCTCGGCGTGCCGAGGCTGCTCACCGCCCTGCTCACCGGCGCCGCCCTGGGCGTCGCCGGGTACGTGCTCCAGGCGACGCTGCGCAACGCGCTGGCCGCGCCCGAGTTCTCCGGCGTGAACCCCGGCGCGGTGCTCGGCATCCTCGGCGGGCTCACGCTCGGCCTGTTCCCCGCCGACTCCGCCGCGGGGGCGCTGCTCGCCGCCCTGGCCGGAGGCGCGCTGGGCGGCGGGCTCACCTGGCTGCTGTCGGCCGGCCGCGACCCGGCCAACCTGGTGGTGCACGGCCTGCTCGGCAGTGCGCTGCTGGCCGGGCTGACCACGATGCTGCTGGCCTACCAGCCGAGCAGGTTCGGCAACGCGCTGCGCTGGCTGATCGGCTCGGTCGAGGGACGGGTGTGGGAGCACCTGGCCTTCGTCTCCTGGTGGATCGCCGGGGGCGTCGCCGTGGCGTGGGCCTGCTCGGGCCTGCTGGCCGTCCTGTCACCCGGTGACGACCACGCTGCCTCGCTCGGCCTGCGTCCCGGCCTCGGCCGGGCCGTCGCGCTCACCGTGGCCATCGCCCTGACCGCCGGCGCGGCCAGCCTGTCGGGGGCGATCGCGTTCGTCGGCCTGGCCGCTCCGCACGTCGCGCGCAGGCTGGGCGGGCGCGTCCCCATCGTCGCCGTCGTCGGCGCCGTCGCCCTGGCGGGCGCCGACAGCCTCGCCCAGCTCGCCGGGCACCTCCTCGACGGCACGCACCGGCTCGGCGTCCCGACCGGCGTGATCACCGCCCTGGCCGGCGCCGCCGTCCTGATCAGACTGGGAAGATCGCAATGAGCATCAAGGTCGAGGACCTGCACTTCTCGTACGCCACCCGCCCCGTCCTGACCGGCGTCGACCTCACCGTCGAGCCCGGCGAGTTCGTGGCCCTGGTCGGCGTCAACGGCTGCGGTAAGAGCACGCTGCTGCGCCTGATCGCGGGCCTGGTCAAACCGTCGTCCGGCCGCATCCTGCTCGGCGGCGCGGAGCTGACGTCGCTGTCGCGCCGGCAGGTGGCCCAGCGGCTCGCGGTGCTGCACCAGAGCCTGCCGCCCGTGCCCGCGCTGACCGTCCGCCAGCTCGTCCGCCAGGGCCGCTACCCCCACCAGGGGCCGCTCGGCCTGCTGCGGGAGTCGGACTCCATGGACGAGGCGCTGGAGCTGGCCGGGGTCGCCCATCTCGCCGACCGCGTCCTCGACACGCTGTCCGGCGGCGAACGCCAGCGTGTCCGGCTGGCGCTCGCCGTGGCCCAGGACACCGGCATCTTGCTCCTGGACGAGCCGACCGCCCATCTGGACATCCGCCATCAGCTGGAGGTCCTCGAACTCGTCCGCACCCTGCGCGAGGTCCGCGGGCTCACGGTCGTGACCGTCCTGCACGAGCTGGACCATGCGGCCCGCTTCGCCGAACGCGTCGTCGCGCTCCACGAGGGCCGGGTCCACGCCGACGGCGAGCCGGCACACGTGATCACGCCGGAGCTCCTGGCCGACGTGTTCGGCGTGGCCGGACGGGTGGTCACGGACGAGCTGCACGGCTCGCCCCGCTGCCTGCTCGACGCCGCCCTCTGACCACCGCCCTGGCCGGGGTCCGCTATTCCTCGCGTATCAGCTCGTGGTCCTCGCCGCGGTCGATGCGGTCGGCGTGGTAGAGGCCCTGGGCGAGCAGGCGGCGTACGTGCTCGTCGGCGGCGGTGTAGTAGACGAACGTGCCTTCCCTGCGTCCCTTGACCAGGCCGGCCAGGCGGAGCTTGGCCAGGTGCTGGCTGACGGCGGTGGGGGCGGCGTCGGCGAGCTCGGCCAGGCAGGCGACCGACGACTCGCCCTGGAGGAGCGCCCACAGGATCTTGATGCGGGTGGGGTCCGACAGCAGCCGGAACGACTCGGCCGCCAGGTGCACCTGCTCTTCGGACGGCATGTCGAAGCCGGACAGCGACGTGTGCATGGTCTCAGCCTAGCCACAGCCCGCCCTGCTTGCTTGTCTGCGTATATACGCATATACGATGGCCCGGTGATTACCGATCTGAGCGCCGCCCAGGCCGCCACCCCCGCCCCCGGGCACTGGCGCGCCACGCCGTGGAGCGCCGGCATGTGGTCGCTGCCGGAAGTGCGCTGGGCCGCCCTCGCCGTCGCGCTGTTCGCCGCCGGCGGCCTCTGCCAGCTGGCCGGGGCGCCCCCGTGGCTGTGGTGGACCCTGTACCTGACCTGCTACGCCGCCGGCGGCTGGGATCCCGGGCTGGCGGGGCTGCGGGCGTTGCGCGAGCCCCGGCTGGACGTGGACCTGCTCATGGTCGCCGCGGCGATCGGCGCCGCCGCGATCGGGCAGGTCTTCGACGGCGCGCTGCTCATCGTCATCTTCGCCACCTCCGGCGCGCTGGAGGCGGTCGCCACCAAGCGCACCGAGGACTCCGTACGCAGCCTGCTCGACCTGGCCCCCACCACGGCCAGCCGCCTCACCGAGGAGGGCGGCGAGGAGACCGTCCCCACCGAGCGGCTCGCGATCGGCGACGTGATCCTGGTCCGGCCCGGCGAGCGCGTCGGCGCCGACGGCCGCGTGCTCGACGGGGCCGGCGAGGTCGACCAGGCCACCATCACCGGGGAGCCGCTGCCCGTGACCAAGCAGGCCGGGGACGAGGTGTTCGCCGGCACCCTCAACGGCAGCGGCGCCCTGCGCGTACGGGTCGAACGGGACCCGGCGGACTCGGTGATCGCCCGCATCGTGGCCCTGGTGGAAGAGGCGTCGAGGACCAAGGCGCCGACCCAGCTGTTCATCGAGAAGGTCGAACAGCGCTACTCCATCGGCATGGTCATCGCCACGGTGGCGCTGTTCGCGCTGCCGCTCATGTTCGGCGCCGACCTGGAGCCGACCCTGCTGCGCGCGATGACGTTCATGATCGTCGCATCGCCGTGCGCCGTGGTGCTGGCGACCATGCCGCCGCTGCTGTCGGCGATCGCCAACGCCGGACGGCACGGCGTACTGATCAAGTCCGCGGTCGTCATGGAACGCCTGGGCCAGGTCGACGCCGTCGCGCTGGACAAGACCGGCACCCTCACCGAAGGCGCCCCGCAGGTCGCCGACATCCGCCCGGTCGCCGGCCTGTCCGCCGACGAGGTGCTCGCGCTGGCCGCCGCGGCCGAACACCCCAGCGAACACCCACTCGGCCGCGCCGTCACCGACGCCGCCCGCGAACGCGGCCTCGACGTGGCGAGAGCCGAGAACTTCGCCTCCACCCCCGGCCTCGGCGTGACCGCCACGGTCGGCGGCGCCGAGATCACGGTCGGCAGCCCCGACCGCCTGCCGCACGGGCCGGGCGTGCCGGACACCGCCGACCTGAGAGCCCAGGGCCGCACCACCGTCCTGGTCACCCGCGACGGCGAGCCGATCGGCGTGCTCGGCATCACCGACCGCCTCCGGCCCGACGCCGCCGCCACCGTCGCCTCGCTCACCGCCCTCACCGGCAGCGCCCCCGTCCTGGTCACCGGCGACCACGCCCGCGCCGCCGCCCACGTGGCCGGCCAGGTCGGCATCACCGACGTACGCGCCGGGCTGCTCCCCCAGGACAAGGTCGGCGTCGTACGTCAGTTGCAGGACACCGGCCGCAGGGTGCTCGTCGTCGGCGACGGCGTCAACGACGCTCCCGCGCTGGCCGCCGCCCACAGCGGCATCGCCATGGGCCGCGCCGGATCGGACCTCGCCCTGGAGACCGCCGACGCCGTGGTGGTACGGGACGAGCTCGCCGCCATCCCCGCCGCGGTGGCCCTCTCCCGCCAGGCCAGGCGCTTGATCGTCCAGAACCTGGTCATCGCCGGAGCCTTCATCACCGGCCTGGTCATCTGGGACCTCACGGGCGACCTGCCGCTGCCGCTCGGGGTGGCCGGACACGAGGGCTCGACGGTCATCGTCGGCCTCAACGGGCTGCGACTGCTCCGTGAAAAGGCCTGGCTCCAGGCACGGGCCGGCCGGGGCTAGCCAGGCGTTTCCGCCACGGGCAGCAGGCGGGTCAGCAGGGCCGGCGGCAATTGGGCAGGCGCGATTCTCTGTCATTCATCATGCATCGGACCAGCGTCACCATAGACATTTCGCTCGCGAAATCGCCCGGCCGTGGGTATTGGTTTTTGGGGATTGCCAGGTTCGGGATTGCACCACCATGATCGGGACCAGCCGACACCTCATGGAGGAAGCAGCATGCTGACCGTGATCGGCGCGGGGTTCCCGCGCACCGGTACGAGTTCGATGAAGGCGGCACTGGAGCGGCTCGGGTTCGGGCCGTGCCATCACATGTTCGACGTGGGGTCGAACTCTGACCGGGCCAAGCGGTGGGCGCCTCTGGCCAGCCACGACACGGTCCCGGACTGGGAGTACGTGCTGGAGGGGTTCCGGTCGTCGGTGGACTGGCCGGCCTCGTTCTTCTGGCGGGAGCTGGCGGAGGCGTACCCGGAGGCCAAGGTGGTTCTCACGGTCCGCGACCCGCAGTCCTGGTTCGCGAGCATGCGGACGCTCATCGACAACGGGCCGGCGCGTTTGCAGAGCGAGAAGCTGGCGCCCGAGATGGCCGGTCTCGTGGAGAACATGATGACCACGCGCCCGCTGCTCGAGCGGATGATCCGGGAGGGGCTGGGCAGCGACAGCCCCTTCGGCGTGGTCCCGGACGAGAAGGAGACCATCGCAGCGTTCGAGCGGCACATCGTCACGGTGCGGGAGAGCCTGCCGGCGGAGCGGCTGCTGGTGTTCGACGTGCGGGAGGGGTGGGAGCCGCTCTGCCGGTTCCTGGGCGTGGACGTCCCCGAGGGGGAGCCGTTCCCGCACCTGAACGACAGCAAGATGATGGAGGAGTCCATCGAGCGGCTGATGAAGGGCGAGAAGGTCGGGCTGCCGTTCCACCCTGTGGAGTGAGCTAGGCGTCGAGCAGGGCGGCGGCGAGCTCGCGGGCCTCGCGCAGCCAGGCGTCCCGCTGCGGTCCGTCGGAGCCGGTCACCGTGCGGAAGACCTTGCGGCGTACGTCCACGACGCCGACGTAGGGCAGCACGCAGGCCCCCCAGATGCGCTCCAGCGGGTCGCCGAACTCGTCGCGTTCGCGGTCGGCCGGGGTGTCGGAGGTGTTGAGCACCAGTGCCCGCCCGGCCTTGAGCAGCCCGGCGGGTTCGCCGTCGGCGGTGCCGAGCTTGTAGGCGACGCCGGGGACGAGGACGCGCTGCACCCATCCGGCCAGCATCGCGGGCGGCATGCCCCACCAGTTCGGGTGCACGAACACCACGGCGTCCAGTTCGGCGACCTCGGCCCGGTGGGCCTGGACGAGGTCGTCGGCGGACGGGGCGCCGTCGGCCACGGTCTCGGTCTCGGCGGCGGCCAGCGCCGGGGCGAAGCCTTCCGCGTACAGGTCGTGCGCGCGGACGTCGGCGCCCCGTCCGCGCAGCTCGTCCACGACGGCGTCGAAGAGGGCGCCGTTGAAGCTGTCAGGCCTCGGGTGGGCGAGGTAGACGCCGATGCGCATGCGCGAACCCATTCAGATGCGGCTATTGGAGGAAAAAGTCTCCCACAGCTAGCGCCGGTAGTACGTCTCGATGGGGACGCGGGCGGCTTCGAACAGCGCCGGGCCGTCCTGCTGGACCTCCGGCCAGCCCGAGCCGGGGTTGAGCTCGGCGAGCTGTTCGGTGGACAGCGCGTAGACGACGCGGCCCAGCCCGGAGCGGACGATGCCGCCGGTGCACATGCCGCAGGGCTGGCAGCTCGTGTACATGGTGGTGCGGGCGGCGGTGTCGGCGTCGAGCTCGCGGGCGGCCCAGCGGGCGAGCTTGAGCTCCGGGTGGGCGCTGATGTCGTTGTCGCGCCGCACGGTGTTGTGGGCCTCGACCAGGATCTCGCCGCCGGGCCCCGCGAGCAGGGAGCCGTACGGGGCGTCGCCCAGGGTGACGGCGTGGGCCGCGAGATCGATGGCGCGGCGCAGCAGCTTCTCGTCGGCGGCGGTGATCATGTGCGGTTCCTCCAGTGGGTGGCGACGGCGGTGAGTGCCCGCCACGCCGGCTGCGGGCTGCGGGTCTCCTCGGGGTCGCCGTGGTACGGGTCGAGCACGACGCTGGTGGCGCCGAGCTGCCGGAGCCGGTCGAGGTCGTCGAGGATCTGCTCCAGCGTGCCGACGCCGGCGAGGCGTTCCGGGTCGTCGACGGGCGTGGTCGTCAGCCGCAGGGCGATGCGGGGGACGAAGCCCGGCAGGGTGTGCCCGGCCACGACCGAGGCCATCCAGGGCATGGTGCCGCGCAGCGGGTGCCAGGGGTGGCCGTTCTTGACGGCCCGCCGGACGCCCACCTCGCTGTTGCCGCCGACCCAGATGGTGTGCCCGGCGTCGCGCAGCGTGGCCAGGTAGTCGTCGGTCAGCCTGCCGCGTTCGGCGAACGGCACGCCGAGCGCCTCGAACTCCTGCCGCGCCCAGCCGACGCCCACGCCGAGCACGAACCTGCCCTCGCTGAGCTGGTTCAGGGTGGTGGCCATCCGCGACACCAGGAGCGGGTGCCGGTAGGGCAGGATGAGCACGGTGGTGCCCAGCTTGACCGTGGTGGTGAGCCCGGCCAGCCAGGACAGCGTGGTGAACGGCTCGTAGAACGGCTCCGGGTAGCGCACGGCGACGTCCGGGGTGATCGTCACGTGGTCGGACATCATGAGGAGGTCGAAACCGAGCCCTTCCACGATGCGCGCCCATTCGCGCAGCACGCCCGGATCGGTGCCGGGCCCGAAGTTCGGTACGTTCACCCCAAGTTCCATAAAAATGAGGCTATAGCGGTCACCAGCGCCATTGGAACCGACTTCTCCCGGCTATTCACCCCTAAGCCCGGGAATTTACCGATAGATTCTCCATATGGCCGCGAAGCTTGACGAGGTCGACTGGGCGATCATCACCCAGCTCCAGCAGGAAGCCCGCATCTCACTGAGCGAGCTGGGCCGGCGCGTCAACCTCAGCCCGTCGGCCACCACCGAACGGGTGCGCCAGCTTGAGGCGCAGGGCGTCATCACCGGCTATCACGCCGCGGTCGACCTGGACAAGGTCGGCTACCCGGTGCTCGCCCTGGTCCGGCTGAAGTATCCGGGCAACCGCCACCAGCCCCTGCGCCAGTTGCTCGCCGACCGGCGCGAGATCCTGGAGTGCCTGCGCACGACCGGCGACGACTGTTACACGCTCAAGGTGGCCGCGACCTCCATGAGCCATCTGGAGGCGCTCATGGACGAGCTGGCCGGCCTCGGCAGCACGACCACGAGCATCGTCTACAGCCGGCCCCTGCCCTACCGCGGCCCCGACCGTCCCTGACCGAGCAGGTCGCCCAGGGACGCGAGAGCGGAGGCCAGGCCGGGGTCGGCCCCGCCGGCCTCCGCCAGCGCGGCGCTCAGCGTCTCCTCGTAGGTGCGGCTCGCCTCGGTGTGACGCACCCGGCCGCTCTCGGTGATGACCGTGTAGACGCCGCGCTTGTCATCGGGGCACAGGTCCCGGTACGTGAACTCCGCCGCGTTCAGCCGGGCGACCAGCCGGGTCACCGAGCTCTGGTTGAGCCCGAGCTTGTCGGCGAGCTCCTGCATGCGCAGCTCGCTGTCGGGCGCGGCGGCCAGGTGGCCGAGCGCCCGATACTCCGACAGGCCGATGCCGTGCCGCCGCTGCAACGCGGTGCCGAGCCTGGCCTCCACCCGGGCGTGCAGCAGCAGGAGATGGTTCCAGGTCGCGGCGAGCTCCGCCACCGACGGGTCCGCTGGGGCGTTGGGGGCTGCGGGTGTCATCGACCCCTCCTTGTGCTGGTTTCTCGACCGCTGGACAGAAATATACATGCACATACATGATTCTGGCCAGCCCGAGCCTACAGCGGCAGCCGCGCGGTCAGCGACCACCCGTCCGGCACGGCCCGCGAGACCAGCTCACCGCCCTGCGCCTCGACCAGCGCGGCCAGCCCCGGCAGGCCCGCCCCGCCGGTCCGCCCGCTCCGCGACGGCGTCACGCCGTCGTTGGTCATCGTGATCTCCAGCAGCCCGTCCCTCACGCTCACGTCCAGGTCGACGCGCCCCGCCCGCGCGGCGTGCCGCCGCACGTTGGTGAGCCCCTCGACCACAATCCGGTACGCCAGCGCCGCGCTGTCGGCCGGGACCGGGAGCGCCGGGTCCATGCGCAGGCGCACCCGGGCGGGACCGGCGGCGGAGAAGCGCTCGGCCGCATCCCGGATGTCCTCCAGGCCGCCGGCTGAGGTCGCGGGCCGGTCGTGGTGCAGCATGTCGAGCGTGCGGTCCAGCATCGACAGGGCGCGCTGCCCCGCCGCCTCGACGCGTTCGAGCGCCCGTGCCGGGTCGCCCGTCACCCTGCCCGCCTGGGCGTGGGCCACCATCTCGCTGATGTCGTGGGCGAGGAAGTCGTGCAGGTCCCCGGCCAGCCGCAGCCGGAGCGCGGTGCGGGTGTCGTCGAGGGCGCGGCGCTGCCGTACGCCGAGAAGGCGCAGGTAGCCGCCCAGGCCGGCGGCGAGGAGCGCGCCCAGCCCCCAGAACGCGCACGCGCCCATCGCCTCCAGCGGCGAGGCCGGCTGGAAGAAGCGCAGCAGCCAGGTCGCCGCGGCCAGGGCCGCCGCAGGGGCCGCCACTGCGGCGCGGCGGGCGGGCGCGTCCCGGACGATCAGCCCGGCCAGCACCATGAACGCCAGACTCTCGGCCATCCCGAGGGCGGCGGCGGGCTGCGCGGACGGCACGACGCCGTACAGCTGGGCCAGCGTGACGGCCAGCGAGACCACCGCCGCCACGCACGTCAGCTCCGGCAGCCGCGCGGCGAGCGGCGTCCGCGACAGCGCCACCAGCGCCACGGGGAGCAGCAGCGAGGCCGACACGGCGATCCACAGGAGAGTCACCGCACCGACGATACGGCCGCCGGGAGACCCGGCCGCAGGTGCCGTTCGGCACGGGCGCGGGTGGCCGAGGGTGCCGAACGGCATCTGGTCCGCGCCGTCGCCGCGCCGCGACGCTGAACACATGAAATCCTTCACTCCTGCCTGGCGCGCCCATGCGACGGCGCTGTGGGCGCTCGGCTACGGCGGGCTCGGCGCGGCGTGGGCGCTCGGGCTGCCCGGCTACCCGTGGGGCGCCTCCGATCCCGACCCCGACGGGGCGCTGTCCCTCCTGGCTGGCACGACACCGCGATTCGGGTGGTGGATCGCCGCGTTCGCCCTGCTCACCGCGGTGACGGCGGAGGCGCTGACCCGCCGGGGCGATCGGCGGGCGCCGCTGCTCCTGGCCTGGCCGATCGCCGCGATCCTGGTCCTGGTGATCCCCGACTCGCGGCTGATGATGGGCGTCGCGTACACGCCGCTGCTGCTGGTCGCCCCCGTCTTCGGCTGGAGCCTGGGCGGCGCCACCTTCGCCGACGCCTGGCCGTGGCCGGTGCTCAACCAGCTCGTCTGCGTCCTCGGCGGGCTGCTGCTGGCCGCCGCGGCGCTCGCGTACGGCCGTGACCGAGGGCGGGCGCGCTGGTTCACGCCCGAGCGGGGGCGCACGGCGGTGTACGTGGCCGTGGCCGTGCCCCTTGTGTACTGCGTCACCCGGTGGGCGTGGGCGCTGGGCATCCCGCTCGGCGTGAGCCCGGAGTTCCTGGCCGAGGGCGAGGACGGGCTGTGGCTGGCGGGAGCCTACCTGGCGACGTTCGGCGCGCTCGGCGGCGTGCTCACACTCGGGCTGACCCAGCGCTGGGGGGAGATCTTCCCCAGATGGATCCCCGGGCTGCGCGGCAGGCGGGTGCCGCCCCTGCTTGCGGTCATCCCCGCCGGATTCGTCTCGATCATCGTGACCGTGGCGGGGCTGTCCTACATCCGGTGGACGGTCGCGGGCCGGTTCTCGCTGGAGGAGTGGGGCGCCTGGCTGCCGGAGTGCTTCTGGCCGGTCTGGGGCGCCGCCCTGGCCGCCGCCACCGTCTCCTACCACCTGCGGCGGCGCGACGGCACGCGGGTCAGGACGGGCGAGCCGGTGGCGTAGGCGTCGCCCAGGGCAGGAGTTCGGGGCGTTTGGCGGTGCGGCCGTCGCCGGAGGACCTGCCGCGCAGGCGGCGGCCGATCCACGGGCCCGCGAACGTGGCCAGCCAGCGCGCCTCCGCCGCCGCTACCCGCAACGGGCCCGGCGCGGGCAGGGCGGGCAGGGGTCGCATCCAGGCGTCGTCGCTGCCGGGCAGCCCCAGCGTGTGGGCCATGGCGGCGGCGATGCGGGCGTGGCCGGCCGGGCTGGCGTGCAGGCGGTCGACGCACCACATGCGGGCGTCCGTGACGAACTCCAGCGGGAACGTGTCGACCACCGCGACCCCGTGCCGGGCGGCGGCCTCGCGGATGCGGGCGTTGAGGTCGAGCACGCGGGGCCGGAACCGCCTGGCCATCGGCGCGATCTTGCCGATGTCGGGGAAGGTCACGGTGACCACGTGCGCGCCCGCCCCGGTGAGCGCGGCGAACATCGCCTCCAGGTCGGCCACCACCCGGCCGGCCTCGAAGCCGGGCCGGATGAGGTCGTTCATGCCCGCCATGACCGTGGCCAGGTCGGGGCGGAGCGCCAGCGCGACGGGAAGCTGCTCGGCGCGGATCTGACCGGCCAGCCGGCCCCGGACGGCGAGGTTGGCGTAGTGGAGCCCGGGTTCGGCGGCGGCCAGGTGCTCGGCGAGGCGGTCGGCCCAGCCCCGGTGGCCGTTGACGTCGTCGCCGTCGCCCAGGCCCTCGGTCTGGCTGTCGCCGAGCGCGACGTAGCGCGTGTAGGTGGTCATGGCGTCTCCACTCGTGCGGCCAGGGTCAGCGCGGTGTCGCGGCACCAGTCGCGCATCTCGCGTTCGAAACGGCAGCCGGCCAGGCCGGACAGGTAGGGGCCGATGTGCTCGCCCTCGCGCAGGAACGTCTCCTCGGCCAGGTCGCCGCGCAGGCCGGCCAGGAGCTGCTCGAAGATCTCCAGCTTGGCCACGGCCTCCCGCTCCCGCTCGCGGAGCTGCTCGATCAGCGGGGCCGGGTCGAGCAGGTCCGCGGCGTGCACCTTGACGACCAGCTCGTCGCGGAGCAGCAGGGGCTTGGCCGGCCGGGCGGCGAAGGCGGCCAGCTCGGCGAGCCCGGCCTCGGTGACCTTGAAGACGCGCTTGTTGGGGCGGCCGGTCTGGACGACCTCGCGGCCGGTGACCAGGCCGTCGGCCTCCAGCTTGGCCAGCTCGGCGTAGAGCTGCTGCGGGGCGGCGTACCAGAAGTTGGAGACGCCGATGTCGAAGATCTTGGTGAGCTGGTAGCCGCTGTGTTCGCCGTCGAGCAGCGCCGCCAGCACCGCGTGTCGGAGCGCCACGGCTCAGCCGTACTCATGAAGGCGACTAGTCATGGATATGACTATAACCCGAGCGCGGCCCGGGAGCGGGCGATCTGCTCGCGGGCGCGGGCCGACCAGATCAGCTCGCGGTGCGCGCTCAGCACGGTGTGGCAGGTGGTGAAGTGGGCCAGCGCGGCCCGCTCGTCCCCCTGGCGGCGGCGCACGTCGCCCAGCGTGTAGGCGGTCAGCGCCTCCCCAAGCTCGTCACCGGCGCGGGCGCACATCTCGGCGCACTCGGCGAGCATGCGCTCGGCGGAACCGAAGTGCCCCAGCGCGCCCTCGGCCTCGGCCAGCCGGCGCAGCGCGATCCGCTCGCCGTTGTTCCAGCGCAGCTCACGGCTGAGGTCGAGGCTCGCCCGGTAGTGGCCGACGGCCTCCTCGGTCCGGCCCGTCTCGTGGCAGGCGACGCCCAGCGAGCGCAGGAACCGGGCGCGGTGGACGGCGCTCTCACCGGCGGCCAGGCCCAGCGCCCGCCGGGAGGTGGCGGCGGCCTCGTCGTAGCGGCCCAGGTAGAGCTGCACCACGGCGACCTCGGTCCACGCGGTCAGCAGCCCGTTCGCGTCGCCGAGCGCGCGGAACCGGCCCGCCGCCCGGACCGCGGTGTCCAAGGCGGCCTCCAGGTCGTCGACCAGCGAGGCGGCGACGCCCAGCAGCGCGTAGGCGGCCGAGTGCTGGTCCCCCGCCCGCTCGCTGCGCGCCAGCAGCCCGCGGAACTCCGCGCCCACGGCATGGGCGCGGCCCCGGTCCATCTCGGCGTCGGCGCGCACCAGCCGCAGGCGCGTCTCGGCCGCGTCGTCGCCCGCCGCACCGGCCGCCTCGACGGCCGCGTCCAGCATCGTCACGGCGTCCTCGTGGAAGCCGCGTACGACGAGGAAGGGCGCCAGGGCGTGGGCGAGGCCGGCCGCGGCGGACGCCAGCCCGGCGCGGGCCGCGGCGGCGACCAGCGCGACGAGCATGCCGCGCTCCGCCGCCAGCCAGGCGCCGTCATCGGGCGAGGGCGGCGTGCGCGCCGGGGCGCCGGGCGGCGGCGGGGCGGGGGCGAGCGGCAGCTCACGCGCGGCGGCGGTGACCCGGGCGCACGCCTCGGCGGTGAGCCGGGCCAGCGCCGCCGCCCGGCCGTCCTCGCTCTCCTCGGCCGCGAAGAGCTCGGCGGCGAAGCTCCACAGCAGGTCGTGCATGCGGTAGCGGGTCTGCTTCGCGGCGTCGACGTCGCTCGCGCTGATCAGCCCGGCGGCGGCGAGCTCCTCCAGGGAGTCGTCGACCTCGCGCACGCCGGCCCCGGCCAGCGCGGCGACCGCCCACGCCGCCACGCTGTCGGCCGCGACCGCGCCGAGGAGCCGGAACGCCAGCCTGGCCGGCGGCGACAGCGACGCGTAGCTCGTCGCGAACGTGGCGCGCACGTCGAGCTGCCCCGCGTGCAGCTCGTTCAGCCGCGCCGACGTGTCCGCGAGCCGCCTGGCGAGCTCGGCCGGAGGCCACGCGGGACGGGTGACGAGACGCGCCCCGGCGATGCGCAGCGCGAGCGGCAGCCGCCCGCAGGCACGCAGGATCGCCTCCGCCGACTCCGGGTCGGCGGCGAGCCGGTCGGCGCCCACCACCCGGGCCAGCAGGTCGCGGGCGTCGGCGGGCGGCGGCACGTCCAGGACGAGCGCGACCGTGCCCGGCACCGTAGGCAGCGGCCCGCGCGACGTGACGACGACCCCCGACCCGGGCGTCCCCGGGAGCAGCGGCTCCACCTGCGTCTCGTCGCCCGCGTCGTCGAGCAGCACCAGGACGGCCCGGTCGGCGATCCTGGCCCGGTACATCGCCGCCTGCTCCTCGGTGGCGGCGGGCAGGATGCCGGGGTCCACGCCGAGCGCCCGCAGCAGCTCGGCGAGCAGGTCGGCCGGGTCGCGGGGGTTCGGCGACGCGCCGCCCAGCCGGACGAACAGCTGCCCGTCGGGATAGCGATCGCGCAGCAGGTGGGCGACGTGCACGGCCAGCGTGCTCTTGCCGACGCCCGGCGGGCCGGACACGGTCACGATCGCCGGCGCCGCGCCGCCGGCGTCACTCAGCGCGGTGATCATCTCGCGCGTCTCGGACTCGCGGCCGACGAACCCGGCGAGGTCGGCCGGCAGCAGGCAGATGCCCGCCCACGCGGGCTCCCGCGCCGGCGCGGCCGGCTCCACCGGCACCACCGCCGGCACCGCCGCCGGTCCTGGCGGCTCGACGGGGGCGTCGTTCAGGATGGCCGCGTGCGCGTCGCGTAACTCCTGCCCCGGCTCCACGCCCAGCTCGGCGACCAGCACCGACCTGGCCCTGCGGTACGCCTCCAGCGCCTCGGCGCGCCGGCCCGACCGGTGCAGCGCCAGCATGAGCCGGTGCCACAGCCGCTCGTTGAGCGGGGCCGTCTCCACCAGCGGGGTCAGCTCGCCGACCAGCTCGTCGTGCAGGCCGAGCCGCAGCCGCACGTCGATCCAGCCGAGCCTGGCGCTCTCCCGACGCTCTTCCAGCTCGGCGATGCGGGCGCTCACCTCGCCGCTCAGCGGCACGTCCTCGGCCGGACGGCCGCGCCACAGCGGCAGCGCCCTGGCGAACAGGCGGTGGGCCTCGGCCAGGTCGCCGCGCGCCGACTCCAGCCGGGCCCGCCGTACGTCCTCGTCGAAGGCGAGCAGGTCGAGCCGGTCGGCGCGCAGGCACAGCCGGTAGCCCTGCTCCTGCGTCTCCACGTCGATCGCGGCCTTGCGCAGGACGGAGACGTAGTTCTGCAGGTTGGCCAGGGCGGAGCGAGGCGGCTCGTCCCAGACGGAGGCGATCAGCCGGTCGCTGGAGACGACGGTGTTCGGGTGGAGCAGGAAGACGCTGAGCACCGCGCGGGGCTTGCCCGTGAGTCGCACCGGCCTTCCCGCTTCGGCGACCCGGACGGGACCGAGGATCGCGAAGTCCACTTCCGCCTCCCGAGCACGATCAGCGAAACCCCGACGGGGGGACCTGCTATGGCGACGCTATGGGCATCCTATGGGCCCGAAGAGGAGCTTGATCGAGGACATCCGGAAGGAGGTGCACCCATGAAGATCGAGGTTCGCAAGGTCGAGGCCGTCAAGGCCACGCAGTTCGTGACCTGAGGCACCGCCTCTCAGCGGACCGGGGGGCGGCGCGCCCGTCCCCCGGTCCTCCACAGCCGACGAGATCCCCACGAGCGTCCGGAGCGGCGATGCGAGTGATGTTGAAGGAATGCGCCTGGGAGCGCCTCGGCGACGAGCTCATCGTGGTCCACGACCCGCGCGAGGCGTTCACGCTGGCCGACCCGGAGGGCCGGATCACGGCGCTCCTGGACGAGCTCGGCCGCGGGCCGGCGACCGCGGAGGAGCTGGCCGCCGCGCTGGCGGCGCGGGACGTGACCGTCACGGCCGAGGAGGTACGCGACGGGCTGGCCGGTCTCGACTCCCTCGGCCTGGTCGAGGACGCCGCCGGGCGCTGGCTGGGCGACCCCGGCGCGGACGAGCGCCACTTCTCCAATCTGACCTTCTTCGGCGCCTTCGCCCGGCTCGACACGTCGCGGGCGGAGTTCGTCCGGCGGCTGCGCGAGGCGCACGTCCTGGTGCTCGGCGCCGGGGGCGGCGGCTCCTCGCTCGTGCAGTGCCTGGCCGGGCTGGGCGTCGGCGCGCTGACGCTGGTGGACCGCGACGACATCGCGCCGCGCAACTTCGCCCGCCAGTTCCTGTACCGCCACGCCGACATCGGCCGGTCAAAGGTGGAGCGCGCGGCCGAGTGGGTGCGCGAGTACGACCCCGGCATCGAGGTGCGGGCGGTGGACCGGTGGATCTCCGGGCCCGAGGACCTGAAGGACCTGACCGAGGGCGTGCACGTGATGGCCGGCGGCCTGGACGGCGCCCCCGACGCCAACCTGTGGGTGAACGAGGCGGCGCTGCGCGCGGGCGTGCCGCTGGTCGCGGGCGGGATGACGCGCACGCAGCTCATCTACTTCTCCGTCGACCCGGGCCGCAGCGCCTGCCTGCGCTGCGACGAGTCGGACCTGCCGGGGCCGGAGGAGCGCACCTCTGCCGGGGTGGCCCACCGGCTCACCCGGGGGCTCCAGCTCGCCAACGGGCTCACCGGGCCGATGGCGATGCAGGTCGGGTCGCTGGTCGCGTACGAGGTGATGCGTTACCTGACGGGGGTCGAGCCGCCGCGCGCGGCGGGGGCGCGGGTGGTCCTCGACCTGCGTGACGGGCTCGTTTCGGTCCGGGTGCCGTTCCCGCGCGATCCGGACTGCCCGGCGTGCGCGCTGGCGCGGCGGTGAGGCGTGGACGTCAGGCTGCGCCCGCTCACGCTGGTCGAGGAGGGTGACGAGGTCCTGGTCGGCGACCCCGGCACCGGCACGTTCGTGACGATGCCCGCCGTGGGCGGGGTGGTGATCGCGGCGCTGCAGCGCGGCGCGAGCGCGGAGGAGGCCGGGGCCGAGGCGGAGGCGTTCGCCGGGGAGCCGGTCGACATGCCGGCGTTCGTGGCGACGCTCGCCGAGCTCGGCTTCGTCGACGACCGGCCGGGCGAGGAGCGCGAGGCCGTGCGCACCGCGCCCATCCAGACGCGGCGCTGGCTCGCCGGGGTGAGCAGCCAGGCGGCGCGGCCGTTCTTCGGGCCGGTGGCCTGGACCCTCTACGGCCTGCTGGCGCTGTGCTGCGTGGCCGTTTTCGTGGCCAGGCCGTCGCTGCTGCCGAGCCCGGCACAGGACGCGTTCCTGCTGGACGACGTGGGGCTGAGCGCGCTGCTGCTGATGCCGTTCGTCATGGTCTCCACCGCGCTGCACGAGTGCGGGCACTGGCTGGCCGCGCGGGCGATCGGCGTCCGCTCCCGCTTCGGCGTGGACCGGCGGTTCATGCTGCTGGTCTTCGAGACCGACCTCACCCAGGTGTGGACGGTGCCGCGCCGCCGGCGTTACGGGCCGCTGCTCGGCGGGATGGCGGTGGACGTCGTCCTGCTCAGCGTGCTGCTGGGCGCCCGCCTGCTGATCCACGAGGGGGTGTGGGCGGCGCCCCCGGCGGTGGACGCGACGCTCGCCGTGTGGGTGTTCCTGAAGCTGGCGGGCATGCTGTGGCAGTGCATGATCTTCCTGCGGACCGATCTGTACGCGGTGCTGGTCAACGCGCTCGGCTGCCGTGACCTGTGGCGGGTCAAGACGCTGCTGCTGCGGCGCGCGTTCGGCCGCCTGACCCCGGCCCAGGCCGCCGAGCTGGTCCGGGCCGCGCCCGCCGACATGCGGGCGGGGCGCTGGTTCCGGTGGGTGTGGCTGGCCGGGCTCGCCGGGGTGCTGGCCTGGTTCGCCGTGTTCGTGCTGCCGGTCGTGGTGGCCGTGCTGGTGTGGGCGGCCGGCGGGCTGGCCGCCGGGCCGCTCAGCCTCCGGTTCTGGTACGCGCTACTGTGCGCGGCGCTGCTGCTCGGCCCGACGGCGCTGGCCGTCGCCCTGGCCGTCAGGGAGCGGCTGGCGGTCAGAGCCGGTACGTCCGGGTGATCGCGACGATGCCGCCGTCCTCCCTGGTGGCGGGGATCAGCCCCGGCGGCCGGGGCGCGAACCCGGGCACCGACGACAGCCCGTCCGTCTCGGAGATCGCCGTCAGCCGGAACCCGGCCTCCGCGCCCGGCACGCGCAGCGTGATCTCCGCGCCGCTCTCGGGCAGGCCGCGGAAGCGGACCTCGCCGGGCCAGGTCTTCGCCCGCGTCCCGGTCACGGGCACGGTGACCGGCCGCGCCCCGGCGACCCCGGCGCCCGCCTCGGTGATCGGCCGCTCGGTGCGGAGCGTGACCGAGCGCGCCCCCTTCCCGGCGACGACCTTCAGCCGGTACGTGTCGCCCTCACGCGAGAGCACGGTGACCCTCGGCCCCCGGGCGTCGACGGCCGGGGCGCGGCCCGTCCACAGCTCGCCCCTGGCGTAGCCGGGCGGCAGGAAGGCGGTGTCGCGGCCCGACACGTACCGCCTGGTCCAGGCCGGCGGGTCGAGGTCGCCGCTGACCCAGCCGGCGACCCGGGTCTCGGCGTCCATCACGTACGCCAGATGGGTGCGGCGTGGGTTGGCCGCGTCGAAGTCGTCGACGGCGAGCCCGCCCGCGACCAGCGCCACCGCCAGCCCGGCGGCCACGGCGGGCACGCCCACCGCCACCGGCCGGCCCAGCCGGGCCCCCGGCTCCGGCAGCCACAGCTCCACCAGCGGCAGCGCCGTCAGGCCGAAGAGCGCCAGCGTCACGGCGCTCACCCCGCCGAGCGCGAGCCCCATGCCGTCGAAGGCGGTCAGGGCGAGGGCGGGCAGCAGGGCGGCGGCCACGACCGCGCCCGCCGTGATCGCCGCGACCCGCCAGACGGCGCCGCGCAGCAGCAGCGCGCCCAGCCCGCCCAGCGCGGCGGCGAGCGCGGGCAGCGCGAACATGAACGACGCCCCCGGCGCGATCTGCGCGCACACCGCCCCCACCAGCGCGGGCCAGGCCAGCGCGCCGATCGCCAGCGCGGCGGGCCCGACCCTGCGCCGCAGCGCCAGGTACCAGCCCAGCACGGCCAGCGCGACCAGCACGGCGACGGCCGCGCGGAACGCCTCCGGCCGGTGCAGCAGCCCGCCCATCCCGTAGTAGTCGGACCGCACGGCCACCAGCACCTCCCACAGCCCCTGCGCCAGGACCGCCGACAGCGCGACCGGGACGACCCCCGACAGCGCGCCGGCGGCCGTGCGCGGCAGACTCGCCAGCCCCCTGCGCCGGGCGAGCAGCGCCAGGGCGGCCACCGCCGCGACGGCGAGCCCGGCCAGCGGCCAGACCAGCGCGTTCGGATAGGTGATCAGGAAGCCGAAGAACCGGAAGTACGTGACGTCGTGCCCGGCCGCGAGCGCGGGCAGGTCGGCGCCGCCGAGGGCGCGGGCCAGCGCCAGCATGTTCGTGCCGTGGTGCTGGAGGCTGCCCCGGTTCAGGAAGGCGAGGGAGTCGTCGGCCGTGTGATAGCGCGAGGAGTCCTGGATGTAGGCGAAGTTCATGCCGGAGAACCCGGCCTCGGTCATCGGGGTGAAGTCGGTGTTGTTCGGCAGCAACCGGTACAGCTCCACCATCATCGAGTCGCCGCGCGGGTGCGGCACCGCGTCGGCGAACGTCTCGACCAGCCCGGCGTTGTCCCGCGACGTCTCGAACATCAGCGACGGTCCGCTGACCCCGCGTGCCTCCCAGTTCAGCAGCACGCCTCCGGCGCGGCCGAGCGGGTGCTCCCTGACGAACGCCTCGGCGCCGAGCACGCCGTCCTCCTCGCCGTCGGTCATCAGGAACACCAGGTCGTTGCGGAGCTCGGCGTCGCCCAGCGCGCGCACGGTCTCCAGCATCGCCGCCACGGCCGCCGCGTCGTCGGAGGCGCCCGGCCCCATCGCCGCCGAGTCGTAGTGCGCGGCGATCACCACGGTGCCGGTCGGGTCGCCGCCGGGCCGGGTGGCCACGATGTTGTGGACCTGCCCGAACGACGCCAGCCCCGTCGAGGGGTTGGCGCCCACCGCCCGCTGCACCCGCACGTCGA
Organism: Nonomuraea sp. NPDC003214; assembly: GCF_053590035.1. Lineage (NCBI taxonomy): Bacteria > Bacillati > Actinomycetota > Actinomycetes > Streptosporangiales > Streptosporangiaceae > Nonomuraea > Nonomuraea sp. NPDC003214. The sequence continues at coordinate 550,987 of NZ_JBSFSX010000008.1, read as the reverse complement.
GCCCGGCGGCGCGCAGCTCCTTCACCAGGTAGTCCCGGGCCCGCGCACCGGCCGGGCTGCCGATCGGGCGCGGCTCGGTGGCGAAGCGCTCCAGGTGCCGCATCGCCCGCCCGGCGCTGAACTCCCCGGCCGGGGCCGAGGCGGGCAGCGGCTGCATCGTGCTGTTGGCCAGCGCGGTCAGCACGACCACAGCGGCCAGCACCAGCAGGGCCGTCACCGCCGCCGGGACGCGGCGCGGGACGTCGAACAACTTCTCGGTCATGGCCGGGAACGCTACGGTCGGCGGCGGGATGTCCGGAATGATGTTTGCGGCCGTTCTCGCCTGTGGTTTTCCACAGGTCGTGGACACGAGAACCGACAGGAAGGTGCCCAGATGGGGTTCGCGGTGTTGGGCGTGCACGCGCATCCGGACGACGAGGCGATCTGGACCGGCGGGACGCTGGCCAGGTTCGCCGCCGAAGGAGCCCGCACGGCGGTCGTGACGTGCACGGGCGCGCCGGGCACGGTCCGGGCCGGTGAGCTGGAGCGGTCGCTGGAGATCCTCGGCGCGGGCGAGCCCCGGCTGCTCGGCTACGGCGACGCCCGCGACGCCGGCGCCGCGCCCGGCGCGCCGCGCTTCGTGGACGTGCCGCTCGACGAGGCCGTGGGGCGGCTGGTCGCCCACATCAGGGAGTTCCGGCCCGACGTGGTGCTCACCTATGACGGGTACGGGTCCTACGGGCATCCGGATCACGTGCACGCGCACCGGGTGACGCTGGCGGCGGTCGAGGCGGCCGGCTACGACCAGCTCTTCCCCGAGGCGGGCGAGCCGTGGCGGCCCCGGGCGCTCTACCTGGCGACGATCCCCAGGTCGGTGGTGGCGGCGCAGTGGGAGGCGGTGTTCGGCGCGCCGCCGGAGCCGGGCCACGTGCTGCCGGGCGTCCCGGACGAGGACGTCTCGGTGCGGCTGGACGTGGGCGCGTGGGCGGAGCGCAAGTGGGCGGCCATGCACGCGCACGAGTCGGAGGTCAGGCGGGGCGCGTCGCTGACGATGCTCATCTCGCTCCCCGAGCAGGCCCGCGACCAGATGCTCCAGAACGAGTGGTATCGCCTGGCGAGCGGTCAGCCCGTCCTGGGGTGAGCCGCAGGGTGACGCTCTCCGACGCGCCGCCCCGGCCCGCCAGCCCGCCGAACGTGAGCACGGCCCGCGCCCCGACGGCGACCCGGACCGGCGGCCGGTCCGCCCTGATCACCGCGCTGACCGGCCGGTCCCACGTCACGGTCAGCTCGTCGAGGTCGCGGCGCGGGTCCGACACGGTCACCGTGGCCGTGCCGTCGCCCGGCTCCCGGACCAGGACCGCGCACGGCGCCGAGGCGGTGAGCGGCCCCGCCGTGCCCCCGGTCCAGAAGTTGACCGCGGTCAGCCCCAGCGACGGCACGTGCACGCCCTGCTGGCGAGCGGTGTTGGCGAGCACCCGCGCCCAGCCGGGATCGGCCGCCCGCGCCCGGGTCTCCTCCTCGGAGGCGTTCGGCAGGAGCTGGTAGACGTACCCGGCGCCGACCGGGTTGAGCCCGTGGTCCAGCCAGAGGACCACGTGCCCGCCGGCCCGCCGGGTGCGCGCGCCGGTCACCACGTAGCCCCCGTGCCCGTCGAGGTGCGCCCACCCGTCGCCGGTGGCGAGCCGGGCGCCGGTGCGCCGGTTGTCCACGACGGTCTCGACCACCGCCCCGTCGAAGCAGGTGATCCCGGCTCCCAGGCACAGCACGGCGTCGTCCAGGAAGAACCACGACTTGAACGCGTCGAGCGTGCTCTCCAGCCCGAGCAGGTGCTGCCCGACCGTGGCGTGCACGCCGTCCGTCGCGCCGCCGACCCAGCGCGCCTGCGGGCACGGCTCGCCCCACGCCCCGCCCGCGCCGTCGGGCAGCCGCCGGGACGAGACCGTCGTGCCCGGCAGCCGGTAGGGGTCGACGCTCTGCCAGAACGTGCCCGAGTACTGGTCCCGGTGCCCCTCGCCCCACCAGTAGAGCATCCCGGAGCCGGTGTGCCAGCCGCGCCGGTTCTCGCCGTTGCCGTGCTCGTAGTGGGCGATCCGGTGCGAGGCCATGCTGAGGGCCGCGCACCAGCCGGGCCTGCGGTGCACGGCGCGGGCGCTCATCGGCAGCAGCCGGTGCCCGACCGGCTCGGCCGCCGCCGCCACCCCGCCGTCGGCCACGACCCGGCCCACGCGGGCGTCGTTCAGCAGGTACGGGTTGCGTACCGCCCAGCCCTTGACCACGGCCCGCCAGCGGGACCGCTCGGCGGGCCGGGCCGACTCGGCCAGCAGCAGGATCGCCGAGGCCAGCCGCAGCCCCCGGACCTGGTCGCCGTCCGGCCCCCGGGTGATGCCGCGCCCGCTGACCAGCGGCATGCAGACGCCGTCGCGCACGAACGGCGCGAACGAGCGCTCCACGCTGTCGAACACGACCTGCCTGCCCGGATCGGTGATCTCCCACGGCGAGCCGCGCAGCACCGCGAACAGGGTCGCCAGTCCCTCCAGCAGGACCGCCCCGTAGCCGCCCTGGTAGGGGACGGTCGTGTGCTGGATGAACGAGCCGTCCCGGTAGAACCCGTCGCCTTCGGTCACGTACCGGAAGACGGGTGACAGCGCCCGGGTGGCGAGGTGGGCCCTGGCGGGGTCGGCGGTGAGGATCGCGCGCAGGAGCGTCACCGTGCACAGGTCCACCCGGTTGGCCCCGGTGCTGGTGCCGCTGTAGTCGGCCAGGAGGCTGACCGGGACGAAGTGGTCCACGGCGGCGGTGAGGGCGTCGTCCCGCAGGCCGGTGAGGAGCGCGGCGTCGAGGAGCTTGACCGGGACGCCGATCTGCCAGTCCCACCAGTTGCCGCCGGGGTCGGCGCCCGCCGCGTAGACGTGGCGGCAGTAGTGGGCGATGCCGGTGGCGACGGCGGCGGCCGGTTCCGGGTCGCCGGTCAGGGCGTGCGCGCGGGCCAGCGCCAGCAGGCGGGCGGGCGTGGCCTTGAGCGAGGGGTAGGGCAGGCCGGGCCAGAGGTGGCCGGGGGCGGGGGCCATCGTGCGGGCGTGCGCGGCCGCCGCGCCGGGCGCGCGGCCGGGCAGCCCGGCGAGCGTCACCTCGCGCCAGCGGCGGCGCAGCGCCTCGAAGGGGTCGCCCGCGGGGATCAGCGGGCCGGCGGCGGCGAGCTGGAGGAACGACCGCCTGGACAGTTCCGGCACGATCGCATTATCGGACTGATCTCCCCGCGATCGGGTAGCCGCGGGACATGCGGGACGAGATGGGGCTGGGGGTGCGGCTGACGATCGCCTCGGTCACGGTGGCGGTCGTCATGGTCCCGTTCATGCTGCTGCTCGTGGTGGCCAGGATGCCGCTCAACGACCTGGACGAGGGGGTGGCGCGGCAACTGCACGCGTACGCGCTGGCCAACCCGGACGTGACCACCGCGCTCATCGTGTGGACGGACGCGTTCGGGCCGATGTCGTGGCGGGTGGCGGTCGCGGTGCTGGCGATCTGGCTGGTGCGGCGCGGGGCGCGGCTGCTCGCGCTGTGGGCCGTGACCACGATGGCCGTCGGCGGGCTGCTCGGCGCCCTGATCAAGGTCGTCGTGGACCGGGCGCGGCCCGACCTGCCCGATCCGGTGGCCCTGGCCGACGGCGACTCGTTCCCGTCGGGGCACGCGCTCAACGCCACGCTCGGCGCCGGGATCATCCTGCTGACCGTGCTGCCGCTGCTCCGGCACCGGGCGGCGGCCTGGGCGCTCGCCTGGTTCCTGGTGGTGACGGTGGCGTGCACGCGGGTGGCGCTGGGCGTGCACTACGTCAGCGACGTCGTCGCGGGCGTGATGCTGGGGGTGGCCGTGATCGCCGCCACCGTGGCCGGGTTCGAGAGGTGGCGGCGATCCGGCGCGTCCCCGCCCTCGGCGGGCCGCCCGGCCGCCGATCAGTCCTCGGCGCGGCGCTCGTAACGCGCCCTGGCGAGCTCGTACGCCTTCCGCAGCAGACCGCGCAGCGCCGTCTCGGTGCGCGGGCCCGGGTTGACCACGGCCAGCCAGCCCTGCGTGCCGTAGACGGGGTGCGCGATCACGGTGTCGGCGACGCTCGGATCGGTGGTGGCGGGCTCGCGGGGCGTGTGACCGGTCCACTCGACGAACGCGTCCTTCCCGGCGGCGACGTTCACCCGGTAGGCCCCTGGCCGGTCCAGGCGCGACGCCTCGTCGTCCGGGTAGTTCTTGGTCACGACGGTCGCGAAGGGCTGGATGTTGGTCGGGACGACGCCGTCGGGCGAGTAGTAGAAGAACGCGTCGCCCCAGGCGAGCTCCGGCGTGCCGTCGCCGGGCTTCGGTATGAGGGCCAGGACGCCCTCCAGGTCCGACACGAATGCGATGATCTCGTCTTTCTCCATGTGTTCCAGCGTTACATTGAAGTCCTTGTGGAGGCTTTCGAGCAGACGACAAGGGGATTCAGGGTGCCAGGTCTCCATTTGCGTACGGTCGACGTGGGGCGGCGGGCGGGCTACTCCGTGCAGCAGGTGCGCAACCTGGAGCGTGACGGCGTGCTGCCCCCGGCGGCGCGCACCGGCACCGGCCATCGCGTCTACGGGGAGGTCCACGTGCGTTCCGCGCTGGCCTATCGGGCGCTCGCGGCGGGCGTGGGGCCGGTCGAGGCCAAGAAGATCATGCGCGCCGCCCACCGCCATCCGGAGCCCGGCGTGCTCGCCCTGCTCGACGCGGCGCACGCCCGGCTCGACGCCGAACGCGCGGACCTGCGGCGGGCGCAGGCGGCCGCGCGGGCGATCTCCGGCGAGCCGATCGCGGAGGTGCGCCCGTCCGACGCGATGACCGTCTCCGAGCTGGCCGCCGCGCTCGGCGTGCGCCCGTCGACGCTGCGCCACTGGGACGCCGAGGGCCTGGTGATCCCCGACCGCGACCAGCCGCGCGGGCCCCGGCGCTACACCCCGGACCAGGTGCGCGACGCCCGGATCGTCCACCAGCTCCGGCTGGCCGGCTACCGCATCGCCCAGCTCAGGGACCTCATGCCCGAGCTGCGTCGGGCCAGGCGCTGGGACGACGTCTCCGCCGCGCTCGCCGCCCGGGAGGCCGCCGTCGAGGCCAGGTCACGGGCGCTGCTCGGCGGCGCGGCCGCGCTCGCCGCCGTCCTCGACGCCCACATGCCCGAGCCGTGATCGGGGAAGCACACACAGTGTGCAGACGTTCCTGCCCTTTCCCGACTTCACCCGCACCGCCCGGGTGCTCGACCCGCTGCGCCTGGGCAAGCAGCGGGTCGAGGCGCTGCAGATCCTGCGCGCGCTCACCGTCCCCGGCTACGGCTGGCGCCACCACCCGGCGGTGAAGATGTGGGCCGGCTACGAGGAGGCCCTGGTCCGCTACGGCCTGGAGGTGTGCGGCCACTGGTGCTCCACCGGCCGCGCCGACACCTGCGCCGCCACGATGACGCGCGAGCTGGCCGACACCTGCGGCGCCCGCGACGTGCGCAGCCAGCCGGAGCTGGCGCTGGCCGGCGAGCTGCCGCCGTGGCTGGGCGACCCCGAGCTGCACCTCAGCCACCGCTCGGCGCTGCTGCGCAAGGACCCCGGCTTCTACCGGCCGCTCTTCGGCGCCGACCCGGACGACCTCGGCTACGTGTGGCCGCCCTCCGACCGGCCGCCCGCCTGCCTGTGACTCACACGACCTCGAAGTTGGCCATCATCGCCATGTCCTCGTGCTCCAGGTTGTGGCAGTGGAAGACGTAGCGCCCCTTGTAGCCGGTGAACCGCGTGACGATCTCCACCGTCTGGGCGTCGCGCAGCTCCACCGTGTCCTTCCACTCCGGCGGCCCCGCCGGGCGCTCCCCGTTCACCGACAGCACCTGGAAGTGCGACAGGTGCAGGTGCACCGGATGGGCGACGTCGCTGGACAGCCGCCAGATCTCGGTGTCGCCCAGCTTCGGCCTGGCGTCCATCCGCTTCGGGTCGAACGGCTTGCCGTTGATCAGCCAGCCGGTGCCGCCGTGCATGCTGCCGCTGCTGAACTCGAAGTCCCTGGTCACCGTGGCCTTCGCCGGGTCCAGCCGCTCGACCGTGGACAGCTTGGCGGGCACCGCCGAGTCGTCGCGGACGTCCCGGTCCACCACGAACCTCATCACCCTGGCCTGCGGCCCCTCCCCGGCCAGGTTGCGCAGCTCGACCCGGTCACCGACCTTGTGCGCGGCGAAGTCGACGACCACGTCCACCCGCTCGGCCGGGGCCAGCCGCACCTGCCGCACGGTGACGGGCCCGGTCAGCAGCCCGCCGTCGCTGCCGATCCGCACGATCGGGCCGCCCGTGGACAGCTCGTACGTGCGCGCGTTGGAGGCGTTGAGCAGCCGGAACCTGTAGCGGGCCCGGGCCACGCGCAGCTCCGGCCAGGGCGCGCCGTTGACCAGGATGACGTCGCCGAGCACGCCGCCCATGTACGGCTCCAGCGCGCCCGGCTTGTCGCCGTGGCCGGGGTAGGGCATCTGGCCGTCCTCGGAGAAGGACCGGTCGCAGATCATCAGCGGCAGGTCGCGCTCCCCGGAAGGCAGCGGCAGCGCCTCCTCCTCGGCGTCCCGCACCAGGAAGAACCCGGCGAGGCCGCGCCACACCTGCGGGCCCGTGTAGTCCATGCGGTGGTCGTGATACCAGAGCGTGGCGGCCCGCTGGTCGAGCGGGAAGTCGTAGTCGCGCCGCTGGGCGGGCTGCACCAGGTCCGTCGGGTAGCCGTCGGACTCCGGCGGCGTGTGCCCGCCGTGCAGGTGCATGACGGTCGGCACGTCCAGCTCGTTGGCCAGGCGCACCACGGTCCTGCGACCGGCCCGCGCCTCGATCGTGGGGCCGGGGAAGCTGCCGCCGTAGCCCCAGATGCGGGTCTTCATGCCCGGCAGGATCTCCACGTCGGCCGCGCGCGGCGTCAGGTCGTAGTAGTCGACGCCGGCGGTCGTGCGGGACGGCTTGGCGATCTCCGGCACCGGCAGCGGCACCGCGTACGGCTTGGGCAGCGGCGCGGTGCTGGTCAGGAGCTGGGGCTGCGGCGTGCCTTCGAGCAGCGAGCAGCCCGGCAGCGCGGCGGCGACGGCGCCCAGCCCGAACAGCTGAAGCGCCCGCCGTCTCGACAGCGTCATGCCGGCACCGGGGAGCGGCTCGGCAGCACCCGGCTGAGCTGCATGACCGTCCCGCCGAACAGGAGCACGCCGAGCGGCAGGTGCAGCACCTTGAGCCCCATGACGCCCAGGGCCGCGGCCACGCCGGTGAACACCAGCAGGCCGACCGCCGGCGCGACGAACATGGCGGGGCCGCCTCCCGGACGCCACACCAGGATCGCCGCCACCAGGTGCGCCAGCCCGAGGACCAGCAGCACGCCACCGGACAGCATGTGCATCTGCCGCCCGTCCGGCGACGACAGCAGCAGCCCGGCGGTCACCGCCTGGGCCAGCATGGCGAGCACGTGCAGGACCACCACGACCCGCAGGACAGGGAGGAATCTCATCGCGTTTCCTTTCGACGGCTGGGCCACATCGTGGCCTCCGCGGCCCGTCCCGGTCGTCCTGCGTGGGATGGCATTGCGCGCTACGGCGGGGGGAGAAGCGCGGCGGGGCCCGCTACCACGCGGGGAGTAGCGGGAGGTCAAACCTGGGTCCGATGACGGCGGCGCGGGGCGGGTTCTACGCTGCTCGAATGAAGTTCGAGCACGGCCGGCGCCCGGGCGCCGCCGACGTGACGCTGGCGGTGGCCGTCGCCGCCGTCCTGCTGGCCGTCGTGCTGCCGGGCACCGACACCGGGCCGCTCGGCCAGGCCGCCGTCGTGGCCGGCTCGCTCGCCCTGGTCGCCTGGCGGTGGGCGCCGCTGCCCGCGCTCCTCGTCTCCGCCTGCGGCATGCTGCTCTACGCGACGCAGGCGCAGCCCACGCCGCCGACCGCGTTCCCGGTGCTGCTGTGCCTGTTCGCCACGATCCGGTCAGGCCACCGGGTGACGGGCATCGCGGTGAGCGCGGTGTTCCTGGCCGGGGCGCTGGCCGCCGGTCTGGCCGGCGACACCGGAAAGCCCGATCAGGAGATCATGCAGGACACCTCGCTGCTGGTCGGCTGGTTCGTCGCGGCGGGCGTGGCGGCGACCGTGAGCAAGCACCGGCAGGCGTTCCTGGAGCAGGCCGAGCAGCGGGCGGCCGAGGCCGAGCGCACCCGCGAGGAGGTGGCCCGCCGCCGCGCGGGCGAGGAGCGGCTGCGCATCGCCAGGGAGCTGCACGACTCGCTCACCCACAGCATCTCGGTCATCAAGGTCCAGGCCGGGGTGGCCATCCACCTGGCGCGCAAGCGCGGCGACGAGGTGCCCGCCGCGCTGCTGGCCATCCAGGAGGCCAGCGGTGACGCGATCCGCGAGTTGCGGGCGACGCTCGACGTGCTGCGCGAGTCCGGCGTCGAGCCGGCCGGCAGCGGCCTCGACCTGCTCGACGACCTGGTCGAGCGGGCCCGCCGCACCGGCCTGACCGCCACGGTGACGCTCACCGGCGAGCGGCGCGAGCTGCCGCCCGACGTCGACCGGGCCGCCTACCGGATCGTCCAGGAGGCGCTGACCAACGTGTCCAGGCACGCCGGCCGGGCCGCCGCGCTGGTCCGGGTCGACTACCGGCCGGGTGCGCTGATCGTCCAGGTCGACGACGACGGCTGCGCCGATCCGGACCGGGCGCCCGTCCCGGGCAACGGGCTGACCGGCATGCGCGAGCGCGTCACCGCGCTCGGCGGCAGCCTGCACGCCGCTCCCCGCCCCGAGGGCGGGTTCACCGTGCGGGCCGAGCTGCCGCTCGCCCGGGAGCTGGAGCGGGCGTCATGATCCGGGTCCTCATCGTCGACGACCAGGCGCTCATCCGGGGCGGCTTCCGCGCCCTGCTGGAGGCGGAGGACGACATCGAGGTCGTCGCCGAGGCGGTGCACGGCGAGCAGGCCGTCGCCCTCGCCCTGGAGCACCGGCCCGACGTGGCGCTGATCGACGTGCAGATGCCGGTGATGGACGGCATCGAGGCCACCCGCCGCATCGCCGCCGACGAGCGGCTGTCCGGCGTGCACGTGGTGATCCTCACCAACTACGGCGTCGACGAGTACGTCTACGACGCGCTGCGGGCCGGGGCCGCCGGGTTCCTGGTCAAGGACACCGAGCCCGATGACCTGCTCCAGGGCGTCCGGGTCGCGGCCAGGGGCGACGCGCTGCTGTCGCCGTCGATCACCCGCCGCCTGATCGGCGCGTTCATGGCCAACCGGCCCGAGCCGGAGCCCGTCGGCCTCGACACGCTGACCAACCGGGAGCGGGAGGTGACGGCGCTGGTGGCGCGCGGCCTGTCCAACGACGAGATCGCCGCCGAGATGGTGATCAGCCCGATGACCGCCAAGACCCACGTCAGCCGGGCCATGACCAAGCTGGGCGCCAGGGACCGGGCGCAGCTCGTCGTCTTCGCCTACGAGTCGGGGCTGGTGACCCCGCGCTCCGCGGTCACCTGACCGCGTCCCACCGCGGGCTCCGCTGCCGGATCGACCCCGGCTGATCTGCGCCGATCCCCCGTGCCCGGCGGCCTCGCTGAACTACACTCGCACCGGCCGGAACCCGTTTACGAGCCTAGGGCGCTCCTGCCCGCGGCCCCGAACGCCTGGGAGTCACGTGAGCAGCGGGCTAGTCGACGCACCGCCGACCCCGTCCACCACCCGGCCACGACGGCGCTGGCTGCGCCGGGTGATCGTGGCCGTGACGGCGCTCGTGCTGCTCGTGACCGGGGCGGCGGTCGCCGTCGCCGTGCGGCTGACCGGCAACGTGGAGCACACCGACGTGGCCGGCGACCTCGGCACCGCCCGCCCGGCCAAGGTCGCCGCGAGCGCGCTCAACGTGCTGATCGTCGGCTCCGACCAGCGTGACGGCCGCAACGCCCGCTACGGCCGCCGCATCACCGGCGAGCGCACCGACACGATCATGCTCGCCCACCTGTCGTCCGACCGCGAGAACGCGATGGTGATCAGCTTCCCGCGCGACTCGATGGTCCAGCTTCCCGCCTGCCGCGCCAAGGGCGGGCTGCCCGGCCAGCAGCCCCACGTCGGCATGATCAACGAATCGTTCAACTCGGGCGGCATCGGCTGCACCTGGAAGACGATCGAGTCGCTCACCGGCATCCACATCGACCACTTCGTCAAGGTCGACTTCAGCGGGTTCAAGGACATGGTCGACGCCGTCGGCGGCGTCGAGGTGTGCCTGCCGGAGCGGGTCGACGACGACAAGGCCATGCTCCACCTGCCCGCGGGCCGCCAGACGCTCGGCGGCGAGCAGGCGCTCGGCTACGTCCGGGCCCGCTACAGCTTCGGCGACGGCTCCGACATCGGCCGGATCCAGCGGCAGCAGATGTTCATCGCCTCGATGGCGAAGAAGGTGATGAGCGGCGAGACGCTCACCGACCCGGTCCGGCTGTTCGGCTTCCTCGACGCCGGCACGAAGGCCGTCACCACCGACCCCGGCCTGACGCCCGGCGTGATGAAGGACCTGGCGGAGAGCCTGCGCGGGCTCACCGCCGGGAAGATCCGGTTCATCACCACGCCGTGGCACTACTCGGTCAGCCAGCCGGGCCGGGTCGAATGGGTGCAGCCCCAGGCGAACCAGCTCTTCCGCATCGTGGCCAAGGACGCCGAGCTCACCGGCGTCCAGGGTGGCCAAGCCAAGATGCCGAGGTCGAAGGTCGCCGTGGAGCTGCGCAACGGCACCTACCGCACCGGTCTCGGGGCCCAGGTGGCAGCCGTGCTCGAACAGCGCGGCTATCACATCGTCAAGATCGCCGACACCGTACGGAAGCCGTACCGGAAGTCGATGATCCTTTACGGGCCCAACGGCGAGGCGCGGGTGCCGACACTGGCCAAGGACCTGCCGAGGAGCAGGCCGAGGCTGGTGCCGGCGGCCCGGACGGCGCGGCTGGTGCTGATCCTGGGCGACGACTGGCGCGGGCTCAAGCCGCTCGACCCGGCCGACGGCGAGGCGATCAAGGGGTTCGACGCCACGCACGACACCTGCGCCGGCTGACCCTTACTGCTTGCGCACGCAGGAGATCGTCTCCAGCTGCACGACCTTGGTGGGGCCCGCGTCGGCCTCGGTGCCGGCCTCGGTTGCGGGCCGGGCGGGGGCGAACTCCACCTCGGTCGCCGCCTCCGCGTCGAGCACGTCCGTCGGGACCGCGCCGGGTTCGTCCGCCTTGACCCAGTCCTGCCCGGCGGGCTCGGCGGGGATCGCGGGGACGGCCTTGGCGACCTCCAGCTCGACCGTCTTGCCGTCGGGCGTGGTGCAGGTGACCTGGTGGGGCACGTCGTCGGCGGCCAGGGCGGAGCCGCCCAGCCCGGCCAGTGCCAGCACCGCGACCGCGCCGAGCACCGCGAACCGTCGTCTGATCATGTGCTTCTCCTCTGTGGATGGGACGTTGCGGAGTTCAGGCTGGCGGGCCGTACCTGAAGCGGCCCTGAACGCGCCCTAAGTGATCTTCAGGTTGGCTTTAGGCGCGATGCGGCACGCTGGCCGGTGTGCGGGTGCTACTGGTGGAGGACGAGCGGCGGCTGGCCGAGCTGGTCAGGAACGGGCTGACCGGCGAGGGGTTCGCGGTCGACGTGGCCCACGACGGGCGCGACGGGCTGTGGATGGCCACGGAGAACGCCTACGACGTGATCGTGCTGGACGTGATGCTGCCCCGGCTCAACGGCTACGCGCTCTGCTCGCGGCTGCGCGAGGCCGGCGACTGGACCCCGATCATGATGCTCACCGCCAAGGACGGCGTCCACGACGAGGCCGAGGCGCTCGACAACGGCGCCGACGACTACCTGTCCAAGCCGTTCTCCTACGTGGTGCTGCTGGCCAGGCTGCGCGCGCTGGTGCGGCGCGGCGGCCGGGAGCGGCCCGTGTCGCTCACCGTGGGCGACCTGGTCGTCGACCCCGCCGGGCTGCGCTGCCGCCGCGGCGCGGCGGAGATCGCGCTGACGCCCAAGGAGTTCGCGGTGCTGCACGGGCTGGCCAGGCGGGCCGGTGAGGTGGTGTCCAAGAGCGAGCTGCTCGCCCAGGCGTGGGACTTCTCCTACGACGGCGACCCGAACATCGTCGAGGTGTACATCAGCGCGCTGCGCCGCAAGATCGACCAGCCGTTCGGCCGGTCCACCCTGGTCACGGTGCGCGGCGCCGGCTACCGGCTGGAGGCGGAGTGAACCTGTCGTCCGTGCGGGTGCGCGCCACGGCGGCGGCGACCCTGATCGTCGCGCTGGCGCTGGGCACCGCCGCGATCGCGCTGGTGGCGGTGCTGCGCGGCAGCCTGGAGGGCAGCGCCGGCGTGGAGGCGGCCAGGAAGGCGGCCGCCGTCGCCCCCGCGCTGGCCGTCGAGGCCGTGCCCGCCCTCCCGGCCGAGCCGCTGACGGTGGTCGACCCCGACGTGTGGGTCGGCGGCGAGGACTTACTCGGCACGTGGGCGCCCGCCGGCGAGTACGCGATCGCCCGGCTCCAGGTGCCGACCGCCGACGGCGACACCACCGTGTGGGGCAGGGCCTCGCTGGAAGGGGCCGAGCAGGCGCTGGCGACGCTCAACGGCGTGCTGCTGCCCGGCCTGCCCGCGCTGCTGGCCGTGGTCGCCGGGATGACGTGGTTCGCGGTCGGCCGGGTGCTGCGCCCGGTGGCGGCGATCCGCGCCAAGCTCGCCCACATCACCGCCCGCGACCTGTACGAACGGGTGCCGGTCCCGCGCTCGCGCGACGAGGTCGCCGCGCTGGCGGTCACCGTGAACGGGACCCTCGACCGGCTGGAGACGTCCGTCGAGACGCACAAGCGGTTCGTCGCCGACGCGGCGCACGAGCTGCGCAGCCCGATCGCCACCCTGCGCGCCCGGCTGGAGCTCGCCGAGCCCAGCGAGCTGACCGCCGAGGCCCTGGCCGACGTCGACCGCATCCAGGCCCTGGCCGCCGACCTGCTGCTGCTCGCCCGGCTCGACGCCGGGGAACCGCTGCCCGCCGCCGACGTCGACCTCGGCCAGGTGGCCGTGGAGGAGGCGCTGCGCGTCCGGCGCCGCCCCGGCGTCGAGCTCGACCTGGAGATCGAGCCCGACGTGGTGATCAGCGGCTCTGCCGGTCACCTCGCCCGGCTGGTCACCAACCTCGTCGACAACGCCGCCCGGCACGCCGGCTCCCGCGTCCGGGTCAGCGTCCGCGCCGACGGCGGCCGGGCCGTGCTCCAGGTGCGCGACGACGGTCCCGGCATCCCCGCCGAGCACCGGGAGGCGGTGTTCGACAGGTTCACCCGGCTGGACGAGGCGCGGGCCAGGGACGCGGGCGGCGCCGGCCTGGGCCTGGCCATCGCCCGCGACATCGCCACCCTGCACGGCGGCACCCTCACGGCCGGGGACGACGGGCTCACCGCCCGCTTCCCCCGGCCGCCGCGCTCATAGCGTCTGGTCGAGCTGCAGGAAGGCCCGCTCGATCACCTGCCGGGTCACCTGCTCGTCGTACGGGAACCGGTGGACGAGGTCGCGCAGCCCCTCCACGTGGGCCTGCCTGGCCAGCTCCGCCACCGCCGTCAGCTCGGCGTGCTGCCTCACCACGAAGTCGCGGTCCACGACCGCGCCGTGGCCCGGCACGTACACGAGCTCGCGCGTCTCCTCCAGCATGCGCGCGGTCGTGTCGGGCCAGTCGAGCGGGTACGAGTCGCCGAACGCGGGCGGCGCGCCCTCCTCCACCAGGTCACCGGCGAACACCACGCCCGCGTCGGGCACGTGCGCGACGATGTCGTTCGAGCTGTGGCCCAGCCCGAAATGCCGCAGATGGACCATCCGGCCGCCGATGTCGAGCGTCGCCGTCGAGGTGAACGTGTGATCCGGCGGCACGATCTCCACCTCCTCCACCTCGGCACGCCGCTCCTCGGGGACGAATCCGGCGACCTTGGCCCGCTGCTCCCGGCCGTCCCGCTCGATCTCCTCCGCGCACCTGACATGCCCCCAGATCTCCGCGGGCTGGAACAGGGCGTTGCCGAAATAGTGGTCGAAATGCGCGTGGCTGTTCACGACCGTCCACGGGCTGGTGGTGATCCGCCTGATGGCCTCGATCAGATCGGCGGCCTCCCGATGCGACATGCGGGTGTCGAACACCATGCAGTGCCCGTCCCCGACGACCAGCCCCACGTTCAGGTCGTACGACGCGTGCCGCCGGACATAGACCCGGTCGCCGACCTCTGTCCACTGCTCAAGTGCCGTCATGGCCCACGACCCTACTTAGGATCAGGACATGGCATTCGATATCCAGATCGTCATCGACTCCCAGGCCCCGCACCCGCTGGCCGACTGGTGGGCGGAGGCGCTCGGCTGGCAGGTGGAGCGGCAGGACGAGGCGTTCATCCGCAGCCTGATCGAGAAGGGCCACGCGACGGAGGACGACACCATGTTCCACCGCGGCAACCTGGTGTGGAAGGACGGCGCCGCCATCCGCCACCCCGGCGGGCTGGAGCGGGCCCCGCGCGTGCTGTTCCAGCTCGTGCCCGAGGCCAAGACGGTCAAGAACCGGGTGCACCTGGACGTCCGGGTGGGCGCCGACAACATCGACGCCGAGGTCGAGCGGCTGGTCGCCCACGGGGCCACCGTGCTTCACAAGGGCCGCCAGGGCCCCACCTGGTGGGTCACCATCGCCGACCCCGAGGGCAACGAGCTCTGCCTGGCCTGATCACGCCCGGAGGTAGGCCAGCACCGCCAGGACCCGGCGGTGCCCGTCGGCGGCGGGAGGCAGGTCGAGCTTGCTGAAGATGTTGGCGATGTGCTTGGCCACCGCCGCCTCCGTGACGACCAGCTCGCGGGCGATCGAGGCGTTGGCCCGCCCCTCCGCGATCAGCGCCAGCACCTCCAGCTCCCGGGGCGTCAGCCGCTCCAGCGGGTCACGCCGCCGCCGCAGCAACTGCCGCACCACCTCGGGGTCGACGACCGTCGCGCCCCCGGCCACCCTGACCAGCGCGTCGACGAACTCGCGCACCTCCCCCACCCGGTCCTTCAGCAGGTAGCCGATGCCCGCCCCGCCCCCGGAGTCGAGCAGCTCGGCCGCGTAGGTCTGCTCGACGTACTGGCTGAGTACGAGCACCGCCAGCTCGGGGCGCTCCGCCCGCAGCACCAGCGCCGCGCGCAGCCCCTCGTCGGCGAACCCAGGCGGCATCCGCACGTCCGTCACCACCGCGTCGGGCCGCAGCTCGCGCGCGGCCGCCACCAGCGCGTCGGCGTCGCCCACCGACGCGACCACCTCGTGCCCGAAGCGTTGCAGCAGCCCGGCCAGGCCCTCACGCAGCAGGACGGCGTCTTCGGCGATCACCACGCGCACGGGATCTCCACTCTGAGCAGGGTCGGCCCACCGGCCGGACTTCGCAAGGACAGTTTCCCGTCGACGACGGCCAGCCGGTCGGCCAGCCCCGTGAGGCCGCTCCCACGGGCCGGGTCGGCCCCGCCGCGCCCGTCGTCGTGCACCTCGACGACCAGCGTGCCGTCATGGACGTGCCCGGTGACGCGGGCCCGGGACGCGCCGCTGTGCTTGGCGACGTTGGCCAGCGCCTCGCTGATCACGTAGTAGGCCGTCACCTCGACCGCCTCCGCCGGCCTGCGGGGCAGCTCGATCGCCACCTCGACCGGCACCGGCGACCGGCCGGCCACGTCGTGCACCGCGGCCGCCAGCCCGCGCCCGGTCAGCACCTCCGGATGCACGCCCCGGATCAGCTCGCGCAGCTCGGCCAGCGCCCGCTTCGCCTCGTCCTGCGCCAGCCCCACCAGCCTGCCCACCGGAGAGTCTTCCGGCAGGTCGAGCCGGGCCATGCCCAGGCTCATCGACAGCGCCACCAGCCGCTGCTGCGCGCCGTCGTGCAGGTCACGCTCGATCCGCCGCCGCTCCAGCTCGAACGCGTCGACCAGCCGGGCGCGCGAGCGCAGCACCTCGGCGAGCTCGGTGTCGTACGGCGCCAGCATCGCCCGCGCCATCGCGCCCCGCCCGCCGGCCCACGCGGTCACCACGTACGCCGCCACCGGGACCAGCGCCACCCCAGCCACGCTCGCGGCCGCCCCCACCCCGGGCGCCACCAGCGGCTGGACCAGCGGCGTCAGGATCAGCAGCACCGGCCCGACCGCCGTCAGCAGGATCATCAGCAGGTCGATCCACCACAGGGCCAGCACCACGAACACGGCCAGCCCGAGCTCCCGCCCGCGCGCCACCGGCCCCAGCGCCCTGCCGTCCACCAGCCGCAGCCGCCGCCGCTCCAGCCATCCCACCAGCGGCAGCGCGGCCACCAGGAGCACCACCGCGCCGACCAGCCGCACCTCGACCGGCAGCACGTCACCCGTGATCCCGGCGAACAGCACGATCACGCCGGGCAGTTGCCCGGCCACCAGGTACGCCAGCGACCGCCACGGCCACGCCGACGTCAGGAAAGCCACCGGCCTCCTGCTGAGCGCCTCCAGCGCGGTCCTCGTCAACACCCTTGGACCGTATCGAGGAGCCGCAGGTCAGGGCAGTAGTCCTAGGTCTACCGTTCGATCGCTTGAGGTCTGCCCGCCGGGGTACTGCTCACTGATCGGCGACGCGATGGAGGTCACGGGTGGACGTGCCGTCCCTGGTGTGGTGGCTGACGGTCCTCGGGATCGTCGGCCTGCTGCTGTTCGACTTCTTCTTCCACGTACGCAAGGCGCACACCCCGACGTTGCGCGAGGCCGCGGTGTGGTCGGCGGCCTACGTGGGCGTCGCGCTGCTGTTCGGCGTCGGGGTGTGGCTGTTCGGCGGCGCCGACATGGGAGCCGAGTACTTCGCCGGGTACGTGACGGAGAAGGCGCTCTCGGTCGACAACCTGTTCGTCTTCCTCGTCATCATGTCGGGCTTCCGGGTGCCGCGCGCCGACCAGCAGAAGGTGCTGCTGTTCGGCATCACGTTCGCGCTGGTGGCGCGCACCGGGTTCATCTTCCTGGGCGCGGCGCTCATCAACACGTTCGCGTGGGCGTTCTACCTGTTCGGCCTCATCCTGCTCATCACCGCGGGCAACCTGCTCAAGCCGGAGAGCCAGGAAAGCCACTCGCCGGACAACCTGATGACCCGGCTGGCCCGCAGGCTCTTCCGCACCTCCGAGCACTACGACGGCGACCGGCTCACCACGGTCGTCGACGGCCACCGCGTGCTGACGCCCATGCTGCTCGTCATGATCGCGATCGCGGGCACGGACCTGCTGTTCGCGCTCGACTCCATCCCGGCGATCTTCGGCCTCACCCAGAACGTCTACCTGGTCTTCACCGCCACCGCGTTCTCGCTGCTGGGGCTGCGCCAGCTCTACTTCCTCATCGACGAGCTGCTGGACCGGCTCATCTACCTGTCCTTCGGCCTGGCGGCGGTGCTGGCGTTCATCGGCGTCAAGCTCGTCCTGCACGCGCTGCACGAGAACAACGTGCCGTTCATCAACGACGGCGAGCCCGTGCCCGTCACCGAGATCAGCACCGGCCTGTCCCTGTCGGTGATCATCGGCGTCCTCATCGTCACGATCGCCGCCTCGCTGCTCAGCACCCGGGGACGCGCCCAGAACATCGCCTCCTGCGCCCGGCGCTGCGCCACCGCCTACCTGGAGGACGACCTCGACCCCGCCGAGCGCGACGCCACCTACCGCAGGCTCGTCATCGAGGAGGAGCGGCTGCGCGGGCTCCCGGAGAAGTTCCGCGCCAAGCTGCGCGAGGACGAGCGGCTCATGTCACTGATCCGCCGCGCCCACGAGCGCCACGCCGCCCACGCCGGCCGCTGACCTCCTCACGACGGTCGCTCACCCCCTCACGGCGATCGCTCAGCGGACCACCTGGAGGAGGGCCTGGTCCTTGGCGGCGGCCGGCTCGGCGAGCCGCGGCACCTGGCGGCCCCTGGCGTCCAGGACGACCAGCGTGTTGGCCGTGCGGCCCGCGACGCGCACCGCCGCGTAGAAGACGACACCGGACACCGGGGCGGGCGCGCCCCGCCACACCCGGCTTTCAGCCCGGCAACCCGTCGACGAACCTGGTCAGCAGCCTGGCGAACTCCGTGCGCTCCGCCTCGCTCCAGCCCGCCATCGCGCCGGCGAACACCGCCTGGCGTGACCGGCGCGCCTCCTCGACCGCGGCCTGCCCGGCGTCGGTGAGCACGAGGACCGAACGGCGCCCGTCGGCCTGGTCGGCGCGGCGGCGCACCCAGCCGGCCTCGACCGCCGCGGCCACGAGCTTGCTGGCCCGGGGCTGGTCGACGCCGAGCGCCTGAGCCACGGTGCTCACGGTGGCGGGCCCGGCGCCGTCGATCGCGTCGAGGACGTCGAACGCCTGCCCCGTCACCCCGGCGAGCCGGGCCAGCGCCCGCCTCCTCTGCCTGCGCCGGATGGTCACCATGGCCTGCTCAACCCGTTCGACAGCGTCCATGCCACCATGATACATGTCATGAGACAAGTAAATGTCTTAGCACAAGGAGCCTCCCATGATGATCGGATCCCGGCTCAAGCGGCTGGACCAGCTGATCGAGGACACCTTCGAGCGCGCCTTCGCCGAGGCCGGGGTGAACCGCCGCCAGTGGCAGGCGCTCAACGTCATCAGCCGCGGCCCCACCAGCGCCGGCGAGCTCCACCAGGCGCTCAGGCCGTTCCGGGCGCCGGGCGACACCACCCCCGGCGTGCTCGCCCGGCTGACCGCCCGAGGCTGGATCGTCCGCGACGCCACCGGCACGCACACCCTGACCGCCGAAGGCCGCACCGCGCACGCCGCCATCGGCGAACGCGTCCAGGACATCCGCGCCCGGATGACCCGCGACATCACCCCCGAGGAGTACGCCAAACTCATGGACACACTCGGCCGAATGACGCACAACCTGGATCAGGGCACCATGGAGCGATGAACTGGACCGCACCTCAGCCCGATCGATCCGACCCCCCGCCCCTCGGCGACGAGCGCGTCCTCCTCGAGGCGTTCCTCGACCACCACCGGCACACCCTGCAGCTCAAATGCGCCGGACTCACCCCCGAACAGCTCGTCCGGCGCAGCGCCGAACCCTCGTCCATGTCGCTGCTCGGCCTGCTGCGCCACATGGCCGAGGTCGAACGCTCCTGGTTCCGGCGCAGGCTCGGCGGCGAGCAGCTCGACTTCCTCTACTGCGACCTGGACGACAACCCCGACGGCGACTTCGACGACACCGACCCGGCCCACGCCGAGGCCGACTACGCCACGTACCTGCGTGAGGTCGAGCTGGCCCGCGCCGCCGCCGCAGGCCGCGGCCTGGACGAGACCTTCCACCACAAGCACCGTGACCTGGAGATGAGCCTGCGCTGGGTGTTCCTGCACATGATCGAGGAGTACGCGCGGCACAACGGCCACGCGGACATCCTCCGCGAGCGCATCGACGGGGCGACCGGCGAGTGACTACACGCTCCTGATCTGGGCCGTCGCGGTCGCCGTCGCCACCGGCTCGCCATCGGGGCCGACCAGCTCCCCGGCCAGGAAGGCGATGTCGCGGCCCCGCTTGACCACCCGGCCGCGCCCCACCAGCCTGCCGGGGCGAGCCGGGCGCAGAAACTGCACATGAAGCTCCAGGGTCGGCGCGAACTGCCCCGCGGGCAACGTCGCGACCAGCGCCGGGCCCAGCGTGTCGTCCAGCATGGCCGCCAGGAAGCCGCCCTGGATCACGCCGACCGGGTTGGTGAACTGCTCACGCGCCGCGAACGCCACCTCGATCGTGCCCGCCTCCGGGTCCACCCCGACGAGCTCCCAGCCCAGGACCTCCGCGGCCGGCGGCGGCGGCACGGCGCCGGCCATGACGTCCCAGAACATCCCTCTCTCCATCCCCCCATTGAACAGCCCCCCACCGACAGTCCCCCGCCGCCCGGGCCACCCCCTGCGGGGGCCCAGCGGCACCGACGCGGGGGGCCACGAGGGTCGGACCAGCGGAAGGCGGGGCAGCGGCGCCGCGCGGGGTTCCCGCGCCAGCGGAAGGCGGAGCAGCAGTGCCGCGCGCGGCGGGCTCAGCGGAAGGCGGGGGCTCAGGGCCGCGCGGGGTTCCCGTTCCGGGATCAGCGGAAGGCGGGGGCGTTGCGGTGGGCCCAGGCGGCGTAGGTGCCGGGGGTGCGGCCGAGGACCTGGGCGACGTCCGGGCTGACGCGCCGCTCGTCGGCGGTGGGCTCGCCGAGGATGTTCAGCGTGCCCTCGACGATGGGCGCGGGCATGAACGTCAGCATCCGCTCCCGTGCCTGCTCCCGCGACAGTTCCTGGTACGTGACCCGCTCGCCCAGCGCGTCACCGATGGCCGCGGCCATCTGGCGCGGGGTGATCGGCTCGGGCCCGGTGAGCACGTAGGTCCGGCCGTGGTGCCCGGGTTCGCGCAGGGCGGCGGCGGCGACCGCGGCGATGTCGTCGGGGTCGACGGCCGGCAGCCCCACGTCGCCGAACGGCGCGAACACCGTGCGCCCGTTCCGCACCGATTCGGCCCAGGCCAGGGTGTTGGTGGCGAAGTTGCCCGGCCGCAGGATCGTCCATTCGAGCCCGGATTCGCGTACCTGGTTCTCGTCCTCCAGGGCGCGACGCCCGTGGCCGCCGGAGTCCGGTCGCGTGCCGGCGGACTGCGACGACACCAGGACGATCCGGCGCACCCCGGCGGCCTTGGCGGCGTGTACGGCGTGGCGCACGGTGTCGCCGGTGGCCGCGAGCGCCCCGGTGAGCAGCAGGAACAGCGCGTCGGCCGACTCCAGCGCGGGCCGCAGGCTGTCGGGGTCGGCCAGGTCGGCGGCGACGGCCCGCGCGGGCGACGCCCCGCCGCCGACGGGCTGGGGCAGGTCCGCGGGGGTGATGTGCCGGGAGACGGCGGTGACCTGCTCGCCGGCTTCGACCAGCAGCCGGACCAGCGTGCGCCCGATGTTCCCGGTGGCTCCGGTGACAACGATCATGATGAAGCCCCTTTTCGAGTGAGTTAGTTGGCTGACTTACTGAGAAGAGACCGTAGCACAAGGACCGCCTATAGTGAGTCAGGTGACTGACTCGAAAGTTTCCCGGGCAAGGGCCGCCTCCGCCAAACGGCAACGGCTGATGGCCGCCGCCGCCCGGGTCGTGCACGAGCAGGGGGCCGAGCGCACCACCATCGCGGACATCGCCCGCGCCGCCGACGTCCCGGTGGGCAACGTGTACTACTACTTCAAGACCAAGGACGAGCTGGTCGCCGCCGCGCTCTCCGAGCACGCCCGCCGCTTGCAGGAGCTCACCGGCGAGCTGGACCGCCTGCCCGACCCGCGCGCCCGGCTGACGGGGCTCATCGAGGCGTGGGTGAGCCAGAGCGACGTCGCCGCCCGCTACGGCTGCCCGACCGGCACCCTGGCCGTCGAGCTCGACAAACGCGACGAAGGCGGCCTGGACGCGGAGGCGGGCCGGGTCATCCGGCTGCTGCTCGACTGGGCCGAACGCCAGTTCCGCGAGCTCGGCCTGCCCGACCCCGGCGGGCTCGCCCTCACCCTGGTGGGCGCGTACCAGGGCATGTCACTCCTGGCCAACGCCCTGCGCGACCCCGGCGTGATGACCAGCCAGGGCGCCCGCCTGACCGCCTGGCTGACCGCGCTGCCGGACGGCCAGGAGCTCAGCTCCCTCCCGAACGGCCAAGGGTGAGCCCGCCGCCAAACCGGCGCAACCCGGAGCGAACCACCCCGCCGGACGGCCGGTCGGCGTCCGGGTCGGCGCTCCGGTCGGCCAGGTCTAGACCCAGGGTGGCCCGACAATAGACCCAGGTCGCTAAGGGCATCGCGGCGAAGTTCCTAGGCTGGGTCCCGTGAACGACAGCCCCCAGCACCAGCTCCCCCTCGACCGGTGGGGCAGCATGGTGCGCTATCTCGCGGCGCTGGGTCCCATGCTGTTCTTCGCCGTGGTCTGGGCCTGGGTCGCCGCCCACGACCTCGACAAGCTGCCGCGCGCCGTGTTCGACGTGTCGCTGGGGGTCCTCGGGCTGGTGCTCATGCGCTGGCGGCGGCGGTGGCCCTGGCAGATCGCCGCCGCGACCGCGCTGCTGACCGCCTTCTCGAGCTCGGCGAGCGGCCCCGCCAACGTGGCGTACGTGTCCCTGTGCACCCACCGCCGGTGGCGCGAGATCGTGCCCGTCGCCGCGCTGTCCTGGAGCAGCGCGACGCTCTACGCGTTCGCGGGCGGCGTGAGCCAGCAGAGCATGATCAGCTTCGTCACCAGCACCACGATTCTCGCCGGGCTGACCGTCTTCGGCCTCTACCTGCGCTCGGAGCGTGACGCCCTGCTGGCGGAGGAGCGGGCGGAGCGGCAGCGCGTCGAGCAGGCCAGGTTCGCCGAGCGCACCAAGATCGCCCAGGAGATGCACGACGCGCTGGCCCACCGCATGTCCCTGCTGGCGATGCTCGCCGGCGGGCTGGCCTACCGGGTCGACCTGGGCCCGGAGCAGACCCGCGAAACCGCGCTGGCCATCCAGGAGAACGCCCACCAGTCGCTCAACGAGCTGCGCACCGTGCTCGGCACCCTCCGCTCCGACGGTGAGCTGGCGGCGCCGCAGCCGACCATCGCCGACCTGGACGCGCTGTTCCACGAGGTGCGGTCCGCCGGTCAGAAGGTGCTCGTCACCGACACGATCGAGCAGCGCGACCGGCTGCCCACCCAGACCGGGCGCAACGCGTACCGGATCGTCCAGGAGGCCCTCACCAACGCCCGCAAGCACGCGCCGGGCAGCAGCGTCAGGGTGGAGCTCGACGGGCGGCCGGGCGACGTGCTGCGCATCGACGTGACCAACGCGACCCCTTACGGGCCGTCGTCCGCGCCGGGCGGCAGGCTGGGGCTGGTCGGCGTGGCCGAACGGGCGCGGATGGCGGGCGGCACGATCACCCACGCCCACCAGGACGGGCGATTCGTCCTCTCTGTCCGGCTGCCGTGGGAGGCTTGACGTCGTGACACGCGTGCTGATCGTCGACGACGACCCGATGGTACGCACCGGACTGCGTCTCATCCTGGGCGGCGAGCCCGACCTGGAGATCGTCGGCGAGGCGGGCGACGGGCGCGAGGCCGTGACCCTGGTGCGCGCCGAACGGCCCGACGTGGTGCTGATGGACATCCGCATGCCCGGCCAGGACGGCCTGGTCACCACCGAGCAGCTGACGTCGCGGCCGGACGCGCCGCGCATCCTCGTGCTGACCGCCTTCGACGCCGACGACATGGTGCTGCGCGCGCTGCGCCTCGGCGCGGCCGGGTTCCTGCTCAAGGACACGCCGCCGGCCAAGATGGTGGAGGCCGTCCGCACGGTCGCGGCCGGCGAGCCGGTGCTGTCGCCCAGCGTCACCTATCAGGTGATCGCCGCGGCCACCGGCGGCCACGCGCCCGGCCGGGACGAGGCACGGCGCGAGCTGGCCAGGCTGACCGACCGCGAGCTGGAGGTCGCGGTCGAGGTGGCCCGGGGCAGCTCCAACGCCGAGATCGGGCAGCGCCTGTCCATGAGCGTCGCCACGGTCAAGGCCAACGTCACCCGCATCTTCGCCAAGCTCGGCACCGACAACCGGGTCCAGGTCGCCATGAAGATCCGCGACGCAGGCCACCTCTGACACGCCCCCTCGACCCCGGCTCCACTGACGAACCACCCCACAGGGCCGACCCGGAAGAGGCCGCCCCAGAAGGGACCGGACCGCCCTGGAAGGGGCCGCGCCCATCGGGAGTCGCGCCCGCCGGGGGTCGCGCCCGGAAAGACCGACCCGGAAGGGGATTCGGAAAGGGCCGACCCCGCCGGGGTCACCAGGTGAGGTGGAGGGCTTCGGGGGAGCGGTGGATGAGGGTGGGCGCCATGGTGACCTCATCACGGGCCAGCCGCAGCCCGGGGAACTCGCGCATCAGGATCTCCAGCGTGATCCGCACCTGCTCCTTGGCGAGCTGGGAGCCGGGGCAGCCGTGCGGGCCGTGCCCGAACGACAGGCTGCGCAGCGGGGCGCGCCCGATGTCGAACACGTCGGGCCGCGTGGCGGGGTCGGCGTCGCGGCCGGCGGAGGCGTACGAGACGAAGAGCACGTCGTCCTTGCGCAGCTCGGTGCCGGCCAGCGTCACGGGCCCGGTGACCGTGCGGCGGAAGCCCTGGACGGGCGCCTCGAACCGGGCCGCCTCCTCGATGGCGACCGGCACGAGCTCGGGCCGTTCGCACAGCAGCTCCCACTGGCGGCGGTCGCGCAGCAGGTGCAGCACGACGGAGCCGAGCAGGGCCGTGGTGGTGAGGTGGCCGGCGAGCAGCAGGTTCTGGAGGTTGGAGACGATCTCCTTGCGCTGGTCGAGGGTCAGGTCGCCGGTGCCGGGCGCGAGTTCCCTGACCATCTCGGTGCAGACGTCGTCACGCGGGTCGCGCCGCCGGGCCCGCGCGTAGCCGTCGAGGAGCCGCTGCAGGGTCACGATCTCCTTGGCGCACTCGACCTGCCCGGCGTCGTCCAGCTCCGTGAACAGCAGCTCCTCCGCCCGCTCCGCGCCCCGGACGGCGCCCGGCGTGTCGGCCGGGTCGAGGCCGATGACGTGCCCGATGACGGAGGCGGGTAGCGGCTTGGCGTACGCCTGCATCCATTCGACCTGGCCGTCACCGGCGAAGGAGGCGACCAGTTCCTCGGCCCGCTCGGTCATGTACGGCAGCGCGGCGGCGACGCGGGCGGGGGACAGCCCTCTGGTGAGCGGCCGGCGCAGCCGCCGGTGCTCCGCCCCGTCGGCGCCGAGCACGGCCTGCACGCCGCCGACGCCCTTGACCAGCTCCGAGAGCGCGGCCTTGCCGGGCAGGTAGTCGGGGCGCAGCGCACCCGCCGACGAGAAGAGCTCGGGCTTGCCGAGCACTTCGCGGACGTCCTCGCGCCGGGCGACCAGCCAGGCGTTCAGCTCCGGCACGAACGTGAGCCCGCGGTTGCGGCGGGCCTCGGCGTAGGTCGGGTACGGGTCGCGGTAGAGATCCACTCGCCCATGGTCGCGGCTGCCGCTGACCCGGACAAGTGCTGGTTTCACCCGGGATGTGTCAGATCCAGGACGCCGACGGTCTGGCCTCCGCTCTCCTCACCGGTGAGCTCGAACCCGAGCCTGCGGTAGAAGCCCTCGGGTCCCCCGTCCTCCGGTTCCCAGGTCACGTACATGTGGGTGCTACCGCGCCGCCTGAGCTCGGCGGCCACCGTGGCGACGGCGAAGCTGCCGACGCCGCGCCCCTGCGCCTCGGGGACGACGTTGAGGCGCCACAGGCCGGACCGGAAGTCGACGCCCTTGCCGTCCCAGTCGATGTCGATGAAGGCCATGAGGAAGCCGACGGGCTGGTCGCCGTCGAGGATGAGGCGCGGCCAGGCGACGTCCGGCTGGACGTACGCCTCGGCCAGCGACTTGGCCACCGGCGAGACGAAGCGCTCCTGGTCGGGGCGGACCTTCACGGTCAGCGCCGTGTCGATGTTGGCGGGGGTGATACGTACGGCTCGAAGATCTTTCGTCATGTGCTGAACGATATGCCTGGTGGTTGGATGGGGAGCATGCGCTATGGCATCGACGTCGCGATCCTCGGTGAGCTCGCGGAGCCGTCGCGGCTGGTCGCGCTGGCCCGCGAGGCCGAGGCCGCCGGCTGGGAGGCCGTGCTGGTGTGGGATCACCTGGCCTTCGCCTGGGGCATGCCGTCGGCCGACCCGTGGGTGGCGCTCTCGGCCGCGGCCGCGGCGACGTCCCGCGTCAGGCTGGGCACGGCGGTGACGGCCGTCGCCCGGCACCGGCCGGAGGTGCTGGCGCACACGGTGGCGACGTTCGACCGGCTGAGCGGCGGGCGGGCGATCCTGGGCGCCGGGCTTGGCGGGGTCGCCGGCGAGTTCACCGCCTTCGGCGCGCCCCGGCCCGGCGGGGCGGTGCTGGACGAGGCGCTCGGCGTGATCTCCGCGCTCTGGTCCGGCGACGAGGTGCGTCACCGGGGCGCCCGCTACACGGTCGACGGCGTACGGCTGGCGCCCCTGCCGGTGCAGCGGCCCCGGGTGCCGGTGTGGATCGGCGGCACGGCGCCGGCCGCCCTGCGCCGGGCGGCCCGCTGGGACGGCTGGGTCGTGGCGGGCGACGACGAGGAGGGCCGCATGACGCTGTCCCCCGCCGAGCTGGCCGTCCAGGTCGCCGAGCTCCGCCGCCACCGCGTGGCGGAGGGGCCGTTCGACGTGGCGCTCATCGGCGTCAGCGAGCCGGGCGCCTCGGTGACGCCCTACGCCGACGCGGGCGCGACCTAGTGGCTGGAGCACCTGCACGGCCGCCGCGGCGACTTCGACCAGCTCATGCGGCGCGTCCGCTCGGGTCCGCCGTAGCCGGCTCCTCGGGGCTGTAGCCGAGCCGGCCCCGCGTGGCGGCCAGGACGACGAGGGCCGCCGTGGTGCCCGCGAGGAGGGTGACGCGCGACGCCTGCTCGGCCGAGGCGATCGACGGGAACAGCTCCGCGTAGGCCATCGACATGAAGTTGTTGACGCCCACGTGCAGCAGCATGACCAGCGGCAGGCTCTGGCCGGTGCGGTTGAACACCCAGGTGACGACCACGCTGAACACGCAGCAGAAGGCGAAGAACTCGCCGATCCGCATCCAGGTGACGTCCGGCCAGCCGCCCCACTCGCTCAGGTACAGCGGCAGGTGCCACAGGCCCCAGAGCGGCCCGAGAATGAGGGTGCCGACCAGCGGCCCGAACCTGCGCTGCATGCGCGCCAGGGCGAAGTCACGCCAGCCGGGCTCCTCGGCCAGCCCGGTGGTGACCATCTGGAGCAGCAGGCCCGGGACGTACGCCACCAGCAGGGCGACGGGCGGCATGTGGATGGCTTCGTCGGACAGAGCGGCGCCGGTCAGCACGAGCACGGCGGGCACGCCGACGGCGGTGCCGACGTACCAGACCCAGCTCACCCGCCACTTCGTCATCCGCGCGAGCCAGCGGCGGACGCCTTCCTTGCCGTCGGCGATCCTGGTGACCAGGTACGCGGCGAAGATCGGACCGAGGTAGGCGCCGGGGAGCACGCCCGCGAACTGCGTGGTGCCGAGCACCGAGGGGAACGTGAAGTCGAGCACTCCCAGCCCGGTCGCCGAGAGCACGTAGGGCGTCCAGGCGATCCAGCTCATCAGGTTGGCCAGGACGAAGAAGCTGACGAGCGGACGGCGGCGGATGAACCCCCGCAATCCGGTCTGCTGGTCGGGACTCTCTTCGACAGCCGGCCGGCTGTTGACTGCCATGTCATTCTCCGTGGAACGCTCGTACGAGGACACGGTTCAGGACATCAGCCAGGACCCTGTCCGGTCTCTCCCGCGTGCACCCCAGCGGAGGTACAGCTAGGGGTATGCGCGGCGGGGCCGGACGGCCGCCAGCACCCCCGCCATGAGCAGCGCGACCACTCCGCCGCAGACCATGACGGTGGAGACGGAGGAGGCGTCGACGACCCGCCCGCCCAGGAACGCGCCGAGGGCGAAGGTCGCCTGGAAGGAGGCGGTGAAGACGACGGTGGCGGCTTCGGGCGCGTGCGGCGCGGCGGCGAGGAAGGACGCCTGCGAGCAGACGGGCACGCCCCCGTACGCGAGTCCCCAGACGACGAGCAGCCCCACGGCGGCGACGGCGCCGCCTCCCGCCACGGGCAGCAGCAGGGTGGCGAGCGCGATCAGCCCGCCGCAGGTCACGAACGCGACCCGCCATCGGGCGGCCCGGCCCGCGAGGAAGTTCCCGGCGATCCCCGCGACGCCGTACGCGAGGAGCACGGCGCTGACGGCGGCCGGTCCCAGCCCCGTGACGTCCTCCAGGAAGGGCGTGACGTACGTGTACGTACCGAAATGGGCGAGGACGATGAGGAACGTCGCCACCAGCGCGATCGCGGCAGCCCGGGTGCGCAGCAGGTCGAGCAGGGCGCGCAGGCTGGTGACCTGCTCGGCGGGCAGCGGCGGCAGCAGCACGACCAGGCCGCCCAGCACCGCGAGCGCGAGCACGGCCAGCACGACGAAGGCGGTCCGCCACCCGGCGAGGTCCCCGATGAACGTCCCGGCCGGGACGCCGAGCACCGACCCCAGCGGCACGGCGGAGAAGATCACGGCGGTGGCGGCGCCGACGGCGTGCGGCGGCACCAGTCGCCCGGCCAGCCCCGCCCCGATGGACCAGAAGCCGCCGATCGTGACGCCGACGAGCACCCTGGAGACCAGCATGATCTCGTACGAGGTCGCCGCCGCGGCCAGCACGTCGGCCACGGCGAGCAGCGCCATGAGCGCGCACAGCATCGCGCGCCGGTCGAGCCGGGCGGTGGTCAGCGTGACGACGGGCGCGGCGACGGCGGCGACGACGCCGGGCAGGGCCATCGTCAGCCCCGCGACGCCGTCGGAGACGCCGAAGTCGGACCCGATGGCGCTCAGCAGCCCGATCGGCAGGATCTCGCTGGTGACGATGGCGAAGATGCCCAGCATGATCGTGACGACTGCGAGCCGGCTGACCAGTGGGGTGCGGGTGATGGTTGACACGGCGTACAGCCAAACAGGCGAGAACCCCTGCGTACCGGCGCCTTTCGGACGCGACCAGTCGTCAGACGGTCTCCACCAAGGGGCGCCCGGTGAGAACCGCCGGGCGCCTCACCCGTTCAGGCCGGCCTGCTTCTCCAGCCATCCCAGAATCGCCCGGGTCGTTTCTTCCGGCTTCTCTTGCTGGATCCAATGGCCGCAGTCCAGGTTGACCACTTCCACGTCGGGCACGAACTCCGCCAGCTTGTCGGATTTCGGGACCACATCCCGGTCGCCGTAGATCATGAGGGCGGGCTGCCGGATGATCGGCTCCACGTCCGCTAGCAGGTGCCAGTTACGATCAGCATTCCGGTACCAGTTGATCCCGCCCGTGAACCCTGACGTCTCGAAGGCGGAGACGAACACGGCCAGCTCCCTTTCGCTCATCAAGGGCTCACCGCGCGGCGTTTCCTCCCTGGCGAGATTGATCAACGCCATGCCCGGCTGCGGCTCTCTCGGGGGCTCGTTCTTCCGGTACATGTTGCGGAGGAACCGGTGGACATTCTCGTCGAACACGGCGTCCGCGACGCCGGGATGCCGATTGAAGTGGACGTAGTAGAAGTCGCTGCCGAGCGCGTCCTCGATGAACTCGACCCAGGGCTTCTCTCCACGATCGAGGTAGGGCACGCTCAGGTTGATCACCTTGCTCACCCGGTCCGGATGCAACAAGGTCAGCCCCCAGACGACGATCGCCCCCCAGTCGTGGCCGACGAAAACGGCGTCTTCGTATCCGTAGTGATCGAGCAGTGCGACCAGGTCACCCGACAGGTGCTCGATGTCATAGGCCGTTACTTCGGCCGGGCGGGACGAGTTGCCGTAACCGCGCTGGTTCGGGACGATGACGTGGTAGCCCGCTGCGACAAGGGCAGGCATCTGATAGCGCCAGGAAAAGGCGAGCTCCGGCCAGCCGTGGCAGAGCACGATGGGATTTCCCGCGTTCTGCTGTCCCGCCTCGAAGACTTCGAGCTGCACGCCGTTGACGGGAACCATGATGGGTTCGGGAAAATCGGCAGGGTCGAACATTGCATTTCCTCTCGTCTTTCCGATGATCAGACGTCGTAGTGGGACTCTTCGGTGAGACCACGTCCCCATCCTGCGAGCGAAACCGGTCACCTCATGACCGGTTTCCTGTGAAAGTGTCGTCGGCGTGCGAACTGACCGGCTGGTGGCCATCCTCCTCTTGCTGCAACGACGCGAGCAGGTGACGGCGGCAGAGGTCGCCCGAGAGTTGGAGGTCTCCGAACGCACCGCCCGCCGCGACCTCGACGCCCTGGCCATGTCCGGGGTGCCCGTTTACTCCACGCAGGGCCGAGGCGGCGGCTGGCGTCTCGTGGGCGGCGCCCGTACCGACCTGTCCGGGTTGACCGAGAGTGAGGCCCGCGCCCTGTTCCTGGTCGCCGGCCCGGCCGCCGCGACGACGCCGGCCGTCAAAGCGGCTCTGCGCAAGCTCGTCCGTGCCCTGCCGGAGCCGTTCCGGGTGCAGGCCGAGACGGCGGCGTCGTCGTTGGCCAGGGACCCGGAACGATGGGGGTCGAGCCGGGTCGAGCACCCGCCGCCTCGCTTCCTCGACGAGCTCCAGGACGCGGTGATCCGCGGCGTCCAGGTGCGGCTCGGCTACGTCGACCGCGAAGGCTCCGAAACCGAGAGAACCGTCCACCCGCTGGGCATCGTCGCCAAAGGCCCGTCGTGGTACCTCGTCTCCGACACCGAGACCGGCCTGCGGAGCTTCCGGATCGACCGCGTTTCCTCCGCCGACCCGACCGGCGATCCCGTGCACCGGCCCCCGGGCTTCGACCTGGCCGAGAGCTGGCGCGCGATCGCCGACGAGATCGACCGCAGGCGAACGCCCCTGGAGACCCAGGCGGTATGCGCGCCCCAGGGGATAGGGCTGCTGCGGGCGCTGCTCGGCGATCGGCTCCAGGTGGGAGGTCCCACGGTGGACGGCCGCATCGAGGTCGTGATACGCGGCAACAACGAGTACGCGCTCGCCGTCGAGCTCGCCGGGCTGACCGAATGGCTCGAGGTGACCGGCCCTCCGGGCGTGCGGGACCACCTGGCCGCGATCGGCAACGCACTCGTCGAGCGATACGCCTGCTTGCCCCCCGGCCCTGTCGGTAGCGGCTGACAGCATGACGCCATGACCCTGCGGCCTCTCGACGTCTCGTGGCTCTGCGACGAATACGCCGGGGAGTGCTACAGCTTCATCTACGTCCGTGCCGCGCCTGAACAGGTGATTGCCCGCCTCGGCGGCCAATGGGAGAACTTCACGCCCGGCCCCTTCCCCGGCGGCCCGGATGAATATCCACGCCCGGGGGATCCTCTCGGCGTCACCGCCATCGGGGATTGGACATTCATCTTCGACTCGTACTGGCTCGTCATCGACGAAGACCTGATCGCCGAGCTTTCCCGAGGCACCCGCCTCGTCTCCCAGGCCGCGCTCAGCCTGAAGGGCCTGGACTACTTCTATTGGTGCGAGGACGGCGAGATCAGGTTCTGCCACGGAGCCGATGTGAATCACCCGACCGGAACACCGGACGAGCTCGTGGAGACGATGGCCGAAATCGACCGGCTCTACCCGTCGTTTCCCGACCTCTACAAGGGGCCGGCTTTCCTTCTCGTCGAGCACCTGACCGAGATCAGGCTGACGGAGGAATTGTTGAAAGGTTCCACTTTCCTGTGGGGCGCCATCCCCAGAACGTGATGCCGGACCTCGGCCGCCTAACTCGCCGGGCGTGGAGCGATCTGGGAGATGCGCTGGTGGGACAAGCCCAGTGCGCTGCCCGCGTCTCGGGTGCTCCACCCTTTGCCGACCAGAAGGCGAGCGGCCCGATAGACCGCATCCCGCTCGGCCAGCTCGGCCTGCACACGGGCGCTGCGAGCCGCGGAGACGGTGGCCAGCGCGGCAGCGACCTCAGGGTCACCGGGGACGAACTGAACGGCGACGGCGTCGGGTTTGTCGTCGCGGAGCTTGAGGACGCAGTCGACGACGTTCTCCTTGGTCTCCTTCCAGCTCGCACCCTGTACGTGAGCTGTTTGCCCACCGGGGAGGTCACGAACGGTGGCGGTCCAGTGTTTGCCGATGCGCGTGACGGTGGCCTGGTAGGTGACGGCTTCGGGCTCGTTCTCGCCGATGTTCTCCACGGGCCCGAATTCGTCGAGAATTTCATCGGAACGTGAGCGCATGATGTCAGCGTAGAGGGATATGCCATTCATGGCTAGTGAGCTAGACAGTGCTTGTCTAGCTCACCTCGCCATGGCTGATCAGTACGGCACGTTCACCCCGGCGCCCGGGCTTCTGCTGCGGCTGAGAGGATGCCGATATGATCCCGAATGCTGACGACTACCTCTGGTTCAACGACGACCGGTTCCCCGATCTGGCGGACTCGTACTGCTTCACCTTGTCCGCGGCGTGAGCAGGAAAACCATCCTGCCGTTGTCGGCCGGTACGCGACTCGTTTCGCATTCCCGCAACGTCAACGCAGTCGGCTACTTCTACTGGGTGGAAGACGGGGAGATTCGCCTCTTCTTCGACCCGCTTTTCCCCCACTTTCGCCACGGCAGTTCCCCGGACGAACTCGTGGAGGTCATGCAACGAGTCGGCTTCGACCTTGCCGGCGACGACAGCGTTTCCGATAACCACGACAAGGCGGCGTTCGCCCTGGCCGAGCACGTCACCGGGGTCAAGCTGACGCCACAGTTGCTGGAGGAGTCCACCTACCTGTGCGGCCTGGTGCCTCGGCCCCGATGAGCAAGCCACGACCGTTCGGGGCGCGCCCCATCGCTCATCAAGGATTTCCGGCTGGGAAGTCGGTGGAGAGAGCGCCGTAGACGAAGGTGTCCGTCCACTCGCCCTTGCTCCACCAGTCCTGCCGGAGATGGGCTTCGCGCTGCATTCCGGCGCGCTGTGCGAGTCGTGCGGAGGCCTCGTTGCGAGCGTCCATCTGCGCTACGACCCGGTGCACCCGGTACTGCTCGAATGCCAGCCGGAGCACGGCTCGCACGGCCTCCGTCGCGAACCCTCGGCCACTGTGGGCGGGGTCCATCACCCAGCCGATCTCTGCGACTCGACGCTCCACGTCGGTCAGCCAGATCGCCACGTCGCCGACGACCGCACCCTCATGCTCGATGATCAGGGCAAGAGCGGCATTCCGGCTGTCGAGACCCGTCCGCACCATCCGCTCGCTGATACGGCAGGCAGCGTCCTCCTCCGACCACGGCTCTTCGAGAAGATAGCGGTCGACGTCGGGACGACTGTAGGTGCGCCACAATGCGTGTACGTCGGCTTGCTGGTACAGCCTCAGCCGTAGCCGCTCCGTCTCCAGGGGAAACAGCGTGATCGGTTCGAGGTCGAGAGCGTAGTGCTGCGCGACGACCTCCTGGCCCGAAGGGGCGACGCCACGGGTCTCTTCGCCTCGGCCGAAGCCGGACCGTTCGAGCACCCACCGAGACGCCTCGTTCTCGGGAACGGTACGAGCTGTGAGCCTGGTGAATCCGCTGCGCCTGACGAACTCGACCGCGAGATCCAGCGCCGCCGCGGCGACGCCCTTGCCTCGGTGATCCGGGTGCACCCAGAAGCCGACCTCGACAGAGTCTTCCTCTACGCCGAACAGCACCAGACTCCCGGCGAAGGCGTCGTCGGCGGGGTCGGCGACGGTCAGCACCGCGAGGTCGCCGCGCTCCATCCCTTCGCGGATCGTCCCCTCGATCAACGCTTTCACGGACGCCTCGGTGTACTCGGGCTCCGGCAGATGCGCGTACTGACGCACTGCGGGGTCGGCTGTGCCCGCGGCATACGCGCCGGCGTCGGTCGGGCGCATAGCACGCAACACCGCACCCTTGTTGCGAAGCGGGAGAAGACTGGCATCCAACATACCGGGTAAACTAACATAGTTCGGATAAAGTAGGCATGTGAGTTATTGGGAGCGTCGCAAGCCTGTCCGCAGAGCGCGCGCCGTGGACGTGCGCGACGTCGCACGAACGGCCGTGGAGCTGCTGGACGAGGGCGGACTGCGAGCGCTCACCGTCCGCGCCGTCGCGTTCCGGCTGGAAGTGGCTCCTGCCAGCCTGTACTCCAGAGTCACGTCGGTCGACGACCTCTACGACCTCGCGCTCGACGACGCACTCGGGCGCGACACGCAACTGCAGGAAGCCCTCAAGCAGGCCGGGCTTCACGCCCTGATGCTCGCCTACTACCGCCACCTCGTACGGCACCCCTGGGCATGCCAGGTCATCGCCATGCGCGCCCCCAGAGGGCCGAACTACCTGCGCCTCTCCGAGCGCATGTGCGTCCTGCTCACCGAGCGCGGCGCAACCGACCCCCTCAGCGATGCCTATGCGCTGTCGAACTTCGTCATCGGCAGCGCGACAACGACCCCGACGGCAGGCCACGAGCGAGACGCCCCTGTCGACCGCGAAATCGCCCCGCTCTACGCATCACTGCACGCGGCCCACACCGTGGACACCGAAACCATCATCGAGGCGGGACTCGACGCCCTCCTGCACTGATAACCGCCGAGCCCAGCGGGCGCGTCGCGGCACCCAATCCGGAACAGCTCAATGGACGAGGCACAATCCGAGCGGAGCGTTGCCCAAATTTGCCGACGCGTAGCTGCCGATCAGCGATGAATTCGTCAACGATGCGCCGGGTCGCAGCGAGGGCCTCTTCTCCTCCGGCCTGCTCAACGTGATCGGCGCGGTTCCACTTCTTGAACGTCGTCATTGGTTCTGCTCGTCCCTTTCTACGCACTCGTACAAGAAGACCTCGTGAATGTACGCAGCGAAGTCTCATCCACGGAGGCGCGCCGAGCGCTGACGGCGCGACGATGCCGTCTGCGACTCGTAGCCGGTCCATCGAAAGAGGAGGACGAGTGCGCCCACAAGGGTCGTGATCACGCCGGACAACAGGGCGACGACGGCTACGACGAACTCCCCGTCCGGATCGCCGATCCCGGAAGGTCGTCCTTCGACCCAGTTCATCGCGGCCCACGCCTGCGTTGCGACGACCACGCCGAACAGCGTCGTGATCGAGCCAAGGGTGTAGCCAGGTGTACGCGTCCACGACCGCGTGGCGGTCAGCACGATGCCCACCAGCAGCGCGGGCGGAACGGTTATGACCTGTCCGGCGTCCAGCGCCGTCAAGGCGGCGAGTCGGGCATGCTCGAAGTTCTCGCCGCGCTGGAGCCTTATGAGCGGCAGCACTGCGACACCGCTGAGCAGGCCGATCGCCAGCAACCGGAGCATCGCCACGTACAGGATGATCGTGCACTGGTTCGTCGCCGTGCTACCCCGGGTGAGCACCAACTGGAAGAGCCCCTTCCCGATCACGGGAAATGGCTACCCGTCTGCGGCCCGGCTACCACTTGCCGGTGCGGCGCTCCAGTTTTGTCAGGACGATACCGATCGTAACCCCCAGAAGAATCAGAACTAGAAGCGCAAATCCACCAAGAAGAAGCAGCTCCCACACTGACCACGTCAAGCTGTCCTCATCGGCAACTGCATTCAGCAAGCTCGGCCCCTTCGTGAAGCTGTCGGCTCGATCCTAGCCAGAGGATTCGATATTGATGGTTGCCCTCTCAATAACACTGCGACAGGTGATCGCGAGTGGTCGTAGCAGCATCGATTTCATCGCCCCGGACGGTCCATTCCCTTGGCGATCGTCCCCGCCCGGACCGAACACCTCGCCACGTACGTCCGGCGCGAGCCTGGCCGGCCTCAAGCCCGTATGGGCGACGACAGTGACCACGCCGCACCCATGTGGCGGTCGGGCAGCAGAAGATCACCGAAGGCGGGTAGCACGTCAATGGCAAAACCCCCCGCACCAAGATCGATTGCGGGGCGTTTGTCCCGGTGGAGCCTAGGAGATTTCGAACTCCTGACATCCTGCTTGCAAAGACGCACGCCGATCACGCTCGACCTGCGGATATACAGGTCAACGCACTGATCGCGTCCCCCGTGGCTCCCCGTCAGTCCCCTGGTTCGCCGCCCCATCGGGCACGCAACGGGCACGGCGTCGAACCGCCGACTGCTCCACAGCTCGTACCTTTCCTCTCCACGCGATGCTCTGGACCTGCGCTTCCTCTCTGCCGGAGCGCCACTAGCAGCAAGATCGTTGCACGCATATTGCACGGGCCCGCCGGAGGCCCCGGGCAAGCTAAGTCCCCGTGGATCAGACGTTCCTGTCTAGCTCTGCGTCGCTTCGGTCGGTTGCGTGCGGTGGAGGTGTGGTGTGAGCGTCGGGGTCAGCAAAAAGGAAGGCGCACGCATAATCAAGGGCTTCCTCAGGTGAGCCTGCGGGGTACCCGCTGGGCACGAGACTGTCCTGGTAGATGCCTTCGTCAGGAAGGCGAATCGCGAAGCCCCACGTGTGCGGAGGGCCGTCAAAACGCAGGCGGCACAACCGCGCGTAGGCACCACCATGCAGGCGTGCTTCGACATAAGCGAATCTGCCACGGAAACGTACGTCGATCCCGGACAGCTGCCAGCGCGAACGAGCGTGGTCGTGCAAGCGCTGACGCAGGTGATGTTTCATCGACTCGAACGGGTTCTCCGGCATGCCGATCATCGTGCCCTCCAAGAGATCAACCACGCTGCTCGGTGATCCAGGGCTCGTACCTCACCCTGGATCACCGATCGCCCCCAAAGCACGCACGGTGCCCACCCATCAAATGGCGATCGTAGGGCTGCATCTGTGCGGCGGCGCGACAACCCCGGTCGGCGCGCTCGTCGGTACGGCGGGGCCGGCGTGCGGTGGCCGGCCCGGTGTCCGCCGCCGGCCGGGACCGGCCCCCATGCCGCACGCCCGGACGGCGGGCGGGCGGAGGGCCGGGGGTACGGTGGCCGCCGCGCCGCCGCCCTTGATCTCTATAAGATTAATTCGGCAGCACTCTAACCTCGGAGGTAGTCACCGTCTCCATTCCGCTTGCGGTCACCGACTGCCAGCGGAGTTGGAAGCCATCTAACCGAACGGGTTCACAGCGGCTCGTGCTAGAGGACTCCCTTTATCGGCGCATGTGTGCTCAGGAGGTAGAGGGAGCGGCAAGCATTCCGCTGCTATCTACGGTTATCCGAAGCTGTCCCTGGCATCTCTGGTAGCAGACCCGATGATCAGCTTCGCGGTTCGACGGCATGCGGACCCGCACCGGACTTCCTGTCAAGTCCAGGAAACGGAAGCCCTGCGGCAGCATTGCCATGCTGTCCACCGTACAATTTGCTCGATCAGTTGAGATTTGGCCATGCGCACGTGAATAGGATGTAGCCCCATCGAGGTGCGGGACGCCGCTGGCTAGACAGCCGCAGGCATCGTACTGTGCCTGGCGAGAGCACTTAATATGGGTCGCCACACCCATTAAAGGACCCTCGCACCCTAATCCGCGAGAGCGTCTATCTCAAATAGAACCCTTCTCATTTCAGAGGGAATTTCGTCCACCTGTACCGCCTTGGCGATAGCCTCGAATGACACCGCTTTAAAATGATTACCCTGCAGATAGGCATTCAATTTCCCCAACACCTCTTTGGGAGGGCACGATGCGAGACGAAAGGCCCTATCAAGCCAGTTTCTGTCAAAGATCGGCATATATTTACGAGCGATACTGACAACATGACGATCGCCAGACCGCTCCGCTTTTTGTGCATCATAAAGGAAGCTGGCGTGAACATCGTATTTCAACGAGTCCATCGCTTCATCTATCGCTACCTTGATGTGATGCTCTGGGCACTGCGTGAGACGGGAAATAGCGCTAGGAATAAGCAGGTAGCTTTCCAGCTCCTTCCTCTGCCAAACATGAGGCTTGATTCCTGCATTTCGCAGCCGTGCCTCAACGTCCGCAACTTGACCATCAGTTCGATAGTCTCTATCCAAGATAATCATGGCTTGCACCGAATCTTGAAAGAATGCCTTCGCAAACCACGCAAATGGCTCCACGTGACTCCAGTTGGAATAGCCATTTATTGGAATTATCGCTAAGGATACCTCTTCGATCATGCGGGTCGCTCCCACTCGACCAGCGAGGATTTTGAGGATCTTCAAATCCTTTCCTTCGACGAAAAGCACCCCTCGCGCTCTCAGTGCCCTAGCCAAACCAAGATTGAAGGCGCTACCCAGGGCCGCGTCGAGCCCTGGCAGTTCTTCGTCTCTCGGCGATCTGATCGCCCGCCGTCGCGACTTGTCGACCCAAATGATAGAAGCCCTGGACGCTTCTGCAAGTACTTCGCTCGAATGCGTGGCGAGCACGACCTGCGTGTCTAATGCGTTCAGCAGTCTAACGAGCCTACGCTGAAGGTCAGCGTGGAGAAACACTTCTGGCTCGTCGAGAATTAGAGTCGGAAGACCGCGCGCCCTAAAGAGGTGCAGCACGAGCTGAACCCATATTTGCACCCCGTCACCTGCCCAAACTATCTCTCGCTCATTCCGGCTTCCGGGCTCGACATAGAAAATGTCGATACTGGATTCGTCACCACCGAAACGGTGGCATACAGGGCGACGTAAGTCGATTCCCCCGAGCCATGGAGCAGCAAATTGCATGAACTCGTCCCATCGCCCCTCATCATTCAGAATCCTGAGCTGATTTCGGAAATGGCGGCTACTAAGTCGAGAGGAGTAGTTCGATCTCACATAGTCATCATTTAGAATCTGCTCTTCATGCTCAAGAGGAGACAAAGTGGGCACAACTCCGATAGCTGGATACAGACGTCTAACCTCAGTAGGTGTGCGCAGCATCAGGGCATTGGACTGCTGCAAATAGAAGAAGGGGGATGTAGGCTCATTAATGTCCTCGACTTCCGGCCATACCGCACACATCTTGTGACCGGCCGTCCAGGTAAGTTCAAAATATGATTCCTTGTTGTGGAATTCATGCCTAACGCTTTCGATGAGCGATTCGAAGTCTTTGGATGGAACCTGATAAGCCGCGTTAACCCATAGGCCGTTGTGCTTTCCAGCAATACGCGCGGAACTCCGTTTAGCCAACCGCAAGCATGATTCGGCGAGTCGGAGCGCCGACAGGATCGTGCTTTTTCCGGCGCCATTTGGTCCAACTAGATAGTTGGATTCCTTAAAGTTTACCGTGATTCTTTGAAACGCTTTGAAGTGATGGAGTGTGATCTGCTTCAGCATTTCACTAGCCCTTCGCTCGAGCTGTGGCCTCATGTGGGGCCACTTCGATGGTAAAGCTCGCAAGCCCCAAGGAAGGTGTGGTTGCACACGTTCACAGTCTCGGTGTACCGGCGACACTGGCAACCAGTGATGATCATCTCCGGCCTCGGCAGGCACATCCGGGGACGCGACTACCTGCCCAAGCTGGGCAAGGTCACCTGTACCTCGTGGGCCGACCTGGTGACAGTCCGCATGCTCTCCGGTCAGGCGGTCAAGGATTGGGCGGACCGTACGGACAACCTCGCCCGAGGGTTCGGCGCGAGCTCCTGCCGCATCGCAGTCACAGCAGGCGGCTGGCTACAGCTCACCTTCCCACGGAACGATCCGCTCGCCACTTCCCTGCCTGCCGTTCCGATTCCCGAGTCAGCCTCAGTCGGACCGATCGAGATCGGCAAGCAGGAGGACGGGCAGCCGTGGCTGCTCAAAGCGCATGGCACTCACGTCCTGGTCGCCGGTGAGACAGGGGCCGGCAAGGGGTCGATCATCTGGTCTGCGATCCGTGGACTGCTCCCGGCCGTACGGGCAGGGCTGGTCGAGATCTGGGCGCTCGACCCCAAGCTGATGGAGCTGTCCTCGGTCGCGCGCTCTTCGGCTCCCGGTACGCCGCCGACCCAGGCGACTGCGCGGACCTGCTCGATGACGCGGTCAAGATCATGCAGTGCCGGGCCGCTCGCGGCGTCTCGGGTGCTCGATCACGTCGGGATGGGTTCGCGTCCACTGTGTGCAGACCATCCAACGTACCGGGGGTACCGTCCTTTTCTTCGAGTAGCACATCGTGGTTACCGACTCCCCCGCATGCCCCCGCTTTCGCGTGCGCGCTGCACCGGCCGGCTGCCCCTTCCGTGTCGTTGGGAAACCGGCTCCGGTCGTGGTCCCGAAAGTCGCGGTTAGCCCTCGTTGTGCCCTGATTCTGCCCGCTGGCCCCTCTACGAGCGCTGCACGAAGCCGAACTAGTGCCGACCGTCTGGACACCACCTGTTGGCGCCCACAGCGCGCCTTTACCCATATGACCCACGGAGAAGAGCAAGGACTTCGTCACCGGCTCCCGCCCAGTGAAGCTGTAGGTGTGGGTTGACGCCATGCGATCGCGTATGGCGGTGTTGCTGTCAGCACCCCGGCAGATGACCAGCTCCGCCCACCCGGTGGCAAGGGGACCCGTACCGCAGGGCCGCCAGGCCCGAGGAACGGAAGCCCCGCGGCAGCATGGAGGAGCCACCCGCAGTGAGAGAGCTGTGGCCAGCACTCACTTCGCCAGCCGCTACCCTGTCAGCATCTGCCGCCGGTTCCGGTGTGCTCACTCACGATCACGCCACCGTTAAATTTGACTTCAGTTCCTCCCACCAGGGGAAGCGCTTGACGTTCGCGTAGCAACAAGGAAGTTGCACAGCTGACAAGAGGTGGGTCTCTGTCGTATGCTTCCTCGCATGGCTAAGTACGTGCACGAAGGTCCAGATCTCTTTGAGGATGCAGGAGATCAGACCGCCCCGTCCGCACGAATCGTCCCCAGTAAAATAAAAACAAACTCACCGTTCCATCAGCCGCGCGCACTGACGGAGGAAGAAAGAGAGAGATTTCGTCGACTCTCCGAAGAGTCGCGCAGGGCAGGTCAGATGGCGCGAAGCGGAAAAGGGCCAGAGCCGATACATGAGATCAACACTCCTGCCCTCAATCCGCTAGACCTTATGCCGGCAAAGTCTGCAACGGGTCTTAGGGCCCTTTCTCTCTTCAGTGGAGGTGGCGGACTTGATCTTGGATTCGCCCGGGCGGGGTATGAACATGTCGCTGCGTACGAGATTTTGACAGAGGCCGCGCAGACGATCCAGAAAAACCACCCCGAGTGGACGGTATTCGGTGGAGAAGAAGGCGACGTTCGCGGAGTAAAATTCCGTCAATGGCGGGGGAAGGTTGATGTTATTCACGGCGGTCCGCCATGTCAGCCGTTCTCTAACGCGGGAAGACAAAAAGGCCATCTCGACGAACGTGACATGTGGCCACAGTTTGTGCGGGCAATTCGAGAGATAAAGCCGGTCGCATTTATAGGAGAAAACGTCCCCGCGCTCGCAAGCTCAAAATTCTCTGACTACGTTGCGGAGAATATATTGGGTCCACTCTCTAAGGAATACCACATATCACAGATCATTCTTCAGGCAAGCGACTTCGGAGTTCCTCAAGTACGGAGGAGAGTGTTCTTTGTTGGTTTCCGAAGCAAGAGAACGGCCGTCCGATGGATCGCACCTAAGCCGACCCACTATTGGGGTGACCTCCCCTTGGAGGGCACGGACGGTTTGAAGCGCTGCATGGGACTGCGTGAAGCACTTGGCTTGCCCGACATCGGCATAGATGACCTATCGCCGACAATTAGAAGCGCTCTAACGGGACCACGTCATACGACTTCAGTACTAAATAGCGTAGCCGCTCAGAAGAAGTTCTCCTCCTTGGAGATATGGCCGAACGGTGTTGCCGCTACAAGGGAGGCAGCCAGATTGTTTGTTGCCAAAAATAACCACTTCCGACTTTCTGTGCCCGACGTGGGGCTCATTCAAGGTTTTCCGGAGAGTTGGGAATTTGTAGGCGCTACCTATATGGCGTTGGGACAGATAGGGAATGCAGTGCCACCTCCACTTGCTTATTCGGTGGCCGCATCGGTCGCAGACGCGCTTGCGAAGTAGAGCCGAACCAAGCTCCTTAGGCTACCGGCAGGCTCATCCTCATCGAGCAGTGGAAGCCTTTCAATGTAGCTGCCTGGTATATGAGGATTGTTCAACGTTGATCCACGCGCCATGACATAAGCGCATCGCTCTCGAAGAATCTCAACCATTTTTTCCATGGAATATGTACCCGCTTCGTCCGCAGCCGCGGCATACTGGTGGGCTTTCCATTGATTTTTCATGACCCACTTGGCGTCATCGACACTGAAAGGATCCTCTCGCCCATCGAATATTTTCCTGACGATATCCGGCGTCACTTTCCTGGATATCTCCCTGCCGAGGATTACGTCAGGTAGGACATATTTCGCCCTCTCGTTGATCCACTCCGCCATGTCCACCGGTGAAGCATAATGGCAGCGAACTATATCTTTTCCGTCTGAAGTGTAGAAAGCAAAGATCCAGTGCAAGTCCTTCCATTTTTCAATATGGCTTGCACCGAAGTCCCGAACTGTAGAAAAAGAACTATTCGTAGTAGACTTCAGCTCAAAATTAACGGTGCGGTCATCGATCTTAAGAACTGCGTCGATCCCATCGCGCTTCCGATCATCCTGAAGCTTGAGGTTGAAACGGTCACGCATCTGCTGCTCGCGCTTATCATCCTGGACTGTCATGGCCAGCATCATGCCACCGTTGGTGGCGTGATGTGAATATTCAGAGGGTTCCCGTAAGGTCCGGGAAGGCGAGAAGGTCGCCGAGTAAGGGGCAGGACGGACTGCAGCATGGTGGCTGGCTGCGCTGATCTGGGGATTTGCCATGACCCTTATCGGACTGCGACGGCAACCAGTAGCGAAACCATCACATTCATACGGTTCAGCCAGTAAGAGTCGTCGGTGGCGTATGCCTTGCGCGTGGTCTGGAGTCGCCGGCGGCCGGGACCGGCCGAAGAGCCGCAGCCCGGCCGCCGAGCGGATGCCAGGCCGCGGGCGGCGCGTAGCGCCGCCCTTGCAACCGTGGAGAAAGTTCTCATCCAGTCATAGGCAGCCCGTCTGATCTGGGGTTTTGCGATGCAGTCTTGTCTGGCTGGCGACTAGTCCGTGTCGGTCTCGTCCCCATCGCGCACCCGGAGCGGTACGACGGTGTAGAGGTTTCGGGCGTCTGCGTCGGCCTGGGAATGTGCCAGTAGGACCCCGAAGCCGCCCTCGGTCCACTGGAGAGGTGCTTGCCCGAGCTTGCCCGCGACCCGCTCGACCGCTGATCGGGCGTAGTCATGGCTCCGGTAGACGCTCGTCCAGTACCGGAGCCCTTCACGATCTTCGCTGTGATCCTCGATGAGAAACACGTTACTGATGGTCATGGGGCCGATGATCCCCGCGACCGCCGTATGAGGCCTGGCGAATGAAGGATCGAGTATGGCTACTGTGGGGCCACGATGGAGCCCTTGCCCGGCTTGGTGGTGATCAGCCCTCGTTCCCTGAGAGCCTCCATCGCCTTGCGCACCGTCACTCGTGCGACGTCGAACTCTTCTTGCAGCTTCACCTCGGAGATGAGTGTCAGGGACGGGTAGGTGCCGTCCGCAATGCGCTCGGCGACGATGTCGGCTATCTGCTCCCACTTGTAGAGCCGGGGATCCCAATCCATCACGGGGCAACTCTAGGTATCCCCGCACCTAACGACATAGAACAGTCACTTGGACCGCATGAGTGTCGTCGGGCAGCTCGCCGAGGGTGCTCGGGGTGGAGGTCGCCGAACTCACCGGTCAGCCGTATCAGCACGAGACAACGGAACTCGACTCCGGACACGCCGCCGTTCCGGAACTACGGCTCGCACTTCAGCAGGCCTCGCGTTTTCGTTCGCAAGAAAAAGGCTCGCCTCACCGTTGAGCTGCGAAAGTAGGTCGAGGATCGGCACCTTGCCCCTCGCGTGGAGCCTGGATGCTGCACTTGCACCGACCACGCCAGCGAGCACACACGGACGTCCGTATGAAGAGCACTGGGGCCGTAGCTGTATTTTGCAGCTGTACAAGATCAAAAAGGCCACTTCCCGATCATGGGAGTGGCCTTTTACCTGCAGTGGAGCCTAGGAGATTCGAACTCCTGACATCCTGCTTGCAAAGCAGGCGCTCTGCCAGCTGAGCTAAGGCCCCTTGAGCGAACGAAAGCTAGCTTACCGAACCTACGCGGGTACCTGCGTCGTGCCGAGGTCGTCCGTGAGGATCAGGTCGGGGAGGCTGTTGATCGACTCCAGGAGGTGGGTGGCGCCGCCCTTGACCAGGCGTTCGCGGCTGTGGACGCCGGTGAGGACGCCGGCCACGATGGCGGCGCCGGCGCTGCGGCCGCAGAGCATGTCGCTTTCGGAGTCGCCCGCGACCGCCACCTGGCGGACGTCGGGGATGCCGAGGCGGAGCACGGCGTGCAGGACCATGTCGGGCCAGGGGCGGCCGCGGCCGCCCGCGTCTTCGGGGGTGATGGCGAGGTCGACCTTGTCATGCCAGTTGAGCATGGCGAGGACCCGGCTCAGCGTGGTGCGGCTGAAGCCGGTGATCAGGGCGACGTGGACGCCGGAGCCCCGGAGTTTGTCGAAGACCTCGATGACGCCGGGCGTCGGGATGAGGCCGGCGCGTTCGATGGCGCCCTCGTAGGAGCGTTCGAACGTGAGGTTCGCCGCCTGGGCCTGTGCTTCGTTGTCGGGGAAGATCC
Organism: Nonomuraea sp. NPDC003214; assembly: GCF_053590035.1. Lineage (NCBI taxonomy): Bacteria > Bacillati > Actinomycetota > Actinomycetes > Streptosporangiales > Streptosporangiaceae > Nonomuraea > Nonomuraea sp. NPDC003214. The sequence goes on along the minus strand of NZ_JBSFSX010000008.1, from coordinate 506,980 downwards.
CGCGGAAGACATCGATGGTCGGGCGGCCCCGGGACCGGTGCACGTGAACCATGGCACGTGCGTAGGCCCCGGTCCCGGGGACTATGCCCTGGGTCGCGATCGCCTCGGCGAACGCGCGCTCGACCATGGCGATGTCACCGACCGTGGTGCCTGAAAGGTCCAGGCACGCCAGTTTGATGGGGATGACGTCACTCATCGCCTCGCCGGTCGGTTAGTTCTCGCTACCGGTCGCCTCGGTCCACAGATCGAGCTCGGCGCGGTCAGCCTGCACCTTGCGCCAGATCAGCAACCCCCCAAGGGCGACCAGCGCCAGAACAAGCAGCTTCTTCACGGTGTGACCCCACTTCTTCGACGGTCTCACCTGCCGGGGTGAGACCCAACGGTTGACTTGCAGCCTAGCAAGTGATGGCAGCGGTCCTACGTACCCATCAGTTGGATCATGCCAAATGCGGCGGGTGAGTGCGCGAGGAAGAAAGTCCCCTCCGTCGGGCATACCCCAGGGGGGTAGGGTGTTAGAGTCTGCAGAGCAGACAGCACGAGTTTACGAAGGAGCACGACATGAGCACCGCCACCTTCACCGTGAACGGCATGACCTGCGGCCACTGCGTGAGTTCGGTCAAGGAGGAGGTCGGGGAGGTCGCCGGCGTCACGTCCGTGGAGGTCGACCTGGCGAGCGGCCTGCTGACCGTGGTCAGCGACGCCCCCGTCGACCGGTCCGACATCAGCAAGGCCGTCGAAGAGGCCGGTTACGAGCTGGCCGGGTAGGCGGCTCAGTGCCGGCGGCCGAAGAACCGCCGGGCGCGGTCGCCGGAGAGCGGCGCGTCGTCCGGCGGTGTCGGCTGCCGTACGATCACGACGGTCGTACGGGCGTGCCGCGCGCAGTACATGCTGGTCGAAGGCAGGAACATCCTGCTGATCAGCCCGCGCCTGCCCCGGCCGAGCACCAGCAGATCACCCTCGCCCGCCAGGTCGACGAGGTGATAGCCGGGGTCGCCCACCCTGGCCAGCATGGCGACGGTGAGGTCGTCGGGCACGCCGCCCGCCACGTCGTCGAACACGCCCGCCACCACCTCCGCGCAGCGGGCCTCCTCCCCCTGTCTGACGGCGTGCTGCACAGGCAGCGCCTCGGGGAACGGATGCACGGGAGCCCGGCTGACGTGCACGGCGACCAGCGCCATGCGGTGGAGCCTGGCCACGCCGATGGCCCAGGCCAGTGCCCAGCGCGAGGCCGGGGACTCGTCCACTCCCACGATCAGCCTCGGGCCGCCAGGCAGGTCCTGATCCACCACGCCCCTCCCTCGGGTGGTTGAGGTACCCGACCATATTGCTCCCTCCAGCCCGTTACCGGGAGGTGGGAATCGCGAACCTCTTTACTCCTAGACCAGGTTGAGCAAGTCGTCGTAAAGAGTGGCGCGTTCCTGCTCCGTGAGCGTCGCGTACGGGCGGGCGGCGCGGCGGTTCGTACCGGACTCGACGCGGTCGCGCAGCGGGCCGGGGCGGAGGGCGACGATCTCGGCCGCCGTGAGCCCTTCGGCCTGCCAGGACGCGGCGTGACAGTCGGCGCGGTGGTAGCGGAGCGCGGCCAGGCGGTTGAACAGGAGCACGCCGGAGGGGTTCCGTCCGGTTCGTACGGCGGGGCCATGACGGCGAGGGCGCCGCCCGGGTCGCGTCTCGCCTCGTCGAGCACCCGGCCCACCAGGGTGGCGGGGCCGGTCACGTCCGGCCAGATGCGGGTCACGGCGGCCGCGTGCGCGGCGTAGAGGTCGTGGACGGCCGCCAGGCCCTGGTCGGTGAGGCGCAGTACGCCGTCCTGCTCGGTCAGGGCGCCCTCGTGGAGGTGGGCCCGGAGGTCCCGCTCGCGTTCGTCGGCGTCGCCGTACCGGTAGACGGTGGCGAGGTCGTCCCGGGTGACGGGGCGGAGCGGGAGGACGTAGCGGAGGTCGTTCAGGAGCCCGTCGGGGGGACGGCGGGCGGAGGCGTGCACGTTGACGTGGACCGCGTCGATGACGGGCGCGATGGCCGCGGCGAAGGACGGTAGGTCAGGAAATTTCGGCATTGGGGGTCATTTAAGCAGCGCTCCCCCGGCGGTGGCCGGTGCCGTGCAGAACGCCCGCCATCGTGCCGATGCGCTCCAGGTGGGCGGCAAGGGCGTCGGCGGCCTCGGCGCGGCGCTCGTCGGGCTCATGCCGGGGCAATCCCTCGGCGAACGGGCGGCAGGCGGGCGTGCCATGATGGCGACATCGTGTCTTCAAGCCTGCCGTTCCGCCTGATCCGCACCGCGGTGTTCGCCGGGGTGTGCCTCGGGCTGGGCGTGGTGGCGCACATGTTCGGCGGCGGGCGCGTGACCGGGTCCGCCCTGGTGGCGGGGTTCGCGGCGGCGTTCTGCCTGGCGCTGCCCGTCGCGGGGCGCGAGCGCGGCGCGTACGTGATCATGCCCTTGCTGGGCACGGCGCAGGCCGTGCTGCACGTGCTGTTCTCGCTGGCGCACGCCGGGTCGGCGGCCGAGGCGGTGGCGCACGTCGTGCACGCCTCCTCCTCCGGGCTGGTGCCCGGGCTCGGCATGCTGGTCGCCCACGGGTGGGCGACCGCGCTGACCGCGCTCTGGCTGGCGCGCGGCGAGGCGGCCCTGTGGGGGCTGCTGCGACGGCTGGTCACGCGGCTGCTCGCCGTGCTGCTGCCGGTGCTCGACACTCCTTTCTCCGCCCCTCGTACGGTCGAGCCGCCGGTGCTGCGTTCGGCCGTGCTGCGGCACGTCGTCAGCCTGCGCGGGCCGCCCCGGGTCGTCGGAACCCACTGATTCTCCTTCCGACGATCCACACCCTGTGCATGCCGTACGCGCGCGTCACGGGGTGAAGAAAGGCATGTCCGATGTACGTTCGTCCTGCGCTCCTGCTGGCTGCCGTCGTGGCGTTGAGCGGGTGCGGCGCCGCCACCGAAAGCACCACGACCACCGCGACCACCGCGGCCCAAGGGCCCACCGCCGCCGCCGTCCCCGCGGCCCAGGGGCTGACCATCACCGATCCCTGGGTGAAGACGGTCAAGAAGGGCATGACCGCCGCCTTCGGGACCCTCGTCAACAACACCGGCGCCGACCTGACCGTCACCGCCGGGGCCTCGCCGCTCTCGCCCACGATCGAGCTCCACGAGGTGGTCGACTCGGGAGGGAAGATGGTGATGCGCCCGAAGGAGGGCGGGTTCGTCGTCCCGGCCGGTGGCAAGCACGAGCTGCGGCCCGGCGGCGACCACATCATGCTCATGGGCGTCACCGAAGAGGTGAAGCCGGGCGCGCGGATCCCGTTCACCCTCACCGTGAAGGGCGGGGCGCCGCTGGAGTTCACCGCCATCGGCAAGGACTTCGCCGGTGGCAAGGAGGACTACCAGCCCGGCATGGAGCACTGATGTCCGGGATCAGCCGGCGCGGGCTGTTCGTGGCCGGGGCCGCCACCGCCGCCGCCACCGCTGTGGGCGGCAGCGCCCGGGCGTCGGCGGGCTCCGGGGTGGAGGCGTTCCACGGGACGCACCAGGCCGGGGTGGCGACGGCTCCCCAGGCGCACGCCGTGTTCGTGGCCTTCGACCTGCTGCCCGGCACCGACAGGGAGGCGCTGACCCGGCTGCTGCCGCTGCTGACCGACGACGCCCGCCGCCTCACCCAGGGGCAGCCCGCATTGGCCGACACCGAGCCCGAGCTGGCCGCCGGTCCGGCGCGGCTGACCGTGACGTTCGGGTTCGGGCCGGGGCTGTTCAAGGCGGCGAAGGTGAAGTCGCCCCTGCGGCCGCTGCCCGCGTTCGAGACGGACAAGCTGGACAAGCGGTGGAACGGCGGCGACCTGCTGGTGCAGATCTGCGCCGACGACAACCTGACGGTCGCCCACGCCCTGCGGATGATCGTCAAGGACGCGCGGTCCTTCGCCCGGGTCCGGTGGACGCAACGCGGTTTCCGCAGCTCCGCCGGAGCGCCGGGCATCACGCAACGCAACCTGATGGGCCAGCTCGACGGCACCGTGAACCCGGCGGACCTGGACAAGGCCGTATGGATCACCGACGGCCCGGAATGGCTGCGCGGCGGCACCACGCTCGTCTTCCGGCGCATCCGCATGAACCTGGAGACCTGGGACGCCGCCGACCGGGTGGCCAGGGAGTTCACCATCGGCCGCCGTCTCGACACCGGCGCCCCGCTGACCGGCCGGGCCGAGCACGACGAGCCCGACTTCGACCGGCTCAACGGGTTCGGCTTCCCGGTCATCTCCGAGTACGCGCACATCAGGCGGGCCCGTACCGCCGATCCCGGCCTCCGCATCCTGCGCAGGCCGTACAACTACGACGAAGGGATCAGCGCGGACGGGACCTCGGATTCCGGGCTGCTGTTCGCCTCCTACCAGGCGGATGTGGAGCGGCAGTTCGTCCCCGTCCAGCAGCGGCTGGCGGAGGGGGACCTGCTCAACGAATGGGTGACGACGATCGGCTCGGCCGTGTTCGCCGTCCCGCCCGGCTGCACGGCCGACGGCTGGATCGGGGACAGGCTGCTGTCATGACCCGAGCGTGGCCCGTGCCGCCTGGTGCGGGCCACGGCATAGTGGTGCCCGTGAACCGGGTGATCATGACGGTGCTCCTGGCGCTCCCGCTCGCGGTGTCCGGGTGCGGCGGTGGCGAGCGCGAGGTGACGGCGGAGGACGTGCTGCGCTACCGCGCCCGGATCGAGCACTCCTCCCTGGACGTCTCCCTGATCACGTCCTGGGCCGACTACCCGGCCGTGGAGACGCCCGAAGCGCTGGCCGCCCAGGAGGGGACGGTGGTCGGCGGGGTCGTCGACGACTGGCAGCAGGGGCCGGCGGCTGCGACCTACCCGGGCGGGCCGCTGGACTACCTGATGCTCATGCGGGTGCGGGTCACCGATCCGGTGAAGGGCGCCACGGCCGGCTCGTACGTGTTCGCCGGGTTCGACCAGGGCGCGGTGGTCAGGGATGCCGCCAGGGCCGCAGCGGACTGGCTGCCCGCGAAGGGCGTCGCCGACTACCGGCGCGCGATTCCCCCAGGGACCAAGGTGGTGCTGTTCTGCGATCCGCGTCCCTCGCTCGGGAACATCGTGAAGCCGGGCGATCCGCTGCCGGAGGGGGCGAGGATCATGTCCACGCCGCCGCAGGGGGTGGTCCTGGAGGATGCCGAGCTGGGGGTCCTGGTGGGCGGGATGGACCGGCTCGACCACGGCGGACCGGCCTGGCTGGAGTCCGCCACGGTGACCGAACTGGTCGAACGGCTCAGGTCCCGGTGAACTCCGGCTACGGGAATCGGTTCACGATCCGGCGTGGGCACGTCGGACGACGGACCCTCGGCCAGGCTTGGTGATGATCAGGTCGCGTTCGCGGAGGATGGCGAACGCCTTGCGGATGGTGTCACGGCCAACGCCGAAATAGCTCTGGAGCTGCACTTCCGACAGGACGGTACGCGGCGGGTAGGTGCCGTTACGGATGCCTGCTGTGACCCATTCGGCTATCTGCTCGTACCGGTAAAGCTCAGGGTTCCAGTCCTCTTCCGTCCAGGGCGCGTCAGGCAACATCACAGGCAGACCTTAGACCGACATTGACTTACAGACATATACACAACAGTACAGGTCATGTAGGGGATAGGACTAGACAGGTAGGTATAGGCCTGGTTAAAGTTCGTGCCACCCAAGGAACGAAAGGCGGAGGAGATGAAGTGATGGATCTGTACGGCAAGCCCCTCGGAGAGGTGCCGTTCACCAAGATGTGCGGCGGCAACCAGCAAGAGGAGGAGATGGACACCTGCGTCCTGATCGCTCCGATTCCCGGCGCTGACGACGCCTACGCCCTGCGCGACTCGAAGAACCCGGATGCCGGAACACTCCGGTTCACCGGTGACGAGCTTCGCGCGGCCGGCCTGACCATGCTCTAGGCATCTCCGGAATAGGCGGTCCCTGCCTGATCGAAGCAAGCAGGGGCCGCCACCGACACATTACCGGGAGCGCTGTTGAGCATGCATTGGCACGCCTATCAGTGGATCGGCGCCGGAGCCGACCGCGGCAACGAGTCCGAGCGACGGCCCAGTTCGCCTGACTTCTCCACGTCAATGCTGCCGCCGATGCGGACCGGTGACTGGCTCGCCAAACCCGTCGCACAGATCCGAGCGACGTTCGACAACGTCGACGCGGCGATGTCCTGGCTTGGCTCGGAGTATGGCCAGGTGCGTAACACTCTGCTGCGGCCCGAGGGTCTCCCGCTGGAGGATCGACTGGCGATTGCTCGCGACCTGCTGCCTCGCGGCGTTGACGTGCAATGGGGTGAGTGGCTGCACGGCGGCCGGTTCGTCACGATCGGCCTGATCTGCTGCCCTAACCGCCACGTCACCCATCCATGCCCATCCCGCCTCCACGCCCGGTGATCGGCCCCCTGGAGCTCGGGCGCCGCCAGGCGCCCGTCCTGGCAGGCAGCCCGAGCGGAGCGAGGACCGCCAGGGGTCGGGCCCCGGCCCGACTGGGAACGAGCGCCTGAGCCCCCAGGCGCGACAGCGCCGACGGCGAAGCCCGCTCGCCAGGGCGGGCGGCACCGGCCCACCCCTCAGACGGTCAACGGGTGGGGTGGGGGAGGCAGCCCGAGCGAAGCGAGGACCACCAGGGGTCGGGCCCCGGCCCGACTGGGAACGAGCGCCTGAGCCCCCAGGCGCGACAGCGCCGACCGCGAAGCCCGCTCGCAAGGGCGGCCCACAACGGGTGACGTCAAGGGGCCGCCAGTGCCTCCGTAGGCGACAGGCGTGACGCCCTGATGGCCGGGTAGAGCCCCGCCACCGCCCCGATCACCAGCGTCGCCGCCAACCCACCCACCGTGGCCTCGGCCGGAATGACGCTGGGCCATCCCTCATACATGGCGTATCCCACGGTCACCACAGCCCCGATGCACACGCCCCCCACCCCGCCCATCGCCGACAGCAGCAGCGATTCGGCGAGGAACTGGGTCCGGATCTGCCCCCGGGTAGCCCCGAGCGACCTGCGCAGCCCGATCTCCGAGCGCCGTTCCAGCACCGAGATGACCATGGTGTTGGCCACCCCCACCCCGCCGACGATGAGCGCCACCGCGCCCACACCCAGGAGCAGCCCGGTGAACGCCTGCTCCGTAGCCTGTTTGGCCGCCAGCGCGTCGGAGGGCCGGGAGATGTCGATCTCGTTGGACGCCTCGGGGTTGGCGGTGCCGGCGAGGACCGACCGTACGGCCTCCATCCGGTCTTCGTCGACGCGGGTGTAGAGGGTGGTGGGGTGGCCGTCGTAGTCGAGGAGGCGTTCGGCGGCGGGCCAGCCGACGAGGGCGCCGGTGTCGAGGTCGGCGGCGAGGGCGACGGGGTGGAGGATGCCGACGACGGTGAAGCGTTCGCCGCCGATGACGACCTGGGCGTCGGGGCCGGCGGCGGTGATGCCGAGCCGTTGGGCGGCGGTGGCGCCGAGGACGACGGCGGGGTAGGTGTGGGTGGCGGCGTTGAGCCAGGTGCCGCTGCGCAGGGTGGCGCCGAGGACCTGGGGCAGGTCGAGGCGGGCGGCGTAGGCGGTGAGGCCGCCGGTCTGGGCGGCGGGGATCTGTTCGGACCGGTAGACCTTGGCTTCGGGGATCTCGCCCAGGGCGGAGACGGCCTGGACGGGGCCGATGCGTTCGATCATGGCTTCGGCGTCGACGGGCATCTTGGCCTGTTCGCCCATGAGGGTCTGCCCGGAGGAGACGGTGAGCAGGTTGGTGCCGAGGGCGGAGAGCTGGCGGTCGAGTTCGGCGCCGGACGAGGAGGAGATGCCCACGACGCCGATCATGGCGGCGATGCCGATGGCGATGCCGAGTGCCGACAGGAAGGCGCGCAGGGGGCGGGTGCGCAGGCCGACGGCGCCGACGCGCATCACGTCGCGGGGGCGCATCCTGGCCACGGTGAGGGGGGCGGTCATCTGGTGGCTCCGGTGAGCGCGGCGGAGTCGGCGACGATGCGGCCGTCGCGCATACGTACCTGCCGGGGCAGGCCGCCGGCGATCTCCCGGTCGTGGGTGATGATCACGATGGTGGTGCCGGCGGCGTGCAGGTCGTGCAGCAGTTCCATGACGCCGGCGCCGGAGACGGAGTCGAGGGCGCCGGTGGGTTCGTCGGCGAGCAGGAGCGGCGGGTCGCCGGCGACGGCGCGGGCGATGGCGACGCGCTGGCGTTCGCCGCCGGACAGCTCGTGGGGCTCGTGGTCGATGCGGTGGCCGAGGCCGACGCGGTCGAGAGCGGCGCGGGCGCGGCGGCGGCGTTCGGCGAGCGGCAGGCCGCTGTAGAGGAGGCCGTCGGCGACGTTGTCCAGCGCGGCGACCCTGGCGGCCAGGTGGAAGTGCTGGAAGACGAAGCCGATACGGGTGCCGCGCAGCGCGGAGAGCTGGTTGTCCGACAGCGTGGACACGTCGTGGCCGTCGATGCGCACGGTCCCGCTGGTGGGCCGGTCGAGGGTGCCGATGGTGTTGAGCATCGTGGACTTGCCGGACCCGGACGGGCCGACGATGGCGACGAGTTCGCCGTGCCGGATCTCCAGGGAGACGGACGCCAGCGCGGTGACGCCGCCGGGGTAGGTCTTGCTCACGTCGGTCAGGGAGATCATGAGGCGGCCGTCCCCACGGTCATGCCTTCGGCCAGGCCCTCGCCTTCGATCTCGACGCGCCCGCCGGAGAACAGGCCGGTCTCGACGGCGACGTACCGGGTGGTGGCGCCCTCGACGATCTCGACGCCGAAGCCGCCTTCGCGCAGGGCGACGAGTGAGGCGATGGGCACGGTGAGGACGTTCTCGCGCTTGTCGGCGGTGAAGGTGACGTCCACGGCGGCGTTGTCGAGGCCGGCGGCCTTCTTCCTGTCCTTGGCGTCGAGCGTGACGAGCGCTTCGATCTTGGTTTCCGGGTCCTGGTTGCCCTCCCCCGGCACGATGACGGTGGCGACCTCGGCGACCCTGCCGCGCGCGGTGCGGCCGTCGGGCAGCGTGACGGACACCTTGGCCTTCTCCTTGGCCAGCCGCTGGTCCTCGGCGTCGAGCCGGACGGTGACGACCTTGGTGGTGCCGGTGTAGGACAGCACCTTCTGGCCCGGGGAGGCGGGCTGGCCGACCTGGGCGTCCAGCGTGTCGACGCGGATCTTGCCGTCGGCGAACACGACCCGGCCTAGCTCGACCACGCCGGTCTGTTCGAGGCCGCGGTCCTCCTGCCATTCCATGACGGCGGCGGCGGTGGCGTAGGTGTACTCGTCGTCGACGGTGAAGCCGTCGTAGCCGAGCTTGCTGAGGTTGCGTTCCAGGTTCTCGACGTCGCGGCCCTCGACGCCGTCGCGGAGGTCCCGGTACGCGGGCGTGGACCCGTACATGAGGACGACCGGATCGTTGTCGACGCGGTAGAGCGATCGGCCGCGGGTGATGGTGTCGCCGCTGTCCGGCAGCCAGGTGATGGTGCCGGGCTTGCGGTTGACGGCGGTGGTGGCGGGGCCGTAGCCGAGTTCGCCGTCGGCCTCCAGCGTGTCCTCCAGGGTCTCCTTGGCGATCTGGGTGGTGGCCGGGGGGAGCGCGGCGGCGGCGCTCGCGGGTTCGCCGGTGCGGTCGAGCATGCGGACGGTCACGGCCGCCGCCGCGCCGGCGAGGGCGACGGCGACGAGCAGTCCGGTGATCTTTTTCCCCCGGCCGCGGCGGCGGGGCCGGTCGGCGTCCGTCGTCGAGCCCGTCTGGTCGTCGAGGGCGGCCGGACCCATCAAGAACCTCCCATGGTGTCGTCCATCTGGCAGGTCTTCTGGGCGGCTTCGAAGTCGGGGTCGTCGGCGACGTTCTTGGTCATCCTGAGCATGCCGCCGTCGGGGTCGGGGAACTCCTCGACGCCGTTGTCGCGCATGCACTGGGCGAGCTTGCGGAGCTTCTCGGCGCCCTGCGGGTTGCCGTTGCCGCCCATGCCGCCCTTGGGCCGCAGGTCCTCGCAGGCCTTCTGGGCCTTGTCCATGGCCTCCTTGCTGCCGGGGCCCATCGTCATCTTGACGCCCTGGCCGGGTTGGGGGTCCTCGATGTCGATGCCGTTCTCGCGCATGCACTGCGCCCATTTCACGCCCTGGGCGCCGGGGTCGAGGCTGGGCTGGGCGCTGGTGGTGGACTGCCCGCCGCTGACGGAGGCGACGCCGTCGCCGGCGCCGGCGTCGGCGCCGCAGGCCGTGAGTGACAGTGCGAGCACGGCGATCACGCCAAGGGTTCGCATCCGGTGTTCTCCTCGTTCCGCGCGGCCGGTCGGGTGCCGGCCGTCGAGACGCAAGAGAACAGGCCGGGCTGTTTCTCCGCTGTTTCCGTCGGCGCTAACGGGGAGTAAACATCACATCCGTCACGATCGTCCCAGGTCAACGGAAGGGCATGGGCATGCGCGTGCTGGTGGTGGAGGACGAGCGGATTCTCGCCGACGCGATCGCCGAGTGGCTGCGGGACGAGACGCACGCGGTCGACACCGCGCACGACGGCGAGGCGGCTCTGGAGCGGATCGCGGTCAACGACTACGACGTGGTCATCCTGGACCGGGACCTGCCGCTCGTGCACGGCGACGACGTGTGCCGGGAACTGGTGGCGTCGGAGTCGACGGCGCGGGTGCTGATGCTGACCGCCGCCGGGGAGATCGGCGACCGGGTGACGGGGCTGTCGCTGGGCGCCGACGACTACCTGGCCAAGCCGTTCGCGTTCGTGGAGCTGGCCGCGCGGGTGCACGCGCTGGGGCGGCGGGCGCGCCCGGCCGCGCCGCCGGTGCTTCGGCGGGCCGGGATCACGCTCGATCCGGCCCGCCGCGAGGTCTATCGCAACGACCGGTACGTGCCGCTGTCGAACAAGGAGTTCGCGGTGCTGGCCGAGCTGCTGCGGGCCGACGGGGCCGTGGTGTCCACCGAACAGCTGCTGGAGAAGGCGTGGGACGAGCACGCCGACCCGTTCACGGGCGTGGTGCGGCTGACGATCCTCAAGCTGCGCCGCAAGCTCGGCGACCCGCCGATCGTGGAGACCGTGCTGGGCGCCGGATACCGCATCTCATGAGGCCGATCTCGCTGCGGGTCCGGCTCACCGTCGTCTACGGCGCGGTGTTCCTGGTGGCCGGGCTGGTGCTGCTCGGTGTCACGTACCTGCTGTTCAACCAGGAGGTGACCCGGATCTTCGAGAACAAGTACGGCGACCGGGACGACAGCGGGAACAGGAAGTTCCTCAGCATCATGGTGGACGGGGTGCCGCTCGGCCCGGAGGCGTCGCTCGCGCTCATCCGGCAGCAGGAGGAGGAGCTGCGCGGCGCGGCGCTCACGTCGCTGATCGTGCAGGGGCTGATCGCGCTGGCCGTGGTGGGGGTGCTGGCGTTCGGGCTGGGCTGGCTGGTGGCCGGCCGGGTGCTGGCGCCGCTGCACCGGGTGACCGCGACCGCCCGGCAGATCGCCGCCGCCCCGATCGCCGACCGGGGCCTGGCCGCGCGGATCGCCCTGGACGGGCCCCGGGACGAGGTCAAGGAGCTGGCCGACACCTTCGACACGATGGTGGAGCGGCTGGCCCACTCCTTCGACGGGCAGCGCCGGTTCGTCGCCAACGCCTCGCACGAGCTGCGCACCCCGCTCACGCTGAACCGGGCGCTGGTGGAGCTGGCCATGCACCGGCGTACGGCCTCCGCGGACGTCAAGCAGCTCGGCGAGAGCCTGCTGGAGATCAACGCCAGGCACGAGCGGCTCATCTCGGGCCTGCTGCTGCTGGCCCGCGCCGAGCACGAGATCGCCGACCGCTCGCCGGTCGACCTGGCCGACGTGGTGTCGCACGTGGTGGGGCAGACGGCGCCGGAGGCCGCGCAGGAGAAGGTGACGGTGCACGAGGAGGCGTTCCCCGCGCCCACCAGCGGTGACGCGCTGCTCCTCGAACGCCTGGTGACGAACCTGGTGGAGAACGGCATCCGGCACAACACACACGACGGCACCGGCTGGGTCAGGGTGTCGAGCCGGAGCGCGTCGGGCGGGCAGGTCACGGTGACCGTGGTCAACACCGGGCCGGTCGTGCCGCCGTACGACATCCCGGAGCTGTTCAAGCCGTTCCGCAAGCTGGGCGGGGACCGGCTGGTGACGGGGCGGAGCGCGGGGCTGGGCCTGTCGATCGTCCGGTCGGTGGCGCGCGCGCACGGCGGCGACGTGACGGCGCGCCCGCGCGAGGGCGGCGGGCTGATCATCACGGCGACGCTGCCCAGAGCGGCGACCTGGGTGGCGTGACGCGGGCCGGACGCGGCCCCTAGCCGCGGCCGGCCGGCTGCGCCCCGACGTGGTGCTGCTCGACATCCAAATGCCCGGCAGGGACGGCCTGACCATGGTCGCCGGGCTGACGGAGCTCGGCTGCCGGGTGATCATGCTGACGACGTTCGGCAGGCCGGGCTACCTGAGCAGGGCGATGGCGTCGGGCGCGGCCGGGTTCGTGGTCAAGGACGTCTCCCCCGAGGCGCTCGTCGAGACGATCAGGAAGGTGCACGCCGGGCTGCGCGTGGTGGACCCGGTGCTGGCCGCCGAGTCGCTGGCCGGCGGTCCCTGCCCGCTGACCTGGCGGGAGCGGGAGATCCTGCTGGCCGCCGCCGACGGCGGGACCGTCGCCGACCTGGCCCGCCGGTTCAGCCTGTCGGAGGGCACGGTGCGCAACCATCTGTCGGCCGCGATCGGCAAGACGGGGGCGCGCACCCGGGCCGAGGCGGTCCGGATCGCCGACGAGCGCGGCTGGCTGTGAGCCTCAGGGCACCTGACCGGCCTCGTCCACCAGGGCCGTGGCCAGCACCGGCATCGCGAAATCCGTGCCGTCGCGCACGACCTTCCAGCCCAGGTAGTCGTAGTCGACGGGGTCCAGGATCGTGTAGCCCTTCCCCGCCTCCCCCAGGTCGAGCACGACGCCGAGGCCCTTGCGGCCGAAGCCGGCGTCGACGTTCTCCTCGATCCGGACGTTCGGGATCCTGCCCAGGGCCCGGAACATGGCCCCGGCCTTCTCCCGCGGGATGATCGGCCCGAACTTCAGGTACCACTGGATCGTGCCGAAGGCGTTCACGTCGTCCTCGGTGCCGGGCGGGCAGTTCGGCTGGCAGATGGAGCCGGCCCGGGGGGAGAGCGTGCGGATGTGCGCCAGCAGCCGGTCGGGGTCATTGGGCAGGCCCTCCAGCTCGGCCTGTGTCTTGCCGGGGTTCGCCGGGCCCTTCTCGGCCTTGCTGATCTTGATCTTGCCGCCGGGCTTGCGGATGGCCGCCAGCTTGCCGTCCATCCGGGTCCAGGACTCGTACACGGGCAGCTCGGGGATCGGCTGGCCCTCCTTCATGTAGATCCACTGGTCAGGCCGGATGTCCGGCATGTCGGACTTCTCGGCGACGAGTGCGGCGTCCTCCAGCACGGCGGCGGCGGTGAGCGGCGGCGGCTTCGCCGCGGGCTCGTCGTCACGCAGCACCGCGAACCCCGCCGCCGCCAGCCCGAACGCCCCCACCAGGGCCACCCCCAGCCGCCAGCGGGGAAGCCGGCGCGCGCCGCCGCCGGCCGCGGCCGTCATGGCCGACCGCAGCCGGGCCTCCTCGGCGCGTACGTCCAGGTCGCGCGGAACCTCGTCCCGCAGCCGGGTGAGCAGCTCCATCTCATCCACGTCCGTACTCCTCGCTCGTAGCGGTGGGATCGACCTCGCCCAGTGCCCGGCGCAGCTTCTTCCTGGCCCGGAAGACCCGCGAGCGCACCGTCCCCACGGCCACGCCGAGCGACCTGGCCGCGTCCTCGTAGCTGAACTCGCCCCACGCCACCAGCAGCAGCGCGTCCCGGTGCCCGGCGGGCAGGCCCGCGAGCGCGGCGGCCAGCCGGCCGCGCACCTCGGCGGCGGCCACCCGGCCCTCGACGCGATCGGTGAACGGCTCCACGACCGGGTCCGCCCCCGTACGACTCAGGGCCCGGTAGAGGGAGATCTCGCTGCGGCGGTGCCTGCCGATGAGGTTGGTGGCGATCCCGTACAGCCAGGGCCGCGCGTCGGCACGGGTCAGGTCGTACGTGCCGCGCTGCCGGAAGGCGGCGGTGAACGTCTCCGCCACGACGTCCTCGGCCGCCTCGACGCCCAGCCGGCGGACCACGTACCGCTTGAGCGCGGGCGCGTGCCGGGTGAACAGGGCGGCGAACGCCTCGGGATCGTGCCGGGAGCGCGCGATCACCTCGGCGTCACCGGCCGTCCCGGGCTCGGCGAGCGGCGAGCGCTGTTGTCGCATCTCAAGGACCTTTCGGGGTGGGCACTGACATGAGTGATTGCCACCCCGTGCGGTCACGGTTCCCGCTTTTTTCACGAAAAAGTACGGACGGCCTCCAGGCAGCGCTCCACCACCGGACGCGGATCGAAGGCGTAGGACCCGTCGCCGAACAGCTCGAACGTCATCGCCCCGCCGTACCCCCGGCGGCCCAGCGCCTCCAGGTAGTCGCCCAGCGGCAGCTCCCCGTCACCCCAGGCCAGGTGCCCGGCGGGGCTTCCGTCGATCAGGTGCACATGACGGACCCGGTCGCCGAGCGCGTCGAAGTAGTCGTCCACGTTCTCCCCCGCCGTCGCCATGCCGACGGTGTCGAGCACCGCCCCCAGGTTCGGCGCGCCGATCTCGTCCAGCATCCTGGCCAGCGTGCGGGAGTCGTTGACCAGGTTGGACTCCACCCGCTGGAGCGGTTCGAGCACGCACGTGACGCCCAGCGCGCCCGCGTAGGCGGCGATCTCGCCGACGGCGTCGACCGAGCGCCGCCAGGCGGCCTCGACCGGCTCGTCCTCGAACCCGCGCCCCGGCGTGAGCAGCAGCAGCTCGGCCCCGAGCTCCACGCACAGCTCGGCGGCGCGGCGGAACATCGCGACACTCTCGGCCCGCAGCCAGGTCACCGGCGAGGCCACGTTGACCGGGTACATCACCTGCTCGGGAGTCAGGCAGCGCACCCGCAGCCCGCGCGATCCGGCCTGCCGCCGGATCGCCCGCGCCTCGGCGTCGCTCGCCCGGGGCACGTGCAGGTGCGGCGCGATCCCCCACAGCTCCAGCTCGGTCCGGCCGAGGTCGGCCGCGTCGTCGAGGAACCGCTCGAACGGCAGGTGCTGGTAGGAGAAGTTCGATCCGGTGATGTTCACGCTATTTCCCAATCCCGTCCGCCAGTCCTTTGACGATGTAACGCTGGCCGAAAAGGAACAAGAGCACCACCGGCACCGCCGCGATGACCATCCCGGCGAACACGACGGGGAACTCCGTCCCGTGCTTGCTCATCAGGCTGGTCAGCCCGACGGGCAGCGTCTGCACGCCGCTGCCGCTGGTGAACACCATCGCGAACAGGTACTCGTTCCAGGTGAACAGGATCTGCAGCAGCACGACCGAGGTGATGATCGGCTTGCACATCGGCAGGATGATCCGCCAGAACGCGGTCCACCTCCCGGCCCCGTCCATCTCCGCCGCCTCGTCCACCTCGCGCGGCAGGTCGATCATGTACGCGCGGATGAGGAACGTCGTGAACGGGATCCGGAACGCCGTGTAGAGGATCAGCAGCGCCCAGAAGCTGTTGTAGAGCCCCATCGACTGGAACATCTTGACCAGCGGCACCAGCGCCACGGTCGGGGCCAGCATCAGCCCGCCCAGGATCAGCCCGGTGAACACCTTGTTGAGCGGGATGTCCACCCGCGTCAGCCCGTAGGCGGCCCACGCGCTGACGAACACGGTGGCGACCGTCGAGGTCACGGTCACCAGCACGCTCGTGGTGAGGTAGCCGCTCACCCCCCGGTTCCACGCCTTGGCGTAGTTGGCGAAGCTCCAGTCCACCGGCAGCGCGAACGGGTCGCCGAACAGCTCGGCGTTGGTCTTGAACCCGTTGAGCACCATCCACAGCAGGGGATA
Source organism: Nonomuraea sp. NPDC003214 (assembly GCF_053590035.1). NCBI lineage: Bacteria > Bacillati > Actinomycetota > Actinomycetes > Streptosporangiales > Streptosporangiaceae > Nonomuraea > Nonomuraea sp. NPDC003214. Next base: position 491,100 of record NZ_JBSFSX010000008.1, on the reverse strand, counting down.
GACCACGACCACCACGAGCGCGAGCAGGAACGCCCACATGAAGACGCGCGCGAGCGCGCCCGCGAAGCTCAGCCGGCTCACCACTCCACCCTTCTCCTGCTGGTCACCCAGAGCTGCGCCAGCGCCACCGCGAGCGTGATCACGAACAGCACGGTCGCGATCGCCGCCGCGTAGCCGAAGTCGTTGCGCACGAACCCGCTGCGGTACAGCCACGTCCCCAGCACCTGGGTGGAGTTGTCCGGCCCGCCGCCGGTCATCACCATGACCTCGTTGAACACCTGGAACGCGCCCGAGATCGTGACCATGGTCATCAGCCCGGTCATCTCCCGCACCAGCGGCAGCGTCACGCTGAAGAAGCGGCGCACCGGCCCGGTCCCGTCGATGGCGGCGGCCCCGTAGATCTCCGACGGGATGCGCTGGATCGCCACCGCGAACAGCAGCGTCGAGTAGCCGAACCCCTGCCACTGGCTCATCGCGATGACGGCGAGCATGGCGGTGTCCTCCTGGCCGAGCCACGCCTGGGCCAGGTGGCCGAGCCCGGCGGCCTCCAGCGCGTGGTTGAGCACGCCGAGGTTGGGCTCGTACAGGAAGTAGAACAGCAGGCCCGCGACCGTCAGGGAGATCGCCGACGGGATGAAGTAGACCACCCGCAGGCCGCGCCGCCACCGCTCGGAGCGGACGCTCTCGATGAGCGCGGCCAGCACGAGCGCGCCGAACACCTGGACGGCGACGGAGATCGCCGCGTAGAGCAGGTTGTTGCCGAAGGAGGACCAGAAGACCGGGTCGCCGACGAGCTTGCGGTAGTTGTCCAGGCCGACGTATTCGCGGCTGCCGCTGTAGATGTCCCATTCCAGCGTGCTGAAGCCGAAGTTCTGCACCAGCGGCAGGTAGACGAACACGCCGACGAGGACGAGCGCGGGGACGACCCAGGTCAGGCGGATGATGGCGCGCACCGGCTCGCCTACCTGGCGGACGCCGAGGCCTGGCGCACGCTGTCGAGCACCTGCTCGGGCGTCTTGCCGCCGCTGATGAGCGCCTCGCCGCCGGACAGCCACGCGTCGGCGACCTCGGGCACGGTGACGGTGTCGAGCCAGATGGCCAGGCCGGACGCCTTGTTGACCAGGTCGATGCCCTCGTACACGGCCTTGCTGGAGGTCTCGGGGGTGACGGCTCCGACGACCGTGCTCGGCTGTCCGTACGGGGGCGCGGACAGGGTCTTGGCGTTGTCCGGGTTCGTCACGAACTTCATGAAGTCGACGGCCAGCGCGGCGCGCGGCGAGGCGGCGTTGATCAGGTAGCCCTCGGGCGCGCCCTCGATCACCTTCGGGTCGCCGGCCGCGCCCTGGGGGACCGGCAGCGGGAAGATGCCGAAGTCGTCCGGCTTGACGACCTTGCCGGAGGTGGCGTTGTCGAACTCCAGGATCTCCTGGTAGTACATGGCCGCCTTGCCGTTGGAGAACGCCTCCTGCGCCGAGCTGTAGAGCACGCCGTTGGTGCCCTCGCGGGTGTCGGTGCACTGGTCGACCAGCGTCTTGAACTGCTTGAGCGAGGCCACGTAGCCGGGGTGGTCGAGCTTGGCCGTCGCCGGGGCGAAGTCGGCGCGCAGCGTGTCGGGCGGCACGTTGTAGGCGAAGAGCTGCTGGAGGTAGTGCAGCGCGGGCCAGCCGTCCTTGTTGCCGAACGTGATCGGCTCGTAGCCGGCCTTCCGCAGCGTGGCGCAGCTCCCGATCAGTTCCTCGAACGTCTTCGGCACCTCGATGCCGGCCTTGGCGAAGGCGTCCTTGTTGTAGCCCATGAACTTGCCGTTGTTGTAGAGCGGGATGCCGTAGAACTTGCCGTCGTAGGCGAAGGCCGACAGTGACGCCTGGCTGAACGTCCTGCCCCAGGGGGTGTCGGGGCCGATCACCTTGGTGAGGTCGGCGGCCCGGCCGCCGCGCACGTAGTTCTCCGCCCAGTTGCCGGTCCAGGTGAAGAAGACGTCCGGCAGCGCGTTCGAGGCGGTGAGGGTCTTGAGCTTGTCCTTGATGCTCTGGTCGGTCTCCTGGATGAGCTCGACCTTCACCTCGGGGTGCGCGCGCTGATACTCGGCGGCGAGCTTCTCGAAGTAGGGGCTGAGCGGCTCCCCGGCGAACTTGGTGAGGACGCTCAGGGTGCCGGAGAACTCGGGCGTGGCGGCGACGTCGGCTGCCGGGGGAGCCTGGGCCGGCTCTCCTGCGCAGCCTGCGAGGGTGAGCACCGAGGTCCCGACGAGTGCCGCGAGCGTCGTCAGAGCGCGAGAGCGCATGGGCTTCCTTTCTCTCGGAGCTGGTGCCGAGCGACATTACAGCGATTCTGATACCGGTACCAGACCTGATTTCAAGATCTTCTGTTTGCCGACGTGTTGACGGGTTCCGCCGAGATATGCCACCGTGACCACCGCGTGATACCGGTATCAGGCTGAAAGGACGCGCAACATGCTCAAGTTCGATGAGCCGGAATTCGTCAAGCAGGCCGCCAGCGCCGTGGCCCTGCGCCCCAAGATCGAGGAGCTTGTCGATCGGCTGGTGGACGAGGGGTTCGACAACCTGCTGCTGGTCGGCGCCGGCGGCACCTACGCCCAGATGTGGCCGTACGAGCACCTGGCCCGGCGCACCTCGACGCTGGACGTGCGCTCGGCCATCGCGGCCGAGCTCGTCGTGACCGGCGACGCCAGACTCGGCGAGCGCACCGTGGCCGTCTTCACCTCGGTCACCGGCACCACCGACGACGTGGTGCGGGCCATCGAGTTCTGCCGCGCCCAGGGCGCCCGCACGATCGGCTTCACCGGCTACGCCGACTCCCCCGTCGCCCAGCAGGTCGACGAGGCGCTGATCAGCGAGCCGAAGACGTGGCCGTTCGACTTCCAGATGCTGCTGTTCATGGGCCGCCTGCTGGAGCGCCGCGGCGAGTTCGACGGCTACGCCAAGCTCGCCGGCGAGCTGGCCGACATCCCGCGCGTCCTCGTCGAGGTGGCCAAGCAGGCCGAGCCCGTGGCCGCCGCCTTCGCCGAGGCGCACCGCGACACCGACTACCACTTCCTCATCGGCGGCGGGAACCTGTGGGGGTTCACGTACCTGTACTCGATGTGCATCCTGGAGGAGATGCAGTGGCTGCGCACCACCCGCGTGCACAGCGCCGAGTTCTTCCACGGCTCGCTGGAGCTGCTCGAAGCCGGCACCAGCGTGCTGATCTTCCAGGGCGAGGACGAGTCGCGCCCGCTCACCGACCGGGCCATCGCCTTCGCCCGCCGCGTGTCGCAGGACGTCACCGTCTTCGACACCCGCGACTACCCGCTCGACGGCATCAGCCCCGAGTTCCGCGGCCTGCTCGGGCCGCTCGTCCTCGACACCGTGCTGAGCCGCGTCAGCAAGCACCTGGAGCGGGTCCGTGACCATTCGCTCGACCTGCGCCGCTATTACCGGGTGATGGACTACTGATGAAGGTGCTCGGCTTCGGCGACAACATCGTCGACCGGTTCCTCGACCGCGGCATCGACTATCCGGGCGGCAACAGCGTGAACGTGGCGGTGTTCGCCCGCCGCCGCCTCGGCGTCGAAGCCGCGTACCTGGGAGTGTTCGGCGATGACGAGCTCGGGCCGTTCCTGCGCGAGTCGATCGCCGCCCAGGGCGTCGCCGTCGACCGGTGCGTGGTGCGGCCCGGCGAGACCGGCGTGTCACACCTGCGGGTCGACGACGGCGACCGCGTCTTCCTGGGCTGGAACGGCGGGGGAGTCACCGTGCGCGAACCGCTCGTCCTCGACGCCGGGCTCGTCGCGTACGCCTCCTCCTTCGACCTGGTCCACTCCAGCGTCTACTCGCGCAGCGAGAGCGAGCTGCCCAAGCTGCGCACCCGGGTCAGCTACGACCTGTCCAGCGAGGACGAGTTCCGCACCCCCGCCTACCTGGACCGGGTCTGCCCGCACGCCGACCTGGTGCTGCTGTCCTGCTCCCACCTGGACGTGCCCGCCACCGAGGCGCTGCTGGCGGAGGTCGTACGGCGCGGCGCCGGGATCGCGCTGGCCACCCGCGGCGTCGAGGGCGCGATCGCGCACGACGGCGAGGTGACCGTGTCGGCCGGGGCGCTGCCCGTGGCCGAGCCGGTCGACACGATGGGCTGCGGCGACGCGTTCCTGGCCGGGTTCGCGGTCTCGCTGCTGCGCGCCGGCTGGCAGCGGGCGGCGCTGGAGCGGGCGCTGCGCGACGGCGCGACGGCCGCCTACGAGCAGTGCCTGGTCGAGGGCGCGTTCGGCGGCGGGCGGCCGATCTTGTCTAGAATCGAGAAATGAGGGACGGCATCCATGCCTGCTGATCGGGGGCAGGCGGCGGGCCAGCCGACGATCTCCGAGGTGGCCGCCGAGGCCGGCGTCGGCCGCGCCACGGCGGCGCGCACGCTCGGCGGTTATGGATATGTCAGCCCCGAGCTGCGCGAGCGGGTGCTCGCCGCCGCCGAGAAGCTGGGCTACCGCGCCAACAAGCTCGCGCGCAGCATGTCGACCGGGGTCAGCCACACGCTCGGCGTGATCGTCGCCGACATCGGCAACCCGTTCTTCGCCGGCGTGGTGCGCGGCATCTGCGACACCTCGCGGGCCCGGGGCTTCGACACGATCGTGCTGAGCACGTACGAGAAGCTCGAAGAGGAGGTCGCGGCCGTCAACGTGCTGCTCGACAAGCGGGTCGACGGCGTCATCCTGTCGTCGGCGGCGGTCGGCAAGGACGAGGTCGCGCACATCAGGGCGGCGACGCAGCGGGTGCCGGTCGTGCTGGTCGACCGCGCGGTGGCCGCGCTCGACCTCGACACCGTCGTCATCGACAACCGCGACGCCGCCCGGGAGGCCGTCGAGACCATCATCGCGGCGGGGCACCGGCGGATCGGGTTCGTGTGGGGGCCGCCGATGGCCCGGCCGCCCGCCACCCGGCGCGAGCTGCTGGCCGAGGCCGCGCGCAACCTGTGGACGGACGGCGAGCGGCTGCGCGGCTATCTCGACGCGCTCGACGACGCGCGCATCCCGTTCGATCCGGAGCTGGTGATGGTCGGGCGCAAGACCGAGGAGCAGGCGACCGAGGAGGTCGGCCGGATGCTCGCGATGCCCGACCGGCCCACCGCGCTGTTCTGCACGGAGACCGACGCGGTGACCGGCGCGCTGCGGGCGCTGCGCGCGGCCGGGCTGGCCTATCCGCGTGACGTGGCGCTGGTCGGGTTCGACGACAGCGCGTGGGCGGCGGTGATGGAGCCACCGCTGACGATGATCGAGCAGCCGGTGCACGAGCTGGGGGCCAAGGCCGCCCAGGTGCTGCTCGACGCGCTGGAGGGCGCCGAACCGGCCCGCGAGACCCATACGTTGCGCTCTCGGCTGATCGCCCGCGCGTCCGTGTAAGGGTTATAGTCTCCCTATAACAGTTACAGGGAGGCGTTTCTTGCTGATACCCATCGCCGACTACGCCCACGGCGCAGCGGTGGCCAACGACCTCGTGTCGACCTCGCCCACCGTACGGGGCTCCGAGGGCCTGCCCACCACGGAGGCGCTGGCCGAGTTCCTGGCCCGCCACGAGCTGCCGCTGTCCGGTGACGACCTGTTCGCGATCCACCTCTTCCGCCGGGAGGCGCGCGGCGTCCTGGAGACCGAGACCGAGGAGCACGCGGTCATGGGCGCCACCGTGCTGGCCCGCCGCGCCGGCCTCACCCCCGTGCTCGACCGCGACCCCGCCGGCCGCTGGCAGTGGTACGTGCCCACCGCCCCCGACGCCTCGCTCGCCGACACGCTGGCCACGGTGGTCGGCGTCGCGCTGCTCGGCGTCGTGCGGGCCCTGGGCCACGAGCGCTTCCGCGCCTGCCTCGCACCGGGCTGCCGGGGCGTGTTCGCCGACGTCAGCCGGGCCGGGCGACGCCGCTACTGCACGCCCGAGCTGTGCGGCAACCGGCTCAACGTCGCCAACCACCGCGAGCGTCAGCGAGTCGGCTCGTGACCCGGCTGGAAGGGGCGTTCCAACTGCCCGACGGCTCCTGGGTCCGGGGCCGCGGCCTGCGCAACCCGCTGCCGCCAGGCCCCGTGCCCGCCTACGGCCTCTACCTGGGCTCGCCCCGGATGCGCCGCGAGCACGACGCCGGCCTGACGTGGGCGCACGACTGGCTGGAATGGCCCGACTTCCTGCTGCCGCGCGACCGTGACGCGGCCGTCGAGCACATCCGCGCCCTGCACGGCCGGGCCCGCGCGGGCGAGGCCGTCGAGGTCGCCTGCGGAGGCGGCGTCGGCCGCACCGGCACCGTCCTGGCCTGCCTCGCGGTGCTGTCCGGCCTCACCCCGCCCGAGGCCGTGCGCTGGACCCGCGAGCACCATCACCGGCGGGCGGTCGAGACGCCGTGGCAACGCCGCTGGATAGCCCGCTTCCCGCGCTGACGTTGACAATCAACGAGGTAAGCCTAACCTAATCTCCTGCCCCTTCTGCTGTAGGAGACCACGTGAGCAACCTCGTAGACCTGACCGCCTGGCCCCTCGTCAACGCCGGCCAGAACGGCAGGCTCACCGTCCAGGACGCCACCGAACTGGCCGACGCCCTGCGCACCACCCTCGACCGCGCCAAAGCCGAGAACCGGCAGTTCGCCATCGTGATGGACCAGCGCGAGCGCAGCGCCCCCGAGAAGGGCGCCACGGAGATCCTGCACGGCTTCTGGGCCCAGCACGCCGAGGAGATCGCCGCCTGGTGCGCGGGCATGGCCAGCATCGTCGCCACCCCCTCGCTGGCCGACCTCGTCCAGAACCCCGGCCCGGGCGGCCTGGCCGTCCTCGGCACCGTCGACCCCGACGCCGCGGCCGCCTGGGCCCGGGACCGGCTCGCCCTCGCCGAAGCCTGAGCCCCGTCCCGTGGGCGGCATGGGCGGTATGTACGGCATGGACGCATTCCAAGATCGCCCTCTACACTGACGCTTGATCTGCAGCCACCGGCGTCCTCACCTTTCCCATGCAGGTCTCGGAGGCTTTCCGCGCCTCCGACGCCACGTCCTCGCAGGAAGGTGCCCCGCGTGCCCAGCGATGTCTCCCCGGGGCTCAGCCCGTGCGCGCACACGCCGCAGTGTCCTCCCCCGGCCTGCCTGCCGGCGAGCCTGTGGGCCCAGCCCGTGTCGGCCGACCCCGAGGCCCGAGGCGGCACGGGCGAGCTGAACACCGCCACCGGCGAGCGCCTCGGCGCCCTCCTGGACGACGCCCGCCGCGCCTTCCACGACCGGGCCGGCCCCCGGCCGCCCGCATGAGGATCTGCCCCCGCACCCCCGCCGACCTCGATGCCTGCGTCGAGGCGCTCGCCCAGGTCCAGGCCGCCGACCGCTACCCCGTCGACTGGCCCGACGACCCCGGCGCCTGGCTCACCCCGGCCGGCCTGACGTCCGCCTGGATCGCCGTCGACCCCGGCGGCGCGGTGCACGGGCACGTCGGCCTGGGCGCGGACGCCGAGATCACCCGCCTGTTCGTCACCCCGGCGGCACGCGGCCAGGGCCTGGCCGCCCGGCTCCTCGACACCGTGCGCGCCGCCGTACGGACGCCGCTGAAGCTGGAGGTCTCGGCCGAAGGGCAGGCCGCGATCGCCTTCTACGAGCGCACCGGCTGGCGCCGCGTCGCCACCACCCGCGCCGACTGGCTCGACAGCACCGGCGAGCCCGCCGTCCTCCACCACTACGTCACCCCGTAGCTGTTTGCCGGGGTTTGGCCGCCGACGGGACCTGACTCGACCGCCCACCGGGAAGATCCTCCCCGAAGCGGGGGCGGCCCCGCCTGATCCGGGGACGGTCAGCCAATGGCGCAGGTGTACATCGTGGGCGGCGGCATCGCCGGGCTGGCCGCCGCCGCCTTCCTCGTCCGGGACGCCGGCGTGCCCGGCGACTCCATCCGCATCCTCGAACAGCTCCCCATCACCGGCGGCTCCATGGACGGCGCCAAGGCCCCCACCGCCGAAGGCGGCTACGTCACGCGCGGCGGCCGCATGTTCGAAGAAGAGCACTACGTCTGCCTGTGGAACCTGCTGGAAACCATCCCCACCCTCGACGACCCGGCCATCTCCGTCCGCCAGGAGATGAAGGCGTTCAACATCGAACACCCCACCAACGCCAAGGCCCGCATCATCCTGCGCGACCGCTCCATCCCCGACGCCTCCCGCCTCGGCCTCGACAACCGCGCCCGCCTGGACCTGACCCGCCTGCTCGCCCTGCCCGAACACGTCATCGGCGGCCGCCGCATCGACGACTTCTTCCAGCCGGAGTTCTTCGACAGCAACTTCTGGTGCATGTGGCGTACGACGTTCGCCTTCCAGAACTGGCACTCGGCGATCGAGCTCAAACGCTACTTCCTGGCCTTCGTCCAGGAATTCGACCGCATCCACACCCTCTCCGGCGTACGACGAAGCCGCTACAACCAGTACGACTCGGTCATCCTGCCGATCCAACGCCGGCTGGAGACCCACGGCGTGACGACCGAGTTCGGCGTCACCGTCGACGACGCGCACTTCACCGACCCCGCCTGCCGCACCCTCGCCTCCCTCGACACCAGCGCCGGGCCGATCGACGTCGGCCCCGGCGACCGCGTGTTCATCACCCTGGGCTCCATGACCGCCGACACCACGTACGGCGACCGCGACACCGTCCCCGAGCTGATCCGCGACAAACGCGACGGCTCCTGGCGGCTGTGGCAGTCGATCGCCCGAAAAGCCCCCGACTTCGGCCGCCCCGCCGTCTTCTGCGGCTCCATCCCCGAGACCAAATGGGAGTCCTTCACCCTCACCATGCACAGCCCCGCCCTGCTGGACCGCATCACCCAGTACACCGGCAACGTCCCCGGCGAAGGCGCCCTCATGACCTGGAAGGACTCCCGCTGGCTGCTGTCGATCGTCGTCCCGGCCCAGCCGCACTTCCGCCACCAGGACCCCGACACCTTCACCCTCTGGGGCTACGCGCTGTTCGGCGACGTGCCGGGCGACTACGTGGACAAGCCCATGGACGACTGCACCGGCGCCGAGATCCTCGACGAGCTCCTCGGCCACCTCGGCTTCGACGACATCGCCGACCACGTCCGTGAGACCACGCAGATCACGACCGTGCAGATGCCCTACATCGACGCCCAGTTCCAGCGCCGCGCCCCCGGCGACCGCCCCCGCGTCATTCCCAAGGGCGCCACGAACTACGCCTTCCTCGGCCAGTTCGTCGAGATCCCCGAGGACGTCGTCTTCACCGTGGAATACTCGGTGCGCTCCGCCATGATCGCCGTCTACCGGCACTACGGCGTCGAGAAGAAGATCCCGCCGATGTACCACGGCATGAACGACCCCCGCATCGCCGCCTCCGCCCTCCGCACCGCCCTGGGCTGACCCGTGGCGCCCGACCTGCTCCGACAACGACAAAGGCCCGTCCGGATGATTCCGACGGGCCTTCTAGCTGGGTGGGGCTACCAGGACTTGAACCTGGGACCTCTTCCTTATCAGGGAAGCGCTCTAACCGTCTGAGCTATAGCCCCGCGCACTCGAACCGTACCGCATCCTCGTGAGAGAGGCGAACCGGTTTGTTCGGACGGGAAAAGCTTACCGCCTCCCGGAAGCTGCTCGCGCCGCACCCGCGGTGCGAGCAGCGACCGGAGAGGACTACTCGGCCTCGCTGAAGGTGACCTCGACGCCGCCCACGAGGTCGGAGGCGACGTTGTAGATGACCGCGCCCAGCGTCGCCAGGGCGGTGATCAGAACGACGTTCACGGCGCCGATGAGGGCCGTGTAGCCGAGGATGCGCACCGGCTCGAACCAGGACGCGATGTCGATCGGGATCGCGCTCTGCCCCTGCTCCCCCTGGCCGAGCTGGTTGACCAGGTCGACGAGCGAGTCGAAGACGCCCAGGGCCGACAGCACCCCGTAGAGCACGGCCACCGCGACGAACAGCACCACGAAGCAGACCAGGGAGACCACGAAGCTGAACTTCATGGCCGACCACGGCTCGATCCGGCGCAGCACCAGGTGGGCCTTGCGCGGCATGCGGGCCGAGGAGCCCGACGACTTCTTCTTCTTGCCGGGCAGCTCGACCGACGGCGGCGCCTCGGTGGTCAGCGCCGACGGGCGTACCCGCAGCGTGTCGTTGGCGCCGTCGCCGGTCTGCGGCGGCCCGGTCGGCGGGCGACCGGCGGGCGGCGGGCCGTCAGGACGGCCCGGCGGGCCACCCGGCGGCCCGGACGGCCCCGAAGGCCCGGGCGGTCCGGACGGCTGCTGCTGCGGCCCCGGCTTGGGGCCGGGCTGGGTCGCTGGTCTGGTGGAGCCTTCCTCCTCGTCAACCTGCTGGAAGATCTCGGGCTCCGAGGACTTCTTGGGCTGTTGCCGGCCGTTCTCCCCGGACGCTTTGGTCCTGGCGGGGCCACCTTGGGCGCTCATGACTTACTCTCCTCCCCCGTCAGCCTCGGTATCCGCCGAAGTGTCCATGGAGTTGACCACGGACTCGGCGTTACGGGCGAGGGCCACCACGCTGTCGCCTTCGGCGAGGTTCATCAATCGCACTCCCATGGTCTGACGGCCGGACTGCTTGATCTCTCCGGCGCTCGTCCGGATCACCCCGCCGGCGGATGTGATCGCGAAGACCTCATCCTCGGGGTTCACCATGACGGCTCCGACCAGCTTGCCACGGGCACTTACGATCTTCGCAGTCAGCACGCCCTTGCCGCCACGTCCTTGCACCGGATAATGGTCGATTGGTGTCCGCTTTGCGTACCCAGCCTTGGTGGCGATAAGCACATCTTGACCGTCGCCGATCCGATTCATGGCGAGAAGTTCGTCGCCTTCCAGGAACCGCATCCCGATGACGCCGCTGGTCGCGCGGCCCATGGGGCGCAGTGCCTCGTCCGAGGCGGTGAAGCGGACCGACTGGGCGCCCTTGGAGACGAGCAGCAGGTCGTCCTCCTCGGAGACGAGCCGGGCCCCGATCACCTCGTCGTCCTCGCGCAGGTTGATCGCGATGAGGCCGCCGGTCCTGGGGGAGTCGTACTCGGACAGGCGGGTCTTCTTGACCAGGCCGCTGCGCGTGGCGAGCACCAGGTAGGGGGCCACGTCGTAGTCACGCAGGTAGAGGACCTCCATGACCGTCTCGTCGGGCTGCATGGCCAGCAGGTTGGCCAGGTGCATGCCGCGCGCGTCACGCCCGGCGTCGGGCAGCTCGTACGCCTTGACCCGGTAGACGCGGCCCTTGTTGGTGAAGAACAGGAGCCAGTGGTGGGTCGTGGTGACGAAGAAGTGGTCGACGATGTCGTCCTGGCGCAGTTGCGCGCCGCGCACGCCCTTGCCGCCGCGCTTCTGCGCCCGGTAGAGGTCGGTCTTGGTGCGCTTGGCGTAGCCGCCGCGGGTGATGGTGACGACGATCTCTTCCTCGGCGATGAGGTCCTCGATCGACATGTCGCCGTCGTGCGCGATGATCTCGGTACGCCGGTCGTCGCCGTACTTGGCGGCGATCTCGCCCAGCTCCTCGTTGACGATCTCCCGCTGGCGGGCCTCGCTGGCCAGGATCGCGTTGTACTCGGCGATCTGCGCCATGAGGTTCTCGTACTCGTCCTGGATCGCCTGGCGCTCCAGGGCGGCGAGCTTGCGCAGCTGCATGTCGAGGATGGCCTGCGCCTGGATCTCGTCGATCTCCAGCAGGCCCATCAGGCCCTGCTGCGCGTGCGAGGCGGACTCGGAGGCCCGGATCAGCGCGATGACCTCGTCGAGCCGGTCGAGGGCCTTGAGCAGCGCGCGCAGGATGTGGGCGCGCTCCTCGGCCTTGCGCAGCAGGTAGCGCGTCCGGCGGACGATGACCTCGATCTGGTGGGCCACGTAGTGCCGGATGAACTGGTCGAGCCGGAGCGTACGCGGCACGCCGTCGACCAGCGCCAGCATGTTGGCCCCGAAGGTGTCCTGCAGCTGGGTGTGCTTGTAGAGGTTGTTGAGCACGACCTTGGCCACGGCGTCGCGCTTGAGCACGATCACCAGGCGCTGGCCGACCCGGGAGGAGCTCTCGTCACGCACGTCGGCGATGCCGGTGAGCTTGCCCTCGCGGACCAGCTCGGCGATCTTGAGTGCCAGGTTGTCCGGGTTGACCTGGTAGGGCAGTTCGGTGACGACGAGCGCCTGGCGGCCCTTGCCGTCCTCCTCGACCTCGACCACGGCCCGCATGGTGATCGAGCCCCGGCCGGTGCGGTAGGCGTCCTCGATGCCCCGGCGGCCGACGATCAGCGCCCTGGTGGGGAAGTCCGGGCCCTTGACGAGCCGGATCGACGCCTCCAGCAGCTCCTCGTCGCTCGCCTCCGGGTTCTCCAGGCACCACTTGACGGCGGCGGCGACCTCGCGCAGGTTGTGCGGCGGGATGTTGGTGGCCATGCCGACCGCGATGCCGCCCGACCCGTTGACGAGCAGTTGCGGGAAGCGGGCCGGCAGCACGTCCGGCTCCTGCGACTTGCCGTCGTAGTTGGGCCGGAAGTCGACGGTGTCCTTGTCGATGTCGCGCAGCATCTCCATGGCGATGGGCGCGAGCTTGCACTCGGTGTAGCGCATCGCCGCCGCCGGGTCGTTGCCCGGCGAGCCGAAGTTGCCCTGCCCGTCGACCAGCGGGTAGCGCAGCGACCAGTGCTGCGCCAGGCGCACCAGCGCGTCGTAGATCGAGGTGTCGCCGTGCGGGTGGTAGGTGCCCATGACGTCGCCGACGACGCGGGCGCACTTGAAGTAGCCCCGGTCCGGCCGGTAGCCGCCGTCGTACATCGCGTACAGGACGCGGCGGTGCACCGGCTTGAGCCCGTCGCGCACGTCCGGCAGCGCCCTGGACACGATGACGGACATCGCGTAGTCCATGTAGCTGCGCTGCATCTCGGACTGGATGTCCACGGGCTCGATGCGGTCAGCCGGGGGAGTGGTGTTCACTTCCGTCACTGGTGAAGGTCCTTAGTGTGGCTAGACGTCGAGGAAGCGGACGTCGCGGGCGTTGCGGATGATGAAGTCGCGCCGGGCCTCCACGTCTTCGCCCATGAGCACGCTGAACAGGTCGTCGGCCTGCGCCGCGTCGTCGAGCGTGACCAGGCGCAGCAGCCGCGTCGCCGGGTTCATGGTGGTCTCCCAGAGCTGGCCGGCGTTCATCTCGCCCAGACCCTTGAAGCGCTGGACGTTGTCGCGCGGCCGCGGGTCGGGCTTGCCGGCGGCGATGCCCGCCTGGATGACGGCGTCGCGCTCGGCGTCGGAGTAGGCGTAGGAGGCGTCCTCGCCCTTGCGGTCCCACTTGATCTTGTAGAGCGGCGGGCAGGACAGGTAGACGTGCCCGGCCTCGATCAGCGGCCGCATGAACCGGAACAGCAGCGTCAGCAGCAGCGTGTTGATGTGCTGGCCGTCGACGTCGGCGTCGGCCATGAGGATGACCTTGTGGTAGCGCAGCTTGGCGATGTCGAACTCGTCGTGCACGCCGGTGCCGAGCGCCGTGATCAGCGCCTGGACCTCGTTGTTCTTCAGGACCTTGTCGATCCGCGCCTTCTCGACGTTGAGGATCTTGCCGCGGATGGGCAGGATCGCCTGGAAGCGCGAGTCGCGGCCGCCCTTGGCCGAGCCGCCCGCCGAGTCGCCCTCGACGATGAACAGCTCGCACTTCTCCGGGTCGTTCCACTGGCAGTCGGCCAGCTTGCCGGGCAGGCCGCTGCCCGACTCCAGCAGCGACTTGCGCCGCGTCAGGTCACGGGCCTGACGCGCCGCCATGCGGGCGCGGGAGGCCTGCAGCGACTTGTTGATGATGTCCTTGGCCTCGCCGGGGTTGCGCTCGAACCAGTCGCGCAGGTGGTCGTTGCACGCCTTCTGCACGAACGACTTGGCCTCGGTGTTGCCCAGCTTGGTCTTCGTCTGGCCCTCGAACTGCGGGTCGGACAGCTTGACCGAGATGATCGCGGTCAGGCCCTCGCGGACGTCCTCGCCGCTGAGGTTGTCGTCCTTGCCCTCCTTGAGGAACTTCTGCTCGCGCGCGTAGCGGTTGACGATGGACGTCAGCGCGGCGCGGAAGCCTTCCTCGTGGGTGCCGCCCTCGACCGTGTTGATCGTGTTGGCGAAGGTGTAGACGGACTCCGAGTAGGAGTTGTTCCACTGCAGCGCGATCTCCACCGCGATGCCGTCGCCCTCCTCCTCGAAGGCGACGATCGACGCGTGCGCCGGCTCCTTCTTGGCGTTGAGGTGCTGGACGAAGTCGGCCAGGCCGCCCTCGTAGTGGTATTCGTCGCGGTGGACCTCGCCGTTGATGTGGTCGGGCCGCTCGTCCGTGATCGTGATGGTCAGGCCCTTGTTGAGGAAGGCCATCTCCTGGAAGCGGCGCGAGAGCGTCTCGTAGTTCCACGTCGTGGTCTCGAAGACCTCGGGGTCGGGCCAGAACGTGATGGTGGTGCCGGTCTCGTCGGTCTCCTCACCCCGCTCCAGCGGCGCCCTCGGCTTGGAGTGGTCGAGGAACAGCCGCCAGTAGTAGCCGTTCTGCTTGACCTCGACCTCCATGGCCGTCGACAGCGCGTTGACGACGGCCGAGCCGACGCCGTGCAGGCCGCCGGAGACGGCGTAGGCCTGGCTGTCGAACTTGCCGCCCGCGTGCAGCGTGGTGAGCACGACCTCGACGGCCGAGCGCTTCTCGACGGGGTGGATGCCGGTCGGGATGCCCCGGCCGTTGTCGACCACCCGGACGCCGTTGTCTGCCAGGAGCGTGACGTCGATGCGGTCGGCGTAGCCGGCGAGGGCCTCGTCCACGGCGTTGTCGACGATCTCCTGGACGAGGTGGTGCAGGCCGCGTTCACCGGTCGACCCGATATACATACCCGGGCGCTTGCGGACGGCCTCAAGCCCCTCGAGTACGGTGATTGAGCTAGCGTCGTAGGACAACTGCGAAATCCTCCTGCCGCGGACACGCGGCGGGGGAGGCGTTTGCTCAAAGCTGCCCCTGCCGTGCCCGTCACCGTCGTGAGTGCCCCGTGCGCGGTCACCCAGGGGAGTCGGCATGCTGCCGGGGTGACACGCAACCGGACGTGTCCGGAATCCGCTTTCATTCTACCGGTTCCGAGGGCCGAAGGTGGCAACGAACGCGCCTGTGATGCTCTCTAGCTCGTTTTGCCCCCGCTCAAGCATCCCCCCTCCGGGTTGGGGGGTCAACGCCTCTGCGGCTCTCTGATCGCCTGCCGCGCCTAACCGTAGGTGTCGCCGGGGCCCTTGCTTCCGGTCACCCGCAATCCCCCCGCCGGTCGCGGCGCGTTCTGCGGGCCCCTGACCTTGACCTTCGTCACCGTGCCGTCGCCGAGCTCCTCGTTGAGCCTGCGTACGAGGGTGCGCGCGAGCAGCCTGACCTGCGTCGCCCACGCCGTGGAATCGGCCACCACGAGCACCTCGCCGTCGTCGAACGACTCGGGCTTGGTGTGCGCGGCCAGGTCGGGGCCGACGATGTCGATCCACCGCCCGAACACCGCGCCGACCGCCGCCGAGCGCTCCCAGCCCCGGTCGGACAGCAGGTCGCGGATCGCCCGCCCGAACAGCTGCGGGTCGCCGCCCTCACGGCGCGGGCCGGCCGCCTTGCGCCTCGGCTCGCGCCGGGGGAGCTGGCCTCGCCTGGCGGCGTCGGCCTTGGCCTGGGCCAGCTTCTCCCGCGCCATCGCGGCGCCCCTGGCCGTCGGATTGTCGTCATCGGACACGTCGTACGCTCCCCTCGGCGACGTCGAATCGGGCACCGGCCAGCTCGGCCGGCACGTCGTCGTCCACAGCCGCGGTGATGAGCACCTGCTCGGCCGGGGCGACGATCTCGGCAAGGCGGCGGCGGCGCTGCGAGTCGAGCTCGGCGAAGACGTCGTCGAGGATCAGCACCGGATCGCCGCCGTCGGCGCGCAGCAGGTCGTAGGCGGCCAGCCGCAGCGCCAGCGCGAACGACCAGGACTCGCCGTGGCTGGCGTAGCCGCGCGCGGGCAGCTCGCCGAGGCCGAGGATCAGGTCGTCGCGGTGCGGGCCGATGAGCGTGACGCCGCGTTCGAGCTCGGCCTGGCGGACCTCCAGCAGCCGCTCGCGAAGCCGCTCTTCAAGGGTTATCCCCAGGTCTGTGGATAACGTCTGCGCATCGGAAGATCCGCGCTCACCGGGGACTTCGTCCTCACCGCCGTCCCCACCTGTGGACAACGTGCTGCGATAGGCGAGGGTCGCGGGGGCGCTCGTCGGGGCCAGCGCGGCGTAGGCTCCGGCGACCAGCGGGCGCAGCGCGTCGATCAGATCGAGCCGGGCGCGCAACAGCTCGGCGCCGTGCCGGGCGAGGTGGGCGTCCCACACCTCCAGCGTGCTCAGGACGTCGCCTGCGCCCGCCGCGGCGAACCCAGTGTCACTCTCGGCCCGCCTGCCGCTCCTGGCCCCTCTGCGGGCCTGTGAGGCCGTGCGGAGCAACGCGCCGCGCTGCTTGAGCACCCGGTCGTAGTCGGCCCGCACGGCGGCGAACCGCGGCGCCCGCGACACCAGCAGGTCGTCGAGGAAGCGGCGCCGCTCCGACGGGTCGCCCTTGACCAGCGCCAGGTCCTCGGGCGCGAACAGCACCGTGCGCAGCAGCCCGATGACGTCGCGCGGCCTGGACACGGGGGAGCGGTTGAGCCTGGCGCGGTTGGCCCGGCCCGGGTTGATCTCCAGCTCGACCAGCGCGCGCCGGTCGTCCCTGTGGACGGCGCAGCGCACGATCGCCCGGCTCGCCCCCTGACGCACCAGCGGGCCGTCACTGGCGACCCGGTGGCTGGAGTGCGTCGCGACATAGCCGAGGGCCTCGACCAGGTTGGTCTTGCCCTGGCCGTTGGGCCCCACGAAGGCCGTGACGCCCGGCTCCAGGCCGAGCTCCACGGACGCGTAGGACCGGAAGTCGGTCAGCGAGAGGTGGGCGACGTGCACCCCATGAAGGTTAGTGCGCCCCACAGGCCACTGGGGTCACCGGCGCACACCCTGTGGAAAACTCCGGGAACCTTCGGGTCACTCCGCTTCGCGCGGCGGCGTGACGTCGGCGCCGGGCGAGTCGGCGCCCTTCTCGGTCGAGCCCTCGACCGCCGTGGTCGCGTGGCCGCCGAACTGGTTGCGCAGCGCCGCCACCACCTTCATCGCCGGCGAGTCGTCCTGGCGGGAGGCGAACCTGGCGTAGAGCGCGGCGGTGATCACGGGCAGCGGGACCGCGTGGTCCACGGCCGCCTGGACCGTCCAGCGGCCCTCGCCGGAGTCCTGGGCGTAGCCGCGCAGCTGCTCCAGCTTCTCGTCGTCGTCCAGCGCCCGCACCAGCAGGTCGAGCAGCCACGAGCGGATCACCGTGCCGGTGCGCCAGCTGCTGAAGGAGCCACGGACGTCCTTGACGACGTCGGACGCCTCCAGGAGCTCCCAGCCCTCGGCGAACGCCTGCATCATGCCGTACTCGATGCCGTTGTGGACCATCTTCGCGAAGTGCCCCGCGCCGACGTCGCCGGCGTGGACGAAGCCGTCCTCGCCCTCGGGCTTGAGCGTCTCGAAGATCGGCATCAGCCGCTCGACGTGGGCCTTGTCGCCGCCGCACATCAGCGCGTAGCCGTTCTCCAGGCCCCACACGCCGCCGCTCACGCCGCAGTCGACGAAGCCGATGCCGCGGGTGGCCAGCTCGGCGGCGTGCTTCTGGTCGTCGACGTAGTGGGAGTTGCCGCCGTCGATGACGATGTCGCCCTCGGACAGCAGATCGCCGAGCTCGTCCACGGTCTGCTGGGTGGGCTTGCCGGCCGGCACCATGACCCAGACGACCCGGGGGGCGCTGAGCCGCTCGGTCAGCTCCTTGAGGCTGCCGACGTCGCTGATCGCGGGATCGCGGTCGTAGCCGACGACGTCGTGACCGCCGCGGCGCAGCCGCTCGGCCATGTTGCCGCCCATCTTGCCCAGTCCAACCAAGCCGATCTGCATGGTGCCCTACTACCCCCTTGTGAGGCTTCCATCATCCCCGACGCGGATTTCAGCCTGACAGGCGGATGGGCATGATCAGGTAACGGTAGTCGGGGGCCCCGTCACCTTCCACAGGCTTGCCCCCGGTGAGGATAGCGGGCTTGGTGGACGTGGTCATCTGGAGCCTGGCGATGTCGGAGTCGATCGCGCCGAGACCCTCCAGCAGGAACTGGTGGTTGAAGGCGATGTTCATCTCGTCGCCGTCGTAGTCGACCGGCAGCGCCTCGACGGCCTGCGCCTCGTCGCCGCTGCCCGCCTCCAGGACGACCTCGCCGCTCCTGAACGCCAGCCGCACCGGGGTGTTGCGCTCGGCCACCAGGGCAACGCGCTTGACCGCCTCGACGAACGGGCCTGTGGACAGGTCGGCGCGGGCGGAGAACTCGGTCGGCAGCAGCGAGCGGTACTTGGGGAACTCGGGGTCGAGCAGGCGCGTGGTGGTGCGGCGGCCGGCGCTGGAGAAGCCGATCATGCCTTCGCCGGTGCCTCCGGCGGAGCTGAGCGCGACCTCGACCTCGGCGCCGGTGCCGCCGAGCGCCTTGGCGATGTCGGCGAGCGTCTTGCCGGGGATCATCGCGATGGCCGAGAAGTCGGGCTGGCCCGGCTGCCACTTGAGCTCGCGCACGGCCAGCCTGTAGCGGTCGGTGGCGGCCAGGGTGACCGTGTCGCCCTCGATCTCCATCCGCACTCCGGTGAGCATGGGCAGCGTGTCGTCACGACCGGCGGCGACGGCGACCTGGCTGACGGCGGAGGCGAACACGTCGCTGCCGACACGGCCGGCGGCGGGCGGCATGGCCGGAAGCGACGGGTAGTCCTCCACAGGCATGGTGAGCAGGGTGAAGCGGGCGCTGCCGCACGTGACGACCGCCTTGGCGCCGTCGACGACGAAATCCACAGGCTGTGCGGGAAGCGCGCGGGTGATCTCGGCGAGCAGCTTGCCGGAGACCAGGACCACGCCGGGCTCACCGGTGTGGAGCTCCAGCGTGACCTCGGCGGAGACCTCGTAGTCGAAGCCGGACAGTTTGAGCTTCTGTTCCTCGGTGACCTCGAGGCGCATGCCGGCGAGGACGGGGACCGACGGCCGTGCGGGAAGGCTGCGTGCCGTCCATGCCACCGCCTCAGCGAGGACGTCTCGCTCGATTCGGAACATCACGGTGATCAGCCTCCTGGGTCGTCGATGAATCTTGAGTGTCTCGTCTCCCGCACCTGAGATCCGGGAGAACCCCTCTATGGGTCTTGAGTTTCTTCTTAAGAGATAAGTGAAGTCATCACACTAGGGGCGGTGGATAGTGTGGATAACCCGCGTCTTCCCTGCTCAGCGCCCCTGTTTTCATCCACCGGGGCTGTGGGTGACGCCTGGGGGTAACTTTCGCGGCTGTGGACGGGGATTCTTCGCCCACAGGCCGTCCCCAGATCTTGGTGCCTTCATCCACCGGTTATCCACGAGGTTTCCACAGGTTATCCACGGGGTAGAGACCCCTCTTTTGGAGCCCCAGATCGACTGTGCACAGGGCGTCCACAGGTCATCCACATGTTGTCCCCAAGTTGTCCTCAGGATGTCCCCAGGGTTATCCCCAGCCGTTGTGCGGAATTTTTCTGGGCAATATGGGGCGTACGACGGGCCTCTTCCGACGTTTTCCCAGATCCACAGTGTTTTCCACAGGCTGTGCATAACAACTAGGCCCCGGGCGATGTCTGCTTGATACGCATTGTCAGCTCGTTGACCTGGTTGTACATCGACCTTCGCTCCGCGATGAGCGACCGGATCTTGCGCTCGGCGTGCATCACGGTGGTGTGGTCACGGCCGCCGAACTGCTGGCCGATCTTGGGCAGCGACAGCTCCGTCAGCTCCCGGATCAGGTACATGGCGATCTGCCGGGCGTTCACCAGCGCCCTGCTGCGCGAGCTGCCGCACAGGTCGTCGATGCTGATGCCGAAGTACTCGGCGGTCTTCGCCATGATCGTGGCGACCGTGATCTCCGGCCCGGAGTCGGAGGTGATCAGGTCCTTCAGCACGACCTCGGCGAGCTGGAGGTCGACGCCCTGCCTGTTGAGGCTGGCGAACGCGGTGACCCTGATCAGCGCGCCCTCCAGCTCACGGATGTTGGTGGAGATCCGGCTGGCGATGTACTCGAGCACCTCGGGCGGCGCGGCCAGGCCCTCCTGTATGGCCTTCTTCCTCAGGATGGCGATCCGCGTCTCCAGCTCGGGCGGCTGGACGTCGGTGATCAGGCCCCACTCGAACCGGTTGCGCAGCCGGTCCTCCAGCGTGATGAGCTGCTTGGGCGCCCGGTCGCTGGAGATGACGATCTGCTTGTTGGCGTTGTGCAGCGTGTTGAAGGTGTGGAAGAACTCCTCCTGCGTCTGCTCCTTGCCCTCCAGGAACTGGATGTCGTCCACCAACAGGATGTCGATCGCCCGGTAGCGTCCGCGGAAGCCGTCGGCCTTGTGGTCGCGGATGCTGTTGATGAAGTCGTTGGTGAACTCCTCGGAGCTCACGTATCTCACCCGCGCGCCGTCGTACAGGCTCTGCGCGTAATGCCCGATCGCGTGCAGCAGGTGGGTCTTCCCCAGCCCCGAGTCGCCGTAAATGAAGAGCGGGTTGTACGCCTTCGCGGGGGATTCGGCGACGGCCACGGCCGCGGCGTGGGCGAAACGGTTGCTGGCGCCGATGACGAATGTCTCGAATGTGTACTTTTGGTTGAGTCTGGCCGGTTCGCTGGGCTTGTTGCTCTTGGCCTCCCATCTGTTCTGGGTGGGCTCCGGCGCCTTTTGCACAGCGGGCTGTGCCTGTTCAAAAGTGAAGGCAGGCTGTGGATATTCGGTGGACGACTGCGCCGGCTCGGGCTGTGGAGAATAGAACTGCGGAGGCTCGGAAGCCTGGTAGTGCTGGGACGACGGCCCCTGGGGATAGCGCGGCTGGGGGTCCGGGCTCTGGGGATAATTCTGAACCACAGGCTGTGGATGAAGGTCCTGCATCGGCTGCTCGGGAGCCGTCGTGTCGATCATCACGGCCAGCCGCATCGCCCGGCCGAGCTCCTGGGAGAGCGCGTGCGCCACGAGCGGCCGCAGCTTGCCCTCGATGAGGTCCTTCAGGAAGTCGTTGGGGACGCCCAGCACGATCGTGTCGTCCGCCAGGGCGATCGGGCGGACCATGGAGAGCCACGTGCGCTGCTGGACCGGCACGTTCTCATTGAGAAAGTTGCCCAGCGCCCTCTTCCATACCGTGTCGAGGTCGACACCGTTCATGGTGCGGCTCCCCCTCCTCCCTGTCGCGGCCCCCCGCGATCGTTCATCCACCCGCGTGGCCGTCCACACGCGTGTTTATCCACATCGGGGACTCGCCGCGGCGGCGGCCGGCCCCTGTCGTCCACAGCGCCGCGCCCGGGCTGGATGCCCAGGATCTCCACAGGTGATCCACAGGTTGTGCACAGCCTGAAGTGGCTCCGAAAGGCCCGACAGTATCTTCGTGCACAGCTGTGTTCAAGACGTTGTCCACAGCCTAGCGGTGCCTGGGTGCACATACTGTGGACGTCCCGGGGGCGGTGGAAAAGTCGCCTGTGGATACGTGGATAACCAGTTCCGGTTTGACCTGGGCCGCTCCGCCCCGTACCGTACGGAGGTCGGTCTGTCGCGCGACGGCTATTTCGCGTGCCTCGCTAACTCGGCAGGCCAGCCATGTGTGTTCAGCGCCTCGTGCGCACCTTCAAGCCTGGAGCCCACTCGTGAGCAAGCGTACTTTCCAGCCGAACAACCGTCGCCGCGCGAAGACCCACGGCTTCCGGCTGCGGATGCGCACCCGGGCCGGTCGCGCCATCCTCGCCGCTCGCCGCCGCAAGGGTCGCGAGAAGCTGTCGGCCTGACCGTCCTGCGCGTGATCGTCCGCCCGCCGGTGCACTCCGCCGGCGGGCGATAGGCGTATACGGTGCTTTCCCGACAGTCCCGCATGCGGCGCGGGGAGGAGTTCAAGGCGGCCATCAAGCGCGGTAAACGCGCGGGTCGCCCCACCCTGGTGGTGCATCTCACCATTTCAGGGGAAGGGACACCTCTGGTGGGTTTTGTAGTGAGCCGGGCCGTCGGAGGCGCGGTCGTCCGCAACAAGGTCAAGCGTCGGCTTCGACACCTGATGCGAGACCGTCTCCACCGGCTTCCGAGAGGTAGCCTGCTTGTGGTACGCGCCAACCCCCCGGCCGCGTCAGCGCGATCCGAGCACCTAGCCGCCGAGCTCGACCTCGCGCTCGACCGTTTGCTCAGGCGGCGCGAGTCCTCGACGGATGGACGGAGATGACGGAGCAACCGCTAGGGACAGCGAGCCTCCCCGCTCGGGTGCTGCTCGTGCCCATTCGGTTCTACCGGGCGTTCATCAGCCCGATGCTCGGTCCACGCTGCCGTTTCTACCCGTCCTGCAGCGCGTACGGGCTCGAGGCGATAGCCGTTCACGGAGCATTGCGCGGCACATGGTTGACTGTCCGGCGCATCGGGCGGTGCCACCCATTCCATCCCGGAGGTATAGACCCGGTGCCCCCACGCCCGGTTCGGTCCCACGAAACGCAAGGGAGATAGCTCGGTGGAGCTGTCCTGGCTGAGCTGGCTCTATGAAGCCGTAGCCTTCGTCATCACCTGGATCCATACGGGTTACAGCACCTTCCTGAACCCGGATAGCGGCCTGACGTGGTTGCTGACCATCGTCACGCTCACCGTGCTCATGCGGATCCTCATCTTCCCGCTCTTCCTCAAGCAGATGCGGTCCTCCAAGAAGATGCAGGAGCTCGCCCCCAAGGTGGCGGAGCTGCGCAAGCGCTACAAGAACGACAAGCAGCGCATGAACCAGGAGGTCATGGCGCTCTACCAGGGCGCCGGGGCCAACCCGCTCGGCGGCTGTCTGCCCATCCTGGCCCAGTTCCCCATCTTCATCTCGATGTTCACCGTGCTGCAGGCCATGGCCAACGGCCGCGCGGTGTACGGGATGTCGCCGGAGCTCGTCGCCAGCGCCCGGGCCGCGCACGTGTTCGGCGCGCCGGTGCCGGCCACCTTCTTCATGTCCGACCAGGACATCATCGCGCTCGACGCCGTGCCGCTCCAGACGAAGATCGTCCTGGGCATCTTCGTGGCCGTCAGCTCGCTGACCACGTTCCTCACCGTCCGGCAGAGCGTCACCCGGTCCATGGCGCAGATGCCCGACAACCCCATGGCGCAGCAGCAGAAGCTGCTCATGTACATCTCGCCGCTGTTCGCCTTCTTCAGCCTGAACTTCCCGCTCGGTCTGATCATGTACTGGGTGACCACCAACGTGTGGACGCTCGGTCAGCAGCACTGGTTCTACAGCCGCAACCCGATGCCCCAGTTCGACGCCAAGGGCAACGTGATCCCGGTCAAGACGAAGCCCGGCCTCATGGCCAAGCTTCGCAAGACTCCCGAAGAGGAGCCCCCACCTCCGCCTCCTGCGCCTAAGATCGTCAGGAACCAGCCCAGCCGCCAGTCCCGTAGCAAGCGCACCGGCAGCAAGAAGTCGTGATTACGAAGGAGAGGCCGGCCATGACCGAGGCCGAGCAGGAGAAGGCTCCTGACATCAGCGCGCTCGAGCAGGAGGGCGAGATCGCGGCTGACTACGTCGAAGGCCTCCTCGACATCGCCGACATCGACGGTGACATCGACATGGACGTCGAGGGCGACCGCGCGATGGTCTCCGTCGTCGGGCTCAAGGGCACCGAGTTGATCGGCCCCTCCGGCGAGGTGCTGGAAGCGCTCCAGGAGCTGACGCGGCTGGCCGTCCACCGCCAGACGGGGGAGCGGTCCCGCCTGATGCTCGACGTCGGCGGCTACCGCGAGCGGCGCCGGGCCGAGCTCACCAAGCTCGGCACCGAGATGGCCAACCAGGTCAAGGACCGGGGCGAGCCCAAGCCGCTGCAGCCGATGACGCCGTTCGAGCGCAAGATCGTCCACGACGCGGTGGCCGCCGCCGGGCTCCGCAGCGAGTCCGAGGGTGAGGAGCCCAACCGTTACGTGGTGGTCCTGCCCGCCTGACCGGCCCACGACCCGCTCGGCCGCCAGCCGCCTCGTGCGCCTGGCGGCCGTTCGCGTTTAGAACACCTTTTCGATGCCCGTGAGGCGGCGCGCTCCAAGGCTCCGTTCAGGGCATCCCGCTAGTCTTCGACAGTGCGATCTCCCGCCTAGCCTGGGGGGAGCATCCCGAATCCTTACGAAAGGGCCATCACAGCAGTGAGCGACGAGCTGCCGCCCCCGCCGGACATCGCGCGGGACGTCTTCACCGGCGACGCCTGGGACCGGGCGGAGGCGTTCGCGGAGCTGCTGGCCGGCCCCGGCGTCGTACGCGGGCTGCTCGGTCCCCGCGAGATCCCGCGCATCTGGGACCGCCACCTGCTCAACTGCGCCGTCGTCGCCGAGGCCATCCCGCCGGACGTGCGCCTGGTCGACATCGGCTCGGGCGCCGGACTGCCGGGGCTCGTGCTGGCGATCGTCCGGCAGGACATCACGGTCACCCTTCTCGAACCGCTGCTGCGCCGCACCGTCTTTCTCCAGGAGTGCGTCGAGACCCTCAAGCTGGACAACGTCGAGGTGCTGCGCGGCCGGGCCGAAGAGCTGGCGGGCAAGCGCGTTTTCGACGTGGCCAGCGCCCGCGCCGTGGCGCCGCTCGACCGGCTCCTGAAGTGGGCCATGCCCCTGCTGCGCGAGGGCGGCGAGCTCATCGCCATGAAGGGGGAGCGCGCCGCCGAAGAACTCGCCGAGGCGGAGCCGCAATTGCGCGCCAGCGGGGCGACAACGGCCGAGCTTGTGACCGTCGGGCACGGTAAGGTCGAGCCGCCTGCAACATTGGTTCGGGTGATAGCGGGTCGCCAGCCGGAGCACAGCAGGCGGCGACGAAGGAGGTGACGGTCGTGCCGGTCGCTCAGAGCGGTCTTGGCTGGCCGGACAGCCGTCTGTCCGAGAGCCCCCGAGGGGTCGGCTGGCCCGGATCGGGCGTTTCGCGACAGCAGATTCCCGGCTCCGATAAGCCACGGGTTGAAAGGATGGCGACCGTGACCAAGACCCCCCTGAACCCAGGTGATTCTCCGTTGGTACGAGAGGCGCTCAACTCAGTGGTTTCACGTGAAACACCTACCGCTCAGCTGCCCACCCAGACGGACACCGGCCAGGACTCGTGGCCCAAACCCGCCAAGTGCCGCGTGATCGCCGTTGCCAACCAGAAGGGTGGTGTCGGCAAGACCACGACGTCCGTCAACATCGCCGCCGCCCTGTCGATGAACGGCGAACGCGTCCTGGTCGTCGACCTCGACCCCCAGGGCAACGCCTCCACCGCCCTGGCCACCGAACATCGTGGCGACATCCCCGACGTCTACCAGGTGCTCGTGGACGACCTGCCCATGGCGGACATCGTCAAGCAGGTCCCCGACATGCCCAACCTCTACTGCGCCCCGGCGACCATCGACCTGGCCGGCGCCGAGATCGAGCTCGTCTCCCTGGTCGCCCGCGAAGCCCGCCTCCGGCGTGCCCTCACCGCCTACGACGCGCTCGACCTCGACTACATCATCATCGACTGCCCGCCGTCGCTCGGCCTCCTCACGGTGAACGCGCTCGTGGCCGCGGACGAGGTCATGATCCCCATCCAGTGCGAGTACTACGCGCTGGAGGGCCTCGGGCAGCTCCTGCGCAACGTCGACCTCATCAAGGCGCACCTCAACCCCACGCTGCGGCTGTCCACGATCGTCCTGACCATGTACGACGGCCGCACCCGGCTGGCCTCCCAGGTGGCGGACGAGGTTCGGGCACACTTCGGGGACACGGTGCTCAACACGGTCATCCCGCGCAGCGTCCGCCTGTCCGAGGCGCCCAGCTATGGGCAGTCGGTCATGACGTACGACCCGGGCTCCAGCGGTGCGATGGCCTACATGGACGCCGCCCGCGAGATCGCCCACCGCGCCCTGGTCTAACCCCGACCGGGGCTTCCCTTGAGAACCCCAGCCCCTGTCTTCGGTCTCCGGTCTCGGCGTTCCGTTCCGGCCTCCTCGCCTTCGTCGTCCGCCGTTCTCCGCCTGCTGCCTGTCGCGTCCGACGCGTCTGTTCCCGTCCTCCGCGTACCGTCCCGGCACCCGCCCTCCCGCACGCGTATCCCCATGGGGGAGCGAGCCCCGCGTGAGGGCCGAGTGCCGCCCTTCGCCGGGACGGGCGGCCGGGACGCCACGTACGGCCGGTGGAGGGGCGCCGGTGCGGTGCTTTGTCTCATTGACGGCATGACGGTGCAAATCCGGTGGGACTGCGTGTGGCGAGGAGACACCCGGTCGGGTGGTCAACGGTAACCTCTCCTGGAGTGAACGGGTTCGGCCGGGTGAATGAGGAGACGCAGTGAGCCAGCAGCGGCGGGGATTGGGCAAGGGGCTCGGAGCGCTCATTCCGACGGGCCCCATCGTCGACGGCACGGGAACGGTGGCCCCCACGAACGGTGCGGCAACCGACGCGGGCCCGAAGCCGGTGGCGGGCGCGTACTTCCACGAGGTGCCCCTGGACGCCATCGTCCCCAACCCGCGCCAGCCCCGTGAGGTCTTCGACGAGGAGCGGCTCAAGGAACTGCAGGCGTCGATCAGCGAGGTCGGCCTCCTGCAGCCGATCGTCGTACGTCCGGTGGGCGGCGGGCAGTACGAGCTGATCATGGGGGAGCGGCGACTCCGGGCCTGCAAGCTGGCCGGCCTGGAGCAGATCCCCGCCATCGTCCGCAACACGCAGGACGACGACCTCCTGCGTGATGCCCTCATCGAGAACCTTCAGCGCGAACAGCTCAACCCCCTGGAGGAAGCCGCCGCCTACCAGCAGTTGCTGGACGACTTCCAGGCCACCCACGACCAGCTCGCCACGAAGGTCGGCCGCTCCCGTTCACACATCACCAACACGCTGCGCCTGCTCAAGCTCCCACCGGAAGTCCAGCTGAAGGTGGCCGCCAACACGATCTCCGCCGGCCACGCGCGGGCGCTGCTCGGCCTGGAGAACCCCGAGGACCAGATCCGGCTCGCCACCCGCATCGTCGCCGAACTGCTCTCCGTACGAGCGGTCGAGGAGATCGTCGCGCTCGGCAGCGCGCAGGCCGCCCCCGAGAAGCCCACCCGGGAGCGCAAGACCGCCAAGCCCACCGCCCCCGGCCTCACCCACCTCGCCGACCGCCTCTCGGACCACTTCGAGACCAAGGTCAAGGTAGACCTGGGGCGCCGTAAGGGCCGCATCGTTGTGGAGTTCGCCACGATCGACGACCTTGAGCGCATCATCGGCACCATGGCCCCCGAAGCTGCCCGCGCCATGCGCGAAGCCGAGAGCTGACCCTGTTAGCCGGTGTTTCACGTGAAACACCGGCAGCCGGCTTCTCGCCAGGGGCGCCGTCACGGTTTCATGTGAAACACGGCCGCCGTCACGCTACCCGCCTCAAGGGGCTCGGTTTCACGTGAAACATCGCGGCGCTCGGACTGTGGTTGCCCCGCTGAGTGCCCGCCACGATCCACGCCCTGCGATCAGGATCCACGCCTTGCCTCCACGGTCCTTGCCGTGCGGCCACGCTCCGCGCCTTGTCGTCACGGTCCTCGCCGCCACCGTCGCGACTCGCGCCCTGGCGTCACGTCTGCCTTAGCGGCGAACTTCCGTCAGCCGTGTTGTGCGACCTAGCTCCGCTTGCGCGTGGGGGCATCGTATTTCTTCGCAGAGTTGGCCCTTGCATGTAGGTGGCGGGGACCTGAACGCGCCTACCCCCTCCGCCTGAGTTGGGCAGCGGCTGGTTTCACGTGAAACGCGGGGGACGTGGTTTCACGTGAAACCGTGGAGGCGTGTCAGGAGGCGGCCTTGCGGAGGGCGTCCAGGAAGGCGTCCACATCGGCGGGGGTGGTGTCGTAGGAAGTCATCCAGCGGGCGATGCCGGTGGACTCGTCCGGTGGGAGGAGCAGGAAGTGCTCCTGGAGGGCGGCGGCGACGGCAGGGGGGACGGTGGCGAAGACGGCGTTGGACTCGACCGGGTACGCCAGCGTGATCTGCGGGATGGAGGCGAGGCCGTCGGCGAGGCGGGCGGCCATGGCGTTGGCGTGGGAGGCGTTCCGGTGCCACAGGTCGTCGGTGAGGAGAGCGGAGAGCTGGGCGGAGACGAAGCGCATCTTCGACGCCAGCTGGAGGGACTGCCGACGGAGGTAGGGGACGGCTTCCGTGAGCGTGGGGTCGAGGATGATGGCCGCTTCCGCCGCCAGGGCGCCGTTCTTGGTCCCGCCGAAGCTGAAGACGTCGACGCCTACGTCCGTGGTGATCGCGGACAGGGAGCAGTCGAGGTAGGCGGCGGCGTTGGCCAGGCGGGCGCCGTCGACGTGGAGGCGCATGCCTGCCGCGTGGGCGGCGTCGGCCAGGGCGGCTAGTTCGGCGGGGGAGTAGCAGGTGCCGAGTTCGGTGACTTGGGAGATGGAGACTACGCGTGGCTGCGGGTCGTGGTGGTTGCCGAGCGTGGAACGGGGGCCGGCCAGGTCGTCGGGGCGGAG
Source organism: Nonomuraea sp. NPDC003214 (assembly GCF_053590035.1). Taxonomy (NCBI): domain Bacteria; kingdom Bacillati; phylum Actinomycetota; class Actinomycetes; order Streptosporangiales; family Streptosporangiaceae; genus Nonomuraea; species Nonomuraea sp. NPDC003214. The sequence goes on along the minus strand of NZ_JBSFSX010000008.1, from coordinate 462,620 downwards.
TTTGCCGTCCGGGGTGGGGATGGTGATGAGCTTCGTGCCGAGGAGGCGTTCTGCGGCGCCGGTCTCGTGGCTGGCGATGTGGGCGGTGGCCGGGCAGACGACCGCGTCGTAGCGGCCGAGCATGAGGGCGAGGCCGACCATATTGGCGCCCGCGCCGTTGAGGACCGGGAAGCCTTCCGCGCGGGGGCCGAACACGTCCTTGATGTGACGGCCGAAGGCGGCGGTCAAGGCGTCGTCGCCGTACGCGGGGGCGTCGCCGTGGTTGACGGCGGTGATGGCGTCGAGGATGGCGGGGTGCACGCCGGCGTGGTTGTCGCTGGCGAAGCTCTTGGGGTAGGTGGGCTCGATCACCCCGCCAGGTTACGCACCGCCGCGTGAGCCACCACGCCGCCGCCCCGGTGCCGAGGGCCCCGTAGGGCTGCGGGTTGCGGAGGGCCCTTATGAAGCTTTGGGTCTCCGGTGCCTGCGAGCCCGCCGCTGTCCACGGCGCCGGACTTCCCGCGCTGGGCCTACCTCGCGCTGGGTCTACCCCGCGCTGGGCGCCCCATGACCCGTGAGGCACGGGCCGGACGGGCTCTGAGGCCGCGATAAGCCCGCGCGCCCCGCTACCCCCAGGCCGGGCTGTCGCCGCGCCCACCGTCCCGGGTTGCGCTATCCCCGGCGCCGTGTGGCCCGGCCCGTGAGGTGCCCGGACCGCGCGGCGACTGGCCGTGAGGTGCCCGGACCGCGCGGCGACTGGCCGTGAGGTGCCCGGACCGCGCGGCGACTGGCGGTGAGGTGGCGGGCCCGTGAGGTGGCTGGCCCGTGAGGTGGCTGGGCCGCACGACGCTTGCCTGCGATGCGGCTGGCCTGTGAGGCGGGTGGGTCGCGCCATCCCTGGACCCTGAGGCAGCCGGGCCGCGCTGTCCCCGGGCCGCGTGGTCCCTGGTCCGTGTGGCGGCTGGGTCGTGCGGCGCTTGGGCTTCCACGGCCCCTGCGTGTCGGTCGTCGGGTGCTGCGGTTCTGGGTTCGGGGCAGCTCTGCGGAGGTGTCGGCTGGGACAGTGGGGCGGAGGGAAGGGCTGTAGGAGCGGCTGGGGGATGGTGGGGCGGCCAGAGTATGGGGCTGCCCGGACGTGGGGCAGCCCGGGCGTTAGGCGGTGGGCGGTTCGGTTAGCGGGGGGTGCGGGTGGCGGCGTTTTGGAGGAGGATGCGGCAGAGTTCGCCGAGGTCCTGGCCCGCGGCTTCGGCTGCCATCGGCAGGAGCGAGGTCTCCGTCATGCCGGGGGCCACGTTGACTTCCAGGAAGTGCGGGCGGCCGGCGGCGTCCACGATGAGGTCGGTGCGGGAGATGTCACGCAGGCCGAGCGCCGTGTGGGCGGTCACGGCGGTCTCGGCGCAGGCCGACGCCGCTTCGGAGGAGAGCCGGGCAGGGGCGAAGAACTCGGTGTGCCCGGCGGTGTAGCGGGCTGCGTAGTCGTACACGCCCTCGTCGGGCACGATCTCCACGGCGGGGAGCGCGACGGGGCCGTCACCGAAGTCGACGACCGAGACCGCGACCTCGATGCCCTCGATGTAGCACTCGATGAGCGCCGTGTCGCCGTAGGCGAAGCAGCCGACCATGGCGGCGGGCAGTTCCTCGGCGGTGCGGACGATGGACGCGCCGAGCGCGGAGCCGCCGCGGGCGGGCTTGACGAACAGGGGGAGGCCCAGGTGCTCGACGATGCGGCCCAGGACGGCCGTGGCGCCGAGGTCGTGGAAGGTCTCCTTCGGCAGCGTGACCGAGTCGGGGGTGCGCAGGCCGACGGAGCGTACGACGGCCTTGGCGGTGGGCTTGTCGAAGGCGACGCGGCAGGCGTCGGGGTCGGCGCCGACGTACGGGACGTTGAGGAGCTCCAGGACGGAGCGGATGGCGCCGTCCTCGCCCGCGCCGCCGTGGAGGGTGACGAAGACGGCCTCGGGCGGGTCGGCGAGGATGGACGGGACGAGCGACGCGTCGGTGTCGCGGGCCTCGACGTCGATGCCGGCCGCCCGGAGCACCTCGCTCACGCGGCGGCCCGAGCGCAGGGAGACCTCCCGCTCGTAGGAGAGACCTCCTGCCAGCACCAGCACGTGGCCCAGTTCGCTCATCACTTCTCCTCCGCTGACGGCACGCTGTCCAACCGTACCGGGGTGGGACGTGAGGGCGGCACGCAGTCCAACCGTACAGAGGGGGTGAGGGCGGCACGCCGTTCGACCGTACACAGGAGGTAAGAGGGCGGCGCGCCGTTCGACCGTGCCGGGGACGTGGTGCTTCCAGAAGGAAGGAGGGGAGCCGGGTCGGGCTCCCCTCCAGAGGTCAGGCGAGGTCGGGGCCCGGGGTGTCGACGCCGGCGTGGCCGCGGGCGGAGCCGGTGCCGAACGTGTCGCGGAGCTGCATCTCCTGCTCGATCACCCCGGCGAGGCGGCGGACGCCTTCGCGGATGCGGTCGGGCTCCGGGTAGCAGAACGACAGCCGCATGTGGCGCGCCCCGCTCCCGTCGGAGAAGAACCCGGTGCCGGGCACGAACGCCACCCGCTCGGCGACGGCGCGCGGCAGGATGGCCTTGGAGTCGAGGCCCTCCGGCAGCGTCGCCCAGACGAAGAAGCCGCCGGCCGGCCGGGTCCAGGTGACCTCGGGCGGCATGAGCGATTCGAGCGCGCCGAGCATGGCGTCGCGGCGTTCGCGGTAGAGCTCCTTGAACGTCTTGATCTGCTCCTGCCACGGCTGCGTGGCCAGGTACTGGCCGACGGCGAGCTGGGTGAACGAGGAGTGTGACAGCACGGCCGACTCCATCGCCAGCACGAGCTTGTCGCGGATGGCGTGGGGCGCGAGCGCCCAGCCGACGCGGAACCCGGGGGCGAGGGTCTTGGAGAACGAGCCGAGGTAGACGACCCCGTCGGCGTTGTCGGCGCGCAGCGCGCGCATGGGCTCGGCGTCGAAGCCGAGGAGTCCGTACGGGTTGTCCTCGACGATGAGCACGCCGGCCCGCTGGCAGATGTCGAGCACCTGCTGCCGCCGGGCCATGTTGAGCGTGACGCCGCCGGGGTTGTGGAAGGTCGGGATCGTGTAGAGGAACTTGATCGGCGCCCCGGCGGTCTCCAGCGCGTAGATGGTCTGCGCCAGCGATTCGGGCACGATGCCCTGATCGTCCATGGCGATGTGCACGACCTTGGCCTGATAGGCGGCGAACGTACCCAGGGCGCCCACGTACGAGGGGCCTTCGGCCAGCACGACGTCACCCGGGTCGATGAAGATGCGGGTGATCAGGTCGAGGGCCTGCTGGGAGCCCACGGTGACGACGACGTCGTTCGCCCCGGCGTGGATCCCCTCGAGGCGCATGACGTCGCAGATCTGCTCGCGCAGATGCGGGTCGCCCTGGCCGGAGCCGTACTGCAGCGCGACCGGGCCGCGCCGCGTGACGAGCTCGGAGACGAGCTCGCCGACCATGTCGAGGGGAAGGGCCGTGACGTACGGCATGCCGCCCGCGAGCGAGACCACCTCGGGCCTCGACGCGACGGCGAAAAGAGCTCGGATCTCGGAGGCGACCATCCCGGTAGCTCGCGCGGCGTACCGATCGACATAGGCGTCGATGCGCGACCCTTGGGTCGCGGGCGTCTGACCGTGATCCTGCTCTGCTGTCACGGCCCACCTCCTAGGTGAGTGCTATCCGAGATACCAGATTACGCCAGCCGGACATGTCGCCCGTGACCGGGCTGACCGTCGTGGTACCCGCTGGCGTGACCGTCACTGGGCTACGATGCCAGCTGGGGACGCGGTTTTCGCGCGCTTTTCCGGGTCAACGATTGGGGCCGTAGTTGTCGCGTCGGCTGGTCAACATCACCCTGGACAATGTGGAAGATCTCCCTCGCCGCTGCCGCCGGTGCGTTTTCTGGGAGCTGGATCCCATGAGCGGGGAGCGGGCGGTGGAGTCGGGGGACCCTGGCCTGGAGAAGGAGGCCTGGATCTCCGGCACGCTGCTGGAGTGGGGGAGCTGCGGCAAGATCGTCTATGTGGACGGCGTGCCGGCGGGGTTCGTGCTCTACAGCCCGCCGCTCTACACGCCGCGTTCGGTCGCCTTTCCCACGTCGCCGGTGAGCGCCGACGCGGTGCTGCTGATGACGGCGCACATCATCCCGGAGTTCTCGGGCGGCGGGCTGGGCCGGATGCTCATCCAGGGCGTGGCCAAGGATCTGACGAGGCGCGGTGTGAAGGCCATCGAGGCGTTCGGCGACCTGAAGTGGGAAGAGCCTAGTTGCGTGGTTCCGGCGGAATACTTGCTCTCTGTGGGTTTTAAGACGGTTCGTCCGCATTTGCGGTTTCCGCGGCTGCGGCTGGAGCTGAAGTCCGCCGTCTCCTGGCGGGAGGACGTCGAGGTGGCCCTGGAACGCCTCCTGGGCTCCATGAGCCCCGAGCGTGCCCTCCGACCCGTCTGACCCGCCACGAGCCCCGCAGAAGGCCGTACAAACGCATGCGAAAGCCCCCTGCGACCGCAGGGGGCTTTCGCATGGAGCGAGAAGGACCTAGATGATGCCCTCGAGCTCGCGCAGCAGCATGGCCTTCGGCTTGGCGCCGATGATCTGCTTGACGAGCTCGCCGCCCTTGTAGACGTTCATCGTCGGGATCTGGAGCACCCCGGCCTCGCGCGGCACGTTGGGGTTCTCGTCGATGTTGAGCTTGACGATCTCGAGCTTGTCACCGTGCTCGTTGGCGATCTCCTGGAGGATGGGCGCCACCTGACGGCACGGGCCGCACCATTCGGCCCAGAAGTCCACCAGCACGGGCTTGTCGCTCTTGAGGACGTCCGCCTCGAACGAGGCGTCGGTTACTGCCTTCACGGATGGGCTCCCTTACTTCTCGTTGTTGGCCAGCCAGCGCTCGGAGTCGAGAGACGCCGAGCAGCCGGTGCCGGCCGCGGTGATCGCCTGGCGATAGATGTGGTCGACGACGTCGCCCGCGGCGAACACGCCGTCGATGTTGGTGGCGGTCGTGGGGGAGGCGACCTTCACGTAGCCGTCCTCGTCGAGGTCGATCTGCCCCTTGACCAGGTCGGTGCGCGGGTCGTGGCCGATGGCCAGGAACAGCGCGTCGGTGGCCAGCTCGGACTCCTCGCCGGTCTTGACGTTGCGCAGCTTGACGGCCTCGACCCGGTTCTCGCCCAGGACGTCGATGACCTCGGTGTCCCAGATGAAGCGGATCTTGTCGTTCGCGAACGCCCGATCCTGCATGATCTTGCTGGCGCGCAGCTCGTCACGGCGGTGCACGACGGTCACCATGCGGCCGAACCGGGTCAGGAACGTGGCCTCCTCCATCGCGGTGTCGCCACCGCCCACGACCACGATGTCCTTGTTGCGGAAGAAGAAGCCGTCGCAGGTGGCACACCAGGAGACGCCCCGGCCGGACAGGCGCTTCTCGTTCTCCAGGCCGAGCTCGCGGTAGCCGGAGCCCATCGCCAGGATGACCGACTTGGCGTAGTAGGTCTTGTCGTACGTCTTGATGACCTTGGGGTTGGCCTCCAGGTCGACCTCGACCACGTCGTCGGCCACGAGCTCGGCGCCGAACCGCTCGGCCTGCTTGCGCAGGTTGTCCATCAGGTCGGGGCCCATGATGCCGTCGGGGAACCCGGGGAAGTTCTCCACGTCGGTGGTGTTCATGAGGGCGCCGCCCGCGGTCACCGAGCCCTCGAAGACCAGCGGGTTCAGCTCGGCGCGTGCGGAGTAGACGGCCGCGGTGTAGCCCGCCGGGCCCGATCCAATGATGATCACGTTACGAACGTCGCTCAACGCTCCCACGCCTTCCTCTTCTGCTGTTGCCAGTCGCGTCAACAGATCCTAGGCCGCGGTGATTCCCGCCCCCCACCCGCAACACGAAAGAGCCCGCCGAAGCGGGCTCTGACGTGGGAAGAAGGCTGCTACCAGCGGCCCATGGCGGGCTTGCGCAGGTTCTTGCAACTGAACGGGTCGACGACGTCGATGCGGATCCGCTTGGCGGCCTTCGACTTCCTCGACGCCATGACGATGGCTTCCTGGCCGTTGTACTGGCCCTGGTCCACGGCGAAGACGCTGAACTTGGTGCGGCTGGTCAGCTTGCCGACGCACTTGTCGGCCTGCTCGGCCTCGGACGGCCCCTGGATGATCGGGGCCGGCGCGAGGAACTTGCCCAGTGGCAGCGCCAGGTTCTCGTCACTGTAGTTGTGCTGGCTGTCGGTCAGCGCGTATGCCCTGGCCCGCACCGGCACCTCGGTCGGCGTCGTCACCGCGGGGGCGGCCGAGCTGGCGGCGATCACCGGTGGAGCGACCGTGCCTCCTCCCGAGGCGAGCAGCCCGGTCGAGACGACCGCCGTGCCCACGACCGCCGCCGCCGCGGCAGCCGCCACGGCCGGCATCGCCCACCGTGGGCGTCGCGCGCTGCGCCGCCTGGCCGGGACGATCGTGCCGTCGTCGGCGACCACCCCCAGCCGCACCGGCTCGGGGGCCGGCTCGTCGGAGGCCGCGACCGCGGTCTTCTCCCAGGGGGAGTCGCGCATGAGCTCGTCCCAGTCGGGCGCCTGCGTGAGGCCGACGCCTCCGCGGGACGACCCGGCCTCGGCGGCCAGCGCCTTGTCGATGCGCAGTGCGACACCCATCGGCATGGCCGGTGTTGGGGTCGCCGCGAGCACCTCTCGAACCGCCGCGAGGTCTGCCAGTAGCTCCCCACAGGGGTCGCAGACCGCGAGATGCTCGCGGACCTGGCGGGCCTGGCCGGCGTCTAGGAGACCCTCGGCCAAATCGGCCAGGGTATCCAGATCGTAGTGCGTATCACCCGTCACGAAGTTCTGCTCCCTTCGCGGATGAGACGCGACTGAGGTCCGATCGGTTCCGCAGATGCGAAAGAATCGGGGCAAGTTTCGCGCGTCCTCTCGCACACCTGCTTTTCACCGTACCGCTGGGCACTTCGAGCACCTGAGCCGCGTCTTCGACGGAGTAGCCCATCATGTCCACCAGGACGAGGGCGGCTCGCTGGTCGGCGGGCAGCAGCTTGAGCGCGGCCGAGACCTCCATGGAGACCTCGCGCTCAAGGGTCTGATCGGGCCCCGGCGTCTCGCGTTCGGCGGCCTCGATGAGCTCGTCGTCGGCCACCGGGCGCACCGACTTGCGGCGCATCCGGTCGAGGCAGGCGTTGACGACGATGCGGTGCAGCCAGGTGGTGACGGCGGCCTCGCCGCGGAACGTGGCGGCCTTGCGGTAGGCGGAGACGAAGGCGTCCTGGACGGCGTCGGCGGCCTCGTCGGGGTCGCCGAGCGTGCGCAGGGCGACCGCCCACATGCGATCACGGTGCCGCTTGACGATCTCGCTGAAGGCGTGTGGATCCCCGTTGATGTGCGCGGTCAGCAGCTCGGCGTCGCTGACCGCGGGCCGATCCGCTGCTGAAGGTGTCTCGGGTGGGGAGTTCACAAGAGGGATTCCTGATTATGCCGATCCTGGAGAATGCACCACTACTTCATAGATGGTGCCATGAAACTTGCCTGCATCCGCCGGAAGACGCGTAAACCAGATCAAAACGTACCGACCGCTTGCGGCCTGATCAGGCTTGAACGTCACCTTTCCGGAGGCGTTCTCCTCGCGGGCGACGGTCTTGAGCGACGACAGGTCGGGACTGTCGCCGACCTTGAGCTCGACCTCGGCCCCCGAGGCGTCGGCCAGCGTAGCGACCACGTCGCTGATCTGCCGGGACTTGCCCAGGTCGAGAAGAAGCCCGACACCGTCCTTGAGATTGCCCAGCTCGGCGCTGTTGTAGTTGTCGGTCTTCCAGAACGTGCTCGGCTTGCCGTCGATGGTCAGCGCGGCGAGCTCGGCCTTCTCCTCCTTGTCGCCCAGCGGGTCGAAACCGGTCGCCTTCTCCGGCTTGACCGCCTGGACCCGCGCCGGCGCGGACGCCTTGGAACTGGGCGAGGGGTCGGCCTCACGGGTGCCGGGACTGCCCAGGCTCCGGCCAATCGTCCAGGCGCCGACGCCCACGGCCACGATCACCAGCAGCACCACGACCGTCATGAGCACCCGGCCGAGCACGCTGGGGCCCCCTCGCGGGGGCATGGTGCTGTGGACGACCTGCGGGCGCTGCATGGTGGCGGGCCCCTGCTGCCCGGTGTCGGGGCCCTCCGAGCGGGAGGCCGTCGTCACCACCGACGGCGGCGACGAGTCGTACGGGATCGGGATCGGCATGGGCCTGGCCACGCCCGACAGCGACTCGGCGAGCTCCGCCGGGCTGGCGAGCGCGCCCTGGCCCCGGCGCGACTCGGGCAGGCAGGCCCGGACCGTCACCGTGTCGAGATAGCTGGGCACCCCGGCGGTGACCTGGCGCGGGGTGCAGAAGTGCCCGTCGTTCATCGGGGCGGCGGGCAGGCCGCCCTCCTCCTCGTCGCCGGGCCAGTGGCCGGTCAGCCCGGCGTAGAGCAGCCGGCCCAGCCCTTCCGCGTCGTCGAGCGCCGGCTGGTCGGTGGTCAGGCCGGACAGCGCGGCGTCCACCGCCACGCCCAGCACCTTGACCGTGTTGCCGGTGGTCCACACCAGGTGCTCGGGCCGCAGGCACAGGTGGTAGAGGCCGGCCTCGTGGGCATGGGTCAGCGCCTCGGCCGCCTCGGCGACCAGCCCGGCGGCCCGCTCGGGGTCCAGCGGCCCTCCGGACAGCAGGTCGGCCAGCGTGTCACCGGTGACCCACTCGCTGACCACGTAGGAGCGCCCGTCGTCCTCGGCGGCGTCGAACACCTGGGTGAGACGCGGGTCGGTGAGCCGGCTCGCGGCGCGGGCGGCGGTGACCACCTCGTGCACACGCGGGAACTCGGGGGCGAAGGTGAGAACCCCGACAGGACGGGCAAGGATCTCGTCGATGGCCTTCCAGAATGTGGCGCCTTCGGACTCGCTGACCCGGTCCTCAAGCCGGAAGCGCGAGGCAAGGCGCGTGCCCGGCTCGACGGCAGATGTGCTCACTGGCTCTCTCCGCTCGGCCGTACAGGCGTGCGCATGACTCGGCTCGCCTGCGTGCTGTCCCACGTAGGCACGCTATGCCGGGTGGATCCGCCCACGCCCCTCCTGCTTCCATTCGCGCGTGTCGGTCACCATGCTAGTGCCAGCGCCTCCGCCGCCCGCGTCCTTTATCGGCGTACCCTCCCCGCGACCATCCCAACGATGGAGCTGACCTCCGGAATCCGCATCCGGTGCGCCACGGCCAGATAGAGCAGCATCCCCAGGCCACCGCCCACGGCGAGAGTGATCACCGAGTTGAGGAAGTCGGGCCTGCCGAAGATCTCCTGCATGCTCCAGACGGCGGCCAGGGCGAGCACGGCGGTGGGCAGCGAGGCCAGGTACATCCTGGTCATCGCCATGCCGACCTGCCAGCCGCCCAGCCCTCTGACCCGGCGGCTGGCCAGGACCCACGCCACGACCGTGCCCAGCGCGTAGGCGACGGCGTAGGCGAAGGCGAGCCCCATGACGGAGTAGGCGGGCGGCAGCAGCGCGTGGAAGAGCAGCATCAGCACCGCGTTGAGCGCCGTCGCGCCGGCTCCGACGAAGACAGGAGTACGGGTGTCGCCGAAGCTGTAGAAGACCCGCAGCAGGAGCTGGAAGAGCGAGAACGGCACCAGCGCCAGCCCGTAGACCTGCAGCACGTTGCCGATGTAGACGGCGTTGGCCACCGTGTTGGAGCCGTGGCCGAACAGCGGCACCGTGATCGCCGGCCCGAGCACCATGAGCAGCAGCGACACCGGCACCATGATCGAGCAGACCAGCCGCACGCTCGACCCGAACTCCGAGCGCACCTCGTCGAACCGCCCGTCGGCGACGGCCCGGCTCATCCTGGGCAGCATCGCGGTGATCACCGAGACGCCGATGATCCCGTACGGGAGCTGGAAGAGCTGGAACGCCACCGTGTAGGCCGAGATGCCGTGGCTGGGGAAGGCCGCGGCGGCGGAGCTGGCGAGGTTCAGCGTGAGCACGAGCCCGAGCTGGGTGACGATCACGTAGCCGATCGTCCAGATGCCGGCCTTGGCCATCTCGCCGAGCCTGGCGTTGCGCACGTCGAAGCGGGCCACGAAGCGGAAGCCGGCCCGCTTGAGCGCCAGGACCAGCACGGTGGCCTGGGCCACGATGCCGGCGGTGGTGCCGAGGCCGAGCAGGGCCAGCTCGCCGTTGGTGACGTTGCCGACGCCCTTGTCGCCCACGATCACCAGGTAGGCGACCAGCACGCCGATGACGACCAGGTTGTTGACGACCGGCGCCCACATCGGCGCGGCGAACCGGTCGCGAGTGTTGAGGATGGCCCCGGCCACCGCGCCGATGCCGAAGAAGGCGAGCTGCGGCAGGATGAACTGGGCCAGCCGGACCGCGACCTTGTACTCGTCGGAGCGGTGGTCCCAGACGGTGTAGAGGTCGATGAGCAGCGGCGCGGCGAGCACGGCGGCCGCCGCGACGACGATGAGCGCGACCGTCGACAGCGTCAGCAGCCGCTGCTCGTAGGCGCGTCCGCCGTCGGGGTCGCTCTGCTGGGCGCGGACGATCATCGGCACCACGACGCTGCTCAGCACGCCGAGCAGCAGCAGGTCGAGGATGCTGTAGGGGATCGCGTAGGCGGTGTTGTAGGCGTCGCCCAGGAGCGAGGTGCCGATCGCGGTGGTCAGCACGACGGTCCGGATGAATCCGGTGGCCCTCGACACCATCGTGCCCGCGGCCATGATGGCGCTGGCACGGAGCATGCGGCTCATCGGCTCTCACTTTCGCGTGACTTGGCGGCCCGCGCCGTGCGCCGCTCGGACCGGCGCCTGAGCACCCGGGTCGCCACCGCGGCCAGCATGACCGTCAGCGCGGCCCCCACGATGACCAGCGCGATCCCGGTGTAGCCGGTGGTGCGCACGATCAGCTTGACCGGCTCCCCGTAGGGAGTGCCGTCGGCGGTCAGCAGCCGGACGGTCACCGTGGCGTCGCCGCCGCCCCCGGAGGTGTTGACGGTCATCGGCACCTGCACAGTGCCGCTCTGGTCCGCGCCGATCGTCAGCGGCTCGCGGTGCTCGACCTGCAGCAGCTTGCGGTCGTTGGAGGTGACCTCGACGAACAGGGAGATCTGGGCGGTCAGCGAGTTCTTCACGCTGATGGGCACCTCGCCGTCGCGCCCGGCCAGCGTGCGCGGCCGGTCGGGGCCGACGCCGGTGATCTCGACCTTGTCGATGCGCTTCTCGACCTCGGCGCTCACGTCCTTGACGACGGCGCGGCCGGTCTTCTGGCGGCCCCGCCAGGCCGAGGAGGCGAGCCGGAGCACGGCGGCGTCGAAGTCGGAGCCGGCGCTCGCGGTGACGAGCCCGGTGACCCTCGCCTGGTCGGCGACCTCCTTGACGGCGGCCAGGTATTTGGCGCCGAGCTCCTGCTTGCGGTCCTGATGGGTGTAGGTGAGGCCGGCGCGGGGCACCTGGGTGCGGGTCGCCTTGATCGAGTCGAGCGGGGCGAGCGACAGCCAGGGCAGCTTGCCCGCGGTCCTGAGCAGGGTGGTGACGAGCGTCGGGCTGGGGTTCCAGCGCCGGGACGGGGCCACGACCAGCGACCTGGGCTGCGTCTGGCCGGGCTCGGCGGAGATCGTCGCGGTCTCGGCGACCAGGCGCTGCTTGCTCAGCACCGTCGAGCCGCCGGCGTCCGGCTCGAAGACGCGGCTCAGCTCGGCGTCGGCGGTCAGCGCGGTGACCGGCCCCATGACGCTGTAGAGGGTGCTCGCCGCGTCGGGCGTGACCGGCACGGCGGCCTGGGGCGGCAGGTTGGCGGCGTCGAGCAGGACCCGGTCGATCCGGGCCACGTTCGGCTCGCCGACGGCCAGCAGGTCGAGCGCGTCGGCGTCGAGCCGGCCGTTGGCCGGCCAGTAGGTGGACGTCTTCACGTCGCGCTTGACGAGCCGGGCGGCCTCCTTGGCGCCCAGCGCCAGCGCCCGTCCGGTGAGGTCGTCGAGGCCCTGATGGGCCAGCGCCGTCACGTCGGGATCCGCGTACGGGGTCGCGACGACGGGGTTGTCGGCCAGCGCGGCGCGCATGGAGGTCAGCCAGGCGGCGGCGGCCGGGTCGGCGGCCCGCTCCTGGGACTCGCCCTTGACCCGGAACTTCCTGGTCATCGCGTCGGCGTCGGCGAACAGCGCGGGGTCGACGACCCAGGTGACGGACGCGGGCGCGGCCTCGGCGATGCGCGCCAGGTCGGACAGCCGGCCCTTTTCGGTCATCGCGGCGGTCAGCTTGTCGTCGACGAACGTGCCGTCGTCGGCCCGGTGCGGCTGGTCGACGACCGGCAGGACCACGGACAGCCGGTTGCGCACGGGCTTGGCCGGGGTCGGCGGCGCGTAGGTGAGGAACGTGCGCTGCGAGGAGAGCTGCACGGTGTCCCACTGCACGACCTCGACGGCCAGCGGGTAGGCGCCGAACTGCGTGAGCTGGAACTGGGCGGGCGTCATCGTCAGCTCGAACGTCTGCGAGGCGTTGGCGGCCAGCTCCGGGATGACCATGCTGGACTGCGAGGAGACGTTGGGCGGCTGGGTCAGCGTCGTCTGGTCGGCCTGGTAGGCGCTCATGCTCGCGCGGTCGGTGAAGCGCTGGCTGGAGTAGCGGACGCGCACCCGCAGCCCGGGCAGCGCGGTGCCGCCGGCGTTGTGCACCCGCCCGGTGACCTTGATCTCGGTCGCCCGCTCGGTGGCGTAGTCGGGCGTGATGGAGGTCAGGGTCAGCTCGACCCCCTGCCTGCTCGAAATCGCGGCAGCCGCGCCGGGCGCCACCGCCACCGAGGGGGCGAGCAGCGCGGCGGAGAGCACGGCGAGCAGCGCGGCCTTACGGATCACGCGTCTGCCCGAGCTGGATTACGACGCACGCCCGCAATGGTACGGGCTCAGTGCCGCGGCGCGACCGCCTCCAGGGCTCCGCGGCCCCGTAGATCCACGGTCTTGCCCGCCACGAGCGCGAGCAGGTCCAGCGCGCGCAGGGTGAGCGCGGTGTGGCGGTCCCCGGTCGCCGTGTGGACGGGTTCGGTGTCGGCGTCCAGCCGGTCGTCGACGAGCACCGGCAGGTCCTCGGGCAGCAGCAGCGGGCTGACCAGCCCGGCCGCGTAGTCGGTCGCCGCGTTGACGAGGTGCGCCGGGGCGGGACGCACGTTGCGGACGCCGAGCAGGTCCCCCACCGCGCCGGAGGGCGGCGGCGTGGCGACCGTGGAGACGACCGCCACGACGAACTCGCGCCCAACCCTCGGGGCGACCTCGAACACCGTGACCGCCACGCACCGTTCAGGCGCGGCCGGGATCGCGCCGGGTAGTTCCTCCGCGCGAGTCATGGGGCGCGGAAGGCGTACGATCTCATGGTGGACCTGGTGTGTGAGGAGCCAGCGGTGGATCGCGAGGGCGTCCTTCATAAGACCTCCTTGCCTCGTTCCATGGCGCCGTCGGTCCCCTGACCGAAGGTAACCCGGACCCGATGTGGCTCGGGGGATATGTTCCGGAATCCGAAGGACCTACTGAGTTTGTCCGAGTCAACTCTGACCGAAAGCCAGCAGCGCGCCATGGGCGATCTGTTCCGCAAGATCGCGCCCGTGGCCGACGAGCTCGGCCGCCTGTTCGCGGCCAAGGGCCACGAGCTCGCCCTCGTCGGCGGGCCCGTGCGCGACCTGCTGCTGGGCCGCATCGGCAACGACCTCGACCTGACCACCGACGCCCATCCCGAGCGCGTGCTGGAGATCGTGCGCGACTGGGCCGACTCGGTGTGGACGATCGGCATCGACTTCGGCACCGTCGGGGTCCGCAAGGGCGACAAGCTCCTGGAGATCACCACTTACCGGAGCGAGTCGTACGACCCCAAGTCCCGTAAGCCGGACGTCATGTACGGCGAGACGCTGGAAGCCGACCTGGAGCGCCGCGACTTCGCCGTCAACGCGATGGCGGTGCGGCTGCCTGGGCACGAGTTCGCCGACCCCTACGGCGGCCTGGCCGACCTGCGCGCCAAGGTGCTGCGCACGCCGGGCACGCCCGAGCAGTCGTTCGGCGACGACCCGCTGCGGATGCTGCGCGCCGCCAGGTTCGCCTCGCAGCTCGGGTTCCAGGTCGACGAGGCCGCGGTCGCGGCGATGACCGCGATGGCCGAGCGGATCGAGATCGTCTCGGCCGAGCGCATCCGCGACGAGCTCGACAAGCTGATCTGCGGCCGCCACCCGCGCGAGGGCCTGCGCCTGCTCGTCGAGACCGGGCTGGCCGCCCACGTGCTGCCCGAGCTGCCCAAGCTGCGCCTGGAGATCGACGAGCACCACCGGCACAAGGACGTCTACGAGCACACGCTGACCGTGCTCGACCAGGCCATCGCCCAGGAGGAGGACGGCAAGCCCGACCGCATCCTGCGCTGGGCCGCGCTCATGCACGACGTGGGCAAGCCCAAGACCCGCCGCCACGAGCCCGGCGGCCGCGTCTCCTTCCACCACCACGAGGTGGTCGGCGCGCAGATGACGAAGAAGCGGATGGCGGAGCTGCGCTTCCCCAAGGACGTGGTGTCCGACGTGTCGCGGCTGGTCGAGCTGCACCTGCGCTTCCACGGCTACGGCACCGGCGAGTGGACCGACAGCGCGGTGCGCCGCTACGTGCGCGACGGCGGTCACCTGCTCTCCAGGCTGCACAAGCTGACCAGGGCCGACTGCACCACGCGCAACAAGCGCAAGGCCGCCGCCCTGTCGCGCACCTACGACCAGCTCGAGGAGCGCATCGAGCGGCTGGCCGAGGAGGAGGAGCTGGCCAAGATCCGCCCCGAGCTCGACGGCAACGAGATCCAGCGGGTGCTCGGCGTCGGGCCGGGCCCGGTGGTGGGCCGGGCCTACAAGTTCCTGCTGGAGCTGCGCCTGGACAAGGGCGTGATCGGCGCCGAGGCGGCCACCGAGGCGCTGCTGGAGTGGGCGCGCGACAACGTCACGGGGTGACCGGCTGGCGCGGCTGGGTGATCGCCCGGTAGGCCAGCGCGCTCAGCAGGTAGCCGGCCACGATGATGGCCACGGCGAGATAGGACTTGCCGTTGGCCGGCAGGATGGCCGCCGACAGCGCCGCCGCCAGCACGTACATGCCGTTGAAGAGCATGTCGTAGACGGAGAAGGCGCGGCCGAGATAGACGTCCTCGACGTCGCGCTGCACGGTCGTGTCGGCGCAGATCTTGACGCTCTGCCCGGCGATGCCGAGCACGAACCCGGCCACCGGCAGCCCCCATTCCTGGAACGGGACGACCAGCACGCCTGCCAGCACCCCGGCCGTGACGAGCGCGATCGGCACCCAGCGGGTGATCGTGAACCGCTCGGTGGCGTACGGGGTGATGATCACGGCGAGGAAGTAGCCGACGCCGGAGGTGGCCACGACCAGGCTGGCGCCGCTCAGCGCCGCGTCGGGGTCGCCGTCGGTGAAGTAGTAGCGGTAGAGGATGATGCCGAGCGCGGTCGCGATGCCGTAGAAGAACCGGTGCGCGGCCATCGCGCCCATCGTGGCGGCGGCCGTGCGGTGGCTGAGCAGGTGCCTGGCGCCGTCGGCGAGCCCGGCGACCACGTTGCGCAGCGCCTCGCGCGTCTGCGGGCGGCCGGGGTCGTGGGCGGGGCCGAGCAGCGAGCGCTCCATCGTGCGCGCGACCAGCGCGCTGAGCACGGACACCACGCCGGACGTGGTCAGCAGCAGCGCCACCCCGACGTCGCCGCCGCCGAACAGCCCGCGCAGCAGGAACCCGGCGCCCACGCCGACGAACGTCAGCACGGTGCCGGAGGTCGGCGTGACCGCGTTGGCCGCCATCAGCCGGTCCTGCGGCACCACGTGCGGCAGGGAGGCGCCCAGCGCCGCCAGGAAGAACCGGTTGACGCCCAGCACGGCCAGCGCCGCCGCGTAGAACACCGGATCGGGCACGTCGGCCGCCACCAGCGCGGCGGCGCCGCCCAGCAGCACACCGCGCACGATCGGCGCGATCATCAGGATCTGCCGCCGCGACCAGCGGTCGATGAACACCCCGACGAACGGCCCCAGCACGCTGTAGGGCAGCAGGAGCACCGCCAGGCCCGCCGCGACGCCCAGGGCGGTGGTCTGGTTTTCGGGGCTGAAGAAGGCGAATCCGAGAACGCCGAACTGGAAGATCCCGTCGGAGAACTGGGAGACCAGCCGCGTGCCGAACAGCCGTCTGTAATCCCGCCCCTGGAGAACGACGCGGAGATCGGCGACGAAAGACACGGCCTCAGCCTAGCCCGCGAAGAGGTTGGCGCAGCAGGTTCGCATTCCGGTCCTGCACCTGCTCATGATCACGTACGCTTCATAGCGTGACGACTGTGGAACACGTGGTACTCGTTGACGGCTCCGGCCACGCGCTCGGCACCGCCCCCAAGCTCTCGGTGCACACCGAGCACACTCCGCTGCACCTGGCCTTCTCCAGCTACGTCTTCGACCGGGAGGGCCGGGTGATGCTCAGCCGGCGGGCCTCGCACAAGCTGACCTGGCCCGGCGTGTGGACCAACAGCTGCTGCGGTCACCCGATGCCCGGCGAGCCGCTCGACCACGCCGTGCTCCGCAGGCTGTCGTTCGAGCTCGGCCTCAAGGTCGAGCGCGCCGACCTGGTGCTGCCCCGCTTCTCCTACCGGGCCGTCATGGACAACGGGGTCGTCGAGCACGAGCTGTGCCCGGTCTACCGGGTGGTGGCCGACAACGCCGAGTCGCCCAATCCGGACGAGGTGGACGAGACGCGGTGGATGCCGTGGCCGGTGTTCGCCGACGGCGTGCTCAACGGCCTGCTCGCGATCTCGCCGTGGTGCCGCGAGCAGGTGCCGCTGCTGGCCGCGCTCGGCCCCGACCCGCTGGCCTGGCCGGCCGCGCCGGACGACGAGCTGCCACCGGCAGCCCGCGTCCGGCTCGACTGAGCTTCGGCCGTGACGCGGAGGATCAGCGCTCGACCTCGCCGCGGATGAACTTCTCCACGTAGTCGCGGGCCTGGTCGTCGGAGTACTGCTCCGGCGGCGACTTCATGAAGTACGAGGACGCGCTGAGGATCGGGCCGCCGATGCCGCGGTCGAGCGCGATCTTGGCGGCGCGGACGGCGTCGATGATGATGCCGGCGGAGTTGGGGGAGTCCCACACCTCCAGCTTGTACTCCAGGTTGAGCGGGGTGTCGCCGAACGAGCGGCCCTCGAGGCGCACGTAGGCGAGCTTGCGGTCGTCGAGCCACGGCACGTGGTCCGACGGGCCGATGTGCACGTCGGCCTTGGCCATCTCGTGCGGGATCTGCGAGGTGACCGCCTGCGTCTTGGAGATCTTCTTCGACTGGAGGCGCTTGCGCTCCAGCATGTTCATGAAGTCCATGTTGCCGCCGACGTTGAGCTGGTAGGTGCGCAGCAGCTCGACACCGCGGTCCTCGAACAGCTTGGCCATCACCCGGTGCGTGATGGTGGCGCCGACCTGCGACTTGATGTCGTCGCCGACGATCGGCACGCCTGCCTCGGTGAACTTCTCGGCCCACTCGGGGTCGGAGGCGATGAAGACCGGCAGCGCGTTGACGAAGGCGACCTTGGCGTCGATCGCGCACTGCGCGTAGAAGCGGTCGGCCTCCTCCGAGCCCACGGGCAGGTAGGACACCAGCACGTCGACCTGGGCGTCACGCAGCGCCTGGACGACGTCGACCGGGGCCTCGTCGGACTCCTCGATGATCTCGCGGTAGTACTCGCCCAGGCCGTCGAAGGTGTGGCCGCGCTGGACGGTCACCCCGGACGGCGGCACGTCCGTGATCTTGATGGTGTTGTTCTCGCTGGCGACGATCGCCTCGGACAGGTCGCGGCCGACCTTCTTGGCGTCCACGTCGAACGCGGCGACGAACTCGACGTCGCCCACGTGGTAGTCGCCGAACTTCACGTGCATCAGGCCCGGCACCCGTGTGGCCGGGTCCGCGTCCTTGTAATAGTGAACGCCCTGGACCAGCGACGCCGCGCAGTTGCCGACACCGACAATGGCAACGCGAACCGAACCCATCGCAATCGCTCCCTTACTCATCACTTGACGTGGTATCCCTCTCAGGCCTCTCGGAGGCCCGTCTCTCCGTTGCGATCAGCTCGTTGAGCCAGCGCACCTCCCGCTCGACCGACTCCAGCCCGTGCCGTTGCAGCTCGAGCGTGTAGCTGTCGAGCCGTTCGCGGGTGCGTGCCAGAGCGGTGCGGACGCTGTCGAGTCGCTCTTCGAGCCGGCTACGGCGGCCTTCGAGAATGCGCAGGCGCACTTCGGCCTCGGTGTGCCGGAAGAACGCGAAATGGACGCCGAAGCTCTCGTCCTCCCAGGCCGAGGGGCCGGCCTGGGTGAGCATGTCCTGCAGGCGTTCCTTGCCCTCCGCGGTCAGCTTGTAGACGATCTTCGACCGGCCGCCCACGATCGTCGAGGGAGCGGGCTGCTCCTCGGCGATGAGTCCTTGCGCCAGCAGGGAACGCAGGCAGGGGTAGAGCGAGCCGTAGGAGAACGCGCGGAACATGCCGAGCAGAGCGTTGAGCCGTTTGCGCAGCTCATAGCCGTGTAGCGGCGTCTCGTGCAGCGACCCGAGCACGGCGAGTTCCAGCACCCTGCCTTGTCCGGCGGCCACGGGAATCGCCCCCTCTCGCGTCGATGTATCGAGCCGATACATCCCGAGGATACGTCGCTCCGCTATATGCCCGCAATCAATGAGTTCACCAAGGCGTTGGGATGAATCAGTAAAAAGCCGTAGTCTGGCGCTCATGTGGTCACAGAGAAGGGTGGTGGATTGCGGCCTTGCCAGACGGGCGGTCGTCCACTCCCCGCGTTCCGGGCGTGCCGCGTCCGGCGATCTCTGTGACGCACAGCCCAACCTCCTCCGGGCACGGGCAATTCGCCGCTTCGGCGAGCCGACCGAACGCCTCTGCCCGGTGTGCGAGAGGGAGAACGTCACCAACGTGACCTATGTCTACGGGGACTCCCGGAGCCGCCATGCCGGTCGGGCAAAGGTCACGTCAGAGCTCGCCGCAATGGCCCATGATTACGACGAGTTCCGGGTGTACGTGGTCGAGGTCTGCCAAGGTTGTTCCTGGAATCACCTGACGGTCTCGTTCGTCCTCGGGAACGGGCCGCCAGACGTGGCCGCACGACAGTAGAAGATCTAGACCGAGGACGGCGAGGAGCCACGCCCTGAAACGCCGTGCTATCCGACGACGATGCGAGGACGTGTGAGTTACAGCAGCAACGAGGGGACGGCCCGCCCTGGTAGGCGCCGTCGTTCCGGCTCGTCCCGTTCCGTGCCCCAGGATCCCGCGCCGCAAACCGGCGATTCCGGCTGGGGCTCCACGCCGCCCGCGCGTCGTCCCGAGGCGGCCTACGAGCAGACCGGGGCGATGGCCGCGCAGCCGTACAACGAGCCGCCGGGACGCGAGAACCCGCGCCCGCAGCAGCCTCGGCCGGACCTGCGGCCCCCCTCACAGCCTGTGACGCCTCCCCACCCCGGCGCGCCCGCGCACCCCGGGACGCCCTCGCCGTCCGAGGCCCCGGAGCCGCGCCGTCGCGCGGCCGGGTCCCGCAGGCGCTCCGAGCAGGCGCCGGCCCGCTCCCACGCCGACCAGGAGACCATGATCAGCGAGTCGCCCCCGAGGCGCTCGCGCAGGAGCGGCGGCGGCCCCGGCGGGCCGACCGAGCCGCCCGGCCCGCCCAAGGGCGGCGACAGGCCCGGCTGGCGGCGCTTCATCCCGAGCTGGAAGCTCGTCGTGGCCAGCTTCGTGGTGCTCTCCGCAGGCGTCTTCGGCATGATCGCGGTCGCGTACGCCAACACCCCGGTGCCCCGCGAGGACCAGGTGCAGGACGGCGTCTTCGACCAGGAAAGCATCATCTACGACGTCCACAAGAAGGAGCTGGCCCGCCTCGGCACCAAGCGCCTCCCGCTCGAGTTCGAGCAGATCCCGCGGCACGTACAGGACGCGGTGATCGCCGCCGAGAACAGCTCGTTCCGTGAGGACTCCGGCATCTCGTTCTCCGGCATGGTCCGCTCGCTGTGGAGCACCGTCTCCGGCCAGCAGGTGCAGGGCGCGTCCACCATCACCCAGCAGATGGCGCGCGGCTACTACGACGGCCTCTCCAAGGAGGTCACGATCCAGCGCAAGGTCAAGGAGATCTTCGTCGCGGTCAAGCTGAACAAGGTGCTGTCCAAGGACACCATCCTCAAGCAGTACCTCAACACCATCTACTTCGGCCGTGGCGCCTACGGCATCGGCGCCGCAGCCGACGCGTTCTTCAACAAGAAGGTCGGCCAGCTCACCCCCGAGGAAGCCGCCTACCTCGCGGGCCGCATCCAGAACCCGAGCGCCTTCGACTCCGCCGAGAAGTCCGGCAACCTCGCCCCCACCGAGGAGCGCTACGTCTACGCGCTCGGACAGATGGCCAAGCTCGACCCCAAGGCGTACGGTCACCTGCCTGCCAAGTCGCCCAAGTCGCCCAAGCGCATCAAGGACAAGCCCCAGCAGATCTTCGCCGGCCTCAAGGGCTACATGGTGCAGACGGTGCTCAACGAGCTGGAGAGCACCCTCAAGATCGACCGCGAGGAGGTGGAGAAGGGCGGCTACCGCATCTACACCTCGCTCGACCCCAAGCTCATGCGCGCCGCCCGCGACGCCGTCAGGCAGCACACCAAGGGCCTCTCGGACGAGATCGGCACCACGATGGCCGCCGTCGACCCGCGCAACGGCCGGATCATCGCCTTCTACGGCGGAGAGGACTACACCAAGGACGCCTGGAACGACGCCTTCCTCTCGCAGAAGCAGGCGGCCTCGGCGTTCAAGCCGTACGTGCTCGCGGCCTGGCTCGACGCCGGCTACAGCCTGCGCAGCTACGTGCCGACCAAGGGCCCGGTCAAGCTGCCCGGCACCACCCCGATCGACAACGACCACGGCTTCAGGACCTCGGCCGTCGACGTCGTCACCGCCACGGCCAGCTCCGTCAACACCGCCTACGCGAAGATGGGGGAAAAGGTCGGGCTCGACAAGGTCATCGAGATCGCCGCGAAGGCGGGGCACAGCCGCACCCGGCTGGAGGACGCCGAGTCCCGCCACCACTACCTGCTCACGATCGGCAGTAACCAGGTCACCGCCGTCGAGCAGGCCGGCGGCTACTCGATCTTCGCCAACGCCGGCAAGCACTACGACAACCACGTGATCATCCAGGTCAAGGACCGCAACAAGCAGGTCATCTGGAACGAGAAGAAGAGCTTCACCCAGGTCATCACGCCGGAGGCCGCCGCCGACGCCACCGCCGCGCTGCAGGCCGTCGTCAAGTCCGGCACCGGCACCAGCGCCGCGCTCTACGACCGGCCGGTGGCCGGCAAGACCGGCACCAACAACGAGAACAAGGACGTCTGGTTCGTCGGCTTCACCCCGCAGGTGTCGACCGCGGTCGGGCTGTTCAGGCAGGAGTGCCGCACCAAGAGCGGCAAGGTCGTGCGGCCGGTGAACGACAACTGCCCGTGGTATCGGGGCAAGAATCCCGACCGCGAGAAGAAGTACACCATGCAGAACCCGTACAGCACCGCTGCCGAGGTGCCGCTGCCGAGCAACTTCCAGGGAGCGACCTACCCGGCGGCGATCTGGAAGACCTTCATGACCGAGGCCATGAAGGGCAAGGAGGTCATCCAGTTCCCGGCCCGGGTCGACGCCGGCATCTCCGAGGACCTGGTGCCCAAGCCGGAGCCCACCCCGACGCCCAGCGACACGCCCGACCCGGACGCCGAGTTCCCCGGCGAGGACTGCGGCTTCGACAGCCCGTGCGACGAGGACTCCGACGTCTCCAACGAGACGACCGAGAACCCGTTCCCCGAGGATGAGGAGGACGGCGGCTTCCTTGGCGACAGCGGCGGCGACGGCGGCGGTGGCGGCGCGGCCGTGCCGGGGCCGACGCCCGGCAACCGCCAGTTCCCATGGTGAAGTCCGACACGCCGGTGCGCCGGCCGTTCGTCGCGCGCGCCGTCCCGTACCTGCCCCTGGGGCTGTTCGCGGCCCTGGGGGCGACGCTGGCCTACCTGGTGCGGCTGCCCTGCCGCTCCGGGGGCTGGAACGACCAGGTCACCGTCTACACCAACTTCTGCTACACCGACATCTACCCGCTCTACTTCGACCGGCAGCTCGCCACCGAGAACCCGTACTTCGCCGACGTCATCGCCGAGAAGCACGTCGAGTACCCGGTGGTGCTCGGCGAGGTGATGCAGGTCATCGCCTGGCTCGTGCGCCGCTTCGAGCAGGACGTGACCGGCCAGGCGGTGTTGTTCTACGACCTCACCGTCATCCTCATGGGGATCTCGCTGGTGGTCGGCGTCCTGCTGATGGCCGCCGTCGCCGGCCCCACCCGCCGCTGGGACGCCCTCTGGTACGCGCTCGCGCCCGCCGTGGTGCTGGCCGCCTACATCAACTGGGACCTGGTCGCCGGGGCGCTGTCGATGGGCATGCTGCTGGCCTGGGCGCGCAAGCGGCAGGTGCTGGCCGGGGTGCTGCTCGGGCTGGCGATCGCCACCAAGTTCTACCCGCTGATGTTCCTCGGCGCGCTGTTCCTGCTCACGCTGCGCACCGCCCGGTGGCGGCCGTTCCTGGTCACGCTGGCCTCGACGGCGGTGGCGTGGCTGGTGGTCAACCTGCCGTTCATGGTGCTCGCCTGGGACGGCTGGCAGCGCTTCTACGTCTTCTCGCAGGAGCGCGGCGTCGACTGGGGATCGCCGTGGCTGTTCTTCCAGCGCAAGGGCTGGCCGGTGCTCGGCACCCTGGACGTGAGCGTGCTCGGCATGGCGTCGCTGGCGCTGTGCTGCCTGGCCATCGCGGTGCTGACGCTGACCGCGCCGCAGCGGCCGAGGCTGGCGCAGATCTGCTTCCTGGCGCTGGCCGCGTTCATGATGACGAACAAGGTGTGGTCGCCGCAGTTCGTCCTCTGGCTGGTGCCGCTGGCCGTGCTCGCCAGGCCCAACTACCGGCCGCTGGTGCTGTGGCAGCTGGCCGAGGTCTGGTACTTCTTCGCCATCTGGCTCTACCTGCTCAACCAGGCGCCGCTCAGCCGGACCGATCTCGGCATCGGGGACGACACGTACTTCACCGCCGTGTGGGGACGGGTCATCACGATCGGGATCATGATGGCGTTCGTGGTGCGTGACATCCTGCGGCCGGCCAAGGACGTGGTCCGGCAGGCGGGGGTGGACGACCAGGTGGGCGGGGTGTTCGACGGAGCTCCCGACCGGTTCACGCTGCGAGCTGCCGGCTAGTTCATGATCACCCGCTCCACCGGCAGGGACGCGCTGCTGATCTGGTTCGCCACGCGTGCCGGGCTGCTGGTGACGACGCTGCTCGGCGTCACACTGCACGAGTACGTGGACCGGTGGCGGCAGTGGGACGCCGGGCTGTTCGTCACCATCGCCGAGCACGGCTACGACGGCGACCCCGGGCAGCCGCGCGACGAGGGGCTGCCGGCCTTCTTCCCGGGGATGCCGCTGGCGCTGCGCGCGGTCCATCTGGTGGTGCCCGACTGGTCGGCCGCCGGGCTGATCGTGTCGCTGGCGGCCGGCGCGGTGGCGATGGTGGCGCTGGCCCGGCTGGCCGAGTTCGAGGGGGCCAGCGGGTGGGTGGCGGTGCTGGCGCTGGTGCTGTTCCCGCCCGCGGTGTTCCTGGCCGCCGGCTACAGCGAGTCGCTGTTCCTGGCGTTCGCGATCCCTGCCTGGCTGGCGGCGCGGCAGGGGCGCTGGCCGGCCGCCGTGCTGCTGGCGGCGGGGGCGTCGTGCGTGCGCATCACCGGGCTGTTCCTGGCCGCCGCGCTCGTCGTGGAGTTCGCGGCGAGCCGGGAGCCGGTGCGGAGGGCGGGCTGGCTGCTGGTGCCGTTCCTGCCGCCGGCCGCGTACTCCGCCTTCCACTACGCCCGCTCGGGCGACTGGCTGGCCTGGAAGCACGCGCAGGAGGCCGGCTGGGGGCGCGAGCTGGTGTGGCCGTGGGAGTCGTGGGCGGTGACCTGGGACTCCGCGATGGGCGACGGCGACATGGCGGCGGCCTTCCGGATGGAGATCGCCGGGGCCGTGGCGGCCGTGGCCGTGCTGGCATGGCTGCTGGCGCTGCGCCGCTGGAGCGAGGCGGTCTACGTGGGGTTGCAGGCCGGGGCGCTGATGACCTCGGCCTACTACCTGTCGCTGCCGCGCTCGCTGCTGCTGTGGTTTCCGCTCTGGGTGGCGATCGCCCGGGTCGCCACCAGGAGGCAGTGGGTGATCGTGGCCTACGCGCTGGTGTCGGGGCCGCTCATGGTGCTCAACACCGCCCGGTTCCTCACGGGCGCCTGGGCGGGCTGAACTCCTTACCCACTTTGCCGCGTCGGCAATCCAGGGAAGTTATCCACAGGCTGTGTGTTTCCGCTAGAGATTCTTCCTCAGGAAGGCGATGTCCTCGGCTTGACCTTCGGCTGGGGTCTCCACCACGATCGGCGCGCCGGCCGCCCGGCACACCTCCAGGATCAGCTCCGGGTCGATCTTGCCCTTGCCGAGGTTGGTGTGACGGTCGGCGCCCGAGCCGAAGTCGTCACGCGAGTCGTTGCAGTGCACCAGGTCGATCCGGCCGGTGATCGCCTTGACCCGGTCGACCAGGCCGGCCAGCTCCTCGCCGCCCGCGTGCGCGTGGCAGGTGTCGAGGCAGAAGCCCACGTCGAAGCCGTCGAGCGCGTCCCACAGCCGGGCCAGCCGGTCCAGGCTGCGCGCCATCGCGTTGTCGCCGCCCGCCGTGTTCTCGATCAGCACC
Organism: Nonomuraea sp. NPDC003214; assembly: GCF_053590035.1. Lineage (NCBI taxonomy): Bacteria > Bacillati > Actinomycetota > Actinomycetes > Streptosporangiales > Streptosporangiaceae > Nonomuraea > Nonomuraea sp. NPDC003214. The sequence goes on along the minus strand of NZ_JBSFSX010000008.1, from coordinate 437,862 downwards.
GGGATCGGGCACTCCAGGCGCTCGAACACCTTGCGCCAGTTGTCGAAGCCCGCCTGCGGGTCGTCGTCCTTGTTGAGGTGGCCGCCGTGCACGATCAGGCCCTTGGCGCCGATGCTCGCCGCCGCCTCCAGGTGCTGCGACAGCAGCTTGCGGCTCGGGATCCTGATGCGGTTGTTGGTCGAGGCCACGTTCACCAGGTAGGGGGCGTGGATGAAGATGTCGACGCCCTCGACCGGCCGGTCCGGCAGCTCCGGCTTCTTGTAGCCCTGCGGGTTGCCGAGGAAGAACTGCACCACGTCGGCGCCGATGGCCGCGGCGTGGGCGGCTGGGTCGTCCTGGCCGACGTGAGCTCCGATGCGCACCATGTCAGCGAGCCTATCCGTTTGGACGGCGTGCCCAGGGGAAGTCGCCATGCACCCCCTGACCCCCGAGGAGCACGGCATGAGCCGCTGGCGCTGGCGATCCCTGATATTCCTGATCTACGTCGTGATCGGCATCTACGTGGCGTGGGTCTACGACTACATCACCCCCGCCGTACTCAGGGACGTCGCCGAGGCGCTGCTGGCGATCTTCCTGTGGTTCCTGATCCTGCTCGGCGTCGACCTGCACATCGGCGGCTGAGGGCGCCGCGCGGACTTACGGGCGGACTTACGGCAGGAAACCGCCTCTGGCGATGCCCAGCGCGGCGCCGACGAACGAGGCCACCAGGCCCACGATGTTCAGCGAGCGCTGCGGCGTGGTCGCCGAGACGTACTGCGAGTAGAGGCCGATGCCGAAGCCGAGCGTCCCGGCCCAGGAGGCGATGACGTGGCCGCCCGGGAAGAACGTGGCGATGAAGGCCACGAGGCCGCACACGAGCGTGGCGACCGCGAAGGCGTTCTCGACCGGATGGGCGCGGCCGTCGGTGTTGAGCGTGAGCCGGACGCGTTCGCGCTGCGTGGGCTGGAGGACGTGTGGCATTGCGAACCACCCCCTTGTTTATCTGTGCCTTCCCATCCGCGGGCTGCTGGTAACCTGAACGACGCTGCGTTGTGATGGGTGACCCGTCACCCCCGGGCGCCGAAAGGGGCGGCCAGGGCCCGCGCAGCGTCCTCCTGTCACGGCAGAGTGTCGTGACCGCAGAGTCCAGAGGAGGTTGGAGTCCCGCATGCGTCGTTACGAAGTAATGGTCATTCTGGACCCTTCGCTCGATGAGCGCACCGTGGCGCCGTCCCTCGACCAGTTCCTCACCGTGGTCCGCAACGACGGCGGCACCGTGGAGAAGGTCGACGTCTGGGGCCGTCGCCGTCTTGCCTACGACATCGACAAGAAGTCCGAAGGCATCTACGCCGTCATCGACCTGTCCGCGGAGCCCGCGACGGTCAAGGAGCTCGACCGGCAGATGAACCTCAACGAGGGCATCCTGCGCACCAAGGTCCTGCGTCCCGACGTGCACTAAGCACCGGCTTTTGTCGGAGCAGCCCCCTACTCTGGGCCGTAACCAAAGCGAAGGCGTGCAGGAAGGCGAGCGCTGGCCATGGCAGCAGGCGACACCGTAATCACCATCGTCGGCAACCTTGTCGACGACCCGGAGCTGCGCTTCACCCCGACGGGGCAAGCGGTGGCTCGATTCCGCATCGCGTCCACTCCGCGGTTCATGGATCGTCAGACCAACGAGTGGAAAGATGGCGAAAGCCTCTTCCTGACCTGCAACGTGTGGCGGCAGGCGGCGGAGAACGCCGCCGAAAGCCTCCAGCGCGGCATGCGGGTCATCGTTCAGGGGCGGCTCAAGCAGCGGTCTTACGAGACCAAGGAAGGCGAGAAGCGCACCGTCTACGAGGTCGAGGTCGACGAGGTCGGCCCGTCCCTGCGCAACGCCACCGCCAAGGTCAACCGCACCTCCCGTCAGGGTGGCGGCGGTGGCGGCTTCGGCGGCGGTCCGGCCGATGACCCCTGGGCCTCTGCCTCGCCCGCTCCGCCTCAGGGCGGCGGCGGTTTCGGTGGCGGCGGCGGTTACCAGGGCGGCGGCCAGCAGCAGGGCGGCGGCAACTCCGGCGGCTTCGGCGGCGGCGGCGATTTCAGCGACGAACCGCCTTTCTAGACCCAGTCCACCAGCCCGAGTCCATTCCCGCCTGACGGCGGGGCTCTGAAAGGAGCACCACGATGGCAAAGCCGGCACTGCGCAAGCCCAAGAAGAAGGTTTGCCTGTTCTGCCACGACAAGATCTCCTACGTCGACTACAAGGACACGGCCCTGCTGCGGAAGTTCATTTCCGACCGCGGCAAGATCCGTGCGCGCCGGGTGACGGGCAACTGCACCCAGCACCAGCGCGACGTGGCGACGGCGATCAAGAACGCCCGTGAGGTGGCCCTGCTGCCTTACACGAGCACCGCGCGCTAAGGAGGCCTGTCGAAATGAAGCTCATCCTCACGAACGAGGTCTCCGGCCTCGGCGCCCCCGGCGACGTTGTCGAGGTCAAGGACGGCTACGGCCGTAACTACCTCATCCCCCGCGGCTACGCCATGCGCTGGACGCGTGGCGCCGAGCGGCAGATCGAGTCCATCAAGAAGGCTCGTGACGCCCGCGAGATCCGCGACCTGGGCACGGCCAAGGAGGTCGCCGGTCAGATCGGCGCCCTGCGTGTCCGGCTCACCACCCGCGCGGGCGACTCCGGCCGCCTGTTCGGCTCGATCACCACGGGCGACATCGCCGACGCCGTCAAGGCTGCCGGTGGCCCGGTGCTCGACCGCCGCCGCATCGAGATCGTCAACCCGATCAAGAGCGTCGGCTCCCACAAGGTGACCGTCAAGCTGCACCCCGAGGTCTCGGCGTCCGTCGACGTCGAGGTCGTCGCAGGCTGACGCTCTCCCGCTTCGCCGGCGGCCCCCTCCCGTTCCCGGGAGGGGGCCGTCGCCGTCTCGCCAGCCGGACCGCAGGTGGGGGCGGCTGGCGCGCAGCGTAGAATCCCTTTTCGTTCTTTTCTTCGCGTTTCCCCCTGGAGGCTCCGCCATGGCCCGTCCCTCGATGCTGCTCGCGCTCGGCGCGCTCGCGGCGGCGGCCGTAGCCTGTGCGCCCGTCGACAACACCGCCGACACGGCCGCCCCGGCCCCGACGGTGTCCACCGCGTGCACCAAGGACCAGCTCAAGCTCGTCAACGCCGGCAAGCTGACGATCGGGACCGACAAGCCCGCCTTCGAGCCGTGGTTCAAGGACGACGACCCGAGCAACGGCCAGGGCTTCGAGAGCGCGGTCGCGTTCGCGGTGGCCGGCGAGCTCGGCTTCGACCGGGACGAGGTGCAGTGGACCACGGTCAAGTTCGACTCGGCGTTCGCCCCGGGGGCCAAGCAGTTCGACTTCGACATCAACCAGGTGTCGATCAGCCCGGAGCGCGCCCAGGCGGTCGACTTCAGCAAGGGCTACTACACGGTCAAGCAGGCGGTCGTCACCGCGGGCGACGGCAAGTACGCCGGGGCCAAGACGCTGGCCGAGCTCAAGGACGCCAAGTTCGGCGTCCAGGTCGGCACCACCTCGCTGTCGGCGGTGCAGGACGTCATCAAGCCGTCCAAGGAGCCCAGCGTCTACAACGACCAGGGCGACGCCGTCAGCGCGCTCAAGAACGAGCAGGTCGACGCCATCGTGGTGGACCTGCCCACGGCTTTCTACGTGACGGCCGCGCAGGTCGAGGGCTCCAAGATCGTGGGCCAGTTCAGCTCGACGGGCGGCGCGCCCGAGGAGTTCGGCCTGGTCATGGAGAAGGGCAGCGCGATCAAGTCGTGCGTCGACAAGGCCGTCGAGACGCTCAAGTCCAAGGGTGAGCTGGCCAAGATCGAGCAGGAGTGGCTGAGCTCGGCGGCGGGCGCGCCGGAGCTGAAGTGACCGCCGGCCCCGCCTGGGTCAAGAGCGAACGGCAGCAGGAGCGCGAGCGGATCCGCCGGTCACAGGGCCGGCGGAACGCCTCGATCGCCACCGCCTCGGTGCTCGTGTTCGTCGTGCTGCTGGCAACGATCGTCACCAACGCGCCCGGCTGGACGAGGGTGCAGGCGGCGTTCTTCAACGCCGACAGGTTCCGCGAGTCGCTCCCGGACGTGGCCGAGGGGTTCCTGCTCAACATCAAGATGTTCCTGATCACCGAGCCGCTGGTCCTGGTGGTGGGCCTGCTGGTGGCGCTGGCCAGGAACGTCAAGTCGCCGGCGTTCCTCCCGATCCGCGCGCTGGCCACGCTCTACGTGGACGTGTTCAGGGGCGTGCCGACGCTGCTGGTCATCTACCTGGTCGGGTTCGGGCTGCCCGCGCTCCGGTTGCAGGGCATCCCGAACGACCCCGCGACGCTGGGCATCATCGCCCTGACGCTGTCCTACGGCGCGTACGTGGCGGAGGTGTTCCGGGCCGGCATCGACTCGGTCCACCCCAGCCAGATGGCCGCGGCCAGGTCGCTGGGCCTGAGCCAGGCCAAGGCGATGCGGTTCGTCGTGCTGCCGCAGGCGACCCGCACGGTCGTGCCGCCGCTGCTGAACGACTTCATCTCGCTGCAGAAGGACACCGCGCTGGTGGCGACGGTCGGCGCGCTGGAGGCGCTGCGGCAGGCGCAGATCCACACGTTGGACAACTTCAACTACACCCCCTACCTGGTGGCGGCGCTGCTGTTCATCCTGCTGACGATCCCGATGGCGCGGTTCACCGACCATCTGGCCGAGCGGACACGAAGGAGGCGGGGCGCGTGAGCCTGCTCAGCATCGAAGGGGTGTGGAAGCACTTCGGCGACCACAGCGTGCTGCGCGGCGTCGATCTGGAGGTGCACGCGCACGAGGTGGTGACGCTGATCGGGGCGTCCGGGTCGGGCAAGTCGACGCTGTTGCGCTGCGCGAACCTGCTGGAGACGGTCGACGACGGCGTGATCCGGCTGGACGGTACGGAGATCACCGATCCGCGCGTGGACGTCGACGGGGTGCGCAAGCAGCTCGGCATCGTGTTCCAGGCGTACAACCTGTTCCCGCACATGACGGTGCTGGCGAACATCACGCTGGCGCCGCGTCAGGTGCACGGGGTGCCGAAGGAGCGGGCCGAGGAGGAGGCGCGTGACCTGCTGTCCAGGTTCGGCCTGGCGGACAAGGCGGGCGCGTACCCTGACCAGCTCTCGGGAGGGCAGCAGCAGCGGGTGGCGGTGGTGCGGGCGTTGGCGACGCGGCCGAAGCTGATCCTGCTGGACGAGGTGACGTCGGCGCTGGACCCGGAGCTGGTGCGGGAGGTGCTCGGCATCATCCGTGAGCTGAAGGAGTCGGGCATGACGATGCTGCTGACGACGCACGAGATGTCGTTCTGCCGGGAGATCTCCGACACGGTGTGCTTCCTGGACGGCGGCGTGCTGCTGGAGAAGGGGCCGCCGGAGCAGTTGTTCGACGATCCGCACCACGAGCGCACCCGGGCCTTCCTCCAGGGTGTGCGGGAGTCGGGGCGGCTCTAGCGCCGGTGCCGGCCGCGCCCGTGGGGCAGGGGCGGGGGTGGCCGCTCGCCGCCTGCCAGCAGGCTGTGGCGGCGGCCGTACGCGAGGTAGACGAGCAGCCCGAAGGCCATCCACAGGGCGAACCACGCCCAGGTCTGCACTCTGAGGTTCACCATGAGCCAGAGGGTGGCCAGCAGCGACAGGACGGGCAGCAGCGGGGAGAGCGGCACCCGGAAGCCGCGTTCGAGCTCCGGCATGCCGCGCCGCATGGTGATCACCCCGGCCGCGACGAACAGGAACGCGAACAGCGTCCCCATCACGACCAGCTCCTGCATGGTGAGCACGGGCACGAACTCGGCCAGCAGGATCGCGGTGGCGCCGATGACGAGGGTGACGCGGGAGGGCGTGTGGTAGGCGCGGCTGATGACGGCGAGCCGGCGGGGGATGAGCCCGTCGCGGGCCATGGAGAACAGCACCCGCGTCTGCCCGACGATCAGCACGAGGATCACCGTGGTCAGCCCGAGCACGGCTCCGGCGTCGATGACGTGGACCATCCAGTCGATCCCGGCGGCCTGGAAGGCGCTGGTGAGGGGCGCGGCGACGGCGATGCCGGTGTGCGGCACCATGCCGACCATGACGGCGGCCACGGCGATGTAGATGACGGTGGCGACGACGAGGCCGCGGATCATGCCCTTGGGCACGACGGTGCGCGGGTTGACGGTCTCCTCGGCGGCGGTGGCGACGATGTCGAAGCCGATGTAGGCGAAGGCGATGGCGGGCGCCGCGGCGAACACCCCGAACCAGCCGAACACCTGCCCCTGCCCGGTGAACAGCTCCAGCACGGTCGCCGACGGCGTGGCGGCGGGCTGCGGCTCGGCGTAGAAGCCGGCGTAGTTGGCGGGGTCGACGTGGAGGACGCCCACGACGACGACGGCGCCGATGGCCAGCAGCTTGGCCGACACCATGATCCACAGGGCGCGCAGCCCGATCCGGGCGCCCATCGCGACGACGGCGGTGAGCAGCACCAGGATGAGCAGCACGAGCCCGTCCTCGACCAGCTCCGGGTACGGGACGCGTACCCCGGTGTTGGCGATGGCGCCGACGGCGATCCGGCCCCACGCGCGGGCCACCACGGCGGCGGCGAGCTGCAGCTCCAGGATCAGCGCGCAGCCGATGACCCACGCCCACACCTCGCCGAAGATGACGTACGTGAACGTGTAGGCGCTGCCGGAGGCCGGCATGGTGGACGACAGTTCGGCGTAGCAGAGGCAGGCCAGCAGGCAGGCGATGCCCGCGATCATGAAGGAGAGGATGACGCCGGGCCCGGCCACGGTGGCGGCCTGCTGGCCGGCGATGCTGAAGATGCCGGCGCCGATCATCACGCCGAGGCCGAGCACGACGAGGTCGCCGGTCCGGTAGACCTGGGCCAGCCGGTGCCGGGCGCCGGTGCGTAACCCGGTGGCCTCGGCCGGTGGCAGACGTCGTGTGATTGTGGACAAGACACACCCCGCTCGTGTGACTCGCCCACAGTGCATCACCACTCAGGCAACAGCAAGCACGGTACGGTCACGCCCCGGTCACCAGCCAGGCGGTGCCGGAGGCCCGGAGGGTCAGCGTGATCAAACGTGCAATCATCCACAGCCCGAGCGCGCACCAAAGTGCAACGATGCCGAATCCGGCGGCGAGGAAGGCGGCGGGCAGGTACGCCAGCGTCGTCCACACGCCCGCCCAGGCGAGGTAGCGCTGGTCGCCCGCGCCGATGAGGACGCCGTCGAGGACGAACACCACGCCGCAGATCGGCTGGAACAGCGCGACCGGCCAGAGCACGGCCAGCAGTTCGGCGGTGACCTGTGGATCGGCGTCGAACAGGCCGGGCAGCAGCGGCCGTGCCGCGACGACGACCAGGGCGAGGGCCGCGCCGGACCAGACGCCCCACACCACCATGCGCCGGGTGGCGGCCCTGGTGGCGGCCACGTCGCCGGCGCCGAGCGCCCGTCCGGTGATGGCCTGCCCGGCGATGGCGATGGCGTCGAGCGCGAAGGCCAGCATCGTCCACACCTGTGTGGCGATGGCGTACGCGGCGAGCTCGGCCTGGCCCATCCGGGTGGCGATGACGGTGGCGACCAGGAGCACGATGCGCAGGCAGACGGTCCTGATGAGCAGGGCGAATCCGGCGGTGCCCGCCTGCCCGATCCCGGCCGGGTCGGGGCGCAGCGGCGTGCCCAGCCGCCGCGCGCCCTTGACGACGACGGTCACGTACACGACGGCGCCGAGCGTCTGCGCGAGCACGGTGCCCCAGGCGGAGCCGGCGATGCCCCAGTCGAGGCCGAGCACGAACCAGGCGTTCAGGATCGCGTTGAGCGCGAACGAGCCGATGGCCACCACGAGCGGCGTGACGGTGTCCTGGAGGCCGCGCAGCACGCCGGTGCCCGCGAGCACGACGAGCATGCCGGGGGCGCCCAGGAGGCTGATGCGCAGGTACGTGACGGCTTCCTGGGACTGGTCGGGGCTTGCGCCGAACAGGTCGACGATGGCCGGGGCGAGCGGCCAGCAGGTGACGATGAGCGCCGCGCCGATGGCCAGCGCGAGCCAGATGCCGTCGACGCCGCTGCGCATGGCCCGGTCGTGGTTGCCGGCGCCGGTCTGCCGCGCGACGGACGCGGTGGTGCCGTAGGCGAGGAAGACGCACAGGTTGACGAGTGTCGTCAGGACGGCGCCGGCGACGCCCAGCGCGCCGACCGCCTGGGTGCCCAGCCCGTGGCCCACGATGGCGTAGTCGGCGAGCAGGAAGAGCGGCTCGGCGACCAGCGCGCCGAACGCGGGCACGGCAAGCCGGAGGATTTCCCGGTCCTGACGGGTAATGGGCATCTGAACAGTATGCCCCTTACTCCGCGTGTCGGGCCAACTTTCTTTCCTCCACAGCCAGTGGATACTGTCTTTGCAGGTCGGAACAGGTGTGAAGGATCTTTTCCACAGTTATCCCCAGCTCCGTCCACAGGCATTTCACACCCTGGGGCGGTTCGTACACAGCTTGACCACAGGGTTTTCCACAGGCCGCGTTGCCGTCAGCGCGCAGAGCCGCGAAACTGTCACCCCGGTCGACTACAAGTGGGGGTGGTGCGACCGCCTGCAAGTCTCGAGGGGGCGCGGTGAGCATTGACGAAGAGGTCGGCGCAGGGCCGGGCTTCGAGCGCACCCCGCCGAGCAACATCGAGGCGGAGCAGTCCGTCCTCGGCGGCATGCTGCTGTCGAAGGACGCGATCGCCGACGTGGTCGAGATCATCCGTTCCGACGACTTCTACCGGCCCGCCCACCAGATGATCTACGAGGTCATCACCGACCTCTACGGCCGGGGCGAGCCCGCCGACGCCGTCACGGTCTTCGACGAGCTGCAGAAGCGCGGAGAGATGGCCCGCGTCGGCGGCGCCGCCTACCTCCACACGCTGACGGCCGTCGTCCCCACCGCCGCCAACGCCGGCTACTACGCGAAGATCGTCCGTGAGCAGGCGATCCTGCGGCGGCTCATCGAGGCCGGCACCCGCATCGTCTCCTTCGGCTACGGCGGCCAGAACGAAGAGGTCGACGACCTGGTCGACCGCGCCCAGGCGGAGATCTACAAGGTCACCGAGCGGCGCACCTCCGAGGACTACGCGGCGCTGGCCGACATCATGCCCGGCGCCCTCGACGAGCTGGAGGCCATCGGCAGCCGCGGCGGCCAGATGGTCGGCGTGCCCACCGGGTTCCAGGACCTCGACCAGCTCACCAACGGCCTGCACCCCGGTCAGATGATCGTCGTCGCGGCCCGCCCGGCCATCGGCAAGGCGCTCGCCCTCGACACCCCGCTGCCCACCCCGACCGGCTGGACCACGATGGGCCAGGTGGAGGTCGGCGACCTGCTCATCGGCGCCGACGGCAGGCCGACCCGGGTCGTCGCCGCGACCGAGGTGCTGCACGACCGGCCCTGTCACGAGGTGGAGTTCGCCGACGGCACGGTCATCGTCGCCGACGCCCTGCACCAGTGGCGCACCGCCGACGGCGTCCTGCGCACCACCGAGGAGCTCGCCCCCGGCCACGACGTGGCGCTGCCCGCCGCCTTCCGGCTCGACGAGCAGGAGCTCCCGCTCGACCCCTACCTGCTGGGCCTCTGGCTCGGCGACCGGGCCGGCGCCGGTGTGAGCGACCCGGCGCTCGCCGAGGTGCTGCGCTCCGACGAGCTGCACAAGGGCCTGGCCGCGCTCGGCCTGCTCGCCGCCGACCGCGTTCCCGCCGCCTACCTGCGCGGCTCCGAGCGGCAGCGGCGCGACCTGCTGGCGGGCCTGCTCGACGCCGACGGCCACGTCAACAGCGCCGGGTGGGTCCAGTTCGCCGCCACCGACCGGCGCCTCGCCCACGACGTGCGCGAGCTCGCGCTGACCCTCGGCTACCACGCCACGATCACCACCGAGCCCATCCGGGGCCGCGCTGGCGTGCCCTCCGCCCGCTACACGATCGGGTTCGCCACCGCAGACCGCGTCTTCCGACTGCCCGGCCGCCAGCCCGGCGCCGCGGGCCGGCCCTCCCACGAGATCGTCGCCGTCCGCCCGGTCGAGACCCGCCCCGTACGCTGCGTCGAGGTCGACAACGCCGACCACCTCTACCTGGCGAGCCGTGCCTGCGTGCCCACCCACAACAGCACGCTCGGCCTCGACTTCGCCCGCTCGGCCGCCATCAAGCACGGCATGACCACGGTCATCTTCTCCCTGGAGATGTCCCGCAACGAGATCACCATGCGGCTGCTGTCGGCCGAGGCCCGCGTCGCCCTCCACGCCATGCGCTCGGGCATGATGGGCGACGACGACTGGACCCGCCTGGCCCGCCGCATGAGCGAGGTCGCCGAGGCGCCGCTGTTCATCGACGACTCGCCCAACATGTCGATGATGGAGATCCGGGCCAAGTGCCGCCGCCTCAAACAGCGCAACGACCTGCGCTTCGTCGTCATCGACTACCTGCAGCTGATGAGCTCGCCGAAGAAGACCGAGAGCCGCCAGAACGAGGTCTCGGAGATCTCCCGTGCGATCAAGCTGCTGGCCAAGGAGCTGGAGGTTCCGGTCATCGCGATCTCCCAGCTCAACCGTGGCCCCGAGCAGCGCACCGACAAGCGCCCCCAGGTGAGCGACCTGCGCGAAAGTGGATCGATCGAGCAGGACGCCGACATGGTCATCCTGCTGCACCGCGAGGACGCCTACGAGCGCGAGTCCCCGCGGGCCGGTGAGGCCGACCTGATCGTGGCCAAGCACCGTAACGGCCCCACGGCGACGGTGACGGTCGCCTTCCAGGGCCACTACAGCCGCTTCGTCGACATGGCCCAGCACTGACTGTTCTGTCCTGCGAGGTCGGGCACGCGGGTCGAGGCCCGGAGCCTGGGGGCGGGGGGTCAGCGGCAGGAGGCCGGAGGGCAGATGCGGGTGTCGATGCGGCGGGCGCCGGGGCCCTCCTCGCCGAGGCGGTCGTGGGCGTTGGCGAGCGCGCACCGGTCGAGCGACAGGCAGCCGCAGCCGATGCAGTCGGTGAGGTCGTCACGCAGCCGCTGGAGCTGGACGATGCGGTCGTCGAGCTCCCTGCGCCAGGCGGCCGACAGCCGCGCCCAGTCGTCACGGGTGGGGGTGCGCTCCTCGGGCAGCTCGGCGAGGGCGTCGGCGATGGTCTTGAGCGGGATGCCGAGCCGCTGCGACAACCGTACGAACGCGACCCGGCGCAGGGTGTCGCGGGTGTAGCGGCGCTGGTTGCCGGCGGTGCGGCGGCTGGAGATCAGGCCCTTGGTCTCGTAGAAGTGCAGGGCCGACACGGCGACGCCGCTGCGCTCGGCGAGCTGGCCGACGGTCAGCTCCTTGGAGTTCCATGCCACGTTGGTCACAACCTCAAAGCTACTTGAGGATGACCGGGCGGAAGTGGGTCACCAGCCGTTCGCCGTCGAAGAAGTGCAGGGCGAAGCCGGGCGGCAGGTCGTAGGTGACGGGGAAGTCGGCGTCCGTCTCGGCCTGGGTGAGGCAGGTGGAGACCACGCCGGGGGCGACGGCCACGGGCAGCCCGGCGAACCTGGCCGTCGCGCCGGTGTGGGCGTGGCCGGCGAGCACCGCGACGACGTTCGGATGGGCGCGCAGCAGCTCTTCGAGCCGCTCCGGCTCCCGCAGCCGGATCTCGTCCACGTACGGGATGCCGAGCTCGACGGGCGGGTGGTGCATGCCGACCATGGCGGGGACCTCGGGCCGTTCCGACAGGACGGCGTCGAGCCGGGCCAGCGTCTCGTCGGCGAGGAACCCGTACGGGCGGCCGGGGACGCTGGAGTCGGCGAGCGCGATCGTCAGCCCGTCGAGCCGGATCGCCTGGTCGGCGGGCCCGATCCGCTTCTCGAACTCGGGGACGGAGTCGTGGTTGCCGGGACACACGGCCAGCGGCACGTCGGCCCGCAGGATCCCGGCGGCCACCTCGTACTCCTCGGCGAGCGCGTGGTCGGCGACGTCCCCGGTGACCACGACGGCGTCTATCTCGAGCGTGGCGAGGTGGCGCATGACGGCCTCGGCCCGCGTCACGCTCGCGTCGGAGCCGCCGATGTGGATGTCGCTGATGTGCGCGAAGACCGTCATCCGTGCACCTTACGCGATGGGGATCGGGCGCTCGAAGAAGGTCTCCAGCACCACGATCGACTGCGTGCTGGTGACGCCGTCCACCTCGAACACCCGGCGCAGCGCGTCCTGGAGGTCCTTGGTGGTCGCCGTGCGGAGCTTGAGGAGCACCGAGGCGGGACCGGCGATCACGTGGGCCTCCTCGACGGCGGCGATCGCGGCCAGCCGGTCGGCGCTGCCGCCCATCCACGTGGCGCCGTCGACCAGCACGTACGCGACCACGCCGAGGCCGACGGCCTCGGGGTCGACCTCGATGGTGGTGCGCCGGATCACGCCGCGCTCGCGCAGCTTGCGCACGCGCTCGTGCGCGGCCCCGGCCGACAGCCCGACCGCTTTGCCCAGGATCGCGTACGACTGGGTGGCGTCATCCTGGAGCAGACGGATCAGCGTCTTGTCGATGTCATCCATAGCCATATGCTATTAGGAAATTTCACGCTTTGACCGAAGGACGTTCAGTATGATCCCCACCGAATTCGAGGTGCTCGACGAGCGGTTCGCCACCGTGGGCGGCGACTCCTGGCTCGAACGGCTGCACACCGGCTCCCGCTGGGCCGAGGGCCCGGTGTACGTCCCGGCGGGCCGCTACCTGGCGTGGAGCGACATCCCCAACGACCGGATGCTGCGCTGGGACGAGATGAGCGGCGCGGTCGGCCCGTTCCGGCAGCCCGCCGGCTACACCAACGGCAACACGCTGGACCGCGAGGGCCGGCTGATCTCGTGCCGTCAGGGCGAGCGCCGGGTGGTCCGCACCGAGCACGACGGCTCGATCACGGTGCTGGCCGAGCGGTGGCAGGGCAGGCGGCTCAACAGCCCCAACGACGCGGTGGTGCGCTCCGACGGCTCGCTCTGGTTCACCGACCCCAACTACGGCATCACCAGCGACTACGAGGGGGTCAGGGCCGAGCAGGAGATCGACGGCTGCCACGTCTACCGGGTGGACCCGGTCACGGGCGAGGTGCGGATCGTGGCCGGCGACTTCGAACGGCCCAACGGCCTGGCCTTCTCGCTGGACGAGACGCGGCTGTACGTGGCAGACACCCGCAGGGGCCACCTGCGGGTGTTCGACGTGCGTGAGGACGGCACGCTCACCGGCGGCGAGGTGTTCGCCGAGGGCGGCGGCCGTTACGACGGGATGCGCCTGGACGACCAGGGCCGGGTGTGGGCCGCCGCCGGCAAGGCCGTGCACTGCTACGCGCCCGACGGCACCGCGCTCGGCCGGCTGCACGTGCCGGAGGACGTGGCCAACCTGGTGTTCGGCGGCCTCAAGCGCAACCGGCTGTTCATCGCCGCCACCTCTTCGCTCTACTCGCTCTACCTCAACGTCACCGGCGCCCGCCCGGTGTGGGCCTGAGCTCACTCCCACTTGAACAGCTTCACGGCCAGCCCGCCGAACAGCGCCAGCCCGACCAGCATCACGGCCAGGTGGGGGAGCTGCGGCCAGTCGCCCGCCCAGGTGTCGCGCATCGCGTTGACGAACGGGCCGACCACCGAGTAGTCGCTGACCGTGCGCAGCGCGTCGGGCATGATCTCGCGCGGGAGCCACATCCCGGCCAGGAACAGCAGCGGGAACATGACGACCGAGCCGATGCCCGGGGCGGCCTTGCTGCTGGGCGCGACGGAGGCGATCACCAGCCCGAGGGCCAGCATCGCCGCCGCTCCGAGCAGGAAGACCAGCACGAACCCGATCAGGTTCGCCGGCACGTGGGAGCCGAGCACCAGCGCGCCGAGCACGATCACCAGGACGGCGGCGATCGCGGCGACGACCAGGTTGATCACCAGTTGCGCGCCGAGCAGCCGCCCGGGGTGCACCGGCGTCGTCGACATCCTGCGCAGCACGCCCTGCTCACGGTAGGCGGTCAGCACGCCGGGAAGGGCGGTGAAGGACATCGTCATCAGGGCGAGCAGGATCATCTGCGCGGGCAGTTGCGCGTCGACGAACCGGGCCCCGCCGAGGTTCGGGTCGGGCTTGCCGAGGTCCGGGATCTGCCCCAGGCCCAGCAGCAGCCCGATGGGCAGCACGAGGCCGAACGCCAGGATCGGCCAGTCGCGCAGGTGGAGCTTGGTCTCCATCAGGAGGATCTTCTTCATGCCAGCTTCCTTCCGGTGAGAGCGAGGAACGCGTCGTCCAGCGTGGCCTGCTCGATTCGCAGGTCGCCGGGGATGACCTGCTGGTCGGCCAGGGCCATCGTGACCGCGTGCGCGAGGTTGCCCTTGCCGGTCACGACCATCTGCTGGCCGCTCCTGCTGACGTCGGTGACCTCGGGCAGGGCCAGCAGCACGGCGTCCGAGACGGGGGCCGACGGCCGGAACCGCAGCCGCTGCTCGCCGCCCACCCGCTCGATCAGCCCGGCGGGGGAGTCGACGGCCACCACGCGACCGGCGTCGATGAGCGCGATGCGGTCGCAGAGCCGCTCGGCCTCCTCCATGAAGTGCGTGACCAGCACGATCGTCACGCCGGAGTCGCGCACCTGCTCGACCAGCTCCCAGGTGTCGCGGCGGGCCTGCGGGTCGAGCCCGGTGGTGAGCTCGTCCAGCACCGCGATGCGCGGCTTGCCGACCAGCGCGAGGGCGACCGACAGGCGCTGGCGCTGGCCGCCGGAGAGCTTGCCGAACATGGCGTCCTTCTTGGCGCCGAGCCCGACGCGTTCCAGCAGCTCCCGCCAGTCGGCCGGGTCGGGGTAGAAGGACGCGTACAGGTCCAGGGCCTCCCAGACCTTGATCTTCTCCGGCAGTGCGGAGCTCTGGAGCTGCGCGCCGAGCACCCGGCGCAGGTGGTCGCGCTCGCGGTGCGGGTCGATGCCGGCGACGCGGATGGCGCCGCCGTCGGGGACGCGCAGCCCGGAGACGCACTCGACGGTGGTGGTCTTGCCGGCGCCGTTCGGGCCGAGGATGCCGAAGATCTCGCCCTCCGACACCTCGAACGACACGTCGTGCACCGCCACGTGGTTGGGGTAGCGCTTGTGGAGGTTCTCGACCTCGATGACGTTCATGGCTTCGACGCTAGAGTTCGCGCAGGTCACCGGGAATGCGGTTGGTTGCCGGGCAAGGGTGTACCTAGGTGCAATGTGAGAGTGCGCCTGGATCACGCACACTGGTGACATGCTCCGGAAGTACGGGATCGTCCTGGCGTTGCTGACGCTGGCCGCTTACGAGCTGGTCGTGATCGTGGCCGCGTTCCTCACCGTCATGGCGACGTTCGGCCTGGGCATGGTGTTCCTGTTCCCGCCGGCGGTCCGGATGATCAGAGGGGTGACCGGGCTCACCAGGAAGCTGGTGCGCACCTCGTCCGGCATCGAGATCGAGGCGCCCTACCTGCCCCCGCCGCCGCCTCCGCAGCCGCAGCCCGACGGCATGTACCGCCACGGCCGGACCCTGTACAAGTCGCCCCGGGTGCCCGCCTGGAACGACCGGTGGAAGTGGATGCTCACCGACCGGGCGACCTTCCGCGACGCGCTGTGGCTGCTGCTCGACCCGCTGGTCAAGGTGGCCCTGGTCCCGTTGCTGCTGCTGATGCCCGAGCGCGGGCTCCGGCTGTACGGGCTCTGGTGCGAGCTGCTGCTGGGCCCGACCGCGGCCAGCAGGCTGGCCAGCCAGGTCAGCCACCTGAGCCGGGTGCGCAACCTGGCCGTCGACACGCAGGCCGCCGAGATGCGCCGCATCGAACGCGACCTGCACGACGGCACCCAGGCCAGGCTGGTGGCGATCGGCATGACGCTGGGCGCGGTCGAGAACCTGGTCGACACCGACCCGGCCGCCGCCAAGGCGCTGCTGGCCAAGGCCCGCGACGCCTCCGCCGAGACGCTGACCGAGCTGCGCCGGGTCATCCGCGGCATCCACCCGCCGGTGCTGGCCGAGCGCGGCCTCGGCGACGCCGTCCGGGCGCTGGCGATGGACAGCGCGCTCAAGGTGACGGTGGAGGTGGACCTGCCGCACCGGCCGGAGGCCCCCGTGGAGGCCGCCGCCTACTTCGCCGTGAGCGAGCTGCTGTCCAACGCCGCCCGCCACGGCGGCGCGACCCGGGCCACGGTCGACATCAGCACCAACGGCCCGAGCCTGCGCATCACGGTGAGCGACGACGGCTGGGGCGGCGCCGATCCCGCCAAGGGCAGCGGCCTGACCGGCATCGAGCGGCGACTCGCGGCCTTCGACGGCGTCATGGCGCTGCACAGCCCGCCCGGCGGGCCGACCACGGTGACGATGGAGCTGCCCCGGGTGCTGCCCGAATACTGGGCGGGCGACCTGCCCAAGCTGCCGCGCTGGAAGATGATCACCGTGGTCAGCCTGTGGGCGACGGCCTGGTGCCCGCTGTTCCCGCAGGGGATCGTGGCGGCCATCTTCAAGATCTTCGGGGTCGAGGAGAAGACCTGGTTCCTGGCGCTGCACCTGCCGGAGCCCTACCAGTGGCCGGTCATCGCGTTCATGGTCGTGCTCGGCACCATGATGTACGTGGCCGCGGTCGCCATCCCCGCCAACCACAACCGCGACCTGTGGATGTGCAACGCGACGCCGACCAGCCTATGGTTCTGAGTGATGAACCGCGTACTCGTCGCCGAAGACCTCTATCTCCTCAGGGACGGCCTGGTCCACCTGCTCCAGGCGCACGGCTTCGAGGTGGTGGCCGCCGTGGAGACCGGGCCGGAGCTGCTCAGGGGGCTGCTGGACCTGCGCCCTGACGTGTCCATCGTCGACGTGCGGCTGCCGCCGACCAACACCGACGAGGGCCTGCAGGCCGCGCTGGCCGCCCGCAAGCAGGTGCCCGGGCTGCCGATCCTGGTGCTCTCCCAGCACGTCGAGCAGCTCTACGCCCGCGAGCTGCTGGCCGACGGCTCCGGCGCGATCGGCTACCTGCTGAAGGACCGGGTGTTCAACGCCGAGCAGTTCGTCGACGCGGTGCGCCGGGTGGCCGGGGGCGGCACGGCCATGGACCCCGAGGTGATCGCCAAGCTGCTGGCCAGCAACGCCACCCACGAGCCGCTGGCCACGCTCACCCCGCGCGAGCGCGACGTGCTCGAAGCCATGGCCGAGGGGCGCTCCAACGCGGCCATCTCACAGCGGCTGTTCCTCAGCGAGAGCGCGGTGGCCAAGCACACCGCGGGCATCTTCGCCAAGCTCGGCCTGGCCCCCTCCGACGACGACAACCGCCGGGTCCTGGCCGTTCTCGCCTACCTCAACAGCCGCTAGCGGGATTCTTTGTCGGTAGGCTCGGCTATTTTCTAGAGGGCAGGCCGCGAAGAAAGGGTGGATCAGGTGAAAATCCGGGTTAACCGTGACGTGCTGGCCGACGCGGTCGCGTGGGCGGCCAGGGTCCTGCCCAGCCGGCCCGTGACGCCCGTGCTCTCCGGGCTCCTGCTGGAGGCGGGCGAGGAGCTGAGCCTGTCCGCGTTCGACTACGACGTGTCGGCGCGCGCCCTGGTCGACGCCGACGTGGCCGAGTCCGGCAGCGTGCTGATCCCCGGCCGGCTGCTCGCCGAGATCAGCAGGAGCCTGCCCGCCGACGACGTCGAGCTGGTCACCGAGGGCCAGGAGGCGGTGCTCACCTGCGGCAGCGCCGAGTTCGGGCTGATCACCATGCCCGTCGAGGACTTCCCGAGCCTGCCCGCGATGCCGCCCGCCATCGGCGCGATCGGCGGCGGCGTCTTCGCCTCGGCCGTCGGCCAGGTGGCCCCGGCCTCCAGCCGCGACGACACGCTGCCGATGCTGACCGGCATCAGGGTCGACGTCGACGGCGACCTCGTCACGATGGCGGCCACCGACCGCTATCGCATCGCGGCCCGCGAGTTCGCCTGGCGTCCGGCCAGCCCCACCGCCTCGGTCTCGGCCATGGTGCCGGCCCGCGTGCTGGTCGAGGTGGCCAAGTCGCTGCGCGGCGGCGAGGTGTCGGTCGCGTTCGGCGACGGCGTGGCGGGCTTCGAGAGCGTCGGGCGCAGCACCACGGTGCGGCTGCTCGACGAGCAGTTCATCGACTACCGCACCCGGCTGACCGCCGACTGGTCGATCCGGGCCGACGTGCCGGTGGCGCCGTTCGTGGCGGCCATCAAGCGGGTGGCGCTGGTGGCCGAGCGCAACACGGCGATCCGCCTGTCGTTCAGCCAGGGCCAGGTGCGCATCCAGGCGGGGGGCGGCGACATCGGCCGGGGCTCGGAGGTGGTCGAGTGCGAGCTGCGCGGCGACGACATCCAGATCGCCTTCCAGTCGCAGTTCATCCTCGACGGGCTCGTCGGCATCGAGACCGACCTGGCGCGCATCAACATGGAGTCGCCGACCAGGCCCGCCCTGATCCAGGACGTGCCCGGTGACGCCGAGCCCGCCTTCCGCTACCTGGTGATGTCGCTACGGCTGAGCTGAGATCAGCCTGAAGACCCTCTTGAACTCGGCGTAGGTCTCCTCGCCGACGGCCTTGGCGTAGCGGTCCTCGATGGCGGCCACGATCGCGTCGGAGCGGGCCATCTCGTCGAGCCCCTTGCGGGTGGGCACGATGAGCTTGGCCCGGCGGTCGGCCGGGTCGGGTTGCCGCTCCACGTAGCCGAGCTCGACGAGCTCGTCCACGAGCGTGCCGACGACCTGCTTGTGCTGCCCCGACAGGGCGGCCAGGTCGGTGGCCCGGCTGCCTTCCTCGTTCAGGTAGGCCAGCACGGCCCCGTGGCGCGGCCTGAGCCGCGGATGCCCCTGCTCGGCAAGGGTGGAGAAGAGCTCTCGCTGCAGCCGGAAGAGCATGCGGCTGCTCAGGACCCCGATGTCGGGGTCGGCTTGCTTGTTGTCACTGCGGCGCACGGCCACATCCTCCTATTAGTCACCAAACTTGACCGTCATTATTTCTTACTATACGTTGGCTGCATGAGCGGGACGCACCGGTTCCGCCTGATGAGAGAGAGCCGACATGACGATTTTGATCACTGGCGCGACCGGCACCGTCTCCAGTGCCCTGCTGCGCGCCCTGCCCAGCACCGACGACGTCCGCGTGCTCGTCCGCGACCTGGCCAAAGCGCCTGACGGCGTCGAGGCGGTGGCCGGCGACCTGGACCGGCCCGACACCCTGGAGCCCGCGTTCAAGGGCGTCGACACGCTCTGGCTGCTCACCGCGATGGGCCCGCAGGCGCCCCACGCCAGCATGAACGCCGTCTGGGCCGCCCGTCAGGCGGGCGTGCGCCACGTGGTCCGCATGTCGGCCATCGGCGCCTCCCATGACGCCCCCACCCGCAACGGCCGCCTGCACGCCCTGTCCGACGTGGAGCTGACCGCCTCCGGGCTCGACTGGACGATCATCCGCCCGGCGTTCTTCATGCAGAACCTCTTCGGCTCGATCAACGGCACGACCCTGTACGGGTCCACCGGCGAGGGCAGGATCGGCCTGATCGACGTGCGCGACATCGCCGAGTTCGGCGCCCGCGTGCTGGCGGACCCGTCGGCGCACCGGGGCAGGACCTACACGCTCACCGGGCCGGAGAGCATCTCGCTGCGCGAGGCCGCCTCCCGGCTGACCCCCGTCTACGGCACGCCCATCGGCTACGAGCCGGTCTCCCCGGAAGGCGCCTACGAGGCGATGCTGGGCGCCGGGCTGCGCGAATGGGACGCGGCGGTCAACACCGAATACGCTCGCGCCTACGCGAGCGGCTGGGGCGACTACACCACCGAGGACTTCGCCGGCGTCGTCGGCCGTCCGGCGCGCTCCTTCGAGGAGTTCGCCGCCGACCACGCCGACAGGCTCAGGCCCTGAGCTCCTACGGCTCCGACTCCGTCAGGGCGATGAGGATGTGCTCCATGCAGGCGTGCCCGGCCCGCTCGGCGGCGCTGACGTCGCCGGCGGCGATGGCGCGGGCGATCGCGTCATGCGGGATGTAGCTCTTGTTGAGCGAGGTGCCCGCCGCGGTGATGCTGGCCCGCAGCGCCGCGGAGAAGTCCTCGTAGAGGTCGATGAGCACCAGGTTGTGGGTGGCGTGCGCGACCGCCATGTGGAAGGCCAGGTCGGCCTCGACGAACCGGTCGGGGTCGTCCAGCTCCCAGGCCCGGTCACGCTCGGCCAGCGCGGCCTCGATGAGCCGGATGTCCTCGTCGGTGCGGCGGGTGGCGGCCAGCCGGGCCGACTCGACCTCCAGCGCGCGGCGCACCTCGAAGATCTCCAGCTGCTCGGCCTGCCGCAGGCGCCTGAGCATGGCCCCCGAGAGCTCGCTGGTCGCCCGTACGTAGGTGCCGTCGCCCTGCCGGCACTCCAGGAGACCGGCGTGGGTGAGCGCGCGTACGGCCTCCCGAACGGTGTTGCGCCCGACTCCGAGTTGCTCGGCGAGCACGGTCTCGGTCGGGATCTTGCCGTTCATCGGCCACGACCCTGAGGTGATCTGTTCCTTGAGCTGGTCGATCACCTGGTCGACGAGCGAAGCCCGCTGCGCCGTACGCAGACTCACAGTCCGCCTCCTCCGGGGGAAACCAATCATCCTATGAGTCAATGACTGGGAAACCCTAGTGTATTCCAGCCGCTAAATGCTGGAGCCCCCGGAGGGTAGGTTCAGCGGGAAACTGTGGAATCGGCGGTCAGCCCGGCCAGCATGGAACGGACCCCGGCGGCTTCCAGCGCCTTACGATAAGCGGCGGTCTGCTGTGCTCGGTCCGCCACCTGGCCGTAAAGGTCGCCCAGCTCACGCCAGCAGCGCGCGGCCGGCCGGTCGGAGCCGAACGGCTGCCGGTTGCGCCCGGCGAGCAGCGTGTGGGCCGCCCCCAGATGCGCCGACGGGTCGCCGCCCAGACCGATCGCGACCGTGGCGTGCAGCAGGTGCGCCTCCGCCGTGGCCGTGCCCGGGACGTCACGCAGCAGGTCGAGCGCCTGCGACGCGAGCTCGCCGGCCCGCACCAGGTCGTTGGCCCGCAGCCGGACCCGCGCGTGCGCGATCAGGCTCTCGCCGTGCTCGCGCTCGTTGCCCGGGTGGGCGCCGAACGTCCGCGCCGCCTGCTCGACCAGGCGCTCGGCCTCGTCGATCGGCGCCGTGGCCAGCCGCGCCCAGTGCATCGCCGTACGGGCGAGCTGCAGCGCGAGCCGTCGCTGACGGCCGGCGTTGATGGCGTCGTCGGCGAGCCGGACGGCCAGCGCGGAGTCCTCGCCCGCGGCCGCCGCGTTGCTCGCCTGCCAGAGCGAGTGCACCTCTCCGGAACGGTCCACATCATCCGGCGCCTCGCTGAGATCGAGCACCTTCTTGACGTAATCCAGCTCGGCGGAGTGGCCCTCGCGGTCGCCGCGCGCCTCGACCAGCACGGCGGCCAGGTCGACGGCGATCTCGCCCTGCGTGATGGACATGCGCTCGGCCTGCTCCAGCGCGCGGACGGCCAGGTCGCGGGCGCGCAGCCGGTCGCCGGCCCGCTGGTAGCAGCGGCTCAGCGCGATGGTCAGCGGCAGGTCGGCCAGGCGCTCGGGATGCGCGGCGGCCTCCCGGCGCAGCCGCTCGAAGGCCTCGACGGCCTGCCCGAGCCGGCCCTGCGCCTCCAGCGCGCGCGCCCTGCCGAAGCGGGCCTGCGCCGTGAGCATGGCGTTTTCCTCGTCGGCCGCCTTGACGATCTCCGTGTAGCGCTCGGCGGCCACCACCGGGTCACCGTGCTGCAGCTCCAGCTCGGCATGGCGGAGCCCGAGCTCGGTGTCGATCCGTTGCCGAGGCTCGATCCCATGCAGGAGGAACTCGGTGGTGCATCCCAGCCTCTCGGCCAGGAGACGGGCGACGACGGGAGTCGGCGTGCGCTTGCCCGACTCGATCAGCGAGACGTAACTGTCCGACAGGTCGGGTCCGGCCAGCTGGGCCTGCGACATCCGCCTGTTCAGCCGCAATCCTCGGACGCGGTCACCGATGGTTCCCTGACTCGGCATCTCATCTCTCAAGGCGGGGAAGGGTCAACAACACGCAATGATTGCACGAAGTAGCCGAATCTGGTATCCCCGGGTGAAGAATTCCCCACCTGGAGATTAATCGTCTCCGTCATCCTTGCCGGGAAATAGCATCTGGCAGACCTCCAGGTACAAGGTCTCCGGATACGGAATGTACTCCACGTTGGACAGTGCCTGGTCCTGGCCGGCGGACTCCAGGATGAACTCTCCGTAGCCGAGCATGCGCCCAAGCAGAGATCGCTGGAAGCTCATGTCGGTGACTTTCGCCAACGGCATCATCGCCACTTTGCGCGTGATCAGGCCGGTGGTCAAGAGCATCCGTTTCGAGGTCACCACAAAGTAATCGACCGACCACTCCGCGACTTTCCATACGAAACGGATCAGCAGCAGCAGCCAGAGCCACCACACGACGACGAGGGCCGTGCCGCCCCCCTCGCCGCCGCCGAAGAATCGGCTGAGCAGTCCGGCGATGATCAGGCCGCCGAAGACCTCGGCGACCGGACGGAGCAGCACGGCTGGGTGACGCCGCACCATGATGACCTGTTGTTCGTGGGGGAGTAGATAACGGTTGACCGACGACGGAGCAGAGTCCCCGTGGGTCACAAGTCTCATGCGAGGTTGTTCACGAATTGAGCCAGCGAGTCGGCCGCGTTGAACACGGTGTCGAACGCCCCTCTGACCGCGTCAGCGGCGTCCGCTGGTCGCGCGAACAGGTAGTACGCGACAAACGCGATACCACCGTATGTGAGGACTTTTTTGACCTGCACTGTCGCCTCCGTACCACTTACCCACTACACCCGCCGTATACATTACCCACCCTGTTGCCGGGGTAAAGGTGCTCTTGGCGAGCTAGTTATGATCTTGCCTAGCCTCGGTCACTGGCCACCAGAGCGAGGACGTGGAGGTGTTTGCGGGCGATCCGCTCGACGAGGCTGGGGTGGGCATAGCCGGTGACCTCCAGCGCCCCGTAATGAGCGGCCTCGACGCAGCGCGTCACCGTCGCGGAGGAGTGGACGCCCGCGAACTCCTCGCACAGGGCCGTCTCCACCTCCGAGTACGGGCTCGGATCCGCCTCGGTGCTCACGACGCCACCCCGGCGGACTGAATAACGCTCATCGTGCTCCCCCACGCCCTGCGGAAGTTGCCTTCCTCACTCTACGTACCCACACAAGTACAGTATGTAACGAAGAGGTCGCAGCGCGTGGGTCGTTCAGACGACTCCGTAGAGGCGGTCGCCCGCGTCACCCAGGCCCGGGACGATGTAGCCGTTCTCGTTCAGCCGCTCGTCGAGCGCCGCCGTCACGACCCGGACGGGCTTGCCGGAGCTGGCGAACACCTTGTCCATGTACGCCAGGCCCTCGGGGGCGGCCAGCAGGCACAGCGCCGTGACGTCCACGGCCCCCCGGTCGAACAGGAACTGCACCGCGGCGGCCAGCGTGCCGCCCGTGGCCAGCATCGGGTCGACCACGTAGCACTGCCGCCCGGACAGGTCGTCGGGCAGTCGCGTCGCGTACGTCTCGGCCTGCAGCGTCGACTCGTTGCGGATCATGCCGAGGAAGCCGACCTCGGCCGTCGGCAGCAGCCGCGTCATGCCCTCCAGCATGCCGAGCCCGGCGCGCAGGATCGGGACCACGAGCGGCGCCGGCTTGGCCAGCCGCACGCCCTTGGCCGTGGCGACCGGGGTCTCGACGGTCACGTCGGTGACGCGGACGTCGCGGGTGGCCTCGTACGCGAGCAGCGTCACCAGCTCGTCCGCGAGCCTGCGGAAGGTGGGAGAGTCGGTGCGGACATCGCGCAGCGTGGTGAGCTTGTGCGCCACGAGCGGATGGTCGACGACGAGGGTTTCCATAAGGGACAACGCTATCTTGTGTGACACGTACCGGCACGTTGTGGTCTTGGTTTTGATCACAATTTGGTCGGAGCGGCACACGACGGCAGGCCGGTTCTGGAACGATTGGAAACCGGCTAGAGGCTATGGTCCGACAGGGCCGGCTGTGGGGGATGGCGATGGCGATGACAGACGAAGACGCGCTCGATTTCGCCATCGTGGTCTACCGCGAGGACGAGTGCTGGGACGCCGAGCTGCTGCCGGTCGCGCTCACGTCCGACCTCCAGGGCCTGATCAAGGCCCTGCGCCAGCAGCCGAGCGAGAGCGGCACGATTGGCCTGGTCGCCGTGGGGGATGAGTTCTTCGTGGCGCTGCGCGTGCTCGGCGATCGGGTCGATGTCTTCCTCTCCGACATCGCCGCGTCGTGGGACTTCCCGCTGGCCAGGCAGGTTCTCGACTACCTCGACGTGCCCGTGCCCGACGAGGAGGAGCTCGACGAGATCCTGCAGGACGAGGACACCGCGCTGCCCGCCGGTGACCTGTCGATCTTCGCCGACCTCGGGCTCGACGAGATGGAGCTGGGCATCCTGTCCGGCGACGTCGACCTGCTGCCCGACGAGGTGCTGTCGAGCGTCGCCGCACGGCTGGGCTTCTCCGAGCCGTTCGAGCGTGCCATCGAATCGGTCTTCGACTGACCCCCTGGAGCGCACATGGCGGCCAACACCTTCTCTGCGGCCTTCGTCAAGACCGCCGGCGGCTGGAGTGGCGCCGAGGTCGACCTGCGTGACGCCGAGATCGTCGACGACCTGGGCGACGCCGTGACCGAGGCGCTCGGCCTGGCCGGCGACGAGCTGGCGCTGCTCTGCGTCGAGGTGGAGGACGAGTGGTTCGCCATCGTCCGCTACCGCGACGACGACGAGCCCCGGGTCTTTCTCTCCGACGCCCACGCGGTGCCCGCCGACCATCTGGGCGAGCTGTTCGCCGAGTTCGCCGGCGTCGTGCCCGACAAAGAGGGCAACGAGCTCGGCGTCCGCCCCGCCGGGGACTTCGAGCTCCTGTCCGACCTCGGCGTCAGCTCCGAGGAGCTGCTGGAGCTGAGCATGGAGGAGGGCATGCTGCCCGCCGACATCCTCTCCGTGCTCGCCGAGAAGTTGTCGTTCGCCGACGAGCTCGACCGGCTGAGATGAGCCACGAGGCCGCGATGCGCCTGGCCCTCGCCCAGGCCGCCGCGGCCGGCGCCCGCGGCGAGGTCCCCGTCGGCGCCGTCGTGCTCGGCCCGCGGGGCGAGGTCCTCGCCGAGGCCGGCAACGACCGCGAGGCGAGCGCCGACCCCACCGCGCACGCCGAGGTGCTCGCGCTGCGCGCCGCCGCCCGCCTGCTCGGGAGCTGGCGCCTGACCGGCTGCACGCTCGTCGTCACGCTCGAACCCTGCACGATGTGCGCCGGCGCCGCCGTCCTGTCCCGCGTCGACAGGATCGTGTACGGGGCCGTCGACGAGAAGGGCGGGGCCGCCGGGTCCCTCTGGGACGTGGTCCGCGACCGCCGGCTCAACCATCGGCCCGAGGTCGTCATGGGCGTCCTGGCCGAGGAGAGCTCCGAGATCCTTAAGAAGTTCTTCGGCACTCGGCGGATCCGGTAAGCTCGTCGGCGGTGGTGTCGCCTAGTGGCCGAGGGCGCACGCCTCGAAAGCGTGTGATGGGGCAACTCATCCGTGGGTTCAAATCCCACCACCACCGCTCACGACGAAGAGCCTCCCCGCGGGGAGGCTCTTCGCGTTTCCGGACACGAAAAAGGGCCGCGGATTCGCGGCCCTTTTCAGCTCGGCAGTTCGAGCACCCTGGCGTGCAGGATCGATCGCTGGTGCAGCGCCGCGCGCAGCGCCCGGTGCAGGCCGTCCTCCAGATAGAGATCGCCCTGCCACTGCACCACGTGCGGGAACAGGTCGCCGTAGAAGGTGGAGTCGGCGGCCAGCAGCGAATGCAGGTCCAGCATGGCCTTCGTGGTGATCAAAGAGTCGAGCCGGACCTGCCGCGGCGGTATCTGCGCCCACTCGCGGTTGGACAAACCATGTTCGGGATAAGGCCGTCCATCGCCGACCAGCTTGAAGATCACCCCCCTCATTTTAGGAGAGATTTCGAATACATGCGCTCTCGACGACCGTCACAGCAGGTCGGAGGGGGTGCATCGGCCGGGCTGGCCGGTCTTGTAGCCGACCTGGAAAGCCGCCACGCGCTGCTGCGAACTGCCGTGGGTGAACGACTCCGGGTCGACCCGCCCGCCGCTGCGCCGCTGGATCCGGTCGTCGCCCACGGCCGCCGCCGCGTCGAGCGCCTGGGCGATGTCGGCGTCGGTGAACCGCTGCTCGTAGAAGCCGCCCTCGTAGGCGTTCCTGGCCCACACGCCGGCGTAGCAGTCGGCCTGGAGCTCGGTGGCCACCGAACCGCCGCCTTCCAGCGCGCCGAGCAGGTTCTGCACGTGGTGGCCGTATTCGTGGGCGATCACGTACGCCTGCGCGAACGGGCCGCCCTGCGCGCCGAACTGGGTGCGCAGCTGGTCGAAGAAGCTCAGGTCCAAATAGACGCGCTGGTCGCCGGGGCAGTAGAACGGCCCGACGGAGGAGTCGGCCGCCCCGCAGGCCGTGCGGACGCCGCCCGTGTAGAGGACGGTCTTGGCCGTCGTGTATTCGGGCAGCTCCTTCTTCCAGTAGTCCTGGATGCTGTTGACCACGCCGACGACCTGGCACTTCTCGCTCTGGTCGGCGTCCCTGCCGGTGCGGCACTGCTCGGCGAGGTTGGCGGGCGGCTGCCGCTGGGCGGGCTCGGGCTCGCCGCCCACGTTGCCGAGCAGGGCGAACACGACGAACGCGATCAGCGTGACGATGCCGCCGCCGCCGATGACCATGCCGCCGGGGCCGCCGGGGAACCGGCCGCCGCCGCCTTGGCCGCCGGCGTCCTGCACCTGCGAGGCGTCGAGGTTGACGTCGTCCCTGAAATCCATGCGCGCCCCTTTCCTGGGGCTGGTCCGCTTCCCAGAAAGCCGTCCTGGGTAACATGTGACTATGTCGACCGGAATCGTAGGAATCGCGCTGATTTCTCTGGGAATGGTGCTGACCCCGGGACCGAACATGATCTATCTGGTCTCCCGGTCGATCTCCCAAGGCCGCCGCGCCGGCCTCATCTCCCTCGGGGGCGTCTTCGTCGGGTTCTCCACCTACCTGGCCGCCACCTGCCTCGGCCTGACCGCCGTCTTCGCGTACGTGCCCGCCGCCTACACCGCGCTGAAGCTCGCCGGCGCCGCCTACCTGCTCTGGCTGGCCTGGAACGCGGTCAAGCCCGGCGGCACCTCCGCCTTCGAGGCCCGCGAGCTGCCCGTCGAGGCGCCGCGGCGGCTGTTCGCGATGGGGCTGTTCACCTGCCTGCTCAACCCCAAGATCGCTATCCTCTACCTGTCGCTGCTCCCGCAGTTCATCGACCCGGCCCAGGGCCACATCCTGCTCCAGAGCCTCGTGCTCGGCTCGGCCCAGATCGCCGTCGGCACCCTGGTCAACGCGCTGATCGTGCTCACCGCCGGCAGCCTCGCCGTGTTCCTGGGCCGCCGCCCGCTGTGGGTCCGCGTGCAGAGGTACGTGACCGGCACCGTGCTGGGCATCATCGCCATCCGCATGGCCACCGACCGGTCCAAGGCCCTGACCGCCGCCTAGGCGTACTCAGGGGAAGTCTCAGGGACTCACCGGAGGTTCGCCCCGGCGCGATCGAGAACAATCGACGTCATGAACCTGAAGAGAACGGGCGCGATCGCGGCCCTGCTGGGGCTGGCCGCGATGACGGTGGGCTGCGGGGTCGTGGGCGGCCCGCAGCACGAGGACACGGTGTCCTACGACGTCACCGGCACGGTGACCGCGCTTCAGGTCGAGGCCGACTCGGGCGAGATCGAGGTGGTCGAGTCCGATCGGCAGGGCGTGCACGTCACCGAGCACCTCACCTGGAACAAGAGCAAGCCCAAGCCCACCCACGAGGTCCACGACGGCACGCTCGTGCTCAAGTTCACCTGTCCGAGCGGCTGGGTGGGCAACCTGAACTGCGAGGTCGGCTACAAGGTCGAGATCCCGCGCGGGCTGCGCGTCAAGGCCGGCAGCGACTCGGGCGAGGTGACGCTGCGCGGCCTGTCCGGGCAGGTGGAGGTGACCAGCGACTCCGGCGCCATCGAGGCCACCGGGCTCACCGGCAAGCAGGTCGCGGCAAGGACCGACTCCGGCGGCATCGACCTGGCCTTCGCCGGCGCCCCGGACAGCGTGGAGACGAAGTCCGACTCCGGCAACGCGCTGATCCGCGTGCCGGACGGGTCGTACAACATCACCGCCAAGTCCGACTCCGGCAACAAGGACGTCGGCGCCACGCACGACCCGTCGGCGGCCAGGACGATCCGCATGGTCACCGACTCCGGCGACGTCGAGGTCCGGGCCGCGTAAACGGTCAGGGCCCGTTCACCGGGGAATCGCCCGTCAGCCCGGCGGCCAGGCCGCCGGGAGCCTTGTGGCCCCAGTACGTGAACACCGCCGCCTCGCCCAGCTCGCCCTTCGGCACCGGCGTGCAGAGGACGAACCCGGCCGTGCTGCCGAGCAGCGCCGTCGACCCCTCGCCGTCGGTGAAGCGCGCCAGCACCCGGAAGTCCTCGACGCCGCCCAGCTCGGGCAGCCGGCGGCCGGGATCCATGCCGTGCACCGGGCCGCCCTCGGGCATGCAGTCGCGGATCATCCGCGCCTGCTCGGGGTGTTGGCCGGCAGCCTGATCAGCTCGGCGGCGGCGTCGCGCCCTCCGATGCCAGGAAGGCCCGTCAGGGGGTAGGCGATGACCGCGCCCACCAGGCACGCGCCCACCAGCCCCGCCACCGACCAGGACGTCCGCCGCCGCCGTGCCGAACGGGCGAGCGCCCGGTCTACGTACGCGCGCGGGTGGACCAGCCGGGCAGGACTCCTCTGGTCTCACCCGCATAGATGCGGCGGAGGCGGTGGATCTATGGCGTGTCGCGGCTCAGTCGTTCGGCGTGGTCGCGGAACCAGTCGAGCATGAACCGGCCCGAGGCGATGCCGTAGGAGAGCGCGGCGCGCTGATGGGTGGCCAGGTCGCGGTGCTCATCGGGGACGCTGACGGCGTCGAGGCGCTCGTCGAGGTCCGTGAGGGTGGCGAGGTCCGCCTCGATGCGCGCCGTGATGCGGCGCATCACCGGCAGGCGTTCGGGCTGCTCGACCAGGCCGAGGAAGTAGAGCCTGGCCAGCGCCGCGGTCTCCAGGTCCGGCCCTGCCGGGTCCGCCGTCATCCAGGTGCGGAACTCCTCGCGGCCGGCGTCGGTCACGCGGTAGACCTTGCGCCCGCGGCCGCCCTCGACGCTGGCCACCTCGATGAGCCCCCGGGCGAGCAGGCCGTCGAGGGCGCGTTTGATGCTGCCTGAGCTGGCGCTGTAGAAGAGCGCGACTCCGCTCTCGAACGCCTTGATGAGGTCGTAGAAGCTCATCGGGGTGATCAGGAGCAGACCGAGGATCACGTGGGCCACCGGCCGAGTCTAGCCCTGTTGACTCTCATAGACATGTCTAATAGATATGTCTATGAGAGATGTCTAAGAGAGATAAGGGGTCGCGCTCATGGTTCCCGCCGACATCGACGCCCGCATGAACCGCCTGCTGGACAAGCTCGCCGCCCGGCGCGGCCTCCACCACGTCAACCTCGCCGTCGCCCGAGGGGACTGGGGCTGGTCCGGCGCCGCCGGGTTACCAGGTCCCGACACGCCGTTCTTCGTCGCCAGCGTGACCAAGCGGTTCATCATCACGCTGGTCCTCCAGGCCCACGAACGCGGCGAGCTCGCCCTGGACGCGCCCATCACCGCCTACCTGCCCACGGAGATCACCGACCGGCTCCACGTCCTCGACGGCATCGACCGCACCCCCGAGATCACCGTGCGCCACCTGGCCAGCCACACCTCCGGGCTGCCCGACTTCTTCGAGTACCGAGGCGACGGCCCCAGCCTCTTCAAGCACCTGGCCGCCGGCGAGGACGTCTCCTGGACGTTCGAGGAGGCCATCGAGATGGCCCGGCGGCAGGGCCCGCACTTCGCGCCCCAGGACCTCACCGCCCCCCGGCAGAAGGCCCGCTACTCCGACACCGGCTTCCAGCTGCTCATCCGCATCGTGGAGACGGTCACCGGCCGGTCGTTCGCCGACCTGCTCGCCGACCGCGTCACCGGGCCGCTGGGCCTGACGAGCACCGGGCTCCCGGACCGTCCCGTGCCCCTCTACGCCCGGCGCCGCCGCGTGGACCTGCCCGGCCTGGTGAGATCGTCCAACGACCTGATCAGCACCACCGGCGACCTCCTCACCTTCCAGCAGGCGCTGCTCAAGGGCGAGCTCTTCAAGGACCCGCGCACGGTGGACCTCCTCACCGAGCGGCGCAACCGCCTGCGCAACGTCCCCGTGCTCACGTACGGGCTGGGCACCATGTTCTTCACCGTGGGCCGCCTGGCCGCGCCGAGCCGCCACCCCGCCACGCTCGTGGGCCATTCGGGGGTCACCGGCACCTGGCTCTTCCACTGCCCCGAGCTCGACCTCCACCTGGCCGGCACCGTCGACCAGCTGGAAGGCAGGGCCGTCCCGTTCCGGATCATGGCCCGCTGCCTGAGCATCTGGCGAACCTGACCGTCAGCTCCCGTCGTGGTGGCGCCACGGGAACTCGCCCTCCGGCCGGGCCGGCGCCGTCCCGCTGCCCGGTCAGCCGATGAAGGGTTCGAGGCCGAAACGGCCCCATGCGACGAAGGCGGCCAGGGCGAGGTAGACCAGGTTCCCCGCGGCCGACATGACCTCACCACGGCGCAGGTGCGTGACCATCGCGCCGACCATCAGCACCACCACGCCGACCGCCGCCACCGGCACCAGAACTGGCACGATGCCGGTCACGGCGGGCAGGACGAGTCCCACCGCTCCCAGGACCTCGACGGTCCCGAGGATCTTCAGGAACCCGACGCTGAAGTCGGCGGTCCAACCCGCGCCGCGCATGGCGGCCATCTTCTCCCGGGGCACGATCAGCTTGCCGACGCCACCGATGAGGAGGACGACGGCCAGCAACCCGGCGCAGATCCACAGAGCGAGATTCATGAGATTTCTCCTGACAAGGGCTGTAGGCGTATCGGTCCTGCTCGTCACCCGTGCCGACCGGGCCGGTAGTCGCCGGCGGGCTGCCGGGTGATGACGTTCACGCGGTTGACGGCGTTGATGAGGGCGATGAGGGACACCAAGGCGGCGAGCTGGTCCTCGTCGTAGTGCTTGGCGGCATTCGCCCAGACCTCGTCGCTGACGCCACCGGCCGCGTCAGCGATGCGGGTGCCCTGCTCGGCGTCCTTGCTGTGCATGTCCACGCAGAGTTGCCGAAGAGGTTCAAGCGAGCATCCATCGTGCTCTCCTTGTCGTCGTTCCGTTGTCGCCCCTCTAGGACAGGGCAGCCCGCCCGCCTGTGACGGCGGCGAATGTGACGTGCGTCTCCCCTTCCGTGCGGACGCTGCGCGGCTACCCTGCGGTACGTCATCGCGGCCGTACGCGAGTCGGGGAGGATTCCGTGCTTGGATCAACAGCGCAGAAAGAGGCTGCCGGTTACCGGCCGCTGCTGTTCTCCATCGCCTACGGGATGACCGGGTCCGTGGGCGATGCCGAGGACATCGTGCAGGACGCGTTCCTCGGCCTGACCCGGGCGTACCAGGCGGGGACCGTGATCGACAACCTGAAGGCGTACCTGACCACGGCCGTGACGCGACTGAGCCTCAACCACCTGAGTTCGGCGCGGGTGCTCCGGGAGACCTATGTCGGCGAGTGGCTGCCGGAGCCGGTCGTCGTGCTCGCCGACCTGCCCGGACCGGCCGAGCGCGCTGAGCTGTCCGACTCGCTGTCGATGGCCTTCCTGGTGCTGCTGGAGTCGCTCACGCCGATGGAGCGGGCCGTGTTCGTGCTGCGCGAGGTGTTCGGGTACGGCTATCCGGAGGTGGCTGGGATCACCGGCAAGACCGAGGCGAACTGCCGGCAGATCTTCGCCCGCGCCCGGCAGCACATCGCCGCCGGAGGGCAGGTCGAGGGCAGTGCGCTGTCCCGCGAGCGCCGGGCGGAAGGCGAGGAACTCGCGCGCAGGTTCTTCGTGGCCGCCGAGGGCGGCGATATGGACGCCCTGCTCGGCCTGCTCGCACCTGACGTGGTGCTCCACGGGGACGGGGGCGGCAAGGCGCGGGCCTTCGGGAGTCGTCTGGCCGGGCGGCCGGCTGTCATACGGCTGCTCCTCGGCGTGTTCCGCCGGGGCGGGATCCTGGGCGTCTCCCTCCGGCCGGCCTCGATCAACGGCCGTCCGGGCGCTGTCAAGTACGACGCCGAAGGCCGCGTGATCGGGGTGGTCGAGCTCGACATCGCTGATGGCGTGGTCCGCGCGATCCACGCGGTGGCCAACCCCGACAAGCTCGCGCACATCGGGCCGGTATCCGATCTAGGACGGCTCTAGGAGTGATGGCGCAGCTCACGATCATCTGCAGGCTGTCTCAAAGGCGCAGAGCGACGGCACTCCACGAATGGGGGTTGGTCGTCGGCCGTTCCGAACGTGCAGGTGTGACCGTTGAGGTGCCCGTGGGGAGGGGTCGTTACGGCCTGCGGGCTCACCTGAGGCCCGAACGCCAGAAGGGGTGTGCCGTGATCACGGCACACCCCTTCTGGGCTGGCGGAGGATGGGGGATTTGAACCCCCGAAAGGTTGCCCTTTACACGCTTTCCAAGCGTGCGCCCTCGGCCACTAGGCGAATCCTCCGCCGACGAGCTTACCGGACTTCCGGACGTGTGAAGACCACCATTTCCCGGGAGCGAGCGTGGAGCGAGCACTGCCGCATCCCGCTAGACTGTCGGTGGACCCCTCGCGCGGCGTCATCCTGTGAACCTCCCCAGGGCCGGAAGGCAGCAAGGATAAGCGGGCTCTGGCGGGTGTGCGAGGGGTTCTCTTCGTTAGGAGCCCCTCGCAGGCGGGATGGTCGCATGAGCCTTGCGCTTTACCGCAAGTACCGGCCCGGGACCTTCGCCGAGGTCAAGGGTCAGGAACACGTCACAGACCCGCTGCGGCAGGCGCTGCGCACCGGCCGAGTCAACCACGCCTACCTCTTCAGCGGCCCGCGCGGCTGCGGCAAGACCTCCAGCGCCCGCATCCTGGCCCGCTCGCTCAACTGCGAGAAGGGCCCGACGCCCGACCCGTGCGGCACCTGCGAGTCCTGTGTCGCGCTGGCTCCGACGGGGCCCGGTCACCTCGACGTGATCGAGATCGACGCGGCCTCCCACGGTGGCGTCGACGACGCCCGCGACCTGCGCGAGCGAGCCTTCTTCGCGCCGGTCTCCGCGCGCTACAAGATCTACATCATCGACGAGGCGCACATGGTGACCCGCGAGGGTTTCAACGCGCTGCTCAAGCTCGTCGAGGAGCCGCCGCCGCACTTGAAGTTCATCTTCGCGACGACCGAGCCGGAAAAGGTCATCGGCACCATCAAGTCGCGTACCCACCACTACCCGTTCCGGCTGATGCCGCCCGCGACGCTGCGCGCGCTGATGGAGGAGATCCTCACCTCCGAGAGCGTCCCGTACGAGCCGGCCGCGCTGCCGCTCGTCGTCCGCGCCGGCGCCGGGTCGGCGCGTGACTCGCTGTCGATCCTCGACCAGCTCCTCGCCGGGGCCGAGGACGACGGCATCACCTACGCCAAGGCCGTGTCGCTGCTCGGCTACACCGATGGCGACCTGCTCGACGACGTCGTGGCCGCGTTCGCCGAGCGTGACGGCGGCCGGGTGTTCCAGACGGTCAGCCGGGTCATCGAGGGCGGCCACGACCCGCGCCGCTTCGCCTCCGACCTGCTGGAGCGCTTCCGTGACCTGGTCATCCTGGCCAACGTCCCCGAGGCCGCCACCAGCGGGCTGCTCGACCGGCCCGCCGACGAGCTGGAGCGTCTCGTCCAGCAGGCCGCGTCCATGGGGCCCGCCGAGCTCACCCGGGCCGCCGAGATCTTCAACGCCGGGCTCACGGAGATGCGCGGCGCGACCTCGCCGCGGCTCCTGCTGGAGCTGATGTGCGCCCGCGTCCTGCTCCCGGCCGTCTCGCAGGACGAGACCGCCCTGCTCGCCCGCCTCGAACGCCTCGAACGCGGCGGCGCCGTCGCCCAGATGGCCGCCCGCGCGTCCGCCCCTCCGCTCCCGCAGTCCGACAGTACGGGGCACGGCGCGGCGGGGCACGGCGGGCCGGTGCGTGAGGCCGTGCAGGGTGGGGTGGCGGTTCCCGCCCAGGGCGCGGCGTCCTACACGGCAGGCGGCCCGGGCGGTGGCGCTCCTGCCGGTGGCGCGGCGCAGGGGAGTGGCCCGGGCGAGGCGGCGGCGCAGAAGGCCGGTCCGGGGGAGGGGCGCGTGGCGCGGCCCTCCGGCGACGACTGGCCCGAGACCGTACGCCCCGGCGCCGCGCCGCCGGCCGCTGCCGCACCGGCGGCTCCCGCGCAGAGCGGCGCCGGGCCCGTGTCCGGCGGCGCTTCCGGTGGGCCCGTCGCCGGCGGGGCGGGGGCGATCCAGCAGCAGTGGCCCGCGGTCCTGGCAGCGCTCAAGCAGCGCAGCATCGTCGTGTGGGCGAACGTGAGCACCAACGCCCAGGTGGTGGGCGTCGAGGGCAACCTGGTCACCCTCGGCTTCACCCAGGTCGGTGCGATGAAGAACTTCACCGGCGGCGGCAAGGACGCCGTGGTGGCCGGCGCGCTGGGCGACGTGCTGGGCGGCACCTGGCGCGTGGAGGCCGTGGTGGGCGGCGGCCCGCAGGCGGCCCCGCGCGGTCCTCAGCCGGGCGGCTCCCACCCGGGCGGCTCGCATTCCGGCGGGCCTCAGGGGCATGCGCCGGGGTCGCACCCGGGCGGCGCTTCCGGGTCCCATCCTGGCGGGGCGTCGGGGGCGCATCCCGGGGGCGGATCGGGTTCTCATCCCGGCGGTCCGTCCGGGGCGCAGGGCGCATCCGGCGGCGACGCGGCGGACGGGCAGCAGGGCGGCTCCCACGTTGGCGGCGCCGACGGGCGCACGGGCGGGCCTTCCGGGCCGCCGTCCGGGCCCGCGGGCGCGCGTCCCGAGGGAGGCGCGGGATCACGCCCCGGCGGCCCCGCGGGGTCGCACGCGGGCGCTGCGGGGCCGCACGGGGCCGCCACGAGCTCGTACGGGGACGCGGACGGCAGGGGAGGCGCCGCAGGCGGTCCGCACGACGCGGCGGGCGCCCACGCGGCACAGGACGGCGCGCAGGGGCCCGGCGGGGCGGCGGGCGGCCCTCAGACGACGGACGAGTCGTGGCCGACGGCGCCCGACGACCCGGGGCTCGGCTCGCCTCCCACGCCCGACCCCACCCAGACGGCTCCTGGACGGTCCGGGGGCGGCGCGGTGGGCGCCGGGCTGGCGGCGGCCCGTTCGGCGGCCAGGGCGGCCGCTCAGGCGGGTCCCCGGACCGGGGCTCGTGCCGGCGGCGGCCGGGCGGGAGCGGCGTCCGGGTGGCCGGACGCGGTGCCCCGGCGGGACAAGAGCCTGGAGACGGACGACGTCGACCCGCTGAACGACGCGGACGCCGACGTGGACGCCGTCTCGGGCATGGCGCTCCTCCAGCGCGAGCTCGGCGCCCAGGTGATCGGCGAGATCGACCACACCTGACCCCGGGCGCGAACCCGGTGGCAGGCGCGGATTCTGACGGTGTCGCGGTTACCTGTCAGTAGCGGGCGGCGCAGGATCATGGGGCGCGGAGGCGGGCGTGGGCTGCGGCGGCGCGGGGATCGCAGGCAGGGAGGCTGCGGGTGATGCGTTCGAGGACCTGGTGGTCGTCGCGGCCGCCCTCCGTCTGGGCGTAGGCCCACAGGTCCTGGGGGGTGCCGTGGCGCAGCAGCGTGGTGCGGACCTGGACCTCCAGCTCGTCACGGGCGCGGCGGATCTCGGGTGACTCCGAGCGCGGCAGCAGCGGCCCGGCGTAGGCGCGGGCCAGGGCCGCCGGGTCGCCGGCCGACAGCAGGCGGCGCAGCTCCAGGAAGTCGGCGTCGACGGGCGAGGTCAGCCGGTACGGCTTCGCCTCGACGATGGCGCCGAGCTGGGCGCGCAGCCGGTGCACCTCGGCCCTGATGGTGACGGGGTTGCCCGCGTCCCCGTACAGATGGAAGGAGAGCTGGTCGGCAGAGAGGCCGCGCGGGTGGAGGGCGAGGAGGGCGAGGATCTCGGCGTGCCGCAGGGAGAGCGGCAGCTTGCGGCCGTTGACGACGGCGGTCGGCGGGCCGTCGCCGAGCAGGGTGAGGCCGAGCGGGGAGGCGGTGACGGTCGGGGTGGCGCGCAGGAGGTAGCCGCCCGAGAAGGGCTCCAGGACGGCGACGCGGCCGTCGCGCAGGATCATGCGGTCTCCGGTGGTGGGGAGCGGGACGCGGGAGCCGAGGCGGCCGGAGGGGTCGCCGGCGATGACGCGGCCGGTGGGGGAGAGCAGGATGGTGGAACGGGCGCGCAGGCCCTCGTAGCGGCGGCGCAGCGCGTCGTCGCGTTCGTGCATGCGCAGCGCGAGCTGGGTCTCGGCGAGCTTGGCCGCGGCGCCGACGAGGGCGACCGTGGCGGGGTGGAGGCTGGGCGCGGTGCCGCTGACGTCGACGCAGCCGAGGACCTGGCCGGAGTCGGGGTCGATGATCGGGGCGGCGCTGCACGACCAGACGTGCAGCACGCGCATGAGGTGTTCCTCCGAGTAGACGTGCACGGGGCGGCGCAGGGCCAGGGCGGTGCCGATGCCGTTGGTGCCGACGATGCCCTCGCCCCAGTGGTGGCCGGTGGCGAGGCCGACCTGGTCGGCGCGGCGCAGGGTGGCGGCGTGGCCCTCGCGCCACAGCACCCGGCCGTCGGAGTCGGTGACGAGGACGATGTTCTCGCTCTCGTCGGCGGAGCGGCCCAGGGTCTGGGCGAGGAGCGAGAGCAGCGGCTGGAGCGGGTGCGAGGCGCGCACGTCCTTGATGGTGGCGCTGTCGAAGGCCAGCGGGGCGGCGGTGGCGTCGAGGTCGATGCCGGCGTCGAGGGAGCGCCTCCAGGAGGCGCCGATCATGCCGCGGGGCTCGGCGGGGGTCACCTCGTCGGCGCTGAGGCTGTCGTGTGCCGCGCGCAGGCGGCGGGAGTATGCGTTCAAGTGAGCGTAACTCATCGGCCACTCCATGTAATCGGCCCCCAAGGCGAGCATCCGTTGTACAGGGCTTCCGGCGCAACCCGTTCGAGGGATTGCTTAGGGTGATTGAATGATCGCAACCTGTGTGCAACGTGGTGACGTCTACCGTTCCTCTCGACGCACCGGCATGGTGCGGCCGCTCCGGCCGGTGTGATGGCCGGGTCCCGGACACTGGAGGGGGGCCGGGATCCGGCCAGAATGAGGCCGGAGCGCGAAACACCTGCATGCCTGCCAGTACATGACCGCGCCCAAACACCGTAGGCTCGTGGCAGTCAAGAACGCGGAGCCACGAGGAGCGCACGACGGTGAACCCAGGGGATGTCAACCTGCAGCAGCTGCTGGAGCAGGCCCAGCTCATGCAGCAGCAGCTTGTGAGCGCCCAGCAGGAGCTCAACGATGCGCAGATCGAGGGCTCGGCCGGTGGCGGGATGGTCACGGCCGTCGTCAACGGCTCGGGCGAGCTGCTCGAGCTCAAGATCAACCCGAGCGTGATCGACGCCGCGGACCCGCAGGACACGGCCGACACGATCGCCGATCTGGTGATCGCCGCCGTGCGCGACGCCATCAGGGCGGCCTCCGACCTGCAGCAGGAGAAGCTGGGCCCGCTGGCCCAGGGGCTCGGTGGCGGCGGCCTCGGCCAGTTGCCGGGGTTCTAGACGATGTACGAAGGGGTCGTCCAGAACCTGATCGACGAGCTGGGTCTGCTTCCTGGCGTCGGTCCCAAGAGCGCGCAGCGGATCGCCTTCCACCTGCTGGCGGCCGATCCGGCCGACGTCAAGCGGCTGGCGCACGCGCTCCTGGAGGTCAAGGAGAAGGTCCGGTTCTGCCGGGTGTGCGGCAACGTGGCCTCCGAGGAGGAGTGCCGCATCTGCCGTGACGCGCGCCGCGACACGCACGTGATCTGCGTGGTCGAGGAGTCGAAGGACGTCGTCGCGATCGAGAAGACGCGCGAGTTCCGCGGCACCTATCACGTGCTCGGCGGCGCGATCAGCCCGATCGACGGCGTCGGCCCCGACGACCTGCGCATCCGTGAGCTCATGACCCGGCTGGCCGACGGCCGGGTGACCGAGCTCATCCTCGCCACCGATCCCAATCTCGAGGGTGAGGCGACGGCGACCTATCTCGCCCGTCTGGTGAAGCCGATGGGTGTGAAAGTGACACGACTGGCCAGCGGTCTGCCTGTGGGCGGTGACCTCGAGTACGCCGACGAGGTGACCTTGGGCCGCGCGTTCGAAGGACGGAGGCTGCTGGATGTCTGACGAGTGGAGCATCCTGGCGGAGGAGATCGCCGGACACGCGAGCAACTATGTGGACGGCCTGGCGAGAGTGGCGGGCGGCGAGGGCGGCGACGCCATCTGGTCGCTGCTGCTGGTCGAGGTCGCGCAGGTGAGCCTGGCCGGGGCCAAGCTCGGCGCGAACCGCGACGTGATCCTGTCGGGCAACTACGAGCCGCCGCTGAGCGAGGACCCCGACATCGACGGGGTGCGCACGGCGCTGGCCGAGAGGCTCGGCCCGGTCGACGACTACGCCGAGGTGTTCGACCCGTACAAGGACACGGGGGTCACGCCGTACAGGCTCTCCGACGACCTGACGGCGGTGGCGGCCGACCTCATCCACGGGCTGCGTCACTATCAGGCCGGGCGGCCGGCCGAGGCGCTGTGGTGGTGGCAGTACTCCTACTTCAACACCTGGGGCAACCACGCGGGCGCGGCCATGCGGGCGCTGCAGGCTCTGGCCGCGCATTCGCGGCTTGACGTGGCGGAGGAGGCCACCACCGTCTGACGGGTGTCCACATAGTGGTTGAGCCATCAGTGGCATGAGAGCCCCCAAGTAGACTGGCACCTCACAGTCCAGACCGGGAGACTCTCGTGGCGCTCGTTGTGCAAAAGTACGGTGGTTCGTCCGTCGCCGACGCGTCCTGCATCAAGCGGGTCGCGCAGCGGATCGTCGCGACGAAAAAAGCCGGCAACAACGTGGTCGTCATCGTCTCCGCCATGGGTGACACGACGGACGAGCTGCTCGACCTGGCTCAGCAGGTGTCGCCGCTGCCTCCGGGCCGCGAGCTCGACATGCTGCTGACCTCCGGCGAGCGCATCTCCATGGCGCTGCTGGCGATGGCGATCGCCAACCTGGGGCACGAGGCCCGTTCGTTCACGGGCTCGCAGGCGGGTGTGATCACCGACTCGACGCACGGCAAGGCGCGCATCATAGACGTGACGCCGAGCCGCATACAGGAGGCTCTCGACCAGGGCCACATCGCGATCGTGGCCGGTTTCCAGGGTGTCTCGCAGGAGTCGAAGGACATCACGACGCTGGGCCGCGGCGGCTCCGACACGACGGCGGTCGCGCTGGCGGCGGCCCTGGAGGCCGACGTCTGCGAGATCTACACCGACGTCGACGGGATCTTCACCGCCGACCCGCGCATCGTGCCGGCCGCGCGGCAGATCCCCAGGATCTCCTACGACGAGATGATGGAGATGGCGGCCTGCGGCGCGAAAATCCTGCACCTGCGCTGCGTCGAGTATGCTCGCCGCTTCAACCTGCCGATTCACGTACGCAGCTCGTTCAGTAACAGGGAAGGCACGTGGGTCGTCTCCGACCCTTACCACGAAGGAACCGAGATGGAGCAGCCGATCATCTCCGGCGTCGCGCACGACCGGAGCGAGGCCAAGATCACTGTTGTCGGGGTGCCCGACAAGGTCGGTGAGGCTGCCACGATCTTCAAAACTCTGGCCAACGCCGAGATCAACATCGACATGATCGTGCAGAACGTCTCGGCCGCTGCGACCGGTCGCACCGACATCTCCTTCACGCTGCCCACGGCCGACAGCCAGACGGCGCTGACGGCGCTGAAGAAGATCCAGAGTGAGATCGGCTACGAGTCGCTGCTCTTCGACGACCAGATCGGGAAGGTGTCGCTGATCGGCGCGGGCATGCGCTCGCACCCCGGCGTCACGGCGACGTTCTTCGCGGCTCTCGCCGACGCGGGGGTCAACATCGAGATGATCTCCACGTCGGAGATCCGCATCTCCGTGATCGTCGAGCAGGACGGTGTCGACGCGGCCGTGGCGGCCGCCCACCGTGCCTTCGATCTCGACTCCGACCAGGTCGAAGCCGTTGTGTATGGAGGTTCAGGACGATGAGCAGGCCCAATCTCGCCCTGATCGGGGCCACCGGAGCCGTCGGCACCGTCATGCGGGACATCGTCTCCTCGCGTGACGACATCTGGGGCGAGGTGCGCCTGGTGGCGTCGCCGCGCTCGGCCGGCAAGGTGCTCCAGGTGCGCGGCGAGGACGTCGTCGTGCAGGCGCTGGCACCCGAGGTGTTCGACGGCATCGACATCGCCATCTTCGACGTGCCCGACGAGGTGTCGGCCGTGTGGGTGCCGATCGCGGCCGAGCGCGGCGCGATCGCGATCGACAAGTCGGGCACGTTCCGCATGGAGCCGGACGTCCCGCTGGTGGTGCCCGAGGTCAACCCGCTCGACGCGCGTGAGCGGCCGCGCAACATCATCTCGACGCCCAACTGCACGACGCTGTCGATGATGGCGGCCATGGGCGCGCTGCACGCCGAATACACGCTGACCGAGCTGGTCGTCGCCTCCTACCAGGCGGTCTCCGGCGCGGGCGTGGCGGGCTCGGCCCGGCTCTACGACGAGGTCGAGGCGCTGGCCGGCGACCGGTCGATCGGCCAGACGGCCGGTGACGTGCGCAAGGCGCTGGCCAACAAGCTGCCCGACGACTCGCCGTTCCCGGCGCCGATCGCGTTCAACGTGGTGCCGTGGGCGGGCTCGTACAAGGACGGCGGGTGGGCCTCCGAGGAGCTCAAGCTGCGCAACGAGTCGCGCAAGATCCTCGGCATCCCCGACCTCAAGGTCTCGGCGACCTGCGTCAGGGTGCCGGTGATCACCACGCACTCGCTGGCCGTGCACGCGCGGTTCGCGCGCGAGATCACGGTCGCCGACGCGCACCGGGTGCTGGGCGCCGCGCCGACGGTGGTTCTCATGGACGACCCGGCCAACGGGGTCTACCCGACCCCCGCCGACGTGGTGGGCACCGACCCGACCTATGTGGGCCGGGTGCGTCAGGCGGTCGACTTCCCCAACACGCTGGATCTGTTCGTGTGCGGTGACAACCTGCGCAAGGGCGCCGCGCTGAACGCGGCGGAAATCGCCGAGCTGGTCGCGTCCGAGTTCTGACGGGTTTCTGAAGTCCGGGCTCCGTCCACCGGCTGGTGGACGGAGCCGGCCCTGTCACCGGAACAGGATGTCCCAGTGGTCGCCTTCGTCGGCGAAGATGTCGCCCGACGGGGAGCGGTAGAGGGTGGCGCCGTCACTACGCACACCGGT
This sequence comes from Nonomuraea sp. NPDC003214, assembly GCF_053590035.1. Taxonomy (NCBI): domain Bacteria; kingdom Bacillati; phylum Actinomycetota; class Actinomycetes; order Streptosporangiales; family Streptosporangiaceae; genus Nonomuraea; species Nonomuraea sp. NPDC003214. The sequence continues at coordinate 396,503 of NZ_JBSFSX010000008.1, read as the reverse complement.
CCGGTGATGATTTTTCGTGATGTACCGGTCGATGCACTGGTTGTGTGAGATGTCGAGCTTGTAGCCGTTCCCGTGGCTGAACCGGCCTGAGGCGTGGCCCGCCTCGGTGCCGCCTGTCACCGTGATCGGGCACCGGCTGCGCCGCTTCAGCTCCACGGCCTTGGCGACGGTCCGGGTGCGCACCGAGTCGAGCGACGTGCAGTGCCGCAGGTGCTTGCTGGTGCAGTTGCCCGTCGACTTCCAGCGCAGGCCGGCGTCCTTGAGCCAGTCCGAGGCGTGCGCGTGCGACAGGTGCACGGTGGCGTGCCTGGGCCGGGCCCGGTGCAGGTCGACCGCGGGACGGCGGTGCCGTCTGGCCTCCGCCTTGCCGCCCTTGCTCTCGCGTGCCCGTGATTCGGGCCGCTCGGCCTGGCCGGCGTCGAAGCGCCTCAGGTAGAGCTCGCGGAACTCGCGCTCGTCGCCCGGCTCCCGGAAGTCGCCGGGGTGGCCGCTGGGCTCCTGGAAGTCGCCGGGCCGGCTGCCGGGCCGCCGGAGCTCGCGGGGTTCCCGCAGCTCTCCGTGCTCTCCCGGCTCTGCGGGGTCCCGCAGCTCTCCGTGCGCTCGCGATTCCCCGTGCGCTCGCGATTCCCCGTGCGCTCGCGATTCCCCGTGCTCCCGCAGCTCTTCGTGCTCACGCAGGTGGGAGAGCTCGCCCGGGTCGGTGGGTTCGCGCATATGGGTGAGCGCGCCCGGATCGGCGTGTTCGCGGGTCTCCGGGTGGTGTGCGCGGAGCCCGGCCAGCCCGTGGACGGGGCCGAGTTGGGCGTGGTAAGCCCGTTCCAGGCTCGTCGCGGTCTTCTCGAGCATGGCGTACCAGCGAGGGGCGTTGTACATGTCACCGGCTTCGTACACCCGGATGACCGGGTCCGGAGCCTGGCGTGGCTCGTCCGCCGGCGTCCTGGGGGCGGCCGAGGCCGCAGACGCCATCGCGATGATGGTGATCTCGATACCAAAGAGCGCGACCACGAGGAGCCGCACTGTCCTACGTATCCACATGTCGATGCCTTTTCGCGGAATAGCCCTTCCGCTGGAATCATCAATCCCACCCTTCACACCGGATAACCCCTGTCCCACCGGGATCTTTGCCTTGTGGCGGCGATCACCGTGCGGCTTCATGACCTAACCCGGAAATAAGCCGTAAAGTGACGAACGTGTCCGAAGCCCGAAACCGAGGATCGGAGAGCACTCGAGAGGTCATCGTCGAGACGGCCTTGCGACTGTTCCGGGAGCGCGGCTTCGAAGCGACGACGATGCGCGCCATCGCCGCCGAGGCCGGAGTGTCCGTGGGCAACGCCTACTACTACTTCGCCAGCAAGGAGGCGTTGATCCAGGCGTACTACGACCGCGCCCAGGCCGAGCACGAGCAGGCCTGCCGTGAGCTGCTGGCCACCGAGTTCACGCTGGCCGGGCGGCTGAGCGGGGTGCTGCGCGAGTGGGTGCGCGTCTCGGAGCCGTACCACGAGTTCGCGGTGAAGTTCTACAAGCACGCGGCCGAGCCGACGAACCCGCTGAGCCCGTTCAGCGAGCAGTCCTCGCCGGCCAGGGAGGCCTCCATCGGGATCTACCGGCAGGTGGTCGAGGGGGCGCGGGACCGGATGAACGCCGAGCTGCGCGAGGAGCTGCCCGAGCTGCTGTGGCTGCTGTCGATGGGCATGGTGCTGTTCTGGGTGCACGACACCTCGCCGGGGTGTGCGCGCACGTTTCGGCTGATCGAGGTGACGGTGCCGCTGGTGGACCGGCTGGTCGGGCTGTCGCACCTGCCGGGGCTGCGCGGGATCACCAAGGACTTCATCGCCGCGGTGCACGAGCTCAGGGCGTAGTCGAGGCTACAGACCGGTTGGTATGGTCAGGGCACACCCGGATCCCGGAGGCGCGCGATGACCCAGAACTGGGGCATGACCATCCCCTTCTACGACCGTTCGCTGGCCCGTTCGCGAGAGCTGATCGAGGAGCTGCCCGCGCTCGGCTACACCGACCTGTGGTCGGCCGAGGTCAACGGCACGGACGGGTTCACGCCGCTGGCCCTGGCCTCGCAGTGGGCGCCCGGGGTGCGGCTGGGCAGCGCCATCGTGCCCGTCTCCACCCGCGGCCCGGCGCTGCTGGCCATGTCGGCGGCCACGCTGGCGGACCTGGCGCCGGAGCGGTTCGTGCTCGGCATCGGCTCGTCGTCCCCGGCGATCGTGGAGCGCTGGAACGCCGTCGAGTTCGCCAAGCCCTACGCGCGCACCCGCGACACGCTGCGCTTCCTGAAGCAGGCGCTGACCGGCGAGAAGGTGTCGGAGGCGTACGAGACGTTCCAGGTCAAGGGGTTCAAGCTGGAGCGGGCGCCCAAAGCGCCGCCGAAGATCGTGCTGGCCGCGCTGCGGCCGCGGATGCTGAAGCTGGCGGCCGAGGAGGCCGACGGCGCGATCACCAACTGGCTCTCGCCCGACGACGTGCGCAAGGTGCGCGCCGAGATCGGGCCGGAGACCGAGCTGATCGCCCGGCTGTTCGTCTGCGTGAGCGAGGACACCGACCGCGTACGCGAGCAGGCCCGGTGGATGCTGGCCTCCTACCTCACGGTGCCCGCGTACGCGGCCTTTCACGACTGGCTGGGACGCGGCGAGGTGCTGCGGCCGCTGCACGAGGCGTGGGCGGCGGGCGACCGCAAGTCCGCGCTCCAGGCCATCCCCGACGAGGTCGTCGACGCGCTGATCGTGCACGGCGACGCGGCGACCTGCCGGGCGCGGATCGAGGAGTACGTCGCGAACGGCCTCAACACGCCCGTGCTCGCCCCGATCCCGGGCGGCGAGGTCTCCATCACCCAGGCCGTCCGCGACCTGGCTCCGAAGGGCTGAGGCGCATGGACGACATCCTGCGGCTGGACGCGGTCGGCCAGGCCCGGGCGGTGCGCGAGCGGCTGGTGTCGCCGCGCGAGCTCGCCGAGGCCGCCATCGCCCGCATCGAGGCCCGCGACGGCGAGCTCAACGCGGTCGTGCACCCCCGCTTCGAGCGGGCCCTGGCCGAGGCCGACGACCTGCCGGAGCACGCGCCCTTCCGCGGCGTGCCGATCCTGCTCAAGGATCTGGGCTGGCAGCAGGCCGGCGAGCCGTACAGCGCGGGCTCGCGGGTCTGCGACGGACTGAGGATCGACCGGGACGGGCACGGCGTGATCCGGTTACGCGAGGCCGGCTTCCTGATCCTGGGCCGGACGAACACGCCCGAGTTCGGCAGCACGATCAGCACCGAGCCCGTCGCGTTCGGCCCCACCCGCAACCCGCACGACCCCGCGTACTCGGCGGGCGGGTCGAGCGGCGGCTCGGCGGCGGCCGTGGCGGCCGGGATGGTCGCGCTCGCGACGGCCAGCGACGGCGGCGGGTCGATCCGCATCCCCGCCTCGTTCTGCGGCCTGGTGGGTCTCAAGCCCACGCGCGGGCGCGTCAGCCTCGGGCCCGCGCAGGGCGAGGGCTGGAACGGCTTCTCCTGCCCGGGGTTCGTGACCAGGACCGTGCGCGACACCGCCGCCGCGCTCGACCTGGTCTCCGGGTACGTGCCCGGCGACCCGTACGCCGCCCCGCCGCTGCCGCGCCCGCTCGCCGAGGAGGCCGGAGCCGACCCGGGACGGCTGCGGATCGGGTACGTCACCGCGCACCCGAGAGGCGACGTGCCGGAGGTCCCCGAGCTGGTCGAGGCCGTGACGGGGGCGGCGGCGCTGCTGTCGGCGCTCGGGCACGACGTGGCGCCCGGCTGCCCCGAGGCGCTGGGCGAGCCCGACTTCCCCCTGCACTTCGGCGCCATCGTGGCCGACAACCTGGCCGCGCTCGTCGAGAGCCTGGGCCCGGCCAGGGGCAGGGCCGTCGAGCTGGACGAGCTGGAGCCGCGCAACGCCGCCATGGTGGCCACGGCCCGGGGACGCAGCGCGGCGGCCCACCTGCTGGCCGCGCAGTGGATCGACGGCTTCCGCAGGCGGATGGCCGCCTGGTGGGCCGCCGGGCACGACCTGCTGCTCATGCCGTCGGTGGGCGTGGCGCCGTTCCCGCTCGGCTGGATCCCGCCGGAGGACCTGAGCACCGCGTTCGGCAGGACCGCGCACGTCGTGGCCTTCACCTCGCCCGTCAACGCCACCGGCCAGCCGGCCGTCTCGCTGCCGCTGCACCGCACCCGCGACGGGCTGCCCGTGGGCGTCCAGCTCGTGGCCGCGGCCGGGCGGGAGGACCTGCTCATCAGGGTCGCGGCGCAGATCGAGGCCGCCAGGCCGTTCGAGCATCCCGCGCTGTGAGGAACTCCTTGCCCCCGGTAACACGTTATGTCGTGAGAGACGGGGTAAGGGGAAGCACATGATGGCGAAAGCAGCGAAGGCCGCGGCGGCCTATCGGGCGTACCGGGACGTCACCAAGCCCGGCACGCCCGGCCTCATGCCGCGGCTGCGGGCGATCCCCCGCATGCTCGGCGCCGCGCTCCGGGGCCGGTACGACGGGCTGGGCAAGGGCAGGCTCACCATGATGGCGCTCGGCGTCGTCTACCTGGTCTCGCCGATCGACGTCGTGCCCGACTTCCTCATGCTGATCGGCGTGGCCGACGACTTCGGCGTGTTCCTGTGGCTGATGGCGTCACTGCTCGGCGAGAGCGGACGCTACGTCGACTGGGAGCGCCGGATCATCACCGGCCGGGTGGAGCCGGCCCCGCAGGAAGGCTAGATCTCCTCCATCCTCAGCCACGCGCGTGACGGCAGCGGGTGCCCGAACAGCCGGGCCGCGTTGCCGTACGCGACCCTGGCGATGTCGGCGGGCGGCAGCGCGCCCAGGTTGCGCGCGACCGACTTCTGCGTGTCGGGCCAGGTGGAGTCGGAGTGCGGATAGCCGCTCTCCTGCAGCACGTGGTCGAGGCCGACCGCGAGCCGCACCCCCGACAGCGCGTGGTCGTCGAGCGTGCCGAAGAAGAAGTTGCGGCGCAGCACCTCGCTGGGCTTGAGCCCGCCGTCCCACTGCGCTTCGCCGGCCACCGGGTGGTCGAGCGCGTAGTCGGCCCGCTCGGCGAGCACCGGCAGCCAGCCCACCCCGCCCTCGGCGATGAGGATGCGCAGGTTGGGGAAGCGCAGCGGCAGCCCCGACCACAGCCAGTCGGCACAGGCGAACATGGCGCTGGTCGGCAGCAGCGTGGTGATCGCCTCGATGGGGGTGTCGGGCGACGGCACCGGCGACCAGCTCGACTCGCCTATGTGGAGGCAGACGACCGTGCCGGTCTCCTCGCAGGCGGCGAAGAACGGGTCCCAGTGGCCGGTGTGGATCGACGGCAGCCGCAGCCGGGTCGGGAACTCGGGGAACACCACCGCCTTGAAGCCCCGGGCGGCGTTGGCGCGGATCTCCTTGGCGGCCACGTCGGGGTCGGGCAGCCAGGGGAGCTGCAGGCCGATGATCCGCTCCGGGTAGGTGCCCGCCCAGACGTCGATGTGCCAGTCGTTGTAGGCCTTGACCAGCGCGAGGCCGAGCTCCTGGTCGCGCGTCCTGGCGAACGGCATGCCCGACTGGCCGGCCAGCATGCCGGGGAAGCACAGCGCGGCCCAGACGCCGGCCACGTCCATGTCCTGGACGCGGGCCTCGATGTCGTGGCAGCCGGGGCGCATGGTCTCGAACCTGACCGGGTCCAGGGTCCACTGCTCGCGGGGCAGCCCGGCGCCCACGTCGAGGCCGGCGCACGGGTAGGTGGCGCCGCCGTAGCGCCAGACCTGGTGACCGGCCTCGGTCTCCACGACCTTGGGCGCGACGTCGGCGTATTTCTCCGGCAGCCTGTCCTCGAAAAGGTCAGGGGGCTCGATCAGATGATCGTCGGCGGAGATGATCACGTAGTCGCGCCGCCTCGGCTCTGGATCGGGAAGCAGCGGCGTAGTCACGCAGGTAACCGTACGACGGCGGGATAACGTCGAACAAGCTGCGACGTATCCGTTGGGTATCCGGGCATATCCGAGGGCCGTTCGGCCCCGGGATCGCCGGGAGGGGGACGGCTGGCGATCCCGGGGCCCCGCCGCTACCCGCGCGGGCCGGGTTCAGTCAGGAGATGGGCGCGCAGTTCGGCGACGGCGTCGGGGGAGAGGCCGACCACGCCGGTCACGTACGACTCCACCGAGCCGTGCCTGTCCGCCAGGTCGGCGAGGAACAGCCGCATGGCCTCGGCGGGGGCCAGGCCGAAGCCGGGCCACAGCTCCTCGTCCGGGTGGCGGGCCCGCCAGTCGGCGATGAACCGCTCGGTGGCCAGGCCGGTCAGCTCGTAGTCGGCCACGATGTCGTCGTCGGCCACGCCCGCCACGGCCAGGATCATCGCCGTGAGCAGGCCGGTGCGGTCCTTGCCGGCGGCGCAGTGGATCACGGCGGGGGCGCTGTCGGCGCGGCAGATCGCCTCCAGGGCGGTGCGCAGGTTGTCCACGCCGTCCTCGGTGACCTCCAGGTAGCGATCGGCCAGGAAGCGGGGCACGCCCTCCGCTTCGTCGAAGGTGGCGAACTGCCAGCGCCGGCCCTCGATCGGCAGGTTGTGGTAGGCCAGGCCGTGCTCGTCGGGGACGCGGCCGTGCCTGTCGACCTCGAAGGGGTGGCGCAGGTCGATGACGGTGCGCACGCCCAGTGCGCGGAACGTCTCCAGGTCGGGTCCGGCCAGCCAGCCGAGGGAGTCCGCCCGGTAGAGCCGCTGCCAGCGGACGGTCCGGCCGTCCTTGGTGGCATATCCACCTATGTCACGGAAGTTGTGGATATTTGCGAACTTGATGTGGCGGCTCACGCTCACCACCTTAGTTCGCGGACATTTCCGCCTGCTGGTCATCGGCGGCGCGGGCTTCCTGCGCCTTCCGGTCGGTCAGCTCCCGGCGGATCAGCAGCACCCAGCCGCCGATCGCGATGCCGATGAACAGCCACCACTGCACGCCGTAGGCCAGGTTGAGGCCGCCTCCGGCGCCCACGTCGGGGGCGGGCACCGGCTCGGGCGCCGCAGCGGGCGCGGGCTTCTGCTCGATCAGCTCCACGAAACCGCCCACGAGCCGGTACGGCAGCGTACTGCCGATCTTGGCCGGGTCGATGAGCAGGACCTGGCCGGGCGGCAGCCCGGAGCGCTCGCGGATCCCGCTGTTGGCCTCGGTCTCCCCGGTACGTAGCCGGCCGGTGACACTTACCTCACCCGGCGGCGGCGGGGGCACGTCCGGCGGGGTGTCGGCGGTCGCCCCGGCCTTCACCCAGCCCCGGTTGACGAGCACCGCCTGGCCCTGGCCGATCACCAGCGGGGTCAGGACGTAGTAGCCGTTGCGCCCGTCCTGCGGCCTGCGGCGCACCACCAGGCCGTGCCCGGCGTCGTACGTGCCGCTGACCACGACCTTCCTGAACCGGTCGGACTCCTTGACCGGCTCACCCGGCCGGGCCAGGGTGCCGAGCGGCACCGGGGCTGCCTCGATGTTGGCGGTGACCAGGTCGCTGTTGGCCGAGCGCTCCTCGAAGCGCCCGAACTGCCACCGGCCCAGGAACACGAAGGCGGGGATCACGAGCAGCACGACGACGTGGAGCGCGATCCAACGGGGCGTGAGCAGGAACCGGTACACGCTACAAGGGTAGGCACCGATGCCGGTGGTCAGGCGCCCGGCACCGCCGTGACCTCGCGCGGGCCGCCCACCTCGTGGCCGTCGGCGCAGCGCAGGTGCTGCTCGACGGGGGCGCCGCAGTCGCGGTGGGTCAGCAGGACGGGCGGGCCCTCCTCGCCCGCCAGATACTTGTCGCCCCAGTGCATGAGCGCGACCAGCAGCGGATAGAGGTCGCGCCCCTTGTCGGTGAGCCGGTACTCGTCGCGCTGGCGCTGGCCGGGCTCGCGGTAGGGCTCCTTGCGCAGCAGGCCCTCGTCCACCAGCCGGGTCAGCCGGGCGCTGAGCACCTGGCGGGGGGCGCCGGTGAACGCCTGCATGTCGGCGAAGCGGCGTACGCCCCGGAACGCCTCGCGCAGCACCAGGAAGGTCCACTTCTCCCCGACGATCTCCAGGGTCCGCTCGATGGAGCAGTTGGCCACCCGGAAAGGCACGTTCATGGTGCACATCATACCTGAGTTCAGTTGACAGACTCAGATGGTTGGGGGCAGGCTGGGTCTGTGATCCGAACTCAGGAGCCGCTGATCCGCCCGGCGCGGGCCGACGACGACGAGCGCGTCCGGCGCTTCCTGGCCGGGCTGTCGCTGCAGACGCAGACGCTGCGCTTCTTCACCGGCGTCACCCGGCCCTCCGCGAGCCTCGTGCGCACGATGGTCGAGGTGGACGAGCGCCGTGACGCCCTGGTCGCGCTGCACGGCGACGAGATCGTCGGCCACGCCATGAGCTACCGGGGCGGCATGGCCGACGTGGAGATCGCTGTGGTCGTCACCGACCAGTGGCAGGGCTTCGGGCTCGGTCCCAGACTCCTCGGCACGCTGCTGATCAGAGCCGCCGTGCGGGGCGCCACCACCGTGGGCATGGACGTGCTGGGGGAGAACAGGCGGGCGCTGCGGATGATCCGCCGGATCTGGCCGGAGGCCGGCATGAGGGTCGCGTCCGGCGCGGTCGAAGTGACCGCTATGATCCAACAGGCGGGAGTATTTGCGGAACAACGTTCTGGTGGCTCACCATTGACAGCGTGAAGAGTGTCAAGAACGGACGCGACGGACGGACCCGGATCATCGAGGGCGCGCTCCGCCGTTTCAGCCAGGACGGCGTCTCCGCCACGACCCTGGCCAGCCTCCGCGAGGAGAGCGGCGTGAGCGTCGGAAGCTTCTACCACCACTTCGCCAGCAAAGAGCACGTCTTCGGCGTGCTCTACGGCGAGATCCTGGCCTCCTACCAGAGCGAGTTCCTCGCCGAGCTGGTCGGGCACGACGACGCCCGTGCCGGGATCGAGGCGATCGTCGCGTTCCACATGCGCTGGGCCGGAGAGCACCCCGAGCGGGCCCGCATCCTGGTCAGCGAGCGCCCGCCGCGCAAGCACGAGCCGGGCGGCGCCGAGGTCGCCGAAGCCAGACGCGGCTTCTTCCGTCAGGTCTCCGACTGGTGGCGGCCGCACATGAAGAACGGCCTGCTCCAGCCCGTCCACCCGACCATGTGCTACGTGCTGTGGCTCGGGCCCGCGCAGGAGATGTGCCGGCTGTGGTTCGCGGGCGCCCACACCCCCACCGACGAGGAGATCAGGGGGCTCGGCGAGGCCGCCTGGCAGAGCCTGCGCCAGCCCTGACCGGCGGCCCCAGCCGGGCGGGCACCCGCCAGCTCGACCGGTCGAGCGAGATGTCCAGCCGCAGCTCACCGCGCTGCCTGCGCAGGCCGGGCACCCGTACGCGATCGTGCACCGCGAACCGGCCCCGGTGCCGGTAGCCGAAGCCGAGCTCGCCGGGCAGCACCCGCATGTCGTCGTGGTTGCCGCAGCGCGGGCACGTCCACGACACCAGGTCCAGCCACCGGTTGTAGCCCGAGCAGGCCGCGAAGTATTCGTCCGGCGCGAACCGGGACTGGCAGGTCAGGCAGGGGATCAGCACGAATCCGCTCCTCGTCGAACGGCACAGCGGCTCCCCAGAAGTATCGCGCCCCACTTGTTCCCAGCTTGCGGAAAACTTGGATGTCTCGGTAACAGTATGATCACTGACGGTATCGGAGGTTCCGTTGTGATCTGCGGTGAAAGGATGGTCTCGTGGAACGACTGCGTGAGCACCTCCTGGAGACCGGCTACACGATCGACGGCGTCCGCGACCGGCTGGGCGACATGGCGGCCACGGCGCTGGCCCGCGAGGAGCTCGTGCCGGCCCTGCGCGCCACCGCCGCCGGCGACCCGCTGGGCACGCTGATCCGCCTGTGGTGGCTGGGCGCCCCGGTGGAGACGAGCGCGCTGCACCCGTCCGTGCTGGAGTCCGGCCTGGTCGCCGTCTCCGGCTCGCAGGCCCGCGCGACCGTCCACCTCCAGCCCTGGGAGACCGGCGGCTACGTCGTCTCCGACCGCAAGGTGCGGCCCGGCGACCCGGCGCTGCGCCCCGACCACGTGGTCGGCGCGGGCGGCGCCTCCGCCAACCTCGCCCAGCTCGTCACCCGCCGCCCCGTCGGCCGCGCCCTCGACCTCGGCACCGGCTGCGGCGTCCAGGTGCTCTCGCTGGCCGGGCGGGCCGGCCACGTCACCGCCACCGACGTCAACCCGCGCGCCGTCGAGCTCGCCCGGCTGAGCTGGCAGCTCTCCGGCCTGACCGGCGTCGAGGCCCGCACCGGCTCCCTGTACGAGCCCGTGGCGGGCGAGCGGTTCGACCTGATCGTCTCCAACCCGCCGTTCGTCATCTCGCCAGGCGGCCGGCTGACCTACCGCGAGACCGGCGGCGACGGCGACGGCTTCTGCCGCGATCTCGTACGGGACACGCCCCGCCACCTCAACCCCGGCGGCCAGGCCCACTACCTGGCCAGCTGGCTGCACGTCGAAGGCGAGGACTGGCGCGACCGCGTCGGCGGCTGGCTCGGCGAGACCGGGTGCGACGCCTGGGTGGTGCAGCGCGACGCGCAGGACCCCGCCGAGTACGTGGAGCTGTGGCTCAAGGACGCCGCCGAGCAGGGCACCCCCGGCTACACCGAGCACTACGACCGGTGGCTCGCCTGGTTCGAGGAGCACAAGGTCGAGGGGATCGGGTTCGGCTGGATCAGCATGCGCAGCTCCGGCACCCTCGACCCGGTCGTCCGCCTGGAGGAGCTCACCCACCAGGTCACGCTGCCCGTCGGCGGCTACGTCGACGACGTGCTCGACGCGATCGGCGCCGCCCACCGGGTCCGCGACCTCGGGTCCGCGCTGCTGCGCACCGCCGACGGGCTGCTCGACGAGCGGGTGGGGCTGCCGGGGGCCGAGGACCCGATGCGCATCGTGCTCCGCCAGACGACCGGGCTGCGCCGCAGCAGGGAGGTCGGCACCGTCGAGGCGGCGCTCGCCGGGGTCTGCGACGGGGAGCTGGCGCTGGGGCCGCTGCTCAACGTCATCGCCGAGCTGGTCGGCGACGGCGAGATCCCGGACGCCGACGCCATCCGCCCCCTCATCGCGGAGGGATATTTCCTGCTCTAGGCGTTCCGGCTGACGCGGCGCGCCGCCTTTGCCCCCTAGGCTTTCCTTTGCGCGCCCACCCCCAGGTTTTCGCCTTTGATTCGCCGTTGATCGGTTGTTGACGCCGCCGGTGGAAGCTTCTGACTACGACACGGACCTGGGGGGTTCGAGGACCGTGTCGGGTCCGGCCGGTCGTCGATGTGAGGCGGCTAGCCGCTACGCGGAGCATCCGGATAACCGGGCCCCCTAGCGACGCGTGGCGGTCAGATGGCCGGCCGGGCCGCGTATCTCATCGGCCACGGGGGTCGTGACTCCAAAGGGACAGCCTTGTTTAACCATGTGTGGATGACACGTCTGGACGACGAGCTGTACTCAGGACTCGACGACCTGAGCGCTGTCGAGGAGGACCTTGATGTCCCCGGCCTCGGGCGCGCCCAGCCTGGTGAAGATGGCGAAGGCCTGGCGTAGGCAGTCGACGCTCCTGGAGACGCTGCCGAGCCCGCGCAGCGCCTTGCCCAGCACCGCCAGCGACAGCGCCTCCCCGAACGGGTGGCCGATCTCGCGTGACACGACCAGCGCCTGTTCGGCGTGGCGTACGGCGTCGGGGTAGCGCTCGGCGGCGATGAACGTCTCGGCCAGCCGGGAGCAGACCCGCTGCTCCCACACCCGCTGCTTGCTGGCGCGGAAGAAGGCCAGGCACTCGGCGTGGTGGTGCACGGCCTCGGTGAGCCTGCCGACGCGCGACAGCACGATGCCGAGGTGGTAGCGGGCCCTGGCGGTGCCGGCACCGCTGCCGATCTCGGTGAAGATGGCCAGGCCCTTCTCGGCCGCGGCGATCGCGTCGTCGGGGCGGCCCAGGCCCAGGTGGTCGCGGGCGGAGTAGCTGAGCACCAGCCCCTCGCCGGCGGGCACGCCGTTCTCCCGGTAGAAGCGCATGGCGGCGTCGAACCAGGCGAGCGCCTCGGTGTGGCGGCGCTGCCGGCCGACGACGACGGCGAGCGCGTTCAGCACCTCGCCGGTGACGACCTTCTCCTTGCGCTCGACCGACAGCGTGTGGACGATCTCGAACTGCTCCTCGGCCTCCGGCAGCCGGTTGCCGGCGAACAGCACGCGGCCGAGCACGTAGCGGGCGCGCAGCTCGCCGGCCTGGTCGCCGAGCCGCAGCGCGGTGGCGAGCACGGCGCGGGTGCCGAGGTCGAACTCGCGGGTGTGGGTGCCCGACTCCAGCAGCGGCTCCATCGCCACGAGCAGGTCGCCGGCGGGCAGGAGCTGCTCGCCGGTGCGCGAGGACGCGGCGGCCTGGTTGATCGCGGCGAACAGCGAGTCGCCCTCGGCGATCAGCCAGGCGACGGCCTCGTCGGCGGTGCCGAACGTGCGCCCGCTGCCGACCACCACCAGGTTGTCGGAGATCATGCTGCCCTCGTAGGCCAGCCGGTGGGCCGACTGGGCGGAGGCCAGGTAGAAGCCGAGCAGCCGCCGCAGCGCCATCGTGCGGGCCTGGGGGCGTTCGCTCTTCTCCAGCGCCCGCCTGGCGAACAGCTTGAGCAGGTCGTGGAAGCGGTAGCGGCCGGGCGCCGGGGCCTCCAGCAGGCTGGCGTCGACCAGCGACTCCAGCACGTCCTCTGCCTCGATCACGGTCGTCGAGAGCACGGCGGCCGCGGCGCCCGCCGAGATGTCGGGCCCGTTGGGCAGCGACAGCAGCCGGAAGGCGCGGGCCTGGGCGGCTTCGAGCTGGCCGTAGCCGAGCGCGAAGGTGGCCTCGACGGCCAGGTCGCCGACGCGCAGCTCGTCGAGCCTGCGCTGCTCGTCTGCCAGCCTGGGCACCAGGGAGGCGACGGTCCAGGAGGGCCGGGCGGCGAGCCTGGCGGCCACGATCCGCACGGCGAGCGGCAGGAAGCCGCAGGCGGCGACCACGTCCATGGCGGCGGCGTGCTCGGCGGCGACCCGTTCCGGCCCGGCGACCGAGGCGAACAGCGACAGCGCCTCGTCCGGCTCCATCACGTCGAGGTCGATGAGCTTGGCCGACGGCAGGTCGGCCAGCTTGACCCGGCTGGTGACGATGGCCGCGCAGCCGGGCGAGCCGGGCAGCAGCGGGCTGACCTGCCGGGCGTCGCGGGCGTTGTCGAGCAGGACGAGGATGCGCCGGTCGGCGAGGATGGACCGGTACAGCGCCGAGCGCTCGGCCAGTCCTTCGGGGATGACGTCGGTCGGGATGCCGAGCGCGCGCAGGAACGCGCCGAGCGCCGATTCGGGCGCGGTCGCCTCGTCGGTGTAGCCGCGCAGGTCGGCGTAGAGCTGGCCGTCGGGGAACAGGTCGCCGGTCGCGTGCGCCACGTGCACCGCCAGCGTGGTCTTGCCGACGCCGCCGATGCCGCAGATCGCGGCGACGGGCACGCCCTCGGCGGGCGACTGGGCCGACAGCAGCGTGCGCAGCCGCCGGGCGAGCTCCTTGCGGCCGGTGAAGTCGTTCACGGCGGCCGGGAGCTGCGCCGGGCGGGGCAGCTCGGGCGTGTGCTCCTCCTCGGCGGGCGGCTCGTCGGGAGCCACCTCGGCGGCGGCGAGCGTGGGGTCGGCGGCCAGGATGCGCTGGTGCAGCGAGGTCAGCTCGTGGCCGGGCTCGATGCCGAGCTCCTCGACGAGCGCGTCACGCGTCTCGGTGAACACGGCCAGCGCGTCGCCCTGCCGCCCGCACCGGTAGTAGGCCAGCATGAGCTGGGCGCGCAGGCGCTCGCGCAGCGGGTGGTCGGCGGTCAGCGCGATCAGCTCCGACACGACCGCGGCGTGGTTGCCCAGCTCCAGGTCCATGTCCATGAGCGTCTCGATGGCGCTGATGCGGCGCTCGATCAGCCGGTCGCGCTGGTGCTCGGCGTACGGGCCGACGGCCCCGGCGAGCGGTTCGCCCTCGAACAGGGCGAGCGCGGCCCGCAGCCCGGTGGCGGCGGCGGACAGCCGGCCGGACCTGCGCGCGCTCTCGGCCTCGGCCATGCCGCGCTCGAACCGGGTCAGGTCGAGCGCGTCGCCGGGCAGCCGCAGCGCGTAGCCCCTGCCGACGGAGGTGAGCAGCTCGGGACGTGAGCGGGCGGGCCTGTCGGGCTCCAGCACCGTGCGCAGCCGCGACACGTACGTGCGCAGCGCGCCGAGCGCCCTGGGCGGCGCGTCCTCGCCCCACACGGCGTCGATCATCTCGGCCGGGGTGACCGCGCGGCCTTCCCGCAGGAGCAGCATGCCGAGAATGGACCGCTGCAGCGGCGTGCCGAGGTCGAGCTCCTGACCATCGCGCCACGCGCGGACGGGACCCAGTACGGCGAACCGCAGCCCGCCTTCGATGTCCTGACCAGCCATGCCGCCTGTCCCCACATCAATGGAACGATTTGTTACCAAATGATAGATCCAATGACGCGCAGCACCTAGGAATGCGGGCATTCGTTAACCGAAGCGTTGGCCGCCTTTTGACGACACGGCCTTTGACGACACAGGCCCCGCCCATTCCGGGCGGGGCCTTCAACGGATTTTCCTATGCTGCTTCGACTGCCGCCTCGACCAGACCGAGCCTGTGGAGCAGCCGTTCTCGCACGGCCGGCCATTCGGAGATCAGGATCGAGTAGAACGCCGTATCTCGGACCGTGTCGTCGGCGCCTCGGCTTTCCGCTCGCCGCACCCCGTCGAAGTGTGCGCCGAGGGCCTCGATGGCGGCCCGGGATCGGACGTTCCTCACGTCGGCCTTGAGCGTGATGCGGTGGACCTGCCAGGTCTCGAAGGCGTGCGAGAGCATCAGGAACTTGCTCTCCCGGTTGGCACCCGTGCCCTGGGCGGAGGCGCCCAGCCAGGTGTAACCGATGTCGGCCACGGACGGGACCTCGCCCACCGCACCACGCGTGCCCGGAGGCCAGGGCATGGGACCCTGCCAGTACTCCAGGTTCATGAGACGGGTGGCACCGACCACGCGGTCGGTGTGCAGCCACCGGATGGCGAAGGGCACCGTGCGGCCCTCCGCCTGCTCAGCCAGCGCGGCCTCCACGTAGGAGGCCATCTCGTCCCGGTTGCCCGGGACCCGAGTGAAGCCGTAAGTGGACCGGTCTTCACTCGCCGCGGCGATCAGGTCATCGACCACCGCGAGGCTGAGAGGTTCCAGGCGCACGAGGCGCCCGGACAAGGTGACAAGAGCGGACATGTGCACATGATGGGGGTTGCTCGGAGTCCGCGGAACCACGCTATCGGGGCCGTCGTCCCCGCACCTCGGAAAGCACGGTGTTTCCGCAGGTCAGAGGGGTAATTCGGAAGGATCTCCGGGGAAGATTTCGCCTAACCGTGACATCCGGTCGGCACCAGCGCCGGACGCCGTTCACGCGACGCCAGCGAGAGCTCCTTCAGGCCCATCGAAAGATGGTCGAGCGAGGCCGCGATCCACGGCAACTGGAGCGGATCGGGGCTGGTCAGCGCGGTCAGCCGGTCCTCGGTCGTGTCCCCGTACAGCAGGCTGACCGCGACCCGCACGCGCGCGGCGGCCGGGTCGTCGCCGAAGGCGTGACCGGGCAGCACCCCGAGGCCGTGCTGGTCGAGCAGGAGCCGGGTGACGTCGGCCGAGCCGCCGAGCCGCAGATGGCTCAGGTCCGGGTAGAGGTAGAAGCCGCCCTGCGGGGCCGGCACGGAGGCGCCGATCTCCACGAACCTGTCGCGTACGGCGCGGGCCAGCGTGCCGTGCAGCAGGCGGCTCTGCCTGACGCGCTCGGTGAGCTCGCCGGGGTCGGTGAAGGCGTACGCCGCGGCCTCCTGGACCGGGGCGGCCGGGGCCGACCAGATCTCGCTGGCCACCGCGAGCAGCCGGGCGCGCAGGTCGTGCGCGTCGTCGGGCAGCCGCGCGACGCCGATCCGCCAGCCGCCCAGGGCCAGGCTCTTGCTCAGCCCGGTGGTGACGATCGTGCGCTCGGGCGCCAGATCGGCCGGGGAGGTGAACGGCGTGGAGGGGTCGTGCAGCAGGTCGCGGTAGATCTCGTCCGAGATGACGTACAGGTCCAGTTCGCGGGCGAGCGCGACCAGGCGGTGGATCGCCGAGCGCGGCGCGAGCCGGCCGGTGGGGTTGTCCGGCAGCGTCACGAGCAGGGAGCGTACGGTCCGGCCCTGGGCGCGGGCGTCCAGCACGGCCGCCTTCACCAGGTCGGGGTCCGGCACGCCGCCCTGGCCCGAGGGCGCCGGGACCAGGATCGGGCGTGACCCGACGAGGTCGGCCTGCGCGGCGTAGCTGACCCAGCTGGGCATGGGCAGGACGACGTCGCCGCCGATCGCCAGGAGCAGGCCGTACAGCAGGGATTTGCTGCCTGGCCCGCAGACGACCAGCTCGGGGTCGGTGATGAGCCCCCGTCGTGTCCAGTAACCCGCCGCCGCCGTCCTGAGCTCGGACGCCCCCGCGACCGGCCCGTAGCCGTTGCGTTCCGATGCGGCGGCCAGCTTGTCGCGCAGCGCCGGGTGGACGGGCAGTCCTGCCTCACCGAAGGCGAGGTTCAGCACGCGTTCCCCGGCGCGTCGTCTTCGTTCGATGTCCTCGTTCGCCGCCAGGGTGGCGGAGAGAGTCACGGTCATGTTTGTCACGTTCCCAGGGTGGTTGTAGGAAGGCATCAGGACAAGCGAGGCTTTTTGTGGGTAGGCGTAAGGAAGTCCGATGCTCGATTTGCGGCGTTTGACGTTGATCTGCGAGTTCGCTCGGCGCGGCAGCATCGCCGCGACCGCGGAATCGCTGGGCTACAGCCCCTCCGCGGTCTCGCAGCAGCTCGCCGCGCTCGAACGCGAGACCGGCACCGCGCTCATCGACCGGACCGCGCGCAGTGCCGAGCTGACCGACGCCGGCCGCAGGCTGGTGGCGCACGCGGAACGCATCCTTTCCATGGTCGAGGAGGCTGAGTCGGACCTTTCGGCTCACGCGGGCAGCCCCGCCGGACGTGTCGTGGTTACCGCCTTCCCCACAGCGGCCGTCGCATTCGCCCCGGCCCTCGCCAGGTCCCTCCGCCGCCACACCGAACTCACGCTCAGGCTGGGGCAGAGCAGGTCGGGAAAGGGCATGCGGGAGGTGCAGTCCGGCGAGGTCGACATCGCGCTCGTCGACGACTGGTACGGCATGGCGCGCGACAGCGAGAACCTGCGCGTCTTCCCGCTCCTGCACGACCCCCTGGTGCTCGTCGTGCCGCGCAAGCACCGGCTGGCCGACCCCGACGTGCCGCTCGACCTCAGGGAGCTGCGCGACGAGCCGTGGATGGCCACCCCCGACGGCGAGCCGTCCCGCCTGGCGGTGGACCGGCTGTTCGTGGACGTGGGCGGCACCAAGCCGACGCCGTGGGAGTTCGAAGGGCTCGGCACCATCCTGTCGCTGGTCGCCAAGGGCATCGGCATCGCCGCCGTGCCCGCGCTCGCGCTGGCCGCCGGCGTGCGCGGGCTGTCGGTCCGCCACTTCCCCGGCAACCCCGTCGGCCGCGACGTCCACGCGGTGGCGCGCGTCTCCAGCGTCAACCGGCCCTCGGTCTCGGTGACCCTGCGGGCCATCCACGTGGCCGCCCGCTACATCGCCGCCGATCTGGATCCGGTACGGTTCGCCGACCGGTAGCGTTCTGCGCCATGGCGCCGACGTACGACATCGAGACCCTCCTGCTCGCCCAGCCGAGCGTGCGCACGGTCGCGGGCGTGGACGAGGTGGGCCGCGGGGCCTGGGCCGGGCCGGTCACCGTGTGCGCCGTGGTCACCGACCTGTCCGCGCCGCCCACCGGGCTCACCGACTCCAAGCAGCTCTCCGCCGCCAAACGCGACAAGGTCGCCGCCGAGCTGGAGACCTGGGCCGCCGGCATCGGCTTCGGGGAGGCGGGCCACGACGAGATCGACCGGCTCGGCATGACCGAGGCGCTGCGCCGGGCCGCCCGGCGTGCCCTGGAGGCGCTGCCCGCCAGGCCCGACGCCGTCATCCTCGACGGCAAGCACGACTACATCGGCGCGCCCTGGCCGGTGCGCCTGGAGATCAAGGGCGACGCGGCCAGCATCTCGGTGGCCGCCGCCTCGGTGCTGGCCAAGGTCAGGCGCGACGCGTACATGGCGGAGATCGGATGTGAGGCGTACGGGTTCGCGGAGAACGCCGGATATCCGTCGCCGCAGCACCAGCAGGCGCTCGCCGAGCTGGGGCCGACGGCGCACCACCGGCTCTCCTGGTCCTACCTGGACGACCTGCCGGCCTGGCGGCACCTCAAGCGGCACCGCGACCCGGCCGCCGTCGAGGGGCAGGTCAGCCTCTTCGGCTGACACCGGGCCGGGGCGTCGGCCATCATCGGTGGGATGCGCATCGGCATCTTCCTGGTCGCCGCCCAGTTCCCCGGCGGGGAGCCGGGCCGGATCCTGGCCGACACCGTCGAGCTGATCGTCGCCGCCGAGCGGGCCGGGTTCGACGACGCGTGGATCGCCGAGCACCACTTCATGACCTACGGCGTGTGCCCGTCGCCGATCACGCTGGCCGCCGTCGCCGCCGGGCGCACCACCAGGATCGGGCTCGGCACCGCCGTCAGCGTGCTGTCCACGCAGCATCCGATCGCCCTGGCCGAGCAGGCCGCCATGCTGCACCACCTGTCGGGCGGGCGCTTCACGCTCGGCGTCGGGCGCGGCGGGCCGTGGGTGGACCTGGAGGTGTTCGGCACCGGGCTGGACCGGTTCGAGCGGGGCTTCCCGGAATCGCTCGACCTGCTGACGGCCGCCCTGTCAGGCGAGACGGTGTCGGCCTCCGGTGAGTTCTTCGCCTTTCGCGACGTGCGGATGGTGCCGTCGGCGCGGCTGCGGCCGGTGGTCGCGTGCACGTCGGGGTCCACGATCGCGCTGGCGGCCGCGCGCGGGCTCCCGATGCTGCTCGGCGTGCACGTGGGCGACGAGGAGAAGGCGGCGGCGGTGCGGGCTCATGGCGCGTCCGGCGTTCCGGGCTCTTCCGGCGTTCCCGGCTTTTCCGGCGTTCCCGGCTCTTCCGGGGGGCACGTCGCCGCGGCGGTCGCGCACGTCGCCGACACGACGCCGCAGGCCGTACGGGAGCTGAAGGAGTCGATGCCCGCCTGGCTGAAGCCCGGCCTGGCGAGCTACACGCCGGTGGACGGGCGGCCACGACCCGAGCGGGACGTGGACGCGTACGTGGACTTCCTGGCCCGGATCCACCCCGTGGGCTCGCCCGAGCACTGCGCCCGCACGCTGCTGCGCACCGCCGAGACGACCGGGATCGACCACTTCATCCTGATGGTGGAGGCGGCCGGGAACGCCCTGGAGGACGTGCGGCGGCTCGGCGCCGAGGTGCTGCCGTTGCTGAGAGGCCGCCCGCCCGGAGCGGCGGGCGGCCCCTGAACGGATCAGCAGTCAACCAGCTCCGGCTTCTGGTTGAGGATCTGCGCCCGCGGCGTGACGAACTCGCTCAGCGCCTCGCGCGCCGCCGGGTCGAACACGGCCACGCGGTGGCAGTTCTGGAAGGCCAGCTTCATGCCGAAGTGGCGCTCCAGGGCGCCCCGCATCGCGTCGCTCGCCAGGCAGCGCAGGAGCTGCCCTCGGGCCTCCTCGTCCGGTGGCGGCACCTGGTTGTCGGCGAACTCGGCGCCGGTCCTGTCACGCTGCTCGACCAGCTCGGTGATCACCGACCAGGCGTAGGGCAGGGAGTCGCGGACGCAGGCGACGAACGCCGCGTCGTCGACGTCCCCGGCTCTGGCCTGGTCGAGGAGATCGTTCGGAACGGTCAGCGACATGCTGTCTCCTTTCGAAAGACATCAACTTGACGCTAGGTGAGCCTCCGGAAACGCTCCAGATGGCCGTAGGGCGACAGTCGTGTGGGTCAGGCGGCCGGAGGGCCGTAGACGAAGTCGGGGTCGACCTGACCGGCCAGGTCGAGGCCGGTCCTGGCATTGGCCCAGGCGCGGGCGTTGCGCAGGTGGAACTCGGCGGCCTGGCGGCCGAACCGCACCCAGTCCTTCTCCTGCTCGTCGACGTGCTTGAGCAGCACGGCGAGCGCGTCGGAGTTAGCCGGCTCCAGGTCGTCGAGGCTGAAGGCGCGGCCCTGCTCCATGGCGCGCACGGCGGAGGAGTGCTCCATCCAGGTGAGCAGGTCGTCACCCACGTGCTCGCGCAGGAAGTCGACGTCGGAGGGGCCGTGCACCTTGTTGCCGACCACGGCCAGCGGCACGTCGTAGTCGGCCGCGTAGTCGCGATACTGCCGGTAGACGCCGACTCCCTGGCGGGTCGGCTCGGCGACGAGGAACGTCAGGTCGAAGCGGGTGAACAGGCCGGAGGCGAAGGAGTCGGAGCCCGCCGTCATGTCGACCACCACGTACTCGCCGTGGCCGTCGACCAGGTGGTTGAGCAGCAGCTCGACGGCGCCGACCTTGGAGTGGTAGCAGGCCACGCCGAGGTCGTCGTCGTTGAACGGGCCGGTGGCCATCAGGCGGAAGCCCTCCGGCGTCGGGGCCGCGTAGCGGTGCTCGGCCAGGTCCTTGACGGACACCAGCCGGGAACCGCGGCCCGGCGGGGTCGTCTTGACCATCGCGTCGGCCGAGGGGATGCGCGGGTTGTCGCCGCGCAGGAAGTCCTTGATCTCCGTGAGGTGCGCGCCGAGCGGCTCCGGCGGGCTGTCGAGCCCGAGCACCAGCGACAGGTGCTGGTTGATGTCGGCGTCGACCGCCACCACCGGCGCGCCCCTGCCCGCGACGTATCTGGCGAACAGCGCCGAGATCGTGGTCTTGCCGCTGCCGCCCTTGCCGACGAACGCCACCCTCACGGGAACCTCCTGGCGATGATTATGAAAACCGTTTCCGCTCGTACGGGTGACCATCATGCCACACTCGGTGCATGCGAAACGATGATTTGGCGATGGCCGTGCGGTTGCGTGAAGAAGGCAGGAAGGAGGAGGCGAGGACGGTGCTGCTCGCCCTGTCGGAGCGGCACCCGGACGACGCCGAGGTCGCCTACCAGACGGCCTGGGTGCACGACTCGCTCGGGCTGGAGGCCGAGGCGGTGCCCCATTACGAGCGTGCGCTGGCGGGTGACGGGCTGACGCCCGGCGACCGGCTGGGAGCCTTCACCGGGCTGGGCAGCACGCTGCGGGTGCTGGGGCGGGTGGCCGAGTCGCGGGCGCTGTTCCGGCGGGCGCTGGAGGAGTTCCCGGGCGATCCGGGGCTGCGGGTGTTCGAGGCGATGGCGCTCTACAGCGCGGGGGAGTCGCGCGAGGCGGTCTCCGCGCTGCTCAAGCTGCTCGTGGAGGCCGGGCACGTGGGCCGCTACGAGCGGGCCGTCACCTACTACGCGGACAATCTGGACGAGACGGTCTAGCGCGTCAACCTAAGGATGTAGCCGGGATCAGACCCTGGGCCGATGTGACGGCAGGTGATCGCATCGTAGCGTTGAGCTGACCAATCGGGGGATCGACTCGGGGGTGACCGCGATGACCCTGACAGCCCGGCCTGCGGCGCGCACCACGTCCTGGCAGGTGTTGCTGGCCATCATGCTGGTGGTCTTCGTGGTGGTGCCCGTCGCGGCCTTCTACGGGCTGCGCGCCCTGGGAGTGAGCCCCTGGCTCGCTCTCATGGCCGGGGCCGTGGTGCCCGCGGCGGTGCTGGCGCACAAGGTGATCGCCGGCGGGCGGATCGACGGGCTCGACCGGTTCACGATCGCCACGCTGGCCCTGACCGGCGTCAGCTCGCTGTTCAGCGGCGATCCGCGGCTGCTGCTGCTCAGGGACGCGCTCACCGGCGCCGTCGCGGGCGGCTGGGCGCTGATCACCGCGATCTCGTCCCGGCCGCTCGCCCTGGAGCTCACGCTCCAGCTCGGCGCGCCGGAGCGGGAGGCCGCCTGGCGGACCTCCCCGGCCTACCGCGGCGCCATCCGCACGATCACCGCGCTGTGGGGCGCGGGGCTGCTGCTCGACGCGGCCGTCTCGGCGGTGGTGACCTTCACGGTCCCGCCGGACCTGGTGCCGCTCGTCCGGCTGTCGGGGCTGGCCTTCGTGGCCGCCGCCGTCACCGCGGGCGTCATCCACGCGCGCCGCTACCACCGGCGCCATGGCCACCGCCTGGTGATCCCCGACAGCGGCCGCATCGTGCTCGACTACCCGACCTGAGGGGGCACCCATGACGACCACCCAGCTCACCGCCGAGGTGCGACGGATCGCCGGCCTGCCGTTCGACGAGAGCGAGACGCTGCCGCCCGAGGTCTACACCTCGCCCGAGTTCCATGCCCTGGAGCTGGAGCGGATCTTCCGCAGCGACTGGCTCTGCGTCGCCCGCGCCGACCAGCTCGCCGACCCCGGCGCCTACCTGCGGCTCGACCTGCCCGGGCGGCCCCTGGTGCTCACCCGCGACGAGGACGGCACGCTGCACGCGCTCTCGCGGGTCTGCCGCCACCGGTTCATGGACATCCTGCCGCCCGAGACCACCCCGGAGCAGGGCCGGCTCAAACGCCTGACCTGCCCGTACCACACCTGGACCTACCGGCTCAACGGCGACTTCGCCGGACGGCTCGCCGGGGCGCCGCTCATGCGCGCCCCCGGCTTCGACCGCGCCGCCTGCCGCCTGGCCGCCTACCGGCTGGAGGAATGGCACGGCTTCGTCATGCTCAACCTCGACCCCGGCGCGCCGCCGCTCGCCCCCGACCTGGCCGGCCTCGACGCCGTGCTGGCCGGGTTCGACCTGGCGTCCTGGACGCACGCCGCGACCGTCCGCTGGGACGACGTGCCCGCCAACTGGAAGGTCGCCCTGGAGAACGGGTCGGAGAACTACCACCACATGGGCACCCACGCCGACACGCTCGAACCCGTCGCGCCCGCCCGCGCCACCCGCGTCGACGAGTGCGACGGCCGCTGGTTCACCATGCACACCCCCGACCCGGCCGACCCCGGCACCGGGCTGACCATCGCCGGGATCTTCCCCAACACCGTCCTGGCCCTGCAATCGGGCCTCGCGGTGTGGGCCACCTGGTGGCCGACCGGGCCGGTGACGCACGACGCGGTCTTCCATGTCCTCGTCCCGCCGGGCGCCGCCGGGCAGCCAAGCTTCCCGGCCTACCTGGACTCGCTGGTCGCCGGGCTGCGGCTGATCCAGGACGAGGACCTGGTGGCCATCCACGGCGTCCAGCGCGGGCTGTCGGCCGCCCCCGACCCGCCCGCGGGCCGCTTCTCCCACCTCGAACGCCCCCTGTGGCAGTTCCAGCGCTACCTGGCTTCCCGTCTCGCCGCCGAGGCGTCGGGGTGACGGTCGGGCCGGTCGTCCTGCGGGAAGGGGCGGGCGGCCTGCCGTCAGGGCCGCCCGGGTGAGTGGGCGCGTCTAGGGTGGGCGGTCATGGACAGGGCTCTCATCAGTCATCTGGCGCATGCCGACCATCCCGTGGCCGCGCCCATCAGCGAGGCGAACGTCGTGCGGTTGCTGCGGCGGGCGCGGGTGCCGGCCGGGGGGCGGGTGCTCGACCTGGGGTGCGGGGCGGCCTACTGGGGGCTGCGGGCGCTGGAGCTGTACGACTCGGCGACGGTGGACGGGGTGGACGTCTCCGACCACGGGTTCGAGGCGGCGCGGCGGGAGGCGGCGTCGCTGGGTGGCCGGTTGACGCTGCATCACGGGTCGGCGACCGAGTTCAGCGCGGCGGAGCCGTACGATCTCGTGCTCTGCGTGGGGGCGACGCACGCGTTCGGGGGGTTGAGCGAGACGCTGGACGTGGCGGCGGGGTTTCTGGCGCCGGGCGGGGCGGTGCTCGTGGGGGAGGGGTTCTGGGAGCAGGCGCCGAGCCCGGAGCTGGAGGCGGAAGTGGGCAGATATCCGGACCTGGCGGGCACTGTCGCGCAGGCCGAGTCCGCCGGCTATCGCACCGTGTACGCGCACGTCAGCGAGCGCACCGAGTGGTACGACTACGAGTGGTCGTGGACCGGATCGCTCCTGGAGTGGGCGCTGCGCCACCCGGGCGACGACGGCGACGCCGCCGAGGCGGCAGCGCTGGCGCACCGGAAGATGTGGCTCGACGGCTACCGTGACCGGCTGGGGTTCGTGACGATGCTGCTGCGGCGGGTCTAGCCGCAGGCGCTGTCCAGGGTCAGCGGGCGTTCGGGGCTCGGGGTGGCGTCGGACGACCGGTCGGGTGTGGCCCCGCGCGCGGTGGTCCCGTCAGGGGCGGTGTGGCCGGTGGCGATCGTGGGGCGCTCGGAGAGCACCTGCGAGACCTTGCGCCTGATCAGGTGCCAGTCCGGGTCGCCGGTGCTGATCAGGGGCGGGACGAAGCTGAGGCTCCTGATGTGGGTGTCCTTGACCTTCTGCGACAGCTCGACGAGCGCCGGGAGCACGTCCTGCGGCAGGTCGGTGGAGATGGCGCGCTTGGTGGCGGAGGCGAGGCTCTCGAAGCTGTTGAGCACGGTCACCGGGTCGGCCTGCTTGACCACGGCGTTGAGCAGGCACTTCTGGCGGCCCATGCGCACGTAGTCGTCGCTGTCGGTGCGGGAGCGGCCGTACCAGAGGGCTTCCTCGCCGCTCAGCTTGCGGGTGCCGGCGGGCAGCAGCCCTTCGCGGTGCCTGCCGTACACGATGGGCTCCTCGACGGTGACGCGGACGCCGCCCATCGCGTCGACGATCTCGGCGAAGCCCTTCATGTCGATCATGGCGTAGTAGCTGACCGGGATGCCGAGGATGCCGCTGACGGTCTCCTTCAGCAGCGCCGGGCCGCGCTTGCCGTCAGGCTGGCCGGGGACCATCTCGGGGTGGTCCTCGGCGTACTGGAAGACCTCGTTGAGCAGGCCGGGCGTGGCCGCGCCCGCGCCGGTGAAGCCGTAGGGGAACAGGTCGCGCGGCGGGCCGGCCGGCATCGGGACGTTCTGGAGGTTGCGCGGAAGGCCGAACAGGGTGGTGG
This sequence comes from Nonomuraea sp. NPDC003214, assembly GCF_053590035.1. NCBI lineage: Bacteria > Bacillati > Actinomycetota > Actinomycetes > Streptosporangiales > Streptosporangiaceae > Nonomuraea > Nonomuraea sp. NPDC003214. The sequence goes on along the minus strand of NZ_JBSFSX010000008.1, from coordinate 371,568 downwards.
CGCCGGTCGCGGTGTCGACGCTGGCCACGGTCATGCTGTCGGTGCGGACGCCGGGCCGGTTGGGCGCGGAGTCGGCGCCGATGAGCAGGAAGTTGACGCGCTGGGCGCCGTTCCACGGGTCCTGGGCGACGACGGGCGAGGAGTTGCCGGCGAACAGGGTGTGGACGACGTCGCGCGACAGGTAGGCCAGGCGGGCGGCGTACGCGGTGGGGGCCAGGACGAGCGCGCACAGGGCGATGGTCAGGCCGGCGGTGAGGCCGCGGGCGACCGCGTGCGAGGAGGTGGGCCGGACCAGCATGTACGACCAGATGATCACGGTGGTCCAGGCGACGGCGAGGACGGCGAGGGCGAGCGCGAGCACGGTGATCCAGCGCGGCTGCACGGCGAGCGACAGCAGGCGGGCGCTGAACGCGGTCAGCACCGTGAGGATGAAGCCCAGCATCAGGACATATATAGACATGAGCAGGATGCCGGTCTTGTGGCGGTGTGTTGCCATGTGTGCCACGCCCCACAGCAGGGCCGAGCCCAACGTGAGCACGATGCTCGCTCCGGGCCCGAAACCGCGTTCCTTACCTGTCATGCCTGGTCAAACCCCCGCTTCTGGCCAATCCCTCCCACGTTAGTGACGCTTTGCCGTTGTATGACCTGCCTTCAGGGAAGGGGCGTGCCAATATCCGGTCAAGAGATTCTTTGAGTTATAACGTGATTGTGCGTGGAAACTACGGGTTCGACGCGGCTTGGGCTCTGGCAGGGCTCGTCGCGGGAGGCGCGCTGCTGGCCGCCCTCGCGGCGCTCGCGTACGCCAACGACGTCCCCGAGGCGGGCGTCGCCTTCGTGTTCGGCGCCTGCTACACGCTGGCCAGCGCGGGCAGCTACTTCTACACCGCGCGGCGCGGCAGGTTCGCCGTGTGGGAGCGCGAGCTGGCGCGGCTCAAGGGCGACGAGGAGCTGCTCGACCTCGGGACGGGCCGCGGCGCCGTGCTCATGACCGCGGCCAGGCTGCTGGAGGGCGGACGGGCCACCGGCGTCGTCTGGCACGCGCGGGGCGAGGCCGCCGTACGCGCGAACGCCGAAGCCGAAGGCGTCGCCGACCGGGTCGAGGTGGTCACCGGCGACCCCGGCGAACTGCCGTGCCCCGACGAGTCGTACGACGTGGTGGTGTCGAGCCGGCCGACGCGCGAGCTGACGATCCAGGAGGCGTACCGGGTGCTGCGGCCCGGCGGGCTGCTGCTCGTCGCCGACGACAAGCACACGCAGGCGTACGAGACCACGCTGCGCGAGCTCGGCGTCACCGATGTGCGCAGGCGCGACCTGGGCGCGCGCTTCTGGTACGGCGGGCCGTGGGCCGCGACGTGGCTGCTGGAGGCGCGTAAGCCGTAACCGCCGGGTTTGCCGTTCGCCACGCGGGTATCGACGTGACCTTATGAGCGACGTGGAGATCGGCACGATCAGCACGAAAGTGCCCGCCCGGCTGGATCGGCTCCCCTGGTCGCGCTGGCACTGGATGATCGTGATCGGTCTCGGCACCGTCTGGATCCTCGACGGCCTAGAGGTCACGATCGTCGGCAACCTGTCCGCCCAGCTCGCCAAGCCGGGCAGCGGCCTGGACATCACCCAGCAGCAGGTGGCCGGCCTCGCTGCCGCGCTCTACGTGGCCGGGGCCTGCTCGGGGGCGCTGTTCTTCGGCTGGCTGACGGACAGGTTCGGCAGGAAGAAGCTGTTCATCATCACGCTGATCGTCTACCTCGTGGCGACGCTGATGACGGCGTTCTCGTTCAGCGCGTGGTGGTTCTTCCTGTTCAGGTTCCTCACCGGGTTCGGCATCGGCGGGGAGTACGCGGCCATCAACTCGGCCATCGACGAGCTCATCCCCAGCAGGCACCGGGGGCGCATCGACATCCTCATCAACGGCAGCTACTGGCTCGGCGCGGCCGGCGGCGCGCTGCTGACCGTGCCGCTGCTGAACGACCTGCCCGTCAACATCGGCTGGCGGGTGGCGTTCGGGCTCGGCGTGGTGCTGGGCCTGGCGATCCTGCTCGTACGCAGGCACGTGCCGGAGAGCCCGCGTTGGATGTTCATCCACGGGCGTGAACAGGAGGCCGAGGCGATCGTCGACGACATCGAGCGGCAGGTCGGCGGGCACCTGCCGGAGCCCGCGCAGTCGATGACGATCCACCAGCGCAAGTCGATCGGGTTCGTCCGGATCGCGCACACGATGGTGGCCCTCTACCCGAAGCGCACCGTGCTGGGGCTTTCGCTCTTCATCGGGCAGGCGTTCCTCTACAACGCGATCACCTTCGGGTACGCGCAGATCCTGTCGACGTTCTACGGCATCGACACCCATACGGGCTACTACTTCGCGGTCATCGCGGTTGGCAACTTCCTCGGGCCGCTGCTGCTCGGGCCGCTGTTCGACACCGTGGGACGGGTGCCGATGATCTCGGCCACCTACGTCGGCTCAGGGCTGCTGCTGCTCGGCACCGCGTGGCTGTTCAACGAGGGAGTGCTCACCGCCGTCACGCTGACGGCGTGCTGGTCCGTAGTGCTGTTCGTGGCCTCGGCCGGAGCCAGCTCCGCCTACCTGACGGTCAGCGAGATCTTCCCGATGGAGACCAGGGCCATGGCCATCGCGTTCTTCTTCGCCATCGGCACCGCCGCCGGAGGCATCGCCGGTCCGCTGATCTTCGCCGAGCTGGTCTCCAGCGGCGTCCCCGGCGATACGGCGCTCGCCTTCGCCATCGGCGCGACGTTGATGATCCTGGCCGGCGTGGTCGAGCTGATCTTCGGCATCAAGGCCGAACGTCGCGGCCTGGAGGACATCGCGGCCCCGCTCTCAGCGGCCTCGACAGGCAAGGACGCATGACGCGCAGCACCTGCGTGCTGTCGGCCAGATAGAGGTGCGGCACGTCCACGAACACCCGCATCGGGCCCAGCGTCAACCCCAGCTCGTGCGCCATCCCCGCCTGCACCTCGGCGAGCGGCAGGTAGTTGAGGTAGCTGGTGAAGGCGTTCTGCGAGCGGAACGTCGCCGTCATCACCAGCGCGCCCTCCCTGATCCGGAACGCCAGCCCGATCAGGCACGGCACGCAGTCGTACGGCTCGCCCGGCACCGTGAGCGAGATCCACGCGCTCTTGCTGTACGGCTTGACGCGCAGCAGATCGGCGGCCCAGCGCAACTGCCCCTTGATCCGCGCGCCATAGCTGTACTTGAACGGCGCCACCACCGTGTCCTGGCTGAACTTTCTGCCGTACAGCGCCAGCCGCTCGGCGTCACCGTAGCGCTCCACGATCGGGTCGTCCCGGCGCACCTCGGCGATCTCGAACAGCACCGACGGCCCCTCCATCACCGGGCCCCGGTCGTCGTCGGCCAGCGCGCCCTCCGTCCACACATGGCGCATCAACCAGATCCACGCCTCCCCACATGACGCCCACTCCGCAGGACCGGGCATTCAGGTCTCCAGATTCGGGAACTCGTACGGGTTACGGGGGAGCCGGCGTCGCCGCGACACGTTGCACCGCACGTAATAGACCGAGTAGTGCACCAGCGCCACCATCAGGACGCCGAACAGCAGCAGGAGCGCGTTCGGCTCCTGCCTGGCCAGGCCGGTCACGCCGACCGTCAGGTAGGCGGAGTTCACCAGCGACAGCACCATGACGTTCACGCCCGGCCACGCCAGCGGCGCGTACGTCTCGGGGAAGCGCGGGTCGACCGGCAGGTTCGGCGACCAGCCGAGGTCCGCCGCCAGGCGGGTCGCGTACAGGAGCCGGAAGTTGTTGATCGCGCGGGCTGTCCTGGCGTGCGCGTTGACCGCCTCGATCAGCCGCAGGAACGGCAGCACCGCCAGCACCCCGAACGCCACCACCAGCGCGAACAGGTACCAGGGCACGCTCTGCCAGGCGGTCAGGCTCTCCGGGTCGACGACCTTGGCGCTGGTGAGCGCGATCGCCGCCAGGAACGGTCCAGACAGCAGGCTCATCGCGAGCCTGGTCATCTTCAGGCGCTCTTCCTTGGCGGCGAGGTGGACCGCGTAGATCCCGGTGAAATCGGCCGTGGCCAACTGGAGGAACTGGGCCGGGCCGAGCCCGTCGGCCGGGGGTGGTTTCCGCATGAGCGTGCTCCCGCATTCTCCCTTAACCCCAGTATGAGCACACTCTTTGGGAAATGACGGGGATTCTTACCATTGGTACCAACAAATCGTCAGGAAGTCGCCTTTGGAGCGGTGGCCAGACCCGGCAGTGCCCCACCATGTCGCTCGTCCGCGTTGGCAAAGGGCTCGCCCGTCAGGCGCTTCGCGCCCTCACCCGCTCGGCGCGCTTCCCGGGGCCTTCGGCCCCTCGATGAGGCGAGGGCAAGCCCTCGCGCTCCGCCGCCCGTCACGCGGTCGGGTGGTGGGGGTGGTTGGGTCGATACGGGAGCGGCAGGACGACCACGCGGGGTGCGGCAGATCGCCCACAGGTACAGCGGCAGAACGACCACACACCATGCGGCAGATCGCCCACGCACGCACTCTCACCAGCGATAACCCGCCGGAAGCCAAGGAACTTGACCCTCGACGATCCGGCGGCCTCGGACGCGTCCACGCCGCCTTCCGCAGAGGCGCGCATGCCGACGCCAAGATGGCCGCGCTCTGGCGGCTCGAAGCGTGACTCCTGGGACGCCGGGCCCGCGAAATTGACTCTCACACCGTGTGATGCCCTATGCCAGGATGTGCCGAATCCTGGGAGGTCATGATGGCAATCGAAGAACGCGTCGAGGCCGTGCTGCGGGCGGGTGAGGCGCCGAACCTGCACGGGCTGGTCGTCCGGCGGCACGGTGAGGTGCTGGTGGAGCACTACGGGGCGGGGGAGGACTACCGGCTCGGCGACGCGCTCGGGCATGTGACGTTCGATGCCGCGACGCTGCACGACGTCCGGTCCGTGAGCAAGAGCGTGGTCGCCATGCTGTACGGGATCGCGTTGAAGGACGGGCTGGTGCCGGAGCCGGGGGCCGGGCTGGTGGCGCAGTTCCCGGAATATCCGGACCTGGTGGCCGATGAGTCCCGGGCGCATCTCACGATCGAGCATGCCCTGACCATGACGCTCGGCCTCGACTGGGACGAGAGCGTCCCGTACACGAGCACCGCCAACAGCGAGCTCGCCATGGAGGAGGCGCCCGACCGCTACCGCTACGTCCTGGAACGTCCCGTCGTCGAGGAGGCCGGGAAGCGGTGGTCGTACTGCGGGGGCGGCACGACACTGGTCGGCGGGATCATCGCGCGGGGCGCCGGGCGGTCGCTGGCCGAGTACGCGCGTGAGGTGCTGTTCGAGCCGCTCGGGATCGGCGCGTTCGAGTGGACGACCGGCGACGACGGGGTGCCGCTGGCCCCGGCGGGGCTGCGGCTCAGGCCGCGTGACCTGGCGACGATCGGGGAGATGGTGCTGGACGGCGGCCGCGGCATCGTGCCGGCCGAATGGCTCGACGAGATGTTGCGACCCCGCGTGGAGATCGGGGCGAACTTCGCGTACGGCTATCACTGGTACATCGACACCGGCGAACCGCGCAAGATCGGCGCGCACGGCAACGGCGGGCAGCGGCTGTTCCTGGACCCGTCGCAGGGGCTGGTGGTGGCCGTGACGGCGGGCGACTACAACGACTTCGGGCAGCCCAGCACCACAGCCGTCATGAAGGCGATCGAGCAGGACTAGGAACGGGTTCTCCGGCCGGCTCGATCGCACGGCCGAGGCCGCGGGCGTGCCGGTGCCCGCGACCTCGGCGGCCGACCAGCGGCAACGCGCACTGGGCGGGTGTCCCGGCGATCCGGCAGCGTCCCCGCTAGTGAGCCTGCCAGGCGGCCAGCAGATCGTCCGGGCCCCACTGCTCGACCGGGAGGCCGGGCTCGAAGCCGGACCTGGAAACGGCCACCCAGGCGGTCCGGCCGGTGACCCCCGGCACGGACGCGGCGCCTCGCGTCAGCTCGTCGTAGTCGTGCCGGTCGAACCGCCGTTGTTCGAGCCACTTGATGGAACCGACGAAGTGGATGTTCTTCGCCACAGGCGCCCGGTCCGCGCCGACCAGGTCGATCTCCGGATTGTTCTGGCGGTTCCACCAGCCGCCGACTTCTTCGGTGTCCGGCCACCGGTCGTTCGGCAGGGCCCTGGCCAGGGACTCGCGGATGATCGGCTCCACCGCGCGCCCCCGCCAGGCCGTCCAGGATCGCTCGATGCGGCGTAGCGCCACGTCGGGGCGTCCTCGCTCGCTGTCGACGACCGCCTTCTGCAGGAAGGACAGCCAGAACCGCAGGTAGTGGTCGGCCACCCGGTAACGCTTGTTCTTGTCCTCGGGTTTGGTGGAGAGCGGGACCTCCGCCGCCACCACCCGCTTCTCGACCAGGGTCTTGAGGATCGGAGCGAGCGTCCCGGAGGGAAGCGCGGCGTTGTTGCCGGCCTTCTCGGCGATCTTGCCGAACGTGCGCTCGCCGGCGCCGATGACCTCCAGCACCGCGCGGACGTGCGTGCCGGCGGGAAACTCGCCGAGGAGGGACAGCTGCCCTGCGGCGAGAAGAGGCGACAGCGGCGAATCGAGACTTCGGCGGAGGAAGTCGAGGCGGGACAGCCCCGGCTCCCAGGACTGGACGATCTCGGGGAACCCGCCGGTGATGAGGAGCGCGTCCACGGCGTCGGCCGCAGGCAACCCGGTCATCTCGGCGACGTCGGCAAGAGACAGCGGCCGGATCGTCATGCCGGCCGCCCGCCCGAAGAACGGGCGCCCGTACTCCTGGAGGGCTTCCATCATGGTGAGATCGCTGCCTACGAGGATCAGCAAGATCGGCTTGTCGGACAGGAAGCGGTCCCAGATCGTCTGAAGAGCGCCTTCGAACTCGTGATCCTGCTCGATCAGCCAGGGGACCTCGTCCAGGACCACGATGCAGGGTGAGTCCGCGGCCGCCGTGGCCAGCGCCCTGAGCGCGCCGTTCCAGTCCGCCGGCTCGACCCCCTGGACGAGCGCGGCTCCGGGAAGACCGGCACAAACGGCGGCCTCGACGAAATCGCGCCGCTCCGCCGCCGGGGCGCGGCCGCGGGTGGCCTGGAAGATGACGTACGGGAGCTTCGACCGGTCGCAGAACTCCTGCACGAGGCGTGACTTGCCGACCCTGCGCCGACCGCTCATGATCAGCGCGCGCCCTCGGGTCGGATGCCTGCCCTCGGCTACGCCCCGGAGCTGGTCGTCGAGGATGCGGAGATCGTGGGCACGGCCGGTGAAAGTGGTCGCCATGTCCGCCTCCGGAAAGTCGATTTCATCTTAGTAAGAAGCAATCTTACTTAGATGGATCCGACTGAACCTCGCCGATCGCCGTATGGAAGGCCGTGAGGGCGGCTCGGATGGCCGGGTGGTCGCCGTGTCCGCGTCTGAAGGCGGCCAGGGTGCGGCGGCTGAGGGGGAGCGGGGTGAGGGTGACGCCGGGCGGCGGCGACAGGGCGGCCAGGCGGGGGACCAGCGCGACGCCCGCGCCGGCGGCGGCGAAGGCGAGGACGGTGTCGAAGTCGTCGATGCAGTGCCGGACGAGGGGTTCGAAGCCGGCGGCCTGGCAGGCCCGGATGGTCATGGTGTGGCAGAGGGTGCCGGGTTTGCCGACGATCCACGGGTCGCCGGAGGCGTCGGCGATCGCGGTCCGGTTCGTCAGGTACATCGGCTCGCTGAACAGGGGCTCGGTCTCCAGCGACGTGTCGGTGACGGGCGGGACGAAGTCGTACTCGTGGACCAGCGCCACGTCCAGCTCGCCGGCGCGCAGGGCGGCGGAGACGTCGGCGGGGTCGATCTCGGAGATCATCGGGATGACGGCGGGGTGCGCGCCGGTGAGCGCGGCGAGCGCGGGCGGGAGCAGGACGCGGGCGGCGGTGGGGAAGGCGCCGATGCGCAGCGGGCCGGCGGGGCCGCCCCGGACGGCGGCGAGCGCGGCGGAGGCGCGTTCGAGCTGTTCGAGCACGGCTTGGGCGTGCTCGACGAGGAGGTGTCCGGCGGGGGTCAGCGTGACGGTGCGGCCGGTGCGGCGCAGCAGCGGCACGCCCGCCTCCCGTTCCAGGGCGCTGAGCTGCTGGGAGACGGCCGACGGGGTGAACGCGACGGCCTCGGCGACGGCGGCGATGGTGCCGCGCCGGGACAGTTCGCGTAGAAGGTGCAGCTTGCGAGGGTCGAGCATAAGTCAAGCTTACGGTGGACGTCACGAATCGTCGCTGGACCTACCGAATGCCAGGGGCCAAGCTCGAAGCATGCTGAGTGGAATCCATGTGCCGCTGATCACGCCGTTCGACGAGACGGGGGCGGTGGCGTACGACGCGGTCGAGAAGCTGGCCGGGCACGTGCTCGACCAGGGGGCGGCCGGGCTGGTGGCGCTGGGGACGACCGCCGAGGTGGCGGCGCTCGACGCCGACGAGCGGGCCGGGGTGATCGAGGTGTGCGCGCGGATCTGCGGCGAGCGCGGGGCGCCCCTGACCGTGGGCGTCACGGGCAACGACACGCGATCCGTCGTGCGGGCGCTGAGCGAGCTGCCCGAGGGGGTCGCCGCGGCGCTGGTCACGGTGCCGTACTTCCTGCGGCCGTCGGAGCGCGGGGTGATCGCGCACTTCGAGGCGCTGGCCGAAGGGACGCCGGTGCCGCTGGTGATCTACCACATTCCCTACCGGACCGGGCAGGCGGTGAGCGCGGCCACGCTGCGGCACCTGGGCGCGCACCCGATGGTCGCCGGCGTGAAGTACGCGGCCGGGGGGATCGACCAGGACGCCGTCGACCTGCTCGGCGACCTGCCCGACGGGTTCGCGGTGCTGGGCGGCGACGACGCGTTCATCTCGCCGCTGCTGGCGCTGGGCGCGGCGGGCGGCATCCTGGCCTCCGCGCACCTGGCGACCGACCGGTTCGCGGAGCTGGTCGCCGCCTGGCATGCCGGGGACGTGGCCCGGGCCAGGGCGCTCGGGCACCGGCTGGCCACGATCTCGGCCGCGCTGTTCGCCGAGCCGAACCCCACGGTCATCAAGGGCGTCCTGCACGCCCGGGGCCTCATCCCGACCCCGGACGTGCGGCTGCCGCTGCTGCCCGCGAGCGCCGCGGCCGTCTCACAGGCTGACCTGGTGGCGGTACATCCAGGCCAGTGACTCCTGGCTGGCGCTCTTCTTCAGGAAGAACGGCATCAGCGCGTCACGGAACACCCGCGCCACCGGCCCGGCCGCCTTGCTGTTGCTGATCGTCTTCGCGTACGCCACCACGCGCTCGACCCGGCCGCGCCGTTCGGCCTCGAACCGGCGGAACGCGGCCTCGTGGCCGGCCTCGTCGCGCAGGCATCGGGCCAGCACGACGGCGTCCTCGACGGCCAGCGAGGCGCCCTGGCCGGAGCTGGGCGAGGTGGCGTGCGCGGCGTCGCCGGTCAGCACGACCCTGCCCCGGTGCCAGACCGGCACGGGCGGCAGGTCGTGGATCGGCAGCATCGGCCCGATCTCCGCGCGCCGGACCAGCTCGGCCGAGAAGTTCGCGTCGTCCTTGAACGCCTCGACCAGGACCGGCCGCCAGTCGTCCGGCACGTCGCCGAGCGCGCGCGGCAGGTTCGCGAACCACCACGTCTCACCCGATTCGGCCACCGAGTAGCCGAAGAACGCCCGCTTCCCGAACACCATGTGGTAGACGCCCGGCTCGCCGGTGAAGTCCTGGTCGTGGATGATCCCGCCGCCGCTGTAGAGCCCGGCGTAGCGCGGGGCGGGCGCCTGCGGATCGAGCAGGTGCCGGGTGCGCGACCGTACGCCGTCGGCGGCGATCAGCAGATCGCCCGTCGCCCGCGTCCCGTCCTCGAACGTGGCCGTCACCTGGTCGCCGGTGTCGTCGAAGGACACCATGCGCTTGCCGTACGAGACCCGCACGCCACGGCGGGCGGCCCCGTCGCGCATGATCCGGTAGAGGTCGGAGCGCAGGATCGTGTGGCTGACCGTGCCGTCGTCCAGGGCGAGCCCGTTGGCGACCGTGCCCAGGCGCTTGCCGGTGCCGCTCCACATGACCATGGCCGGCGTGGGGATGCCGGCCGCCATGACCTCGCGGTGCACCCCCAGCGAGCGCAGCGCGTCGAGGCCGTTGGACGCCAGGTTGAGGAACGAGCCGACGCCCTGCGCGGTGTCGCCGTACGCCTCGTAGATCTCCGCCTCGATGCCCACCTCGTGCAGTGCCATCGCCAGCGCGGGGCCGCCGATGCCGCAGCCTATGACCAGAGCCTTCATCGTGATAACTTTTCGTTCGGCTGAACGAAATATATGCCGATGGAGACGCCGATGTCCAGAGATATTTCGGAACACCGAAAGAAATTGCTCGACGCCCTGTACTACGCCGGACGGGCCAACAGCAACGCCGCCGTGATGTACCACACCGCCATGGGCGAGCGGATGGGCCTGGGGATGAGCGAGGAGAAGACGCTCGACCTGCTGCAACGCCTCGGGCCGCTGACCGCGGGGGAGATCGCGCAGCACACCGGGCTGGCCCCCGCCTCGGTCAGCGGGCTCATCGACCGGCTGGAGGCCAAGTGGCTCGTCCGGCGCGTCCGCCACCCCAAGGACCGCCGGCGCGTCATCGTCGAGGTCAACTACGAGCGGATCGCCGGGTTGGGGGAGCTGTTCGAGCCGCTGGTGACCGGGCTGACCGAGCTCTACGCGGGCTACTCCGACGAGGAGCTGGAGGTGATCGTCGACTTCCTCCAGCGCGCCACCGCCATCCAGGTCGCGGCCACGGCGAAGCTGACGGAGGGGAAAGGGTCTTGACTTATCCCGATTTATCGCCTTAGATCATCGCCCTATGGGTTACTGCTTCCTGTGATGTTCGCGCCGGGCGCCCCCGCGTAGAGCCGTACCGCTCCGCCACGCGCCCGCTCTGCCGTCATGTTCGCGCGAAAAACAGGAGGTGGTGCTTCCTTGCGTACCCAACTTTCCCTCTCCCAGGTCACCAAGCGTTACGACGACCGCGTCGTGCTCGACCGCGTGTCGTTCACCGTCAAGCCCGGCGAGAAGACCGGCGTCATCGGCGAGAACGGCTCCGGCAAGTCCACGCTGCTCAAACTCCTCGCCGGAGCCGAGCGGCCCGACAACGGCGAACTCACCGTCGCCGCGCCCGGCGGCGTCGGCTACCTGCCCCAGGCGCTCGAACTGCCGCCCGGCGCCACCGTCGGTGACGCCGTCGACCACGCCCTCGCCGACCTGCGCGACCTCGAAACCCGCATGCGCGCCGCCGAGCAGACGCTCACCGAGGACACCCTGGACGCGTACGCCGCCCTCGTCGAACGCTTCGAAGCGCGCGGCGGCTACGAGGCCGACGCCCGGGTCGACGCCGCCCTGCACGGCCTCGGCCTGCCCGGGCTCCCCCGCGACCGGCCCGTCGCCACCCTCTCCGGCGGCGAACGCTCCCGGCTCGCCCTCGCCGCCACGCTCGCCTCCGCGCCCGAACTGCTGCTGCTCGACGAACCCACCAACGACCTCGACGACCAGGCCGTCGCCTGGCTCGAACAGCACCTGCGCGCGCACCGGGGCACCGTCGTGGCCATCACCCACGACCGGGTCTTCCTCGACCGGGTCACCACCAGCATCCTGGAGGTCGACCACGGCGCCGTCCGCCGCTACGGCAACGGCTACGGCGGCTACCTCGCCGCCAAGGCCGCCGAACGGGCCGCCCAGGCGCTGGCGCACGAGGAGTGGAAGGCCGAGCTCGCCCGGCACGCCGGCCTCGTCACCGCCAACGCCGGCCGGCTCGCCGCCATCCCGCGCAAGGTCGCCAAGGCCGGCATGGGCACCGGAGCCTGGCGCGCCCGCTCCCGCACCCACGGCGCCGCCGGGCGCATCCGCCAGTCCCACCAACGCGCCGCCTGGCTCCGAGCCCACCCCGTCCCCCCACCCCCGCCCCGCCTCCACTTCACCACCCCACCCCTCCTGACCACCCCCCATCCTTCGGGCCCGACAACGCCCCCCACGGCCTGGCCCCCACCCCAGGAGCCGCCTCCCTCGGACGGCACACCTTCCACGGAACCCACGCCCCCTACGGGCTGGGCGCCGCCCGTAGGGGAGGGACCCCTTCTGGAACGGACACCTCCCTCGGACGGCACGCTTCCCCTGGAGGACGCCTCCCAGGAGTGGACCCCACCCCTGGACCAGGCCCCACTCCCAGAAGGGGCGCGTTCCCGGGAAGGGGCGACGTCCTCGAAGGTGGCGCTCTCTGCGGAGGGTGCGGCCTCTGCGGGGGCTGGGGACCCTCAGGAGACGGCGGCGTCGGGGGAGGAGCTACTTCCCTCCGAGCCGGCAACGCCCCCCACGGGATGGCTCCCGGAGGGTGCCCCCCTTACGGAGGGAGCGCGTTCCCGGGAAGGGGCGACGTCCTCGAACGTGGCGCTCTCTGCGGAGGGTGCGGCCTCTTCAGGGGCTGGGGACCCTCAGGAGACGGCGGCGTCGGGGGAGGGGCTGGCCTCCTCGGAGAAGGCGCGCCTCTCGGAGGGGGTGCGCCTGGCGCAACGGCCCGCCTCGCCGGAGGCCGCAGGTGGGCCTGGGGAACGCTCCGGGCGGTCGGAGGTCGCGGTGGAGGTGAGTGACCTCGTGGTGCGGAGTCGGCTGCGGTTGGCGGGGCTGCGCGTACGCCAAAGGGAGCGGCTGCTGGTCACGGGCCCGAACGGGGCGGGCAAGAGCACGCTGATGCAGGTGCTGGCCGGAGTGCTGGCGCACGACGGGGGCACGGTGCGGCGGCCGGCCAGGGTCGGGTACCTGCGGCAGGACCAGGCCCCGGCTGCCAAGGACCTGACGCTGCTGCGGGCGTTCGCCGAAGGCCGGGCGGGTGACCTGGAGGAGCACGCGGAGACGCTGCTGGCGCTGGGCCTGTTCCGGCCGCGGGACCTGCTGCTGCGGATGGGCGAGCTGTCGTACGGGCAGCGGCGCCGGGTGGAGCTGGCCCGGCTGGTGACGAGCCCGGCGGACCTGCTGCTGCTGGACGAGCCGACGAACCACCTGTCGCCGCTGCTGGTGGAGGAGCTGGAGGAGGCGCTGGCCGGGTATGGCGGCGCGCTGGTGGTCGTGACGCATGACCGGCGGATGCGCGCCGCCTTCACGGGTTCGCGGCTGGAGCTCAGGTCTCCCTGATCGCCGAGCCGACCTCGCGGACGCGGTCGGCGAGGAGGCCGAGGGCGCCGACGGCCCGGGTCATCGGGTCGTCGCCGCTGCCGCCGAGCGCCTTGGCGCGCACGTACGCGGCTTTGATCTCGGCCCAGCGGGCGGCCTGGGCGGGGGTGAGGCGGCCGCGGAGTTCGGCGAGTTTGAGCAGGTTGGCCTCGGCGTCGGAGGTGAGGGTCTGGGCCTCGCCGAGGTAGTGGTCGTCGAGCACGGCTTCGAGCTCGTCGTCGTTCATGGCGGGGACGATGCGTTCGGCGAGCTTGTTCATGTTGCGGTAGGAGCCCTGGAGCCGGTAGGGCGGTTCGGTGCGGGCGGCGTCGGACTGGGCGGCGGAGGCAATGTAGGCGCGGTTGTTGGCCAGCACCACCTCCTGGACGCGCAGGAGCTTGCGCAGCACGCTGAGCACCTGGTCGAGCTCGGGCTTGGTGTAGGGGTGCTTGAGCTGGTCGGGGCGCACGCCCTGGTCGCCACGGGCGAGCCGGACGAGGAGTTCGACGTCGGAGCGGTCGCGGGCGGACAGGGGGGCGAGGACGGCGTTGGAGGTGAGCGCGTTGTCGATGAAGCTGAGCGCGAACAGCTCCTCGCGTCCGGAGAGCACGTCGCCGAGGTTCCACACGTCGGCCCGGTTGGCGAGCATGTCGGGGATGCGGAAGCGCTGCCCGGACTCGGTGTACGGGTTGCCGGCCATGCACACGGCGAACCGCTTGCCGCGCAGGTCGTAGGTGCGGGTGCGCCCGTTCCAGACGCCTTCGATGCGGCGTTGGGCGTCGCAGAGCGAGATGAACTTCTGGAGCAGTTCGGGCGAGGTGTGCTGGATGTCGTCCAGGTAGAGCAGGGTGTTGTTGCCCGTCTCCAGCGCGAACGAGATCTTCTCCACTTCCTGCCTGGCGGTGGCGTCGGGCGCTTCGGCGGGGTCGAGCGAGGTGACGCGGTGGCCCAGGGCGGGCCCGTTCACCTTGACGAACACGAGGCCGAGCCGGCTGGCGACGTACTCCATGAGCGTCGTCTTGCCGTAGCCGGGCGGTGAGATGAGCAGCAGGAGCCCCATCTGGTCGGTCCGTTTGCCCGCGCCCGCCGCGCCGAGCTGCTTGGCCAGGTTGTCGCCGATGAGCGGCAGGTAGACCTCGTCGAGCAGCCGGTTGCGCACGAAGGCGCTCATCACCTTGGGCTTGTACTCCTCCAGCCGGAGCCGGCGGCGTTCGGCGTCGACGAGCTCGCCGCGCCGCTTCTGGTAGGCGCGGAAGGCGGGGACGCGTTCGGTGGCGAACCGCCGGGTCCTGGCCAGCGTCTCGTCGAGGCGGATCTCCAGTGTGCGGCCGGTGATGCGGGTGTGGGCGCCGAGGAGCCCGTCGGCGGTGGCGGTGACGGCGGCGCCGGAGTCGTGCCGGGGCAGGTCGCAGAGCTGCACGGCGACGGCTTCGGTCAGCTCGGGCCCCTGGTCGAAGGCGCCGAGCCAGGCGCGGGCGAGCTGCACCCGTTCGGGCAGCGGGACGGCCTTCAGGTCCTGCTCGAACTCGCGGGTGCGGCCGGGCCCGAGCGCCTGGTGGAACCCGGCGACGAGGTCGCGCGCCGCCTTGCTGGTCACGAACCCGGCGGGCTGCCCGGCCAGCTCCTCGACCAGGTATTCGCCGGCCAGGTCGCCCGCGTCCCAGGCCCCGGCGGTCGCCAGGAAGGCGGAGATGAGCGCGCCCAGCTCGGCGGCCAGTGCCGACAGCGCCGGGGTGGGGCCGAAGACGTCGCGGGCGCGCACCAGCGACACGGCCCGGGTGGTCAATGTTTTACGTGAAACCTCGTCGATCCCGTGCGCCCAGAAGAGCTGCGCCCCGGCCCGCGCCTCGGGCGGGTAGCGCAGCAGCCCGGCGCCGTCGCGGAGCCGGACGAGCACGTCGAGGATGGCCGCGGCGTCGTGGTCGTGGACGCCGCGCTCGTACCCCTCGTCGTAGCGGTCCTGGGCGGCCTGCCGTACGAGGGCCTGGAGGTCGGCGCCCGGCACGGCGGCGTCGAGGAGTGAGGCGGCGAGGTGTTCGGCGCGGTAGACCTCCGGGGTCTCGGAGACCAGGAGCTGGTCCCAGAACGGCCGGGTGTCGGCGAACGAGGCGGGGACGGGGGCGCGGTAGTCGGTGCCGGTGATGGCGAAGTGCATCTCGGAGCCGTGCGGCACCAGCGTGAGGTCGATGGGCTGGGTGTTGACGGCGAAGCGGTGGTGGCCGAGCCGGATGGTGTCGCCGCCGTCGGCGAACAGGTCGAGCCGGTCCCGCAGTGCCCGCCCGGCCTCCTGCTGTGCCGCCTTGACCCGGCCGTCCAGCTCCTCGGCGCGTACGGCGTCGCCCAGCTCGCGCAGTTCGGCGGCGACCGAGCGGAGCTTGGTGATCATGGGGTCGGTGGCGAAGTAGGTGTTGACCTCGTCGAGCGTGCCGAGGCCGCCGAGCCGCCGGGTGACGCCGGTCAGGATGCGCTCGGCGGAGGCGAACAGCCGGTCGGCGCGCCGGGCCAGCGCGTCGAGCTGTGACTGTTTGCGGGAGGAGAACGCCTCGTAGACGTCGTCGCGCTTGGCGGCGAGCTGGGCGGCGAAGTCGTCGAACTCGCCGAAGCGCGACTCCAGGTTCTCCACCTGGATCATCAGCCGGCCGAGCTGTTCGTCGCAGCTCTCGGGGCTGTCGGCGACGGCGAGCGCGCCGGTGATGGCCTGCCCGAGCAGCGCGAACTCGGCGGCGAACGCGGCGCGGCCCTCGCTGCCGAGCAGTTCGCGCCGCCGTCCGTCGAGGACGGCCCGCGCCCGGTTGACGCCGCCGAGCACCTCGGCGATGCGGCCCAGGATGGCGGTGCGGACGGTGGCGTCGGCGATGTCGAGCGAGCCGACGACCTCGGTGACGACCTCCAGCCCTTCGGCCTGCGTCGACAGCCGGTCGGCGACGGGCTCGGCCTCGGCGGCGGTGGTGATCGCGGCGGCCTGGGCGGCCAGCTCCTCGACGGCGGCGTGGTAGCCGGTGAACGCGTCGGCGCCCTCCAGGAAAGCCACAGCGCGCCGGCCCGCCGCGTCCAGCTCGGCGCGCACCTCGGCGGCCAGCTCGTCCAGCCGGGCCAGGTCGACGTAACGCACCTCGCGCAGCGTCACCAGGTGGCCCTGGGCGCGGCGGAGGGTGGCCAGCAGCGTCACCCAGGCGTCGGCGGTCGCGGGCGTGTCACCGCGCGAGCGCCGGACGAGCTGGGTGACCTCGTCCTCGGCCTCTTCGAGGGTCCGCGCGGCCTGCCGGGTGAGCTGCTCGACGTTCTCGTACTCGTCGAGGACCTGTTCGGCGGTGGCGCGGACGTCGCCGAGCGGGCCGTCCAGGCCCTGCTCGCCGAGCCAGTGGTAGCTGTCGAAGGCACGCGTGCAGGCGGCGATCAGCGCCTCGAACGTGGCCGCCGACGGCGCCATCTCCTCGATCATCCGGGCGACCGACAGGCAGTCGGAGATGCCGCGCACCAGCTCGGCGTTGCCGATCCGCTCCAGCGGTCCGGTGCCGGCGGGCTGCGCCGCCGCGTAGGTGTCGGAGACGTACGGCGTCTGCCACACCTGCATGGGGTGGACCCGCGTCGGCTCCTCGGAGGTGGCGCGGAAGACCACCATCGTGCCGTCGTCGAACAGTGAATAGCCGTGGCACACGATGGGGTTGGCCACCTCCTTCCTGATCACGTTGTACGGCAGCAGCAGCGAGCGGCCGTCGCCCCTGGCGTGGAAGACGTAGAGCACGTCCTCGCCGTTGGGGGAGCGCACCACCCGCTCGAACTCCAGGTCGGTCACGTCGGTGTCGAACGTCTTGCTGACGCCGGTGGCCAGGTAGTAGCCGCCGGGGAAGATCAGGCCCTGGTCCTCGGGCAGCCGCTGGCATGCCTGGCCGATGCCGTCGAGCCTGGTCACGGCCTTGGTGCGGGTGTTGAAGACGAGGTGGCGCCAGGCGGTCTCCTTGTACGGCCTGATCCGCATGAGGATGAGCGGGCCGACGCGGGCGTGCTCGACGTCGGCGTCGGCCAGGCTCTGCAACTGCTCGGTGACGGGTTCGGCGTAGATGCCCTCGCCGGACTCCGTGTTGTTCTCGATCTTGATGGTGAGGTCGCCGCCGACGGTCTCGACGAACACCTCGCCCTGCACGGAGATGTGCGGGTGGCGGCCGAGGACGTGGTCGTCGCGGGTGGTGGGCGTCCACTCGAAGTCGTGGGAGGGCGGGAAGACGTGGTCCCGCTCCCCGCGGTTGTCCTGATATTTCGGGACCCCGGTGGGCGTGACCGTCCAGCGCAGCACCCGGATGTCCGCCGGCCCCGTCCTGAACACGGCCAGCAGCTTGCCCTCAACCCGCCTGAGCTGCGCCAGCCGGGTCTCCTTGTAGTAGCGGTAGAGCTCGGCGAAGTCCTTCCTGAACGCCTCGTCGTCCAGCGTCTCCAGCTTGTCCTGGTCGAAGCGGAACGCGTCCCCGTCACGGGTGAACCGGTGCACCGCGAACACGTCCGACACCGCGGTCTCCGGCTTGAGCCCGATGAACACGTTGTAGCCGAACAGCATCACCCCGCCCAGGGAGACGATGTCCCTGGGCACGCAGTTGTTCTCGGTGCGGATCCGCTCGGTGCCCAGCAGCCGCAGCTCGGCCCCACCGAACACCTCCAGCCGCTGGGCGTTGACCGACTCGGCCGCCTTCGTCAGCGCCTTGGCCTGGGCCCCGAGCCGGTTTCTGAGCACCTCGTAGGTGCCGGCCTCCAGGTCGGGCCGGACGTCCTCGGCCACGCGTCAGACCTTCGCCGGGGTCAGCGCCGCCACGGGG
The DNA here is from genome assembly GCF_053590035.1 of Nonomuraea sp. NPDC003214. NCBI lineage: Bacteria > Bacillati > Actinomycetota > Actinomycetes > Streptosporangiales > Streptosporangiaceae > Nonomuraea > Nonomuraea sp. NPDC003214. Next base: position 353,623 of record NZ_JBSFSX010000008.1, on the reverse strand, counting down.
GAGTCGGCCACGCCCAGCCGGCGCGCCGTCTCCAGCAGCTCGCCGAGCGGCCCGGAGTCCGGCCCGCCCCGCTGGATGAGCTGCATGAGCAGCGCCGACACGGTCAGGTTCTTCAGGTCCTCGCTGCCGATCCCGCCGACCAGCCGCCCGATGTCCTCGACCAGGCTGGCGCTCCCGTTCAGGTACGGGGTCGCCATCGACCGGACGACACCGGAGTGCTCGACGAAGCCGTCGACCACCTTGCCCGCGGTGATGGAGCCGACGACCTTGTCGAAGAACATCGTGTCGCCGCCGACGATGTCGATGTTGGCCTTGGCCAGCCCGGCGGCCAGCACACCGGCCTGCGACTCGGCCACCTGGCGGGAGACGTCGATCTGCTTGAGCCGCACTTCCTTGTCGGCCTCCAGTCGCAGGCGGTACTCCTCGTGCGCCCGGCTGGCCTCGTCCAGCGCGGCCAGCGCGGCGGCCTTCTCCGTCAGACCCTCGGCCTCGGCCTTGAGCTTCTCGCCCACCGCCGCGGCGGTGGCCATCGCCATCGCCTGCTCGCCCTCGGCCTTGGCCTTGAGCCGGTCGCCCTCGACCAGCGCCATCGCCTTGGCGCCGTCGGCCTCGGCCCGCAGCTTCTCGCTCAGCACCAGCGCCTCGGCGCGGCCGACCTTCTCGATCGCCTCCGCGTCGCGCTCCCTGACCTGGACGTCGGCCAGCCCGGCCGCGGCCGACTCGGCCTGGATGCCCTCCGCCAGCCGGATCTTGGCCCGCGCCTCCAGCTCGGCGGCCTGCTGCTTGGCCTCGGCGAGCACGAGCTCCTCGCGGGCCCGGAACTTCGACGCCGCCTCCGCGGCCTCGGCCGCCTTGATGCCCTTGACCAGGTTCTCCTGCGCCTCGGCCTCGGCGGCGATGATCACCGACTGGCGGGTGCGCTCGGCCTCCTCGACCACGCGCAGCCGCTTGATGGCCTCCTCCTGCTCGGCCACGGTCTTGTCGACGGCGATGCGCTCGCGGATGACCTCGGCGATCGACCGCTTCTCGGTCTCGACCTCCTTGTCCTTGGCGATGCGCGACAGCTCGGTCTCCCGCTCGCGGGCGATGACCTCCAGCAGGCGGTCCTTCTCGATGCGCTCGGACTCGATGGCGATCACGCGCTCGCGGTTCTTCTCCGCGACGGCGACCTCGCGAGCCCGGTTCTCGTGCTGGACGCCGAGCTGCTCGTCGGTCTTGATGTTGGCGGCCTGCGCCTTGAGCCGCTCCTCGGCCTGGACGCGGGCGATCTCGGCCTCCTCGCGCGCCTTCATGGTCTCGATCTCGCGCTTCTGCTTGATCTCGGCGTCGGCCTGGCGGCGCTGCAGCTCCAGGATGGCCTCGCGGGCGTCCACGTTCTGGCGGGTGATCTCCTTCTCCTCGGTGCGCTGGAACTCGTTGGTGCGCACGTGCTCCAGCGCCGTCAGCTCGGTGATCTTCCGGATGCCCTGGGCGTCGAGGATGTTGCTCTTGTCGAGCTGGTTGAGCGAGGTCTGCTCCAGGTAGTCGATCGCCGCGTCCTCCAGGCTGTAGCCGTTGAGGTCGGTGCCGATCAGCCTGACGATCTGGTCGCGGAACTCGTCGCGCTTGGTGTAGAGGTCGACGAAGTCGAGCTGCTTGCCGGCGGTCTTGAGCGCCTCGGAGAACTTGGCGCTGAACAGCTCCTGGAGCGTCGACTCGTCGCTGGCCCGGACGGTGCCGATGGCCTGGGCGACCTTGATGACGTCCTCGGCGGTCTTGTTCACCCGGACGAAGAAGGTGATCTTGATGTCGGCCCGGATGTTGTCGCGGCAGATCAGCCCTTCCCGGCCGGTCCGCCCGATCTCGATGGTCTTCACCGAGATGTCCATGACCTCGGCCCGGTGGACGACAGGCAGCACGATGGCCCCGGTGAACGTCACGTCGACCTTGTTGACCTTCGAGATGATCAGTGCCTTGCCCTGCTCGACCTTCCGGAAAAGGCGGCCGACGAGGATGAGCAGTCCTATGACGATGACCAGGACGACGGCGAGGAATATACCGAATCCGGTGGAGATGACATCCATCAGTGCTCACTTTCGTAAGGCATGACCCAGAAGAATTCGCCGTCTGCGTCGTATTCGAAGATCAATGCGCTGTCGCCGCGGGACAGCCTGTCCTGACCGGTCGTGCGGACCTGGATCACGGCCGAGGAGCCGTCGGTGGCGGTGACTTCGGCCTGGCCGAAGTCGGCTGTCGCCGAGCCTGTGCGGATCACGCACATCTGGCCGACGAAGTCGCCGCGCGAGGGCTGCCGCTCGCGGGGCGCCAGCCGCCGCAGCGGCGCGAGCAGGGCGCGCGTGCCCAGCCAGCCGCCGGCCAGGGCCAGCAGTGGCACGACAGGAAGGGTGGTGATCTGGCTGCCGATCAGCGTCAGCAGCCAGGAGAACGCGATCAGCAGCGAGAGCGTGACGCCGGCCGGCACACCGCCGAGACCGAGCCACGGCGCGTCATGGTCGCCGGTGTCGAACAGACCGGTCACGACCACGATCCAGTAGCCGACGACCACGATCAGCGGGTAGGTGAAAACGGCCATCGGATAGCTGAACGCGACATGCAGAAACTCGCCCAATGCTGGTTGCCCCGTCCCCCGGTGCGTATCCGTTGTCGGACTATATCGAGATAAAGAGCGAGTAAAGGAAAAAGTTCCCGAAAGGTTAGCTCGCTTGACCTCAAGTGCGGTTGAGGGACCAGGCTGGCCGGCATGAGCCAAGAGATGATGCGGGCCGCGGCGTTCTCCGCCTTCGGCGGCCCCGAGGTGTTGCGTGTGATGGAGCTGCCCGCCCCGCAGGCGGGTCCCGGCCAGGTGCGGGTGCGGATCAGGGCGGCCGGGGTGCAGCCGTTCGACACGGCGGTGCGCGCCGGCTGGACCCCGCCGAACGTCACCGGCGACCTGCCGCGCATCCCCGGCAACGAGTTCGCCGGTGTGGTGGACCAGGTGGGCGAGGGCGTGACGGAGGTGGCGGTGGGCGCGGAGGTGCTCGGCTTCTCGCTGCTCAACTGCTATGCCGAGTACGTGGTTGTGCCTGCCGGTGACGTGACGCCCAAGCCGCCGGAGCTGCCGTGGGAGGTGGCGGGCGGGCTGACCTCCGGGGTCCAGTCTGCCGAGCTGGCCATCGACGGGCTCGGCGTGGGCGAGGGCGACACGCTGCTCGTGCACGCCGCCGCCGGCTCGGTCGGCACCGCGGCCGTCCAGATCGCCCGGCGCCGCGGCGCCACCGTGATCGGCACCGCCCGCGAGGAGAACCACCCTTACCTGCGCGAGCTCGGCGCGATCCCGGTCACGTACGGGGACGGGCTGGCCGACCGGGTGCGCGCGCTCGCGCCCGGCGGGATCGACGCCGCGCTCGACGGCGCCGGCGGCCACGCGCTGGAGGTCTCGCTGGAGCTGGTCAAGGACCGCTCCCGCATTCTCACGCTGGTCGAGCATGGCAAGGCCGCCGAGCTGGGCGTCAAGGTCACCCAGGGCGTCCGCTCCGCCGAGCGCCTCGGCCGCTACGCCGCCCTGGTCGCCTCCGGGGAGTTCGTCTTCCCGGTACGCAGGACGTACCGGCTGGAGGAGGCCGCGGACGCGCACCGGGAGAGCGAGACCGGCCACGGCCGCGGCAAGATCGTGATCACGGTCGGCGCCGCTGGTTGAACCGGCCCACCTTGGACCGGTTGCCGCAGACCTCCATCGAGCACCAGCGTCGGCTGCCGTTCTTGCTGACGTCGAGGAACCACAGCACGCACTGAGGGTTGGCGCACTTGCGCACCCGCTCCGGCCGCTCGCCCAGCACCCGGGCGAGGTCGGCCGCCGCGGCCCAGGCCGCGTGCCAGTCCGCCGCGTCGACCACCACCAGTTCGTACGGCCCCGTCTCCCCGAGGCGGGGCCGTCGGCCGCCGTGGTCGAGCACGGCGTTGAGCCGGTCGGGAGGGCCGCCGCCGAGCAGGGTGCGCATCGCGTCGCGGGTGGCCACCAGCCGGTCGCGGACCCGCTCGGCGTCGTCCGCGCCGGGCAGGTCGTGGTCGGCGAGCCAGGCGCGGACCCCGTCGAGATCGTCGAACTGGTCGAGGAGCCCGCCCTGCTCCACCCACACGGTGTCGACCAGGTCGAGCCCCAAGGGCTCACCGCGCAGCGGCCGGATTCTCACTACTAACCCCTGAAACGAGTTTGACCGGTTATCGACTGCCATGCTATCACTTAACCGTCTAAATCGCTTTGACCGGTTAGGGGTTGCTGTGACCATTCGCTATCGCACCGCCGTCGTCGACGGGCTCGACGTGTTCTACCGCGAGGCCGGAGACCCGTCCGCGCCCACGCTCGTGCTGCTGCACGGCTTCCCGACCTCGTCCGTCGCCTACCACGAGCTGATCGCCGAGCTGGCCGACGAGTTCCACCTCATCGCGCCCGACTACCCGGGGTTCGGGCACAGCTCCGCGCCCGCCGTCGACGAGTTCACGTACACCTTCGACCACCTCACCGACGTGGTGGACGCGCTGCTCGACTCGCTCGGGCTGCGCTCGTACGCCCTCTACGTGCACGACTACGGCGCGCCGGTCGGGTTCCGGCTGGCCCTGCGGCACCCGGAGCGCATCGCCGGCATCGTCACGCAGAACGGCAACGCCTACGAGGAGGGGCTGACGCCGTTCTGGGAGCCGTTCAAGAAGGTCTGGGCCGACCCGTCCGCCGACGTCGCGCCGCTGCTCGGCCTGCTCACCCCGGAGGCCACCCGCTGGCAGTACGCCCACGGCGTGTCCGACCTGTCGCTGGTCAACCCGGACAAGGCGGCGCTCGACCAGGCCAGGCTCGACCGGCCGGGCAACCACGAGATCCAGCTCGCGCTCTTCCGCGACTACGGGACCAACCCGGGGCTCTACCCCCTCTGGCAGGAGTACCTGCGCGAGCACCGGCCCCCGCTGCTGGCCGTCTGGGGGCGCAACGACGAGATCTTCGGCCCGGACGGGGCGCGCGCCTTCGCCCGTGACCTCCCGGACGCCCGCATCCACCTCCTGGACGCCGGCCACTTCCCCCTGGAGACCCGCGGCCGCCAGATCGCCGGCCTGGTGCGCGACTTCCTGCGCACGCTGTCGGACCGGCCGTAGGGCGGGCTACCGCTCCCGGGGCAGCACCCGGAAGCGCAGCTGCGTGGTCTGCAGGATCTCCAGGCGCACGTGCCGCTCCACCTGCTCGAACAGCCTGGTCCCGGCGCCGAACAGCACCGGGACCAGGTGGATGGACAGCTCGTCCACCAGGCCCGCCCTGATGCCCTGGCAGATCGTCTCGGCGCCGCCCATGATCGCCACGTCCTGGCCGGGCAGCGTCGGCGACGGCGCGCTCGCCGAGGTCGAAGAACCACTCGTGCAGCCGCTCCCCGCCCACGCCCATCGGCTCTTCCGGGGTGTGTCCGTCGGCCTCGACGAAGCCGTCGAGGGACATGCTGATGTCGGCGATGACCTTGCTCATGGTGGCGCTCTTCCGGATCGGCTGTCACTGAAGCGTCGCCCCCGATCGACACTTTGCCGCAACCCGTGATATGTATGCATATGCAACATTTGCAGACGCTCAGTACATCGGGGAGCAAGCATCATGGACACCCGTAACGGCAAGCCCGTCACCGTCGAGGACCTCGCGCCGCTGGCCTTCGCCGGATTCGCCCACTTCACCGCCATGCAGGTGCGCGACGGCCGCGTACGAGGGCTGGACCTGCACCTGGAGCGGCTGCGCAACGCCTCCAAGGAGCTGTTCGGCCGGGCGGTTCCGGACGAGCGGGTGCTGGCGTACATCAGGTCGGCCGTGGAGGCGGGCCCCGCCGACCTCTCGCTCAGGGCCACCGTCTACTCGCCCGCGGGCGAGTTCACCGCCGCCGACGCCGAGCCCGAGGTGCTGGTCAGCACCGGCCCCGCCTCCGACGGCCCGCGCGGCCCGCTGGCGCTGGCCGTCGTGGAGCACGAACGCTTCCTGCCCGCCATCAAGCACGTCGGCGAGTCCGCGAAGACGTACGTGCTCCGCCAGGCCGTCGAGCAGGGCTTCGACGACGCGGCGTTCGTGGACCGGCGGGGCCGCCTGAGCGAGGCGTCGATCTGGAACCTGGCCTTCTGGGACGGCGAGGCCGTCGTGTGGCCCGAGGCCGCGATGCTCACCGGCACCACGATGGGCATCCTGCGCAGGCGGCTCGACGACCTCGGCGTGCCCCAGCGGGTCAGGGAGATCACGGTCGCCGACCTGCCGTCGCTGGCCGGGGCCGTGGTGATGAACTCGTGGACGCCCGGCGTGCCGGTGCACCGGATCGGCGGCGAGGCGCTGCCCGAGGCGCCGGAGTTCGTCGGGCTGCTGCACCGCGCCTTCGAGGCGGAGCCGCTCACCACACCGTGACGACGGCCTCCGCGACCGCCAGCTGCACGTCGTCCAGCCGGGTCTCGCCGTCCTCGACGCTCCACAGCGAGTTCTGCAGGACCCGGCCGAGCGTCCAGCCCGCGGCCCGCTGCCGGTCCAGGCCCAGCAGATCGGTCATCAGGTCGAAGCGCCGCAGCACCGCCCGCCGCACGTCACCGGTGGCGACCACGTCGTCCCAGCGGTTGTGCAGCGCGGGCATCAGGTCGAACCCCGGGTCGCCGGCCAGCGGCTTGGGGTCGATCGCCAGCCACGGCTCACGCTCGGCGGCCAGCACGTTGTCGTAGTGCAGATCCCAGTGCAGCAGCCGGTCGCCGGCCTCGCCCGCCAGCTCGCCGACGGCCCCGGCGCACACCCGCAGCCAGCGCCGGTCGTCCTCGCCGGGCAGCGCGTCCAGCGCGGCGGGCACGTCGTCCAGCATGCCGCTGGCGATGTCGGCCAGCCGCCGCGTCCCGGCCGGCGCGGGCACCGCCACCAGCCGCCGCAGCAGCCCGGTCAGGATCTCCAGCGCCGCCAGGTCGTCCGGCACCGACGACAGCGTCGTGCCCCCGTCGAGCCGCTCCAGCAGCAGCGTGCCCGTCGCCGGGTCGGACTCCAGCAGCAGCACACTGGCCCGGCCCGCCCAGGCGAGCAGCCCGGGCCCCTCGCTCGCGTTCTCGTCGTTGACCGGCTGCAGCTTCAGCGCCGCCGGGGCGCCGTCGGCCCGCACCACGGGCAGCACCAGCGACACCACGCCGTGCATCGGCTCCCCGTCGAGCCGCAGCTCCCACTCCTCCAGGTAGCGCTCGGCCAGCGCGGGCAGCCCCGCCGACCACGCCCGGCCCGCCTCGCCGTCCCACTTCACGTGACTCTCGGTCAGCGCGGGCGGCACCACGATCCGCACGGTCAGTAGTGCCAGGGGAACGGCGACCAGTCGGGCTCGCGCTTCTCCAAGAAGGAGTCGCGCCCCTCGGCCGCCTCGTCGGTCATGTACGCCAGCCGCGTCGCCTCACCGGCGAACACCTGCTGGCCCACCAGCCCGTCGTCGATCGCGTTGAAGGCGAACTTGAGCATCCGCTGCGCGGTCGGCGACTTGCCGTTGACCTTGCGCGCCCACTCCAGCGCCGTCGACTCCAGCTCGGCGTGCGGCACCACCGCGTTGACCATGCCCATCCGGTGCGCGTCGGCGGCGCTGTAGGTGTCGCCCAGGAAGAAGATCTCCCGGGCGAACTTCTGCCCCACCTGCCGGGCCAGATAGGCGGAGCCGAAGCCGCCGTCGAAGCTCGCCACGTCGGCGTCGGTCTGCTTGAACCGGGCGTGCTCGGCGCTGGCCAGTGTGAGATCGGCCACCACGTGCAGGCTGTGGCCGCCGCCCGCCGCCCAGCCGGGCACCACGCAGATGACCACCTTGGGCATGAACCTGATCAGCCGCTGCACCTCGAGGATGTGCAGCCGGCCGGTCGAGGGCGTGCCGTCGGCGTACTGGTAGCCGTCCTTGCCCCGGATGCGCTGGTCGCCCCCGGAGCAGAACGCCCAGCCGCCGTCCTTCGGCGACGGGCCGTTGCCGGTCAGCAGCACGCAGCCCACGTCGGTGCTCTGGCGGGCATGGTCGAGCGCACGGTAGAGCTCGTCGACCGTCTGCGGCCGGAAGGCGTTGCGCACTTCCGGCCGGTTGAAGGCGATGCGGACCGTGCCCTGGTCGACCGCGCGGTGATAGGTGATGTCGGTGAAGTCGAACCCGTCGACAGCCTGCCACGCCCGGGGATCGAACAGCTCGGAGACCATGGGGCAGAGCCTAACGCGTGGGTCAGGGGACCTCCGCGCGGAGCTCGGCCAGAAGCTGTCCCTGGTCTGCGAGCATGTCGGTGAGGATGCGACGGGCGGTGCCGAGCAGGTCGGCGAGCTCCGGCGTGGCCAGTGTGTAGACCACGGTGCTGCCTTCGCGGATCGCGCTGACGATGCCCGCCCTGCGCAGGACCGCGAGCTGCTGGGAGAGGCTGGACGCCTCGATGTCGATCTGGGCCAGCAGATCCCTCACGGGTAGTGGCCCTTCCTGGAGTAGCTCCAACACTCGGATGCGAGCGGGGTGGCCGAGCGTCCGGAAGAAGTCGGCCTTGGCCTGGTTGACCTCCACGTGCATAGTGCCAGACTAATCCAGCGCAGTTGCATAATTCTTCAAGTCGTAACGTTGTTGGATAGCATGACAGCGGGGACTAGGGAGTAGCCATGGGCCGAGGAAGAGCCAAGGCGAAGCAGACGAAGGTCGCTCGCCAGCTGAAGTACACCAACCATCACATCGACTATGACCGGCTCCGCGAGGAGTTGGGCGCCGATGCCGGGCGCGACGAGATGCGGCCGGCTACGGCGTCCGAGCAGGAGTCCGAGCGCGCGCAATGACGCGTGTCAGCTCCGCCGGGGCAAGGGTGACGTTCGCGAGCCGCCTGGCCTCGGGCGCCTGATCAGGCGCCACGAGTTCCAGGCGGTGCAGCACCTCACGGATGATCACGCGCATCTCCAGCAGGGCGAGCTGCGCGCCGACGCAGAAGCGCCGGCCGCCGCCGAAGGGCATCCACGCCCGGCTCTGCTGCCCCTCCAGGAAGCGTTCCGGGCGGAACTCCGCCGGTGACGGAAACGCGGCGGGGTCCTGGTGCACGAGCGGGATGAACGGTCCCGCGTACCATCCCGCGGGGATGTCATAGCCGCCCAGCCGGAGCGGGGCGTCCAGCAGCCGGGGCGCCTCATAGACCACGGGCCTGGCGCGCAGGGCCTCCTTGACGACCGCGTCGAGGTAGGGCTCGTCGTCGGGCAGCCGCCGCAGCACGTCGGGCAGGCGCAGCAGCCGTTCGAAGGTCCAGGCCAGCCCGGTGGCCGTGGTCTCGTGACCGGCGATGAGCAGCGTGATCAGCTCGTCGCGGACCTCCTCGTCGCCGAGCCCGGCGTTCAGCAGCCGGCTCAGCACGTCCGTGCCGTCCGGGTCCGCGCGCCTGCGGCGGATCTCGTCGTACAGGATGGCGTCGACGGCCGCCCGCAGCCTCAGGAACCGCGCGTACGGCAGGAACGGCAGCGCCGCCGCCGGGCCGCGCAGCCGTGCCGGGAGCATCGCGACGGAGGTCGAGCCGCCCGACTCGATCAGGCGGGGGAGCAGCGCGCGCAGGCGGCCCATGCGCTCGGCGTCGCGGATGCCGAAGATCAATCGGATGATGATCTCCAGCGTGATCTCCTGCATGCGGTCGCGCAGCGCGAACGGCCTGCCGAGCGGCCAGGCGGCGATCTTCTCTGCGGCGATGGCCGCGATCTCGTCCGCGTAGCCGGCGACCTGCCTGGCGCGCAGCGGCGGCGTCAGCGACTTGCGGTGCCCGGCCCAGGCGTCGCCGTCGAGCGTCAGCACCGAGTGCGCCCCCACCAGCGGTTCGAGGAAGTCGCGCCGGGCGGCGCCGGCCAGCCCGCCGCCCTGGTCGGTCCTGAAGACCTGCTCGGCCAGCTCGGCCGTCGCGACGTACACCTCCGGCGGGAAGCCGAACCAGCGGATCGTGAAGACGTCCCCGTATCTGGCGTGACAGCGCTCGATCAGCCCTGCGGGATCACGCATGAACCAGGCCGTCTGGAGAGCGGCGGGCAGCCGGGGCCCGGGTGGCAGCACGTGCATCAGCTCCAATTGATATGTACGTACGTCATATACGCTCGTATACATCTGTAGCATGGATCACGTGGCACGAAAAGAGGCGGGATACCGCGAAAAACTCCTTGCCGGCGCGGTGAGCTGCCTTCAGGAGAAGGGCTACGCCCGCACCACGGCCCGCGACCTGGTCGCCGCCTCGGGGACCAACCTGGCCTCCATCGGCTACCACTTCGGCGGCAAGGACGCCCTGCTCAACGAGGCCATCGCCGGCTGCTACGAGGCGTGGACCGCGCGGGTGGAGGAGGCGATGTTCGGCGACGCCGTCGGCTCGCCGCGTGACCTGCTGGAGCGGGCGATGGTCGCGCTCATCGACGTGTTCGACGAGATGCGGCCCCAGCTCGTCGTCTGCATCGAGGGCTACCCCGCGGCGCTGCGCGAGAGCGTGCTGCGCGAGCGCCTGGCCGCCGCCTACGGAAGGGGCCGCGAGGCGGGCGTCGCCATGCTCCACCGGGGCGCCGCCGAGCTCGGCATCGAGCTGCCGGTCCCGCCCGAGGCGCTGGTGTCGGTGCTGATCGCGATCTCCGACGGGCTGATGATCCAGTGGCTGCTCGACCCGGCGAGCACGCCCGACGCCCGCCAGGTCGTCGACGTGCTCGCCGCGCTGGGGGCGTTCACCGGGCCGTGTGAGTGACGATGGCCGCCGCCAGCTCGTCCGCGAACCGGGGTGCGACCATGTGCCCCATGTCCTGAACCACCAGCAGCTCGGCGTCCGGGATCTCCTCGGCGATGAGCGCCCCGTGGCCCGGCTTGGCGGGCTCGTGCGTGCCCTCGACGACCAGCGTCGGCGCCTTGATCCGGGGCAGCGCGCCCACCGGCTCGAAGTCCGGAGCCGTCTGGCCGGCCCGCCGATGGTTCATCGCCGCCCCCAGGTCACGCGCCCGCTCGTGCACGCGCTCGGCCAGCCGCCGCTCCGCGTCCTCGTCGAACGGCAGCGCGGTGCCGTTCATCACCCGCGCCTCGGCGATCAGCGCGTCGATCTCCTCACCCCGGCTCGCGGGCGGCGGGCTCGCGATCACCGCGCGGAAGTGCGCCACGAACTCCGGCGTCGGCGGCGGCAGGCTGCCCTCCGGCTGCGGCTCGCCCATCAGCGCCCGCATGATCACCTGGCCCTCGCCCCCGCCCAGCGGCGACGCGCCGACGACCGTGAGCGTCCGCACCCGTTCCGGCTGCTCCACCGCGACGAGCTGGCCGATCAGCCCGCCCGCCGAATGGCCTACGAGATGCACGCTCTCCAGCCCGTACGCGTCCATCACGCGCAGCATGTCGTCCTTGATGTCGAGCCAGCTGTAAGGACGCGCGTCGAAGTCGACGGTGCCCGACCTGCCGGTGTCGCGGTGGTCGTAGCGGATCACCCGGCGACCGCCCGCCACCAGCCTGCCGACGAGCTCGTCCGGCCACGTGACACCCTGCGCGCCCGAGCCCGCCACCAGCAGGACCGGCGGGTGCGCCGCGTCCCCGAACTCCTCGGTCCAGATCTCGACGCCGTCACTATCAATCAGGTTCGTTTGCATGCCTGTCAGCCTGCCGGACCAGGCCCGTGCCGCCTTCCGTAGGACTACTGGCCTCCTACAGTAGGCGGGCCAGTTCAGTACGGCTGGTGATGCCCAGCTTGGGATAGATCTTGTACAGGTGATACTCGACGGTCCGCGGGCTGAGGAACAGCCGCGCCGCCACCTCCTTGCTCGACGCCCCCTCCGCCACCAGCCGCGCGATCCGCAGCTCCTGCGGCGTCAGCGCCGCCAGCGCGTCGCCCGCCGGCCGCTCCACGGCCTCGCCAGCCGCCCGCAGCTCCGCGTGCGCGCGCCGCGCCCACGGCTCCGCGCCCAGCCGCTGGAACGTCTCCAGCGCCGCCCGCAGCGGCCCGCGCGCCTGCCCCGGCTGATGCCCCCGGCGCAGCCGCTCCCCGTACAGCAACGCCGTACGCGCCTCCTCGAACGGCTCCCCGTGCAGCCGCAACGCCTCCTCGAACGGCTCGATCGCGCCCTCCACCAGCCCCACGCAGCGCAGCCGCAGCGCCCGCGCCTCGTCGGTCCTGGCCTGTGCCGCCCACCGGTCAAGCCCCTCCAGCGCCTCCCGCGCCGCCGCCGAGTCCCCGGCGGCCATCGCCGCCTCCACCCGGTCAGGGGTCGAACGCCACACCACGGTCGGATGCCCCGCCCCCGGCCCCGCCGCCCGGATCGCCTCGAACCGGTCGTGCGCCGCCGCGAACCGCCCCATCCCCAGATCCAGCATCGCCAGCGCGTACGCCGCCACCGCCGCCCGCAACCCCACCCGGTGCGGCACCGCGATGGCCAGCGCCTCACCCGCGTACGCGCGGCACCGCTCCTCCTCGCCCCGCAGCGCCGCCACCACCGCCAGGTTCGCCAGGTGGGCCGCCTCCGAGTTCGTGTAGCCCGCCTCCCTAGCCAGCGCCAGGCCCTCCTCGGCCACCGCCGCGCTCTCCGCCAGCCTGCCCCCGACCCGCTCGGCCGTCGACACGAACTCCAGCACCACCGGGAGCTGCCCCACCATCCCCGACACCCGCGCCACCCGGCCCGCCCGCCGGATCAGCTCCGCCGACACGTCCGCTTCCCCCAGGTAGGACGCCGCCGCCGCGGCCCACAGGAACTCCGCCGCCCCGCTCAGCTCACCGGTCCGTGCCAGCGCCCCGCGCAGCAGCCCGCCGCCGCTCCCGTCACGCAGCATCGCCCCGACGCCCACCAGGATGTCGCGCAGGAAGCCCGGCGCGAACCCCTCCGCCCGCCGGCCGACGTCCACCATGGCCGCCACGTCCCCGACCACGCTGGCCGCCTCCCACGCGTCGGCCAGCATCTCCAGGCTGTCGCCGGCCGCGAACACCCGCATCGCCTCGGCGGCGTCCCCGGAGTTCAGCTCGAACCGCCCCCGCAGCCGAGCCACCTCCCCCGCCACCTCCCCCCGCTCGCCCTTTCCCCGGCCACACCCCTCCCCGGGCCCACACCCCTCCCCGGGCCCACACCCCTCCCCGGGCCCACACCCCTCCACGAAGGCGCGCGCTTTCTCTGGGGCGCCCGCCTCCGCGAGGGCATGCGCCTCCGCCGTGGCGCCCGCCTCCGTGCGGGCGGGCGCCTCCATCCGCCCGGATGGGGCCTCTTCCAAGGGGCGCGCTTCCGCCGGGGCGCGCGTCTCCCCGAGGCCGCCCGCCTCCCCGAGGCCGCCCGCCTTCCCGAGGGCGCCCGCCTCCCCGGGGGTGGGCGCCTCCCGGGGCACGGGCGTCTCCGCCCCGGGCGGGGCCTCTACCAGGAGGCGGGCTTCTGCCAGGTAGGTCTGGGCCTGGCCCGGGCGACCGCCGAGCCAGGCGGCCTCGGCGGCGTCCTTGAGCCGGCGCGCCCGGGTGAGGGGGTCGGGGGTGAGCTCGGCCGCCCGAGCCAGCGCCGTGGCCGCGTCACCGTAGCCGCCCCGGGCCTGCGCCCGCCCGGCTGCGGCCGCGAGGGCGCCGGCCACGGACTCGTCCCGGCCCACGGCGGCGGCGGCCAGGTGCCAGGCCCGCCGGTCCCCGTCGACCAGCTCCGCCATCACCTCATGGGCCCGCCGCAGCTCACCGGCCCCGGCGGCGGCGTGCACGGCGGATCGCACCAGCGGGTGCCGGAACCGCACCACGGCCCCGGACACCACCACCAGCCCGGCCCGTTCGGCCTCCTGCAGCCCGGCCTCGTGCGTTCCGCGCTCAGGGACCCCGGCGAGCGCGTCCGCCGCCCCCAGCACGGGCCCCAGGTCGCTCTCCAGGGAGGCCGCCAGCAGGACCCGCCGCGCCCCCTCCGAGAGCAGCGCCACCTGGTCGCCGAACAGCTGCTCGCCTCCGGGCAGCGGGTCCGGCAGCGGCGTCCGCCCGGCGAGCTGGTCGGCGGTCAGCACCGCGACCGCCTCGCCGAGCACGAGCGGGTTCCCGCCGGTGAGCGACACGAGCCGCGACCGCACCCCCGGCGCCACCTCGGCCAGCGTGTCCAGCAGGGCGTCGGCGCTCTCGGCGTCGAGCCCGTCCACCCGCAGCTCGGGCACCCCTTTGACGGGCGCGTCCCCGCGTACGGCCAGCACCATCCCGACCCGTTCGGTACGCAGCCGCCTGGCCGCGAACAGCAGCGCGTCGGCCGAGGCCCGGTCCACCCACTGGAAGTCGTCCACCACGCAGATCAGCCCGCTGTCGGCCGCCGCCTCGACGAGCAGCGAGAGCACCCCCGCCGACACCAGGAACCGGTCCTGGCTGGGCGCCGCCATCCCGAACGCCCCGGCGACGGCGTCACGCTGGGGCCCCGGGAGCGCGTCGAGCAGCCCGATCACCGGCCACACGAGCTGGTGCAGCGCCGCGAACGCCAGGTCCGCCTCCCCTTCGACGCCTCCGGCGCGCAGCACGGTCGCGCCTCCGGCCCGGGAGGCCGCCAGGTCGAGCAGGGCCGACTTGCCGACCCCCGCCGCCCCGCGCATCACCAGCGCCCGCCCGTCTCCGGCCAGCGTCGATCCGATGAGCTCGTCGATCGCGGCAGTCTCCGCGGTTCTGCCGTACAGCATGCAGGTGACGATATAGGCCCCTGAACATGCGAAAAGCGCGCCCCCGGTTGTCGGGGGCGCGCTTCAGTCGCCGATCACGGCAGCTTGCGCGAGACCTCGTCCGCCTTGTCGGACGCCTTGGCGCCCGTGTGGCGCACGGTGTCCGCAGCCCTGTCGGACTTCTCGCCGACCCAGCGCGAGGCGTCGGAGGCGGAGTCCTTCATGTGCTCGGTCCACTGCTGGGCGTTGCGGCGGTAGACCATGTAGCCCACCGTCCCCACAGCCAGACCGGTGATCAGGACGAGCATCGGCCAGCGCCGCGACTTCGGCCTCGCGGGATTCACCTTGTACGCGGCCGAGTTGAGCATCGAACTCACGGCCGGGGCGAGTTGGTCCTCGACCCGGTGCGCGGCGTTCTCTAGCCTTGGAGCAGCCCAGTAGCGGGCGTCTTCCACTCGCCGGTTGGCGACCAGTTTTGCCTGGTCGGCCATCGGCGCCATACTGCGGCCGGTCTTGACGGCCTGGGCCTTCATCCGGCCCAACCACGTGGTGGGCACTTCTATGGCCACGTGGCGTTTCCTCAGTGTCAGGGACACGACTACCTCCCCTGTCGTTGGGGCCCCGCGCCTGACCTTCCCGGTACAAGGCGGCTCAATCATGACGGGGCGTGGGAGGATGGGCCCGAAGGCCGTACGGCCATAGTCGTCAAATCACCACAAAACCAACCCGGTGCATAGAGGAAGGCCGCTGTCTCGTGGCTGAGAAGCTGATCGCAAACCTGCAGACCAATCACGGCAATATCAAGGTAGAGCTCTTCCCCAACAAGGCTCCCAAAACGGTCCGTAACTTCGTCGAGCTGGCCGAGGGCAAGCGCGAGTGGACCCACCCGGGCACCGGCGAGAAGAGCACCAACCGCTACTACGACGGCACGATCTTCCACCGTGTCATCCCCGACTTCATGATCCAGGGCGGCGACCCGCTGGGCCAGGGCACCGGCGGCCCCGGCTACGAGTTCGACGACGAGATCCACCCGGACCTGTTCGCCTTCAACCGCCCCTACCTGCTGGCCATGGCCAACGCGGGCGTCCGCTTCGGCAAGGGGACCAACGGGTCGCAGTTCTTCATCACCACGGTCAACACCGCGCACCTCAACGGCAAGCACACCATCTTCGGCGAGGTGCTGGAGGGCCAGGACGTGGTCGACGCGATCTCCAAGGTCCGCACCGGCCGCAACAACAAGCCGGTCGAGGACGTCGTCCTGGAGAGCGTCACCATCGAGCGCGTCCAGGAGTAGAAGCGCCGACGCACGACCGGGCCGGGCATGGCAGGGGGGACGCGGCATGCCCGGCCAAGTCATAGGCTGCGGTCATGACCGCCCAGCCGCCCAGCACGCCTCCGCAGCCCGAGCAGCCCGCCGAGGCGGTGCCGACGTGTTTCCGCCATCCCGATCGTGAGACGTGGGTGCGCTGCCAGCGCTGCGAGCGGCCCATCTGCCCTGACTGCATGCGGGATGCCGCGGTCGGGTTCCAGTGCCCGGAGTGCGTCGCCGAGGGCAACCGGGGGATCCGGCAGGCGAGGTCGACGTTCGGCGGGGCGGTGGTGCGCACGCCGTTCGTGACGTGGACGCTGCTGGCGGTCAACGTGCTGGTGTTCGGGGCGCAATACCTGACCGGAGACGTCGTCAGCGGCATGCTGGCGATGAACCCCTACTGGGTGCTCGTCGACGGCGAGTATTACCGGCTGCTCAGCGCCGCGTTCGGGCACTTCGGCGTCTTCCACATCCTGTTCAACTGCTGGGCGCTCTACGTGACCGGGCCCTACCTGGAGCGGGCGTTCGGGCATGTCAGGTTCGTGGCGCTCTACCTGATCAGCGCGCTCGGCGGATCGGTGCTGGGGCTGTGGTTCGATTCGGCCAACACGTTCAGCATGGGCGCGTCCGGGGCGATCTTCGGCCTGTTCGGCGCCGTGTTCGTGGTCGGGCGCAGGCTGAACATGGACGTGCGCGGCATCATCGTGCTGCTCGTGATCAACCTGGCCATCACGTTCCTCGTGCCCGGCATCAGCTGGACAGGACACATCGGCGGGCTGATCACGGGGGCGGCGCTGGCCGCCGGGATGGCCTACGCCCCCGGGAACAACCGGACCCTGTGGCACGTGGCGGCGATCGCGGGAGCGGTGGTGCTGCTCGCGGCGCTCGTCGTGGTGCGGGCGGTCACCCTCACCCTCTGAGCTCTGTCCCCAGGTGTGGAAAAGACTGTGGAAAGAACTAACGCCAGCGAGTGGAAAGCACCACACCGAAGATGATGAAAACAAACCCGATCAGCAGATTCCAGTTCTGCAGATCGCCGATGAAGGGCGCCTGAGGGGCCACGTAGTAGGTGGCGATCCACAGAATGCCGATGAGCCAGGCGGCGACCATCGTCGGCGCGAGCCAGCGCGGGCTGACCTTCACCTGCTGGGACTTCTGCGGCGGCGTGTAAACCGCCTTCTTGCGGGCCTTCGACTTGGGCACTGGGTTAACTCCTGCTGAGGGCCTGGGCTTCCGGATCGTCCGCAGGCTCTTCGTTAAGGGTAGCGGCCCCAGGATAGTCGCCACGCGCACGACATGGCGATCCCCAGGGTCACGGTTCGGACCTGCTTACTCTGGGCGGGTGCGGGCCTTGCTGCGGACCGTGGGGGAGCTGAGCGTCACCGCGGGCCTGATCCTGATGCTGTTCTGCGCCTACCTGCTCTGGGGTACGGGCGCGTACACGCAGAGCCAGCAGCTCCTGCTGCAGCGCGAGCTGGAGGAGCGCAACGCCGGCCGCCTGGCGAAAATCGAGCTGGGCGAGGCCGTGGCGTTGCTGCGCATCCCGAAGCTGGGCCGGGGCTACCGCTACGCGGTGGTGGAGGGGGTGGACGCCGAGCACCTGAAGAAGGGGCCGGGGCACGACCCGGCCAGCGCCCCGCCCGGCAAGGTGGGAAATTTCGTGGTCTCGGGGCATCGGACCACGTACGCGGCCCCGTTCAACCGCCTGGACGAGCTCGAACGCGACGACGAGATCATCGTCGAGGCCCGCGAGGCCCGCTACACCTACCGGGTGACCTCACAGGACATCGTGGAGCCCGACGAGGTCGAGGTGCTCGCCCCGGTGCCCGGCAAGCCCGACATCCGGCCCATCCGCGCCTTCATCACCCTGTCGACCTGCCACCCCGAATACTCCGCCGCCCAGCGGCTCATCGTGTACGGGGTGCTCAAGAAGACCGAGCTCAGGAAGGAGTGACGTGTACGGCTGGATCTGGCGCAAGCTGCCGGGCAGCACCGGCGCCAAGGCGGCCTGGGCCGTGGTGCTGAGCGCGGTCGCGGTCGCCGTACTCTGGTATGCCGTGTTTCCGCTCCTGGAGCCGGCGGTGACGCTCGACGAGGTGACCGTACGCCGATGACCCGTGTCCTCGTGGTGGACAACCACGACAGCTTCGTCCACAACATCGTCCAGTACCTCAAGGAACTGGGCGCCGAGTGCGACGTGCGCCCGCGCGACGAGGTGCGGGTGGCCGACGCCGACGGCTTCGACGGCGTCCTGATCAGCCCGGGGCCCGGCACGCCCGAGGCCGCCGGGGTGAGCGTCCCGCTCGTCCACCGGGCCCACCGCGACGCGCGGCCGCTGCTCGGCGTCTGCCTCGGCCACCAGGCCATCGCCCGCGCGTTCGGCGCCTCGGTCGGGCGGGCGCCCGAGCCGGTACACGGCCGGACCAGCGCCGTCGAGCACGACGGGCGCGGCGTGTTCGACGGGCTGCCCACGCCCGTGCGGATGACCCGCTACCACTCGCTGGCCGTGCTGCCGGGCACGGTCCCGGACGTGCTGGAGGTGACCGCCCGCACCGCCGACGGCGTCATCATGGGCCTGCGCCACCGCGAGGCACCCATCGAGGGCGTCCAGTTCCACCCCGAATCCGTGCTTTCCGAGCACGGCCACCGGCTCCTTTTGAACTGGTTGCGTGGATTGGTGTAACGAACGGCGAACGCGGGGCGACATCCAGATGAGCGTCCCCGCCGTTGCCCCCGAGCGGCGGGGGCGCTTCTTTCATGCGGAAGGCCGCCACCCCGCGAACGGGATGGCGGCCTTCGGCACGCCTGGTCAGCCGTTGAGGCCGCCGTCGAGCGGACCGTCGTCACCCGGAGGCTCGTCCTCCGACGGGAAGTCGTCCGTCGGCGTGTCGGTCGGCAGGCCGTCGGTCGGGAAGTCGTCCGTCGGCTCCTGCGTGGGCGTCGACACGTCCGGCCCCTCCGAGACCACGATCGTGACCGTCATCCTCGGCGCGAGCTTGGCGCCCTCGCCCGGGTTCTGCTGGATGACGGTGCCGGCCGCCTGCTCGCTCGGCTGCGGGACGCTCTTGACCTTGAAGCCCTCCGACTCCAGCAGCGCCTTGGCCTCCTGCTCGGTCATGCCGAGCACGCTGGGCACCGTGGCCAGCTCCTTGGGGATGAAGAGCTTGACCGTGCCGCCCTTCTCCACCTCCGCGCCGGCCTTCGGGTCGGTCTGGAAGACCTTGCCCTGCGCCTTGGTGGACGCCCTGGGCTCGACCACGCCCTTGAGCCCGAGCTCGCTGAGCAACTGGTTGGCCTCGTCGACGCTCATGCCCACGAGCCCGTCGGGCACCGCGACCTTCTCCGTGCCCTTCGACACGTACAGCGTGACGGTGGCGCCCTCGTCGACCTTGGTACCGGCGGCCGGGTCGGTCTTGATGACCGTGCCCTTGTCGAACTCGGCGCTGAACTCCTCGACCACCTTGGGCGTGAGCTTGGCGCTCTTCACCTGGGCCTCGGCGTACTCCTGCTCGGTCGAGACCAGCTCGGGCACCGCGATCTGGGAGTCGGTCGGGGTGTCACTGCCGCCGCCGCTCAGGACCACGTAGCCGATGGTGATGAACGCGCCGATGATCAGCAGCGGGATGATGATCCACAGAGCCGTCTTGACCGCGCTGCCGCCGCCACCGCTGTTGGCCCGGCGCCGGCCGCGACCGCCGCCGCCACCGCCCTCGTCGTACTCGTAGGGCGGGACCGTGCCGGTGCGCTGCGTCGCGGGACCCTGCGCGGCCTGGGTGGCCGTCATCATGCGGGTGCCCTGGCCGTAGTTGCCCGTCATCGCCATCGTCTGCGCGTCGACCGGCATGCCGGACATCGCGCGCTGGATGTCGGCCCGCATCTCGCCCGCGCTCTGATAGCGGTGGGCGGGGTCCTTGGCCATGGCCTTGAGCACGATCGCGTCGGCCCACGCGGGGATCTCCGGGTCGATCTGCGACGGCGGGATCGGCTCCTCGCGCACGTGCTGGTAGGCGATCGCGACAGGGGAGTCGCCGGTGAACGGCGGCTGGCCGGTCAGCAGCTCGTAGAGCACGCACCCGGTGGAGTAGATGTCGCTGCGCGCGTCGACCCGCTCGCCGCGGGCCTGCTCCGGCGACAGGTACTGGGCGGTCCCTATCACCTGCGCGGTCTGCGTCATCGTCGCGGCCGAGTCGGCCATCGCGCGGGCGATGCCGAAGTCCATCACCTTGACGTCGCCGGCCCGGGTGATCATCACGTTGGCCGGCTTGATGTCGCGGTGCACGATGCCGCCGCGGTGGCTGTAGTCGAGGGCGCGCAGGATGCCGTCGACCAGCTCGACCGCGCGCTCGGGAAGCAGCCGGTGGTCGGCGCGCAGCAGGTCGCGCAGCGTCCGCCCGTCGACGTACTCCATGACGATGTAGGGCACGGGAGTGCCGTCCGTGACGTCCTCGCCCGTGTCGTAGACGGCCACGACCGCCGGGTGGTTCAGCGACGCCGCCGACTGCGCCTCACGGCGGAAACGGGCCTGGAAGGTGTGGTCACGAGCCAGATCCGACCGGAGGGTCTTGATCGCGACCACCCGGTCGAGCCGGATGTCCCGGGCGCGATACACCTCGGCCATGCCGCCGCGCCCGACGACACCGTCGAGCTCGTAACGACCTCCGAGTTGCCGAGGCTGAGTCATTTCCTGCACTGTCCCTTACCGTTCATCTTGGTGCCGGCCTGCGCGGGGGGCGGCCGCCGGTGTCCATCGTCGACCCGTTGGCACGTCACGTCTGCTCCTTCGTCGGGTTTGTCTCACCCGGGTCCGGTGTGGCCGACGTCGTCGGTGTCGGCGTGGGCGTCGGCGTCGGGGTCGGTGTGGGGGTCGGGGTTCGGGTGGTGGTCGGGGTCGGTTTCGGCGTCGGCGTCTTCGTCGGTGTTGCTGACTTGCTTACCGTAGCCGACCGCGAGGGTACCGGCTTCGTCGACTTCACCGTAACAACCGGGGGCCGCCGGGTCTCCTTCTTACCGGGCGACGGTTTCGGTTTCACCGGTGAGGCCGTCCGCGAGGCGGGCTCGGTGACCGGGGGCGGCGCCTGGACCGGGGCCCTGGCCGGGGTGAGCGCGAACGCGCCGATCCCCACCGCCGCCGCGCATCCTGCCCCCGCGACCAGCGCCAGCGCACGGCTGCGCCGCCGCTTGGGGGCGCGCTCGTGCAGCACCGTCGACGGGCTCTCGCCCAGGCTGTCGGTGGTCCGCTCGTCCTCGGGGTCGGGCGGGCGCACCTTGAAGCCGGACGGGTCGGTGAGCATGCTCAGCTCCGCGCCGCCGTCGCCGCCGCCCGCCAGCGACTCCCGCAGCACGAACGCGCGGTCCGCGATCTCCAGCGCCGACCCGGGCCGCCGCGCCGGGTCCTTGGCCAGCAGCGCCATGACGAGCTCGCGCACCGGCGCGGGCACGTCGACGCCGAGCGGCGGCGGCGTCTCGTTCAGGTGCAGCAGCGCGATCGCCACCGCGCTGTCGGCCTGGAACGGGGTCCGGCCCGACAGGCACTCGTAGGCCACCACGCCCAGCGAGTAGAGGTCGGTCGCCGGCGTCAGGGGCAGGCCCTGCGCCTGCTCCGGGCTGACGTACTGGGCGGTGCCGAGCACGGTGCCGGTCTGCGTGACCGGCGCGGCCTCCAGCGCGCGGGCGATGCCGAAGTCGGTCACCTTGATGGCGCCCTCGGGCGTCACGAGCAGGTTGCCCGGCTTGACGTCGCGGTGGATGATCCCGGAGGCGTGCGCCGCGTGCAGCGCCCTGGCCGTCTGGTGCAGCACGTCGAGCGTCACCTCGGGGCCCAGCGAGCCGTTGCGCGCCAGGATGGCCGACAACGGCTCGCCGTGCACCAGCTCCATCACCAGATAGGCGAGGTCGCTGTGCTCGCCGTAGTCGAAGATCTGCGCGATGCCGCTGTCGGCCAGGCCCGCGGTGATGCGCGCCTCGTTGCGGAAGCGCTCGCGGAAGGTGTGGTCGGCGTAGACGTGGCTGCGCAGCACCTTGACGGCGACCTCGCGGCCCAGCAGCTCGTCGCGGGCACGCCAGACCTCCCCCATGCCTCCGGTGGCGATGCGGGAGATCAGCAGGTAGCGGTTACCGAGCCGCATGGTCCTGCACGTTACAGTCCCTCACTACTTCAGCACCGCCTCCATCACGGTCCGCGCGATCGGGGCGGCCGTGCCGCCGCCCGTCGCCTCGGCGCCGACCCTGGCGGCGCCGGACTCCACCAGCACCGCCATCGCGATCTGCGGGTCGTCGGCCGGCGCGAAGGAGATGAACCACGCGTGCGGCGCCTGTCCCTCAGCGGTCTCGGCCGTGCCGGTCTTGCCCGCTACTTGGACGCCTGAGACCTGAGCTTGGTTCGCGGTGCCGTTCTGCACGACGCTGACCATCATGTCGCGCAGCTTGCCCGCCGTCTCTGGGCTGACCGCCTCGGTCAGCTCGTCGGGCTCGGCCTCGTCGATCGTGTCACCCTTGGCGTCGGTGATCTTGTTCACGAGGTACGGCTTCATCACGGTGCCGTCGTTGGCGATGCCGGCCGCGATCATGGCCATCTGCAGCGGCGTCATCTGGTTGCTGCGCTGGCCGATCGAGGCCATGGCGACCGCCGACTGGTCCTCGCGGGGGCCGAAGTCGCTCTTGGCCACCGGCATCGGGACGCTGACGGGCACCCCCATGCCGAACCGCTCGGTCTGCTCGCGCATCTTGTCGTAGCCCAGGTCCATGCCCATCGAGCCGAACGGCGTGTTGCACGACCTCTCCAGCGCGTACACGAGCGTGACCTGGCCGGAGCCGCACGCCGCGCCGCCGTAGTTGGGCAGGCCGACCGTGGTGTTGGGCAGCTTGAGCACCTGCGGCGCGTCGACCACCGTCTGCCCGTCGCGGCTGGGGTCGTCCTCCAGGTACGCCGCCGCCGTCACGACCTTGAACGTCGAGCCGGGCGGGTAGGTGCGGTCGATGTTGCGGTTGAGCAGCGGCTGGTTCTTGTCCTTGGCGAGCTCGTCGTAGCGGGAGAACACCTGGCTCTTGTTGGTGCCGGACAGCTCGGCCGGGTCGTAGGTGGGCAGCGAGACCATCGCCAGGATCGCGCCGGTCTTCGGGTTGAGCGCGACCACGGCGCCGCGCTTGCCGCTCTGCCGCAGCGCGTCGTAGGCGGCCTGCTGGGCCTTCGGGTTGATCGTCAGGTCGACGTTCGCGCCGCGCGTCGGCTCGCCGGTGAACAGGTCGATGCCGCGCTGGAGCAGCAGGTCGGCGCTGGAGCCGTCGAGCAGGTCGTTGCGGTAGTGCTCGATGCCCGACTCGCTCTCGGGCGAGAAGAAACCGGTCACGTGCGCGTACAGCTTGGCCTCGGGATACTGCCTGACGAACTTGAACTCGTTGCTGTCGGTCTCCTTCGACTGGGCGAGGATGACCTTGCCGCCCGTCGTGATGCGACCGCGCTGCACCGCGTAACGCTCGTAGAAGTTGCGGGTGTTGCGGGCGTCGTCGCTCAGGTCCTTGGCGCTGACCGCCTGCAGCACGTTCACGTTGATCATCAGCAGCGCGAACATGGCCAGGCAAGCTACGGCCGCTCGCTTGATCGTTCCGTTCATCGCTGGAACACCTGCGTCATTCCCTCGTTCTGGATCGCCTGGGGCGGGGGGCGCCGAGCGGCATCAGACATGCGTACCAGGAGCGCGATAAGGATCCAGTTAGCCAGCAACGCCGAGCCACCCTGCGACATGAACGGGGTGACGAGGCCGGTCAGCGGGATGAGGTTGGTCACGCCGCCGACGATGATGAAGACCTGCCAGGCCAGCAGGAACGACAGGCCGCCGGCGAGCAGCTTGGAGAACGGGTCGCGGGCCGCGAGCGAGGTGCGCAGGCCGCGCTCGACCAGCAGCGCGTAGAGCATCAGCAGCGCCATCAGGCCGGTCAGGCCCAGCTCCTCGCCGGTGGCGGCGAAGATGAAGTCGGAGAAGGCCAGCGGGATCAGCTCCGGGTGGCCCTGGCCGAGGCCGGTGCCGAGGATGCCGCCCGAGCCCATGGCGAACAGGCCCTGCATGAGCTGCTCGCTGCCGCCGATCTTCTTGAAGAGCTCCGGGTCCTCGGGGTTGAGATAGACCTCGAACCGGGCCTGTACGTGGTCGAAGAGCATGCCGGCCAGCAGCGCGCCGCCGACGAAGAGCAGGATGCCGATGATGACCCAGGAGCTGCGCTGCGTGGCGATGTAGAGCATCACGATGAACGTGCCGAACAGCAGCAGCGACGAGCCCAGGTCCTTCTGCATGACCAGGATGCCCAGGCTGACGCCCCAGGTGATGAGCACCGGGCCGAGGTCGCGGGCACGCGGCAGGTCGATGAACAGCAGCCGCCGCCCGGCCAGGGCGAGCACGTCGCGCTTGGCCACCAGGTAGCCGGCGAAGAACACGACCAGCGCGAGCTTGGCGAACTCGGCGGGCTGGAGCTGGCCGAGGCCGGGGATGCCGATCCAGATCCGGGCGCCGTTGAGCTCCTGGCCGAGGCCCGGGGTGAGCGGCGAGACGAGCAGCAGCAGCCCGAGCGCGCCCGCGGTGTAGGTGAGCCGCTGGAGCGCGCGGTGGTCGCGCATGAAGATCAGGGTGACGCTGAACAGCACGACGCCGACGAGAGTCCACAGGATCTGCGAGTTGGGCGAGGCCAGCGTGGCCGACGGCAGCTTCGACGGCGACTCGGACAGCCGGAAGATCATCACGAGCCCGAGCCCGTTGATGACCGTGACCAGCGGCAGGATCAGCGGATCGGCCCACGGGGCGAACTTGGCGAGCACGAGATAGGCGGCCAGCATCAGCCCGCCCAGGCTCAGGCCGTAGGTCAGCATCCCCGACGGGATCTCCCCGTTCATCGCCAGGCCGACGTTCGCGTAGGCGCCCATGGTGATGGCGACCGCGAACGCGAGCATGACCAGCTGGGCCAGGCGACGCTTGGCGGGCATGGGGACGGGGGAAGCGGCCACTTCGCTCATTTATTGGGGTTTCGTCTTCGTCGGCGTGGTGGATGGCGACGCGGTCGCCTCGGGCGTGCTGGTGGCCTTCTGGTCGGAGAAGTCAAGGCTGTTGATCTTGGTGAGGCCCTCGGCGACGTTGGTGACCTCGATGCCGTCCCTTATGAGGGCTTGATCCGGGGGGGACAGCTCCGACAGCGAACGGCCGGTGCGCTCGGCGACCTTGAAGAACTGCAGCGGCCCGACCTCCTGCTGGATGCCCTGGAACACGACCACCTCGTCGTCCCAGGCGCCGACGAAGAAGTGGTCCTGCGTGTACTGCCAGCCGAAGTAGCCGCCGACGCCCACGATCGCGGCCACGGAGACCACCGAGGCCAGCACGGGCCACACGCGGCGGCGGCGCGGCCGGCCGGCCGCCCGGGCGACCGGCTCGTCGAAGTCCTCGTCGTCACCGATCACCGGCTGGGGCGCCGTGGCCGCGCCCGCTCCTCCAGGCGATGTCTCCTCCGCCATCAGGCGGTTCATGCCCGCCGCGCCGACCACCGCGGCCTCGGTCACCGGCTGCGGCTCGTCGCCGATCTCCAGCACGTCGGCGAGCACGCAGGTGATGTTGTCCGGTCCGCCGCCCCGGTTGGCCAGGTCGATGAGCTGGCGCACCACCTCTTCGGGATCGTCGAGGTTGGTCAGCGTGGCGTGCAGCGTCTCCGCGCTGACCACGCCGGACAGGCCGTCGGAGCAGAGCAGGTAGCGGTCGCCGACCTGGGCCTCGCGCAGCGTCAGGTCGGGGTCGACCTCGCCGCTGCCGTCGAGCGCGCGCAGCAGGATCGAGCGCTGCGGGTGCGTCGCCGCCTCCTCGGGCGTGATGCGGCCGTCGTCGACGAGCTGCTGCACCAGCGTGTGATCGTGGGTGATCTGGTAGAGCTCCCCGCGTCTGAGCAGGTAGGCGCGCGAGTCGCCGACGTGCACCAGCGCGACCTGGGTGCCGTTCCACAGCATGGCCGTGAGCGTGGTGCCCATGCCTTTGAGGCTGGGATCGCGACCCACCATCTCGTGCAGCTTGCGATTGGCGTCGCGGACGGCCGCCTCGATGGCGTTGAGCAGGTCACCCCCCTGCTGGGCCTCTTCGAGAGAGGCCATGGCGGCGATGGCGACGGAGCTCGCCACCTCGCCGTGTGCGTGCCCGCCCATGCCGTCGGCGACGGCGAGCAGGCGGCCGCTGGCGTACGCCGAGTCCTCGTTCCCTTCGCGGAGGAGGCCGACGTCCGAGCGGGCGGCGTAGCGGAGTGCGATGGTCATTTGCGCAATTCAATGACTGTCTTGCCGACGCGGATCGGAACACCGAGCGGCACCGGGGTCGGACGGGTGACTTTCGAGCGGTCGAGATACGTGCCGTTGGTTGAGCCGAGATCTTCCACGATCCACTGACCGTCCTGAGGGAAGAGCCGGGCATGGCGGCTGGATGCGTAGTCATCGCTGACGACCAGCGTCGCGTCGTTGGCCCGGCCAATGGTGATGGGCGTCTCCGTGAGGTTAATGGTGGTGCCTTGCAGTGGGCCACCTGTCACGATGAGCTGGCGTGGCTCGCCCTTCTTGCTCTTGGGCTTTGCCATGGGTTTGGCGGGTTTGACCCCCTTGCGCGGGCCGGCGGGAGCAGTGCGTGATCCGAACAAGTCCGTCCGGATCACGCCGACTGCGGCAATGACGAAGAACCACAGCACCGCCAGGAAAGCGAGCCGGATCAGCAGCAGCGTGAGCTCGGACATGGACCGTTTGTCTACCCCTAATCGCGCCGGAACACCAGAGTCGTACGCCCCAACGTCACTCGCGTGCCGTTCTGGAGCTCGATTCTGCGTACCGGCTGGCCATTGACGAAAGTGCCGTTCGTCGATCCGAGATCGACGAGGACGACCTGCTGACCCTCGACGCGCAACTCCGCGTGGTGACGCGAGACGCCGGGGTCGACGAGACGAAGGTCGCAGTCGGTGCCGCGGCCCAGCAAGGTCACCGGAGTGGTGAGCTCGTAGGAGCGGTCGCCCTGCGGGTCGTCCTGGGTGGAGACGAGCAGCCGGGGCCGCCCGCCGAAAGCGTTGGGCCGCGACGGGGGCAGGTCGCTCGCCGGCTGGCGGATCTCGTCCTGCTCGACGGTCGCGCCACGGATGACGCCGGACCTGATGCGGAACAGTCCCACCGCCAGATCGCCGGCGGTCTCGAATCGGACCCGGACCGGTCCCACGAAGGAGTAGCCCTGCTCCTTGGCGTACTCCCTGGCGAGGTTGGCCAGCTCGTGGCTGATGCTGTCGGCGTACACCTCAAGCCGCTCGCTGTCGGTCGT
Organism: Nonomuraea sp. NPDC003214; assembly: GCF_053590035.1. Lineage (NCBI taxonomy): Bacteria > Bacillati > Actinomycetota > Actinomycetes > Streptosporangiales > Streptosporangiaceae > Nonomuraea > Nonomuraea sp. NPDC003214. Next base: position 326,432 of record NZ_JBSFSX010000008.1, on the reverse strand, counting down.
CGACAGCTCAACCACGAAGTCGTTGGGCACGAGAGTGCGACCCTGGGCGACGATCGCCGCCCGCTCGTCCATCTCCCGCTGCACCGCGCTGGCGACCTCGACCGGCTGAAGGTCAGATTTGAACGCCCGCGCAAAGGCCCCCTCAACCAAGCCTTCGAGCCGTCGCTCGAAGCGCTGAAGGACTCCCACCGGGTACCTCCCTTCCTCCGTGCATATGATCGCGGCCCCCAGACGCTCGTGGCGCCCGGTCTCCGCTCGTCCCACGGTCACGGCGATCCTGGCGCTCGTCGGCTGTCGCGCCCTGCTCATCCGCTCCCGTGTCTTATGCGATCGTATCCGGGTTCAGTACCAGTGGCTGTTCCGTGCTACTGTTTCTCCGCACCCACAAGGGCGGGTGGCGGAACGGCAGACGCGCACGGTTCAGGTCCGTGTGTCCGAAAGGACGTGAGGGTTCAAATCCCTCCTCGCCCACTTCGGTCTCACCGATGAAATCGGCAGACCCACACTGACGAAAGACAGCCCCGGTTGGCAAGAGCCGGGGCTATTTCTTTCTCACAGGCTGCCTGGCGCGGCCGCCTCCCGCAGGGATGACGCTAGATCTCCCCACTTTCAGATCACTTTCGGATGACTTGCGTGATTTAACGCACATTTCCGTACGCGCGCGATGCCCGGCCCGGGAAATCCGGGGCCGGGCATCGCCGGTCAGGCCGCCAGGGCCCTCGTGTCGAGAAGCTGGCCGAGCAGGTCCGTGAGACTCACCATGCCGATGACGGCGCCACCGGCCCCGGTGACCAGCGCCAGGTGCGCGCGGGCCTCCTGGAGCGCCGTGACGGCCTCGGGGACCTGTGTGACGCACTCCAGGCGCGGCACCGGCCTGGCGAGCTCGCCCGCCGTGCGTCCGGGCTCCAGAAGCGCGTCACGGGCGTGCAGGACCCCCTCCACGCCGGCCGGCCCGGTCACGAGCAGCCTGAGGTGACCGCTGCGGGCGGCCGCCTCACGGATCTCGGCGGTGCCGGCGGCCGGGGCCACCCCGACGACCTGGCCGATCGGCACCATCAGGCGCTCGATGCCCTCGGCCTCGAACCGCAGCGCCCGCGTCAGCAGGTCGTGCTCCTCGCGGTCGAGCAGGCCCATCCGGCCCGACTCGCCGACCAGCATGGCGAGCTGGCGCGGCGTCCTGGTGGTGGCCAGCTCGTCCCGGGTCTGGACGCCGAACAGGCGCAGCATGACGTTCGTCACGCCGTTGAGCGTCGACAGCAGTGGCCGCATCACCCAGGTGAACGCCCGGAACGGCAGCGTCAGCAGCAGCGCCGCCCGCTCGGGATGGGTCAGCGCCCACGACTTGGGCGCCATCTCGCCCACCACCATGTGCAGGAACGTGACCAGCGCCAGCGACAGCGTCAGCGCGATCGGCATCCGCAGCGCCTCCGGGATGCCGATGGTGGCGAAGACCGGCTCCAGGTAGTGCTCGATGGCGGGCTCGGTGACCTGGCCGAGCCCCAGCGTGCACAGCGTGATGCCGAGCTGGGCGCCGGCCAGCATGAGCGAGAGCTGGCGGCTGCCGCCCACGGCGGACCTGGCGGCGATCCTGACCAGGCGGTTGCCGCCGCCCGCCATCTCCTCCAGCCGGTGCCGGCGCGAGGAGACGAAGGCGAACTCGGCGGCCACGAACAGCGCGTTGAAGGCCAGCAGCGCGAGGCTGACGAGGATCATCGTCATCGGGCCGCCTCCGCGTGCCGGACCGGGGCCAGACGCACCCATTCGGGCACCCGGCGGTTGATCGACATCACGGTCAGCTCGGCCAGGGGCGGCTCGGCGTCCTCGGCGAACGGGTCGGGCTCGGGGACGATCTCGACCGTCACCGTGTCGCCCGCCTCCGGCATCCGGCCGAGCTTGGCCAGGATGAGCCCGCCGAGCGTGTCGTAGTCGTCGCTCTCGGGCAGCGCGACGCCGGTGGCGCGCTCGACCTCGTCCAGCCGGAGCCGTCCGGGCACGTCCCAGACGCCCTCGGCCTGCGCGACCGCGCCGACCGGGTCGGGGTCGTTCTCGTCGACGAGCTCGCCGACCAGCTCCTCGGCCAGGTCCTCGACGGTGACGACGCCCGCGAGGCCGCCGTACTCGTCGATCACGCAGGCGATGTCGTCCTTGGCCACCCGCATGCGGTCGAGCACGGCGGGCAGCGGCAGCGAGTCGGGGACCAGCAGCGGCGGGCGCGTGATTGCCGCGACGCGCCCCTCGTCGAGCCCGGAGGCGAGCAGCTCGCGCACGCCCGTCACGCCGAGCACGTCGCCGTCGGCGCCGAGCACCGGGTAGCGGGAGTGCCCGCACTCGCGCATGGTCTCCACGAGGTCGGAGATCGGCTGGGAGGAGCGCAACACGACCACCCTCGGGCGCGGCACCATGATCTCCTCAGCCGTGTGGTCGCCGAACTCCAGCGCCCGTTCGAGCAGCTCCGACAGGCGCGGCGGCAGTTCGCCGGCCTCGGTCGACTCCTCGATGATGCGCGAGAGCTCCTCGGGCGTGGCGCCCTGCTCCACTTCTTCGACCGGCTCGATGCCGACCTTCCTGAGCAGGCCGGTGGCCGCCGAGTCGAACAGCCGGATGACCGGGCCGACGACGGCCAGGTAGGCGAGGGTGGAGCCGGCCAGGAACTTGGCGACCGGCTCCGGCCTGGCGATGCCGAGGTTCTTGGGGGCGAGCTCGCCGAGCACCATCTGCACGATGGTCGCCACGAACACGCCGATGGCCACCGACAGGCCGGTGATCAGGCCGTCGGACAGCCCGGCCTCGGTGAGCCAGGGACGTACGAGGACCGCGATGGCGGGCTCGGCCAGGAAGCCGACCAGCAGCGCGGTGACGGTGATGCCGAGCTGCGCGCCCGACAGCATGAAGGACAGGCGGGAGGTGACCCGGAGCGCCTTTTCGGCGGCCGGGTCGCCGGCGGCGGCCTGCTCGCGCAGGACGCCCCGGTCGGCGGCGACGAAGGCGAACTCCTGGGCGACGAAGTAGCCGGTCGCGGCTGTGAGCAGGAAGAGGGCCAGAAGGCCCATATAGGCGCTCACCGTTGCGAGCTCTCAGGGGTACCCGTGCTCGTGCACGGGCCAATACTCCATGAGTCCGGAGCGGACACGATCTTCCCTTCGATAGAGGTCGTCCACAAACCTAACGACCGTGATGGCCGCTGTGTTTCCGGAGGGTCCGGGGAGCGCGTTCCGCGTACTTTTCCGTAGGAATTCCTTGGCGAGAAGTCTGCACTGGTAAGGCGATCGACGTAGCGTCTATGTCAAGCGAAGGGAAGAAGAAACCACGTGTCTGAGGACGACCGGACGCGGGCCATGCGCTCGCCGGGTGACGGCCGCCCGCTGCCTCCCCGCCATGACGACGGGCTGCGCGCGGCGGGGGCGCCGGCGCATCCGCAGCCGCAGGGGCGGCCGATCCCGGGCGCCGCCGAGGCGACCAGGATCAACCCCCCGCCGCAGGGCGAGCCCCGCAAGGGCGCCTCGCGGGTCTACGGCAAGCAGCGCTCGGGCAACAGCCCGATCAGGCCGCTCCGCGGCGGCGGTGGCGGTGACGGCGGCGGTGGGGCCGCCGGGCAGAGCCCGGCGGGGCCGAGGCGGCCGAGGAGGCCGCGCGGGCGTCTGATCGCCGGGATCATCGGGGCGTTCCTGGTGGTGCTGCTCGTCGGGGCCGCCGGGATGCTGTTCTGGATCGACGGCCGGCTGGCGGGCATCGACGGCGTGCTCGACGACTACGAGGGCCGCCCGGCCGACACGCCGGGCACCAACTGGCTGCTGGTCGGCTCCGACAGCCGCAAGGGCCTGACCGCCGCCCAGCGCCGCAAGCTCGCCACCGGCCGCAGCGCGGGCCAGCGCACCGACTCGATGATGCTGCTGCACCTGCCCGAGGGCAGCGACCGGCCCACGCTGGTCAGCCTGCCCCGCGACTCGGCCGTCACCATCCCCGGCCAGGGCCGCAACAAGCTCAACGCCGCCTACGCGATCGGCGGGCCCAGGCTGCTCGTGCGGACCGTCGAGACCGTCACCGGCCTGCGCGTCGACAACTACATGGAGATCGGGTTCGCCGGCTTCGTGGACATCGTCGACGCCGTCGGCGGCGTGGAGATCAACGTACGCGCCGCCGTCAACGACCCCAAGGCGGGGCTGAAGCTCAAGAAGGGCACCCAGACGCTCACCGGCGGCCAGGCGCTCGGCTACGTCCGCACCCGCAAGGGCGGCGCGCTGCCCGACTTCGAGCGGACCAAGCGGCAGCGCCAGTTCCTCAGCGCGGTGGTCAAGAAGGCCGCCAGCCCCGGGGTGCTGATCAACCCGTTCACCTCGATCCCGCTGGCGGTCAGCGCCACCGACGCGGTCGAGGTCGACTCCGGCACCGGCGTGTTCGACATGCTGTCGCTGGGGCTGGCGATGGGCGACAGCCCCGTGACGACGGTGGTGCCGTTCGGCGGCAGCGAGATCGCGGGCGGCGGCACCGCCGTCAAGTGGGACCGGACCAAGGCGCTGGCGCTGTTCGACGCGCTCAAGGCGGACAAGCCGGTCCCTCAGGACGTCATCGACGCGAACTGACGGGTCAGCTCGCCGCCACGACGGCGCTCGTGGCGGCGGTGACCGCGATGGCCGCCAGCCCCGGGGTGCTGATCAACCCGTTCACCTCGATCCCGCTGGCGATCAGCGCCACCGACGCGGTCGAGGTCGACTCCGGCACCGGCGTGTTCGACATGCTGTCGCTGGGGCTGGCGATGGGCGACAGCCCCGTGACGACGGTGGTGCCGTTCGGCGGCAGCGAGATCGCGGGCGGCGGCACCGCCGTCAAGTGGGACCGGACCAAGGCGCTGGCGCTGTTCGACGCGCTCAAGGCGGACAAGCCGGTCCCTCAGGACGTCATCGACGCGAACTGAAGGGTCAGCTCGCCGCCACGACGGCGCTCGTGGCGGCGGTGACCGCGATGGCCGCGTGGATCGCGGTGATCGTCTGGGCCACGGCCTCGGCCGCCCAGGCGCCCTCGGCGATCTCCTTGACCCGCGCTTTGTCGGCTCCGGGGAACGCCTTGCGGTCGAGCTTGGCGGCGTGCATGACGGCGATGAGCACGGCGGTGCGCGCCGTCGGGTCGGCGCCGCCGAGCGCGGCGGCGACGCGCTCGCGGACCTCCGCCTCGGTCCGGCCGTCGACCTCGGGCCAGCGGGTCGTGGGGAACAGCCCGAGCACCTTGGCGCGCTCCTCGGCCAGCACGCCGGCCCGGGCGAGGCGGGTGAGCAGGCGGGCGCGCAGCTTGACCGACTGGAGCTTCTGCACCCACCAGGCGGCCTTGCGCTCCTTGCCTTCGGCGATCGCGGCGAGCACGGCGTCGAGCTCCTCGTCGCCGAGCGGCGTGGGGTCGACGAGCTGGACCTTCTTGCCGTCCAGCGTCACCCGCTCGTTGACGGCCAGCTCGGCGAGCAGGGCGCCGGCGAGCACGGGGTCGAGCTGGGTGGAGGGGATGAGGGGCTTGCCGTCATCTTCCTTGTGGGCGAGAAGGAGGATTTCCTCCGCAATCGTCACTTTCATGCTTCGACACTAACGTTTCGGCCATGACTATCTCCGAGAAGTTGCACGCGATCGGCCGGCCGCTGCTGGACGCCCAGCTCGCCCACCCCACGGTGGTGGGCATCGGGCGCGGCGACCTGCCGGAGCCGGTGTTCAGGTCGTGGCTGGAGCAGGACTACCTGTTCCTGATGGACTACACGCGGGTGTTCGCCCGGCTGGCCTGGCAGGCGCCCGACGGGCACCTGGGCGATCTGGTCGACCTGGCGCACGCGACCTTCCACGAGGAGCTCGACCTGCACCGGTCGCTGTCGGCCGGGTTCGGGGCAGACCTGGAAGGGGCGCGCAAGGGTCCGGCGTGCGCGGCCTACACGGCGTTCCTGCTGGAGTCGGCGGGCTCGTACGCCGAAGGGCTGGCCGCCCTCTATCCGTGCATGTGGGGGTATTCGACGCTGGGGCAGATCCTGGCCGAGAACCCGCCCGCCGAGCCGCGCTACCGCGCGTGGGTCGACACGTACGCCGATCCGGGGTTCGCGGCGCTGGCGGCCAGGATCGCGCAGATGATCGACGAGGCCGATCCCGACCCGGCTCGGGCGGAGGCGATGTTCACCGAGGGCATGGCCCACGAGCTGGCGTTCTGGGACGTGCCGTAGCCGTCCACAGCCTGTGGACGGGGATCGTACCCTGGTGGCATGCCGGAACTTCCCGAAGTCGAATCGCTCGCCGCGTTCCTGCGGGAGCGGGCGGTGGGCCGCGCCGTGCTGGGCGTCGACGTGGTGGCCATCCAGGCGCTCAAGACGTTCGACCCGCCGGTCACCGCGCTCGGCGGGCTGACGATCACGGGCGTGTCGAGGCACGGCAAGTTCCTCGACTTCGACTGTGACGGGCTGCACCTGGTCATCCATCTGGCCCGGGCGGGCTGGCTGCGCTGGCGTGACGACCTGTCGGGCGCCAAGCCGGTGCGTCCGGGCAAGGGCCCGCTGGCCGTACGGGTGCGGCTGGCGCCCGACGAGCTGGGCCTGGCGCCCGGGTTCGAGCTGACCGAGGCGGGGACGCAGAAGCGCCTGGCCGTCTATGTGGTGAAAAATCCGGACGAGGTGCCCGGCGTCGCCGCCCTCGGCCCCGACCCGCTCGCCGACACCTTCACCGTCGACGCGCTCAAGGCCATCGTGGGCGGCAACCGCACCCAGATCAAGGGCCTGCTCCGCGACCAGAAGGTCATCGCCGGCATCGGCAACGCCTACTCCGACGAGGTGCTGCACGCCGCCCGGATGTCGCCGTTCAAGATCGCCTCGTCGCTGACCGACGCCCAGATCGCCGACCTGCACGAGGCCATCGTCACGACGCTGCACGAGGCCGTCGAGCGGGCGCGCGGGCTGGCCGCCAAGGACCTCAAGGCCGAGAAGAAGTCCGGGCTGCGCGTGCACAACCGCACCGGCCAGCCGTGCGACGTGTGCGGCGACACGATCCGCGAGGTGTCGTTCGCCGACTCCTCGCTGCAGTACTGCCCGACCTGCCAGACAGGCGGCAAGCCGCTGGCCGACCGCCGCCTGTCCAAGCTGCTGAAGTAGCTCACGCCTCCACGGGCACCGGGGTCCGGCGGCGCAGCCCGGAGGCCACCACGACGACCGACACCAGCGTGGCCAGCACCGGCACCACCAGCGCCGCGCGCACGGCGTCGATGCCGCTCGCGCCGCCGTCGAGCGCCGCCACGTTCACCACGGTCACCATCGAGATCCCGAGCGCCGCGCCGAACTGGAACGACGAGGTGATCAGCCCGCCGGCCAGCCCCTGCTCGTGCTCGGCGATGCCCTCCGTCGCCACGATGGTCACGGGCCCGTACACGAAGGCGAACATCAGCCCGATCAGCAGCATCGACGGCACCATCGCGGCGTAGGTCCAGTCCATCCCGACGCCGAGGAACATCGCGAAGGCGACCACCCCCGACACCAGCCCGCCGAGGATCACCCGCGCGTTGCCGTAGCGGTTGACCAGCACCGGCGTGAGCGTCGGCGCGAGCAGCACGTCGGCGGCGGCGATGAGCAGCGCGAGCCCGGTCTGGATGGGCGTCCAGCCGCGCAGCTCCTGGAGGTAGAGGGTGACGAGGAACTGGAAGCCCATGAACGAGGCGGTGAGCAGGGTGGCGACCACGTTCGCGCGCACGAGCGAGGCCGACCTGAACACGCCGAGGCGGACCAGCGGGTCGGCCGAGCGGCGTTCGATCGCGGTGAACGCCGCCAGCAGTGCGAACGCGCCGGCGAACGCGGCGACGGTCCAGCCCCAGCCCTCGCCCGGGTGCTCCAGCCGTACGACGCCGTAGACCAGCAGCATCATGCCGCCGGTCATCGTGACCGCGCCCGGCACGTCGAAGCGGCCACCGGCGGGACGCGGGACGGCCGGCTCCTTGATCAGCACGACGGCGGCGAGCAGGATGACGGCGGCCAGGATCACCGGCGCGAAGAACACCCAGCGCCAGCCCACCGCCGTGAGCAGGCCGCCGATGACCAGGCCGAGCGCGAACCCGGCGGCGCCCGTACCGGCGTAGACGAGCAGCGCCTTGTTGCGCTGCCTGCCCTCGGCGAACGACGTGGTGATCAACGAGAGCCCGGCCGGGGTCATGAACCCGGCGGCCACCCCGGTCACGAACCTGGCGACCAGCAGCACCCAGCCCTCGTTCGCGAACCCGCCGAGCCCGGAGAACACCAGGAACACCGTCAGCCAGAACAGGAACATGCGCCGCCTGCCCAGCAGGTCGGCCGCCCGGCCGCCGAGCAGCGTGAAACCGCCGTAGCCGAGCACGTACGCGGTGACCACGCCGCTCAGCACGCTCGTGGAGACGCCGAGGTCGGCGCGGATGGCGGGCAGGGCGACGTTCAGCATGGCAACGTCGACGCCCTCAAGGAAGATCGTTCCGCACAGCACCAGCAGCACGCCCAGCGGGCGGCCTGTCAGCCGTTCGGATGCACGCATGATCAAACTCCAGTAGTGGTTACGTTCTCGCATGTCGGTTATCTCTTGTAACCGTCAGAATCATGCGGCAGCATGGATCGACATGGAAGACGGCACTTTGAAGTCACCTGGTTACGTCGACAGCACCACCACCGACGCCGACTTCGACGTCCGCCACTGGGACGCCCGCGAGGGCTGCGAGGTCAGGCAGATCCTCGACCGCGTCGCCGACAAGTGGTCACTGCTGGTCATCGCCATGCTCGACTGCGAAAGCCTGCGCTTCTCCCAGCTCCGCCGCGAGATCGACGGCGTCAGCCAGCGCATGCTCAGCGTGACCCTGCGCAAGCTCGAACGCGACGGCCTGGTCAGCCGGACCGTCCACCCGGTGGTGCCGCCCCGGGTCGACTACGCGCTCACACCGCTCGGCCGCACCCTGCACGAGACCATCAAGGCCCTGGTGACCTGGACCGAGAACCACCAGCAGGAGATCGCCGAAGCGCGTGCGGCCTACGACGCGAGGCACGGGATGATGGAGGCATGACGGTTCCAGAAGTCGAGGCACGTGACGTCCCCGAAGGCGCCTACCTGCTCGACGTGCGCGAGCAGAACGAATGGGACGCGGGCCACGCCCCCGAGGCGGTCCACATCCCGATGACGCAGATCCAGGCCCGCGTCGAGGAGGTCCCCGCCGACCGCCAGGTCTACGTCGTCTGCCGGGTGGGCGGCCGGTCGTTCCAGGTCGCCGCCTGGCTCAACCAGATCGGCCGCGACGCGGTCAACGTCGACGGCGGCATGCAGGCATGGGCTCACGACAAGCGCCCCATGGTCAGCGAAACAGGACAGACTCCCTTCGTAGCCTGAAAACTGGCATAATGCGCGGCGGAAAATTACACAACGCGGGAGCTCGGGGCGTACCGGGCTGAGAGGGTGACCGAGGCCGTCGCCGACCGCATGAACCTGTCCGGGTAATGCCGGCGTAGGGAGCAGTGCGATGGCGCATGACGTCCGCGACGACGAAGTCCCTCTCACTCTTGAAGGGGCCGCCCCCAAAACCCTCGGAGTCCTCGACCAGGGAGCCCTCTGGGCCAACCTGGCCGTCAGCCTCCTGGGGTTCTCGGGCGCCCTGTTCCTGCTCGACCCGCTGGGCAACGCACCGCTCAGCCTGACCGCCGCGCTGGCCGCCGCCGTCGTCGGCAGCCTGATCGGCACCGCGATGGTCGGCCTGTCGGCCATCCCCGGGACCCAGACCGGCCAGCCCGCGATGGTGCTGCTGCGCGGGCTGTTCGGGGCCCGGCTCTCGTACGTGCCGACCGTGCTCAACATCATCCAGATGATCGGCTGGGGGGCGTTCGAGCTCTGGGTCATCTCCCAGGGCGCGATGGCCGTCTTCGGCGACACCGTTCCGTACGCGGTGTGGGTGATCGTCGCCGGGGTGCTGACCACGGCGCTGACGATCTGGCCGCTCGGCGCCATCAGGCTGCTGCGGCGCTACATCACGGCCCTGGTGATCGTGGCGCTGATCTGGTTCACGTTCCAGTTCCTGGGTGACGCGCCTCCGCAGAGCGGCGGGTCCTGGACCGCGTTCGCGCCGGCCGTCGACTACGTGATCGCGCTGTCGGTGTCGTGGGTGCCGCTGGCCGCCGACTTCGCCAGGCACTCGCGCTCCAGCCGGGCCGCCTTCACCGGCGTCGTCGGCGGCTACACGCTCGCCCAGGTCGCCTGCCTGGGGCTGGGCGTCTACGCGGTGGCGATCGCCGGGGCCGCCGCCGTGCAGAACGACAGCACGGCCGTGTTCGGGCCGTTCGTGGCCGTGCCGCTGGGCGCGGTGTTCTTCGGCATCCTGGTGCTGCGCGAGGCCGACCAGTCGTTCGCGAACGTCTACTCGACCACGGTCTCGCTGCAGAACCTCATGCCCCGGGTGGACCGGCGGATCCTCAGCGTCGCCATCGGCGTGCTGACCGTCGCGATCGCGCTGGTGGTCGACGTGACCTCCTACGGCGCGTTCCTGGGCGTGATCGGCGCGGTGTTCGTGCCGATGTTCGCGGTGCTGGCCGTGGACTACTTCCTGCTCGGCGGCGCCACCCGGTGGAACACCGCCGAGGACGCCCCGGCCCGCTGGTCCATGCTGGCGCCGTGGGCGCTCGGCTTCGCCGCCTACTGGCTGACGACCTCCACGCCCACGGTGGAGCAGTGGGACGGCCTCTGGGCCGCCGTGCGAGAGGCGATCGGCTTCGAGCGGCAGCCGTGGATGAACGGCGCGCTCGGTGCCGCCCTCGTGGCGGCCCTGGTGACGCTGGCGCTCGGCGCGATCAGGCGGCGCGGCGCTCGACGTTGAGCAGGTGGCGCTTGGCGGCTTCGCCCCCGGCGTAGTCGCCGAGCCCGCCGTCGTCACGCACCACTCGGTGGCACGGCACCACCACGCACACCGGGTTGGCGCTGAGCGCGTTGCCGACCGCGCGCAGCGCGCGCGGCCTGCCGATCAGCTCGCCGATGCTCTCCAGCGTCGTGGTCGTCCCGTACGGCACCGCCATCGTCTTCTGCAGCACCGTGCGTGCGAAGGGGGTGGCGAGGGCCAGGTCGACCGGCGTGGCGAAGGCCCGCAGCCGCCCCGAGAAGTAGGCGTCGAGCTCGCGGCGCACCGGGTCGAGCCGTCTCGGGTTGGGGGCGATGTGCCGGCCCACGTGGTTGGTGACGCGCTCGTACACGTCCTGCTCGTCCTCGAAGCTGCACGAGATGATGCCGCGGCCCGTCACCGCGATGATCATCCGCCCGACCGCGCCGTCGTACGTGCCGAACGCGACATCGGGCGGCCCGTCGCCTCGATAGGTGGCGGAGGTCACCCGCAACAGGGCGTCGATGTCGTCCGACATGCCTTCACCCCCTGTTGGAAACGCCGTGACCGCAGCGTATCGGACGGATCGCCCGACAAGGCCGCCACGCCGGGGGCACTATGGAGTCGTGGGGGACGAATGGGCTGGGAGTGACGATGACATAGCCCGTGCCGTGCTCGACAGCTCGCCCAACGCCGTCGTGGTCCTCGACCGGGACCAGACCGTCCTGGTCTGGAACGCCGCGGCCGAGCGGCTCTTCGGCCTGACGGCGGCCGCGATGCTCGGCCGCCGGGCGCCGATCGTGCCGGACGAGCTGACCGCCGAGCACCACGCGGTGCTGGAGCGGGTGCGCACCGGCGGGCAGGTCTCGCTGCGCACCAAGCGCGTGCGCGGCGACGGCGAGGTGCTGGATGTCCGGGTCGACATCAGCGCGCTGCGCATCGGCAGCGCCGTCGCCGGTTACGTGTGCGTCCACCACCTGGTGCAGGCCGACGACGCCGCCAAGAACCGGATGGCCCGCCGCGCCCGGCTGGTGCGGCGGCTGACCGACGTGGTCGGCGACATCAACGCCGAGCTGGAGCTGCCCGCCGTGCTCGACCGGATCTCGGCCAGCCTGACCGAGCTCACCGGGGCCGACGCGGGCGGATTCGTGCTCATCGAGGGCGACCGGCTGCGGCTGGTCAGCACCTACCAGCTTCCCGACGTGCCCAAGGGCACCACCACCGACCTGCACAACAGCCTCGTCGGCAAGCTGCTGCGCACCGGCAAGACCGTGCTGCTGGAGTCGGAGGGGCTCGACAGCCTGGTCTGGTCCAGCCTCAAGGGCCTGCACACGGTCGCGCTCGGCCTGGCGGCCGTCGGCGGGCGGCCGTACGGGGCGCTGTACGCGCTGTTCGCCCGGCGCAAGCCCGGCCACCTGGAGCTGGAGCTGCTGGAGCTGCTGGCCGGGCACGCCGGCATCGCCGTCGGCAACGCGGTCGCCTACCAGGAGGCGGTGCGGCAGCGGGCCCACGAGCGGGCGGTGTTCGACGCCAGCGCCGACGGCATCGCCGTGCTCGACCGCGAGGGGCGGGTGCTGCGCTGGAACCCGGCCGCCGCCCGGCTGACCGCCGTCCCGGCCGAGGAGGCCGTGGGGCAGCCGCCGCCGTTCCCGCAGCCCGCCCCGGGCGAGAAGCTGACGGTCCAGCTCGCCGACGGGCGCTGGCTGGACGTGGTGGGCGCGCGCATCCAGGAGACCGGCGAGCTGGTCGTCGACTTCCGCGACGTGACCGCGGCCAAGGAGCTGGAGGAGGCCAAGGACCTGTTCCTGGCCACGACCAGCCACGAGCTGCGCACCCCGATCACGATCGTGCGCGGCTTCGCCAGCACGCTCGACTCCCGCTGGGACAAGCTGAGCGACGCCGAGCGCCGCTCCGCCGTGCACACGATCGCCGAGCGGTCCAGGTCGCTCGGGCAGCTCATGGACCACCTGCTGCTGGGCGCGCGGGCCGGCGCGGAGGAGCAGGTGGTCAGGGACGAGCCGTTCGACCTGGCCGAGCGGGTGCGCGCGGCCACGCTTGGCTTACCCGTGCTGTCCGACAGCCACCGGGTCGAGGTGAGCGTCGCCGACGGGCTGCCGCTCGCGATGGGCGACGCGCTGGCCACCGACATCGTGCTCGCGCAACTGCTGGAGAACGCGTTCAAGTACTCGCCGAAGGGCGGCCTGATCAGCGTCTCCGCCCGGCCCGAGAACGGCGCGCTGGTCGTGGTCGTCGACGACGAGGGCGTGGGCATCGCGCCGGCCGACCGGGAGCGGATCTTCGAACGGTTCGTGCAGGTCGACAGCGGTGACCGAAGACGCTTCGGCGGGGTCGGCTTAGGCCTCTACATCGTGCGGAGCCTGGCCAGGGCCCAGGGCGGCGAGGTGAGCGCCCATCCGGGGCCCGGCGGCGGCACCCGTATGAGACTCGTGCTCAAGCGTGCATCCCCTATCGGATCCGACACACCGATGCGGTAACGAGGTGGTCACGGTTGAGCTGATCTATCGTCCGATGTGTACAAGCTGTGATCGAGATGCGGTTTCTGGGATTGAGTAACGGGGCATTTCGGTCGTACCGGGGAGTGTTCCCGCGGGGGGCACTGGGAGCGGGGAGGTGGGTGTGTCAAGCGTGGTGCTGCTGCCGTACGCGCCGTCCAGCGTCGCCGTTGCCCGCCAGCGTCTGAGCACCGACCTGCAGGATTGCGGGGTGTTCACCGCCGCGATCGACGACGCCGTCCTCGTGGTGAGCGAGCTGCTGAGCAACGCGCTGAGGCATGCGCATCCGCTGCCGTCGGGCATGGTGAAAGTGACCTGGCTGCGCAGCGACGATCACATCGAGGTCGCCGTGAGCGACGGGGGAGCGGCGACCGAGCCGCGGGCGGGCCGGCCGGCGCTGTCGTCACTGGGCGGCCGTGGGCTGGGCATCGTCGAGTACGTCGCGGAGAGCTGGGGGGTTCGCCACGACGGCGACACGACCACGGTGTGGGCGATCCTGCCCGCGCCCACGGGGACCGTGAACAACGGGCAGGTGCACGCGCTCAGAGAGGCCGGGTAGCCAGCACCGCGCGCTCTCCGGCCGTCCAGGCCGTCGACACGAGCAGGTAGAGCCCGGCGGCCAGGGGAAGCACCGCCGCGGCCAGCAGCGAGCCGAACGGCAGCAGCGGCATGATCCGGCGCATGAGCTCCGGCTGCTCCTCGGTCATCATGGCCTTGGTCTTGTGTGACATCCACCACGCCACCAGCGCCATCAGAGTGATGACGAGTGTAAAGACCAAAACCGGCACGCTGAACAGACCGTAATTCACCGTTATCGCGGCCACGTGCTGCCCGAGCGGCGCGCCGAACAGGTCGTGCCCCGCCAGCGCGGTCGGATGCGTCGCCACCCGGTACATCAGCCACATGAACGGCAACTGCGCCAGCCCCGGCAGAATCCCGGCGAACGGCGACGTGCCCTCCTTGGCGTAGAGCGCGCGCGTCTCGCCGGCCAGCTTCGCCGGATCGCGCCCGTAGCGCTTCTGGAGCGCCCGCAGCCTGGGCGCCAGCCGTTCCCTGACCCGGGCGCTGCGCGCCTGCTTGACGGCCAGAGGCAGCAACAGCAGCCGCACCGCCAGCGTGAACAGCACGATCCCGAGCGCGGCGTGGCCCCCGGACATGCCGATGACGAACGTGACAAGAGAGTCGATCATGAGCCCTTCTCATGGGAGAGAACCTCAGGGCTCAGATGAGCCCCGCTTTACCGGAAAGCGGGGCGCGCCGATGGCGCTCGCGGCCGGGGCCGCCCGGCCGCGTCGGGATCGCGCTGGCGCTGGAAAGCCGTGCGCCGCGCGTAGACCAGCGGAAACCCGGACGGCTCACCGCCGAGGACAGGCAGCAGCCTGGCGGCCCAGGAGGCCAGCAACAGGACCGCGACCATGGTCACGGCGATGAGCCACGGATCGAACAGGAAGAGCGTCACCGTGCCGACGAGGACTTACCGACCATCGTGACCACGATGAACACCAGCACGGCGACGACGCCGATGATGAGAGCGACCTTCAGAAGCCCCAGAACCATCGGGACGATGAAGTTGAACAACACGAAGAGCGCAAGCAGTGCGCCCAGCACGAGCATGATTACTCGACCCATGAGGCCACCGTACGTCCTGCCGGGACGATCTGCGACCCTTACGAACCGATGACGCGGGTGCCGCCCGATCAGGTCCGCGCCGTACCGTGCAGGGGTGAGCACCCGAATCCTGGTGGTCGAGGATGATCCGACCGTGTCCGAGGTGGTCGCCCGCTACCTGGAGCGCGACGGGCACGAGGTCGAGTGCGTCGGCGACGGCGCCGAGGCGCTGCGCCGCGCGCTGGCCAGCCCGCCCGACCTGATGGTGCTCGACCTGATGCTGCCCAAGCTCGACGGCCTCCAGGTGTGCAGGAAGCTCAGGGAGCGCTGGCCCGTGCCCGTGATCATGCTGACCGCGCTCGGCGAGGAGATCGACCGCGTGGCCGGGCTGGAGACCGGCGCCGACGACTACGTGACCAAGCCGTTCAGCCCCCGCGAGCTGGCGCTGCGCGTCCAGTCGGTGCTGCGCCGCGCCCGCGGCGCCGCCGTCACGGCCGGCACCGGCGTGCTCCGCGACGGCGACCTGGTCGTGGACGTGGGCGCGCACGAGGTCCGGCTCGGCGGCGCGCCGGTGATGCTGACCGCCCGCGAGTTCGACCTGCTCGCCTACCTGATGCGCAACCCCCGCCAGGCGTTCAGCCGCTCGGCGCTGCTCGACCAGGTGTGGGGCTGGTCGTTCGGCGACTCCTCCACCGTGACCGTGCACGTCAGGCGGCTGCGCGAGAAGATCGAGCCGGATCCGACCGAACCACGAAGGATCGTCACGGTCTGGGGGGTCGGCTACCGCTACGAGCCGCTGGCATGACCGGCGACCTCGGCATGATCGTCGCTGTCACCGCCGGGCTCGGGCTCCTGGTGGCCGGGCTCGGCCTGGCCGTGATGGGCCGCCTGCGCACCCGCTCGATCGGCGTGATGCTGGCCGTCGTCGTGGTGGTCGCGGTCGTGGCGACCCTGGCCGGCGTGGTGGCGATCACCATGCGCATGATCCTCGAAGGCCCGGCGCGCGACATCGTGCTCAGCGTCGTCGCGGTGGGCGGCCTGGTGGGGCTCGGAGTCGCGTTCGTGCTGGCCAGGCGGGTGGTGGGGGAGAGCAGGCGGCTCGTCGCCGCCGTCCGCGAGGTCCCGTTCAGCGCGCCGCGCGGGCTCCCCGCCGAGCTCCAGACGATCGCCACCACCCTGGAGGAGGCGTACGCGCGCGAACGCGCCCTGGAGGGAGCCAGGCGCGAGCTCGTCGCCTGGGTCAGCCACGACCTGCGCACCCCGCTGGCCGGGATGCGCGCCATGGCCGAGGCGCTGGAGGACGGCGTGGTGTCCGATCCCGCGACCGTCGGCCGCTATCACGCCCAGATCCGGCTGGAGGTGGACCGGCTGTCGGCCATGGTCGACGACCTGTTCGAGCTGTCCAGGATCCACGCCGGGGCGCTGCGGCTCTCGCGCAGCGGGATCGGGCTGGCGGACCTGGTCGCCGACACGCTCGCCGGGGCCGAGCCGCTGGCCCGCGCCAAAGGCGTGCGGCTGACGGCCGAGGCGGGCGCGGCGCCGCCGGTCACCGCCGACGCCGGAGCCCTCGGCCGGGCACTGCTCAACCTGGTGGCGAACGCGATCAGGCACACGCCGCCGGGCCGCGACGTCGTGCTGCGCGCCGGGCTCGACGGCGGGCTGGCCTGCCTGTCGGTCTCCGACTGCTGCGGCGGAATCCCCGCAGAGGACCTGCCGCGGGTGTTCGACGTGGCGTTCAGGGGCGAGGCGGCGCGGACGCCGACCGCCGACGGCGGGGCGGGGCTCGGGCTGGCGATCGCCCGGGGGCTCGTCGAAGCGCACGACGGGACGATCGGCGTGGTCAACGAGGGGCCCGGGTGCCGGTTCGAGATCCGGCTCCCAGCGGGTTCGGCTTCGGCTGCGGGTTCGGCTTCGGGTTCGGCTTCGGTGGAGGGGGGAGGGCCCGCTCAGGGCGCCGTCGGGCGGGCTCCGTGAGGGGCCGGGGTGGGCGCCGTCAGGCCGACTCCGGGAGGGCGGACTCCGGAGGCGCGTTGAACGAGTCGGAAATAGCGCGGAATGTCGGGCAGGGCCAGCGCCACATGCAGCTCCGGCACCGCAGGATCGGATGCGCGGCGTCGCTGGTGATGCCCCCGGCGTCGCGCGGCTGGTGCAGGTCGAGCAGCCGGAGCCCCAGCTCGGAGAACCTCAGCAGGTCCTCCCGGGCGCCCGCCAGGAAGTCGAGGTCCACGCCCGCCAACCGGGTGCGGACCGGCACGTACCCCTCATGGTTGACCAGGCCGCGCAGGCGAGCGGCCTCGTCGTGCCACGAGGTGGCCTTCTCGGAGCGGATGAGGATGGCCTCCAGGTGTTCGCGGAGCCTCTGACGCTGCGGATCTTCGAGTCGGTCTGTGTTCATGGACGATCGGGCCCGCGGGTTCCAGCCCAGCCCCTCCTCCTGTGTGAAGTGGGGCCGTCGCCGGACCCCAAGGTTTCGCACCGTCAAGTTTCGCGTACTCTCCGTCGCCGTGGAGCCCAAACGGCGACTCTCGTACGACCTCGCGGCCGGCGGTCAAAGTCTCTCGCGAGCCTCGGCCAAGAACCCGTCGTTTCCCGGCGTCGCTCCATACCGGTCGTCGCCCTATCGGCGTGACAACGTGACCCGGGGCGCTCGCGCCGCTAGCCTGCCCATGTGGAGCTCAAGGTCTCGACTCGATCACATGCCGGCCACGCACTCGTCGTGATCGCCGGTGAAATCGACCTCTATACGGCACCCCACCTGCAGTCGGAGTTCACGCGACTGCTGCAGGAGGGGCCCAGCCGCGTGGTCATCGACATGTCCGCCGTGGATTTCTGCGACTCCACGGGGATGAACGTGCTGCTTTCGGCGCTCAAACGGATGAAGGAGCAGGGAGGCGCGCTCGACGTCGCCGCCCCGCGCCCCGCCGTGCGCAAGATCCTGCAGGTCACCGGGCTCGACTCGGTGTTCACCGTGCATGACGAGGTGCCGCAGGAGTTCCTCATCGCCGAGGGCTCATGACGGCCGACACGGCGGTGGTCGTCCCGGCCAAGAACGAGGCCGACCGCATCGGTCTCACCGTCGAGGCGGCGCTCGGCCTGCCCGGCGTCGACCTCGTCGTGGTCGTCGACGACGGCTCGACCGACCCGACGGGCCGGGTGGCGCGCGCGGCGGGGGCCAGGGTGGTCCGCCACAGCCGCAACCGCGGCAAGGCCGCCGCGATGGAGACGGGCGCCGAAGCCGTCCGCCTCCTCGACGGCGAGATCCCGCGCCACCTGCTGTTCCTCGACGCCGACCTGGCCGGCACCGCGCAGGCCGCGGCCCCGTTAATCGAGCCCGTGCGCACCGGCGAGGCCGACATGACCATCGCGGTCTTCGCCACCAGGGTCAAGCTCGCCGGCCACGGCATCGTCGTCCGCGTCTCCCGCGACGGCATCCGCCGCGCGACCGGCTTCGAGGCCGCCCAGCCGCTCAACGGGCAGCGCTGCCTCACCCGCGACGCCTTCGAGGCGGCCCGGCCGCTGGCGCACGGCTTCGGCGTGGAGACCGCGCTGACCATCGACCTGCTGCGCAAGGGCTTCCGCGTCCGCGAGGTGGAGGTGGAGATGGCCCACCGGGCGACCGGTTCCGACTGGCGGGCGCAGCTTCACCGGGCCCGGCAACTGCGTGACGTGGCGCTGGCCCTGGCCAGCCGCGAGCCGGTGGTCGCCGACAACCTCGCCAAGCTGCGGCGCTGACCGTCCCCGTCACGTTTTCCACAGGCTGGAGATCGGCGTCCGGGCGGGCGTGGCGAGTGTGCTGGAATTTGCGGGTGACTTCCGAGACCCGGAGTGCCGGGGCCGCCGCCGCGCCGGCCGCCACGCCGGTGGCCGTGCTGGCCACGGCGGCGATCGTCGCGTCGATCCTGCTGACGATCACCATCGGTCTTCTCGGCCCGTCCGCCCTGGTGCCCGCGCTGACCGGCGCGGCCTGGCATCCGCCGTTCTCGCTGTCCGCCGCGCCCGATCCGCACCTGGTCGTCGCGATGGCCGCCGCCGCGCTCGTCCTGGGCGCCGCGGGACTGCTCGCCGGGCTGAGCGTCCTGCCCTCGCGCGCGGGCGTCGCCCGCCCTCTCGTCGCCCGCCGTCTCGTCGCGCTCGGCTGCGTGGCCGCCGGGGTGCTGGCGTTCCTGCCGCCGTCCGGCTCCGGTGACCATCTCAACTACGCCGCCTACGGGCGCATGCTCACGCTCGGCCTGAGCCCCTACTCCTACGGCGCGACCGACCTGCCCGGCGACCCGATCGCCGACGCGGTCGAGGAGCCGTGGCGCGAGGAGCCCAGCGTCTACGGGCCCGTCGCCACGTTCGTGCAGGCCCTGGCGAGCTGGGTGGGCGGCGACTCCCTGCGCCTCACGATCTTCGTTCTCGCGCTGGTCAACGCCGCCGCCTTCGTCGCGACCGGGCTCCTGATCGACCGCTTCACCCGGCACGACCCGGCCAGGCGCGTGCGCGCCGCGCTGCTGTGGACGGCCAACCCGCTGCTGCTCTACCAGCTCGTCGCGGGCATGCACGTCGACACGCTGGCCATCGCCTGCGTGGTGGCCGCCCTGCTGGCGAACGGCCTGCCGTCCAGGGGCGGCGCCCTGGCCACCGGCGCGCTGCTGGGGCTGGGGGTCGCCGCCAAGGTCAACGTTGGCCTCGTGGCGCTCGGGCCCGCGTGGGAGATGCGGCGGCGGCCCGGCCGGCTGGCCCTCGTGGCCGGGGTCGCGCTCGCGGTGGTGGTCGCCGGTTACGTGCTCGTAGGAGCCGAGGCCGTCGGGCCCGTGACCCGCACCAGCAAGTCGATCTCCCACGCCTCGCCGTGGAAGCTCGTCCAGGGCTGGCTGCAGGAGATCGTCGGCACCGGCAGCGCCTACCGGGGCGAGATCCAGGTCGGCTCGCTGCTGCTGCTCGCGCTCATCGCCTGGTCGCTGTTCCGGGTGACCCGGGCGGCGCGCGGGCCCGCCGGCGAGAGCGCGGCGGTGGTGGCGCTGGTGCTGGTCGTCGCCTACCTGTTCGCCTCGCCCTACGTGCTTCCCTGGTACGACGGGCTGGCGTTCGGGGTGCTGGCCCTGGTCGCCTCGTCCACGCTCGACCGGTTCCTCGTCGCCCACCTGCTCGTGCTGTCCCTGGCCTACCTGCCGGCCCGGGTCGACGTGCTGCCCGACGACCTCGAATGGCTCAGGAGCGTCGTGCGCGGCCAGGTGACGCCGTGGGCGCTGCTGGCCCTGACGGCGGCTCTGCTGTGGTGGGCGCGGCGAGCTGCAAGGCCCTTACACACGCCGCGAGCGTGAGCGGCACCGCCACGGTCAGCGCCATGGCCGGGATGGCGATGCCCGAGTCGTTCATGAGAAAACCGATGAGCGCGCACGTCAGCGCCCCGAACAGCCCGGCACGCAGCGTGGGCGCCAGCGCGTACGCCTGGCCGAGCGCCGAGGCGCCCCACCGCGACGGCCGGTTCAGCACCAGGAAGAGGAAGGCCAGCGCGACCAGCGACAGGAGGGTCAGCGACCAGTTCCCCACCGTGACGCCCACCATCGCCCCGAACTTGCGGGCCACCACGGTCAACGCCTGACCGTCGATGATCTGCTGGACGAACGTGCCCAGATGCGTCCGCTGGCTGTCCGGGCGCAGCCAGTCGAACACCGCGATCGCGCCGATCAGCACCGCCCCGGCCAGGCCCACCAGCAGCAGCTTCACGACCGACACCCGGCGTCCCGACAGGAGGATGAGAAACACCGCCAGCCCCACCACGAACGCCGGCACCCCGCCGAAGTCGGCGCCCCACGACGGCCACCCGTCGGCGAACACCGCCAGCCCGCCGTACGCCGCGCACACCGCCATCACCACGACCCGCGGCGTCCCCCGGCCGTTCAGCCACTGCGCCACCCCGGCCAGGGCCAGGATCGTGCCCGTGGCGTAGATGGCGAACGCGATGTTGCTGAAGCCGTAGAAGCGTCCGCCGGTGACAGGCTCGTAGCCGGACACCGCGTTCACCTGGAGGGTGGAGCCGGTCATCACGTCCACCAGCATCGCCACCGACGTCACGGCCGCCACCACGGTCAGCGGGCCCAGCACGTGCGCCCGCCACGGGCCCGCGAACGCCAGGCCGGTGATCAGGGCGGCGGTGGCCAGGATGGTGCCGATCAGCGCCGTCATCGGCGCCCCCAGGCTCCACCACGGGACCAGCTGGGCCAGGAACGTCGACACGGCGATGGCGCCACTCACGACGGACACCACCTGCACGGCCACCAGCAACCGTGAGGCACTGGCCACATCGATCCCCCCGGCCGCCCGGAGCCCACTGCCGGTGGCGTGGGGCGGCCGTCCGCCCTGGGTAGCTCCCGGAGACGCCGGACGGCCTGCGGCCCCGGCCTCGTCGCCCTGGGCCGGGTGGTCTGCGGTCCCGGCCTCTTCGGCCTGGGCTGGGTGGTCTGCGGTTCCGGCCTCGTCGCCCTGGGCCAGGGGGGCTGCGGTCCCGGTCTCTCTGACGTGGGCTCGGTGGTCTGCGGTGCCGAGTTCTTCGGTCCGGGCATGGTCGGTCTGTGGGGTGGGGTGTCCGGCTTGTGTGGGGTGGCCCTCGGGGGCGGGGGCTCCGGCGGTGGGGATGCGGCGGCGGCGTAGGGCCAGGGCGGCGAAGGCGTAGAAGAGGAGCTGCACGGCGACGAAGACGGCGAAGAAGGGGCCGCGGACCTCGCGGAGGACCTGGCTGGCCAGGTCGGCGTCCGCCAGGCCGGTGACCGTTTCGGCCGGGGTGGCCGCGGCGCCGCTCGGCTGCCAGGGACGGCCGACGACCTGGCGCGGGTGTTCGGCGCCGGTGAGCTGGATGGCCGTGGCCGTCAGGTCGGAGATGGTGACGAGGGCGTCCTGGCGGGTGGAGGTGGCGGTGAGGTGGCCGGGCCCGTACGGCCGGCCGGTGGGCGAGGGGCCGGCGGCGATGGCGACGTGCAGGTGGGCGCTGGGGGTGACGTCCGAGATGCCCGCGACGAGGGTGGTGAAGCCGGGCGGGAGGGTGGCGAGGAACGCGCCGATCCGGGCGTCGGCCTTGGCCACGGCGGCGTGGCGGGTGGCGGTGGGCATGGCGGTGGGGACGCCGTACTGGTCGAGGGGGCGGTGGGACCAGGCGTCGGCGAGTTCGGGGGCGTCGAGGACGATCAGGGTGTAGGCGGACGGGTCCGGGAGGGCCTCGGGGGTGTCGGCGTATCGGGTGATATTTCCCGCCTTGTCGGCGGCGGCGAGGGCGGCTCCCGGCCCGATCGCGGCCGTCCTGCCCCCGGCGTCGGCTACGGACTGGCCGAGGGTGCCGAGCTGGGCGGCGTACCCGGTGTCGGCCTGGTGGGCGGACAGCTCGGCCCAGCCGGGGACCGCCGCGCCGCCGTCGGCGGTGGGCCGGGGGGCGGGGGTGGGCGGGCAGCCCTTGCCCGGGGTGCCCGCGCGCTGGCCCGCGGAGACGGTGAGCCAGCCGGCGACCGGGCAGGTGATGCCGCGGTCCGGGGGCGGGACGGCGCGGGTGGACATGGAGGCGGAGGCGCCCTGGGTGACGAGTTTCCACAGGTTGGGGGTGCGGGACTCGTCGAGGTCGCTCCACTCCAGGCCGGGGACGCCGATGAGCGCCACCCTGCCTAGTGCGGTGGTGGCCGGCGCGGTGGTGGCGGAGGCGGGTGCTGCCAGGACGGTGGCGAGCATGAGGGTGAGCAGCAGGGCGGCCAGTGCGCCGAGGGCCGGACGCCGTGCGACTTGTGCGCCGCTTCGCCGTACACGTTGCGCCGACCTCCGCCGTACCGCGTACTCGCCGCACCGGCGCAGGGGGAGACCGCGCCCGTGCCCGGGGAGGTCGTGCCCGTGCCCAGGGAAGTCGCGCCCGTGCCCGCGGAGGTCGCTCCCGGGCTCGGGGAGGTCGCTCAGGCGCACGGGGAGGTTGTGCTGGCCTTCCGGGAGGTCGCGCCCGTGCTTGGGGAGGGGGGAGGGCGCGCGGAAGGTGGCTTGCGGCATGTGCGGAACCCCCGGTGTTGGCGCGCTCGGTGAACAACAGCCACGGTAACGTGCCACACCGTGACGAGTGTCGAGGCGCCGTGGCGGCGGCAGTGGTGGGCGTGGGCCGTGGCGGTGCTGGTCGTCGCGGCGGCTGTGACGCCGCTGGTGCAGCACTGGCTGACGAACCCGGACGACCAGCGCCTGGTGGACCTCGACGTCTACCGTACCGGCGGGCGGATGCTGCTCGACGGGCGTCCGGTCTACGACTATTTCACCCCGGCGCCGCAGTTGCTGCCGTTCACGTACCCGCCGGTGGCGGCGATGATGGCGGCGGGCCTTGCGGCGATGTCATGGGAGACGGCGCAGTGGGCGTGGACGGCGGGGATCTTCGTCGCGCTGGCCGTGGCGGTGGGGTTCGCGTTCCGGCGGGTGCTGGGCGGCAGGTACGCGCCGTGGGTGTTCGCGTTCCTGATGGTGGCGTGCACGTACCTGATGCCGATCCGCGACCAGGTGCGGTTCGGGCAGGTGGACATCCTGCTGGTGGCGCTGTGCCTGGCCGACTGCGTGGCGCGGCGGCCGTGGTGGCCGCGCGGGTTCCTGATCGGGGTGGCGACGGCGGTCAAGCTGACGCCGGGCGTCTTCCTGATCTATCTGCTGGTGACGCGGCAGTGGCGGACGCTGTTCATGGCGTCGTTCGTGACGGCGTTGCTGACGTTGCTGCCGTTCGCGGTGGTGCCGCAGGACGCGGTGGACTTCTGGTTCGGGGCGCTGCTCGACTCCGAGCGGCTGGGCGCGAACGCCGCGACGACGAACCAGTCGATGCGCGGCATGCTGATCCGCCTGTACATGCCGGACGCGTTGACGACGGTGATCTGGCTGGCGTTGGTGGCGGTGGTCGGGTGGTACGGGTTCCGCGCCGCGCGTGAGGCGTACCGGGCGGGTGACGGGGTGCGCGCGGTGGCGCTCGTGGGGCTGATGGCGGTGCTGCTGTCGCCGGTCGCCTGGATCCACCATCTGGCCTGGGTGGTCGTGGTGCTGGGGGCGATCGTGGGCGACGGGCGCGATCCGGTGCGGCTGCGGGTGGCCGCGGGGGTGTGGCTGTACTACGTGGTGCCGGTCCCGTGGTGGGGGGTGTCGCTGAAGGCGGCGGAGATACCGGTGGTCAGCCCGGTGCTCGGCAAGATCGTGCAGAACGGTTTCGGGCTGGGGGCGCTGGCCCTGGTGTGGCTGCTGGGCTGGTGGCTGCCGAAACGGCGTTCCGAAATACCCGACGCGGCTCGTCAACCTGCGGATACCCTGTGAGTATGCCCAGACTCGCGTATCTCGGACCGGAGGGGACCTTCACCGAGGAGGCCCTGCGGCTGCTGGAGCCAGGGGCCGAGCGCCTGCCGTGCGCCACCGTGCCGGCCGCGCTCAACGCGGTGCGGAGCGGCGAGGCCGACGGGGCCGTGGTGCCGCTGGAGAACTCCCTTGAGGGCGGCATCACGACGACGCTCGACGAGTTCGCCTGGGGCGAGCCGTTGCTGATCACCGCCGAGCTGCTGCTGCCGGTGCGGTTCTCACTGCTGGCCAGGCCCGACACCGAGCTGGTGCACATCAAGCGCGTCTACACGCATCCGGCGGCGATCACGCAGTGCCGGGCGTTCGTGTCGCGCGAGCTGCCCGACGCGGTCGTGGTGTCCGCGCCGTCGACCGCCGCGGCGGCCCAGGAGGTGTCGCTGCCGGGCTCGCCGTACGACGCGGCCATCGCGGCGCGCATCGCGGGCGAGCACTACGGATTGGTCGAGCTGGTGGGTGACATCGGCGACCGGTCCGACACCGTGACCAGGTTCGTCAGGGTGAGCAGGCCGGGCCCGCTGCCCGAGCCGACCGGCTCCGACCGCACCACGCTGGTGGCTTTCCTGGCCGACGACCATCCGGGCGCGCTGCTGGAGATGCTGACCGAGTTCTCGGTGCGCGGCGTCAACCTGAGCCGGATCGAGTCGCGGCCCACCGGCAACGGCATCGGCCGCTACTTCTTCCACTTCGACTTCGAGGGTCACGTGGCCGACGCGCGGGTGGGGGAGGCGATCTCCGGGCTGCACCGCATCTGCGGCGAGGTGCGCTTCCTGGGCAGTTATCCGCGCGCGGACGGGGTGGCGCCGCAGATCAAGCGGGGCACCGCCGACGCGGAGTTCGCCGAGGCGGCGGGCTGGCTGGCCCGCGTCCGCGCCGGCGAGGTCTAATCCGGGAGCGGGTGAGGGGCCCGCGCCGGTAGCCTTTCCTTGTGATTGACCTGCGTACCCTTCGTGAGGATCCCGACCGGCTACGGGCGTCGCAGCGTGCCCGCGGTGAGGACGACTCCGTCGTCGACACGCTGCTCGCGCTCGATGAGCGCCGCCGATCCGCGCTGACCTCGTTCGAGGCCATGCGCGCCGAGCAGAAGAGCATGGGCAAGTCGGTCTCCAAGGCGCAGGGCGAGGAGAAGGCCGCGCTGCTCCAGCGGGCCAAGGAGCTCGCCTCGCAGGTCAAGTCCGCCGAGGCCGAGGCCGAAAAGCTGGCCGGCGAGCTCGACGAGGTCCTGCAGACGGTGCCCAACATCGTCGAGGAGGCCGCCCCGCCCGGCGGCGAGGACGACTACGTCGTGCTGGAGACGCACGGCGAGCCCCGGGTGTTCGACTTCGAGCCGAAGGACCATCTGGAGCTGGGCGAGCGGCTCGACGCCATCGACATGGAGCGCGGCGCCAAGGTGTCCGGCTCGCGGTTCTTCTTCCTCAAGGGCGTGGGCGCCAGGCTGCAGCTCGGCCTGCTCAACATGGCGATGCAGCACGCGATCGAGCGCGGGTTCACGCCGATGATCACGCCGGTGCTGGTCAAGCCGGAGACGATGCAGGGCACCGGGTTCCACGTGGCCCACGACAAGGAGATCTACCGTCTGCCCGACGACGACCTCTACCTGGTCGGCACGTCGGAGGTGTCGCTGGCGGGCTACCACGCGCACGAGATCATCGGCGGTGACGAGCTGCCGCTGCGCTACGCGGGCTGGTCGTCGTGCTTCCGCCGCGAGGCGGGCTCCTACGGCAAGGACACCCGGGGCATCATCCGCGTCCACCAGTTCGACAAGGTCGAGATGTTCTCCTACGTGCGTCCCGAGGACGCCGCCGCCGAGCACCAGCGGCTGCTCGCGTACGAGAAGGAGATGCTCGCCAAGATCGAGGTCCCGTATCGGATCATCGACACGGCGGCCGGCGACCTCGGCATGTCGGCGGCGCGCAAGTTCGACTGCGAGGCGTGGATCCCCACGCAGGGCCGCTACCGCGAGCTGACCTCGACCTCCAACTGCACCGAGTTCCAGGCGCGCCGGCTCGCCGTCCGCTACCGGGACAAGGACGGCAAGCCGCAGCACCTGGCCACGCTCAACGGCACGCTGGCCACGACCCGCTGGATCGTCGCCATCCTGGAGAACCACCAGCAGGCCGACGGCTCGGTCGTGGTGCCCGCCGCGCTGCGCCCGTACGTGGGCCTCGACGTGCTGGAGCCCGCCAAGTAGCCAACCCGACCGGCTGACGGCCCGCGCGGGCCGTCAGCCGCGTCCTGGGAGCGTGTACGCGTCCGGCCGCGGCTCGCGCGCCTCCAGCAGGGCGCGTCTGCGCAGCGTGACGAGCCCGGCGGCGGCGGCGCCGACGCCGAGCAGGGCGGCGGTCGCCAGGGCGAGGCCGTAGTCGTCCACCAGGCCCACGCTCCACGCCCTGAACGGCGCCGCCACGCCCAGCCCGACCAGCAGCCCGACGCCCACGGCACGCCAGACGCCGCGGGCGCCGAGCCACGCGTCGGAGACGAGCGAGGCGGCCACGATCATGGCGGAGATCAGCAGGACGCCTCCGACGAACATGGCCGCCATCCACAGCGGGGTCACGGGCAAGAGCCAGTACTCGTACGGCCACGGCGCCATGACCAGGGCGCCTCCGGTGGCCAGCGCCACGACCGCCCAGGGGCGGGTGCGGCGGGTGGGCCGCGCGGCCTGCGCGCTCAGCCCGGCCAGGGCCGCCAGGACGGCGGCCAGCGCGGCGACCCGCATCTCGCCGGAGGCGTCGGCGGGCCGGCTCAGCGGGATCGCCGCGGCGTCCGACAGCTCGCCCTGGGGCGTGAGGCCGAGCCGCCGCCAGGCCCCGTCTGCGTCCTTCACGGCCACGCCGTCGCGGCCGTTGGCCACGACGACCACGTGCCCGTCGCCGTGTTCCTGGACGGCAAGCGATCTGGACACGATGGGAGCGCCGTCGGAGAGGGCGCGTTCCAGCATCTTGACGCGCCCCGGCGACACCTCCCAGCCGGGGTCCCACGTCGCGCCGCCGTCGTCGGAGCGCATGACCTTCATCGCGCCCTCGACGATCTGGTAGCAGTGCTCGCGCAGGCAGGCGGCACGCTGGCCGGGGCCGAGCTCCTGCCCGTCCCACGCGGGGCCGATCGGCGGCTCGTCGCCTTCCAGGGCGGCCGACGCCCTCTCGCTCTCCCAGTCCGTCCACGTACGCCCGCCGTCGGAGGACGCCAGCGGGCCCATGGACTCGCCCGCGACCACGATGGAGTCGTCGCGCACCACCACGACGTGGGCGGCCGGGGGACCGGGCGTCGCCGCGGTGGCGGTGACGGCGAGCACGGCCAGCGGCATGGTGGTGATCACGACCCAGCGCCGCGGGACGGACGTGAGGCTGCGCTGCCGGATCCACCACGCCAGGCCGAGCGCCGGCAGGGCCAGAAGATCCGTGGGATCGGCCAGGACGCGCGACGGGCCCGCCACGGCTGTCCAGACATGGGAGGCGGCCTCAGCGCCCGTCTCCGTCGTTTTCACGAGCGTGAAGAGCACACCGGTCAGGACCGTGGCCGCCAGATCGGCGCGGCGGCACAGCAGGAGGGCCACCAGAGGCGGCGCGACCACCAGCCCGGCCACGTCGCTGAGCTTGCCCGTGACAGGGCTTGACCAGGCGTGTTTGAGCAGGTGGTCGTTGAGAAGCAGAACGAGTGCCGCGACGAGCGTCGCGGGGTGCGATAACCACGCATGCCTCATATATGGCTTGATGTCGCGAAAGGCCGCGTGGTTCGGCGGGGATGTGAATCGAGTCACATCCGTGATCAGCCCGGGATCGGCAGGGGATCAGCCCAGGATCGGCACGGGATCGGCGGGGGTTCAGCCCGGAATGCGAAAGGCCGAGGCCCGCTGGAAGCGAACCCCGGCCTGTCTCGCTGCTACAGGTCAGATGGCACGGACCTGGGAGGCCTGCGGCCCCTTCTGTCCCTGCGTGATCTCGAACTCGACCCGCTGGCCGTCTTCAAGGCTGCGGTAGCCGTTGCCGACGATCTCGGAGAAGTGCACGAACACGTCCGGCGCACCGCCGTCCGGGGCGATGAAGCCGAAGCCCTTCTCAGCGTTGAACCACTTGACGGTTCCCTGAGCCATAAAAGCTCTCCCTCAGGATGTGAATCTATGGGACCCACACCTCGTGGGTCCCGGTGTGTCGTACAGCAAGCACCCGGGGTGGCTCAGACAATGTCATGCTGGTTTTCACTACGGGATCAGCTAATACAACGCCTCCACATCTAACACCATTCTGGCGCGTTGGTGTTCCCGTCGGTAGGAAGATTTCTGGCCGGTCGCATCACCGGGCAAACTGGAACCTGTTATGTACAGCCTTCCCGCGCCGCGTCTAGTGGCCACCGACCTGGACGGCACTGCCCTGCGCACCGACGGAACCGTGTCTCCCCGCACGGCTGCCGCGTTCGCCAAGGTGGAGGATGCCGGAGCCATGCTCGTGTTCGTGACCGGGCGGCCGCCCCGCTGGATGGGCGGCGTGGCGGGCGCGTTGCGCCACCGTGGCCTGGCCATCTGCGCCAACGGCGCGCTGATCTACGATCTGCATACCGAACGGATAGTTGAATCTCACCTCATCGACGCGGAGGTGCTGGAGGAAGTCGTCGCTCAGCTTCGAGCGAACGTGCCCGAACTCGCCTTTTCGGTCGAGTATGAAGGCGGTTTTGCGCACGAGTCAGATTTCCCGCTCGGGAGCTGGGACCGCAAGGCCGTCCAGGGGCTCGACGCCGGCTGCGAGACGCTCACGGGGCGCCCCTGCGCCAAGCTCCTGGCTCTGCACCCCGAGATGGACCCCGACACCCTCCACGCGACCGTCCAGGGCCTCGTGGGCCATCTGGTGACCGCCACCCACTCCAGCGGCCGGAGCCTCATCGAGATGAGCGCCCACGGCGTCACCAAGGCCACGGCGCTGGCCACGCTCGCCGAGCGGCACGAGATCAAGGCGTCGGAGGTCGTGGCGTTCGGTGACATGCCGAACGACCTGCCCATGCTGAGCTGGGCAGGCACGTCCTACGCGGTCGCCAACGCGCACCCCGGCGTGCTGGCGGCGGTCGACCATGTGACCGAGGCCAACGACGACGACGGCGTCGCGCGGGTGCTGGAGGAGCTTTACAGGTAGGGGCCGGAGCCGTGCGGCCGCGGCTGGTCCTCACCCTGCGGCACGCCGGGCAGCGCCCTGCGCATCTGCTCCAGCTGGGCCCTGGCGGCCATCTGCTGCGCGAACAGCGTCGTCTGGATGCCGTGGAAGAGCCCTTCGAGCCACCCCACGAGCTGGGCGTGGGCGATGCGCAGCTCGGCGTCGCTGGGAACCGCGCCGTTGTCGTCGGTGAAGGGCAGCGACAGCCGCTCCAGCTCCTCGACCAGCTCCGGCGCCAGGCCGTCCTCGAGCTCCTTGATGGAGGACTCGTGGATCTCCTTCAGCCGCTTGCGGCTGGCCTCGTCGAGAGGAGCCGCGCGCACCTCCTCCAGGAGCTGCCTGATCATGCTGCCGATGCGCATCACCTTGGCGGGCTGCTCGACCAGGTTGGTGACCGACCGCTCTTCCTCGCCGTTATCGCCCTGACCTTGGAAGTCGGGGCCCACCACCACGATGTGGGGGGTGTTGTTGTCCTCAGCATTCATACGTCTCACCGTACTAGCAGGATCTTCCCGACGTGCTCCCCGGAATCGACCATTCGATGCGCCTCGGCGGCGTCGGACATCGGCAGCTCGGCGTACACGACGGGACGCACGGCCCCGGCGCTGACCAGCGGCCACACGTTGTCGACGACGCTGCGGACGATGGCGCCCTTCTCGTCGACGGGCCGGGAACGCAGCGTGGTGCCGTGGACCGAGGCGCGCTTCGCCAGCAGCGCGCCCAGGTCGAGCTCGGCCTTGCGGCCGCCCTGGAGGCCGATGACGACGAGCCGCCCGCCCGTACGCAGCGCCCGGATATTTCCGGACAGGTACTTGGCGCCCATGATGTCGAGAATCACATCCGCCTCGACCTTGTCCGCGAAGTCCTCCTCGCGGTAGTTGACCACCTCGTCGGCGCCCAGCTCCCTGACCCGCTCGGCCTTGGCCGCCGAACCCACCGTCGCCGCCACCCGCGCGCCCAGCGCCTTGGCGAGCTGCACCGCGAACGTGCCGATCCCGCTCGCCCCGCCGTGCACCAGCAGCGTCTCGCCGCGCCGCAGCCGCGCCGTCATGAACACGTTCGACCACACCGTGCACGCCACCTCGGGCAGCCCGGCGGCCTCCACCAGCCGCACGCCCTGCGGCACCGGCATGACCTGCTGCCACGGCACGCTCACGCGCTCGGCGTAGCCGCCCCCGGCCAGCAGCGCGCACACCTCGTCGCCGGCCTTGAACTGCTCCACGTCCGCGCCGACCTCGGCCACCACGCCGGACACCTCGAGCCCCGGGTAGGCCGGCGCGCCGGGCGGCGGATCGTAACGGCCCATGCGCTGGTGCACGTCCGCCCGGTTGACCGCGGATGCCGTCACCTCGACGAGCACGTCGCCGCGCCCCGGCCGCGGATCCGGCACCTCACGCCATTCCAGCACCTCTGGCCCGCCGCTGCGGGTGATCTCGATGGCTCGCATGCGATCCACGGTAACGGGGCAGAGAAGTTGTGGGTTGGCGGCGTTACCCTCCACTCTTGACGTTAACCTGCGAAGTATTTGCTGCCCCTTTAGACCCACAGGGGGAACACGGTGGCAAGGCACGATCGGGAAGAATCCCTCGAGGAACAGCTGGCCTGGCTCGACGCCATCAAGGAGACGGAAGACGCTCCGGTCAAGGTCAGCGCGTCGTCGGCGTCCGCCGACGACACCGCCGTCGTGTCGCCGTACCCGCAGGACCCGTGGCTCTCGGTGCCGCAGCACGACACGCCGACGCCGCCGCTGTTCCGGGCCGCGGTCGACTCGGTGTACGGGGCCGCCGCGGCTGAGGAGCCGCCGCCTGCGCCCTCGGCCGGGAGTGAGGCGGGGGAGTGGCCGGACCAGGCCGAGCCCGCCGCCGCCCGTACGGTGTCCGCCGACGAGGCGTTCATGGCGCCGCTGCGGCCGCTGCCCCGGCCCGAGGAGCCGGCGCCGGAGCGGGCCGAGGAGCAGACGGAGGAGAACCTGCCCTGGCCGGCGCCCCCGGCCTGGCGGCCCGCGTCCCGGGAGGACACCGCGCCCCAGCCGGCCGTCGCCGACACCCCGCCGTCCGACGACGCTGGCGAGCCGGACCCCGAGACCCGCGACCGCCCGGTCTGGACCCCCGACCGGACCGGACCCGACCGCCCGGACCCGGCCGACAGTCCTGGCTGGAGCTCCGGCGAGCATGAGCGGCCCGAGCGGCTCGGTTGGGGCTCCGGCGAGCACGACCGGCCCGAACGGGGCGGCTGGGCGTCCGAGGAGCGGGATCAGCCCGAGAGGCCCGGCTGGGGTTCGGGGGAGCATGAGCGGCCGGAGAGGCCCGGCTGGGGTTCTGGGGAGCACGAGCGGCCCGAGAGGACCGGCTGGGGCTCCGGCGAGCACCAGCAGCCCGAGGGGCCCGAGCGGGGCGGTTCGGGTGCTGGGGAGCGTGAGCTGCCCGATCGCGTCGGCTGGGGGGCCGCGGAGCAGGAGCGGGCGTCGGAGCCGATCCGGCTGCGGTGGGGCTCGGGCGAGCACGCGCGGCCCGAGTGGCCCTCCGAGGCCGCCGACCGCCCGTTCGGCGGCCAGGAGCGCCCAGAGCGCCAGGAACGCCCCGAGCGCCCCGAGCGCCCGGAGCGTGCGCAGGAGGCTGTGGAGCCGCGGCACCGGCAGGCCGCCCCCGAGTTCCAGCGCCCCGAGCCGCGCCGCCGCCCGGCCCCCGCGCCGGTCTTCAACGCGCCGCCGAAGCCGCCCGTCACCGGCAGGCCCACGGCCGACAGCCTCGACCCCGAGACCCTGCTGCGCGGCCGCCGCAACGCCCCGTCCAAGGGCTGGCGCCGCCTGATCTACAAGGCGTCAGGCGGCTGGATCAAGCCGGGCGAGCCCCCGGAGGTCAGGCGCCGCCGCGCGCTGATGGCCCGGGCCCGCACCCCCGTGGCCGCCGGTCACCACCGGGTGGCGGTGCTGAGCCTGAAGGGCGGCGTGGGCAAGACCACGACCACGGTCGGCCTGGGCGCGACGCTGGCGCAGATGCGCGGCGACCGGGTGATTGCCATCGACGCCAACCCCGACCGCGGCACCCTGTCGGACAAGCTGGAGCTGGAGACGTCCGCGACCGTGCGCGACCTGCTCAACGAGCGCGAGCAGGTCAAGCGTTACGTCGACATCAGGGCGTTCACGTCGCAGGCGCCGTCGCGGCTGGAGGTGCTGGCGTCCGACCGTGACCCGTCGGTGTCGGAGGCGTTCAGCGGCGCCGACTACCAGGCCGTCTCGCAGGTGCTGGAGAACTTCTACTCGATCTGCATCACCGACTGCGGCACCGGCCTGCTGCACTCGGCCATGGGCGGCGTGCTGGGCCTGGCCGACCAGATCGTGCTGGTCAGCTCGCCCTCGGTGGACGGCGCGCGGGCGGCCTCGGCGACGCTCGACTGGCTGGAGGCCCACCACTACGGCGGTCTGGTGCGCGAGGCGACGGTGGTGCTGTGCAGTGTGAGGCCGCGTTCGAAGTCGGCGGTCGACATCAAGAAGCTGGAGGCCCACTTCGCCGCCCGCTGCCGTGCCGTGATCCAGGTGCCCTACGACCCGCATCTGGAGGAGGGCGCCGAGATCGACCTGGACCGGCTGCAGGAGGACACGCGGGAGGCGTTTCTGCAGGTCGCGGCCAGCGTGGGCGACGGCTTCGCGGGCAGCCACGAGTAAGCGGAGGGTGTGGGATTCGAACCCACGAGGCCATCGCTGACCTGGCCGCTTTCAAGGCGGCTGCACTCGTCCACTATGCGAACCCTCCAGTGCGCACACCACGATAGCGGCTGCGGTGGCGCCGGTGTACGTTCAGGAGGTGGCGGATCTCAGCGTCGAGGTGGAGCGCGGCGAGGGCGTCACTGTCGTGCGCCTGGCCGGCGACCTCGACAAGCTGACGGCCCCCCGGTTCAAGGAGCGGCTGGCCGACCTGCCCGCCGAGGGCCGGCTCGATCTGGTGGTGGACGCGCTCGGGCTGGAGTTCTGCGATTCGAGCGGCCTGTGGGTGCTGGTGGAGCTGCAGCGCACCGTGGGCGCGCACGGCGGCGGGCTGCGCCTGACGGGCGTGCACGGGGTGCTGCGCCGGGTGCTCGACGTGACCGGGCTCAAGGCGGTCTTCGACGGGGTCCTACCTGCCCAGCTGTGAGAGCAGCCAGCGCGGTCCGGTGGTCTCGGCGCCGAGCTCGGTGACGCGGTCCTTCAGGGTCCGGTCGGCGGTGACGACGAGCATCCGCTCCCACCGTTTGGCCCGGGCCACCACGTCCACGATCGCGTCGTCGCCGTTGCCGGTGGCGGCGACCACCTGGATGCCGGGCATGTCGGGCACGCCCCTGGCGGCGCCCTCGACGACCGCCACCATGCGCGGGAACCACTGCGCCAGCACCGGATGGTCCAGCCGCAGCCCCGCCACGTCGTGCAGCAGCCGGGTGGCGGCGCCGAGCCGGTCGTTCCACCAGCCGTGCTCGTGGCGGGCGCCGACGATGTTGGCCACGTCGAGCACGACGGTCTCGGGGCTGATCGCGCCCTGGATGTCGTCCCACGTCTCGGCGAACCCGGGATGCAGCTTGCGCCCCGGCACCTCGGGCAGCGGCACCCAGCGCAGCTCGTCGCTCTCGCCGTTGGCGCACACGGCGGCCAGCCGCTCGGCCGACTCGGCGATCACGGTCTCGAACTGCCAGCCGCCGTGGTCGTCGAGGTAGACGCCCTGGACGCGCAGCCCGTCAGCGGCGAGCGCGGCTTCCTCGTGGGCCTCGCGCAGCGCGGACGCCACGGCGTCCTCGTGGCTGTCGCGGGCTCCGCCGGGCAGGCCCCAGGTGCCGCCGTGGTGGCTCCACCAGGACCGTTTCTGCATCAGCACATGCGGGGTGCCGAGGTCGTCATGGTGCACGGCCAGCAGCCCGGAGGCGCCGTGGAGCCCCCAGTGCCGGTGGCCTCGTCCGCATTCGGTCCAGCCGTCGCCGTCCTTGTCCGCCATGTCGAAATTGTCGCAGCCTTCGCTTGAGATGACGTGGTGGTCATCATCCTACGTACCTTCTGACCTGGGGTAACCCTGGGCGCACCCTGAGTGACGGGCGCCGGGCTCGGACTCAGCCGCCGCCCTTGCTGAAGTGCTGGTAGTCCTTGGTGCCGGACCAGTCGCCGCCCCACTCCCAGCCGACGGCCGCGAAGGCCCGTACGACCTTGTCGCCGGGGTTGATGACGCCCTTGCCCTTCATCGGGCGTTCGGTGTACTTCTCGGCGTTCGGGTGGGCGGTGTCGCCGCCGGCGGTGACGTACGGGTTCTCGCGCGGGTTGAGGTCGATGGCCTCGCCGTAGGCGTGGTTGGACCAGCTCCCGGACCCGGTGGCGCGGCGGCAGTTGAAGGCCGAGGTGTTGTCGGCGTCGATGGAGTCGTAGTCGTCGCCCCGGTAGACGTCGACGAGCTCCATCCGCCGGATCGGCCACCGCCAGTCGTACAGCTTGCGGAAGACGGTGACGACGTCGTCGGTGACGGTCTTCCTCACGACGAGCTCGCCGGTGTGCGGTTTGTCGTCGAAGCCCCAGTAGGACATCGTGATCAGCCGCAGGTCTCGGTAGTGGACCGGGCAGCCGGGGCGCCACGAGTGCCGCAGGCGGTCACGGCTGATGGTGCTGACCTCGGCCTTGAACTCGGGCGGCTCGGTGGCGGTCGGCGTCGGGGTGGCGGGCGTCCGCGTCGTGGGTGCGGCCGGCGGGCTGGGCGCGGAGGACGCGACCGGCGCCTGCCCGCCGCACGCGACGGACGCGAGCATCACGAACGTCATGGCGGCAGCACGCTTCATCTGGCCACCATATGCGACGTCGTGCCAGGTCAGGGTGTACGGTCGCCGGTCGGCGAGCCGACGTGCCGCCCCCGGGTGAGCTCGCGCAGGGCGTCGGCCGCGTACACGACCAGGGCGAGGAACGAGACGCCGGCGAGCCCGCCGCCGATCCACAGGTCGTTGACGGTGGCGTCGGTGTAGGCGGCGCCGGCGGGCTGGTAGCCGATCGCGAACGGCGCGGCCACCAGCCAGAGGCCGGTCAGGAACAGCAGGACGAGGGCGGAGACGCCCAGTTTGGCCTTCATCGGTTCTCCTCGGCGGCGACCAGGGTGACCGAGCCGTTCTGGCGGTTCGGGCGGGCGGTGTGGTTCAGGTCCTCGCGCAGCGCCTCGACGAGCGGCGCGAGCAGGGCGGCGAGCTCCGCGGATGAGGTCTGCGGCGCCGCCGGGGCGGGCTCGGGCTCCGGCTCGGCCTTGCGCTCGCGTACGGTCACGAGGCCGCGTGCGACGAGGTCCTCGTGGATGGCGGCGGCGAAGGCGGCGGCGCCGGCGAGCCCGATGACGGCCACGCCGAGGCCGGTGAAGAACTCGGCGGTGGTCGGATCGGTCCAGTCGGCGTTCGCCGGCTGGGTGCCCAGGGCGAACGGGGCGAGCATCAGCCAGAGGCCGGCCAGGGCCGCCAGGACGGCCGTGACGGCGCCGATGAACTTGCGAATCATTGCGGGATCCCTCCAGTGACGAGGTCTTTGCGCGGCGGCGCGGCCTGCGCGATCAGCGCGCGCGAGGTGGGGCGCAGCACGTTCTGCGCCACCGACCTGGCGCGTTCCGGCTCGGACCGGTCGTCGGGCGGGGCCATCCGGGCGACCGCGGTGAGCAGGGCGGACGGCCGCCCGTTGGTACGCTCCACCCGCTGGGCGACGAGCTCCAGCAGCAGCCCGGCCAGGACCAGGTCGTCCTTGCCGAGCGGCGGGGCGGCGGGCTCGGGCGGAGCCGCGGAGCCGCGCAGCGGCAGCTCCTTGAGCAGGAGCGTGGCGACGAAGCCGAGCAGCGCGATGGGCACGCCGACGATGAACACGGTCTCCAGGCCGCGCGTGAACGCCTCCAGGATGATGTGCTTGATCGGCTCGGGCAGATGCTGGATCTGGTCGGGGCTGCCGAGCGAGGCGGTGTCGGCGCTGGGCTTCATGCCCGCGGCGCGCAGCATGTCGGCCATCTCGCTGTTGAGGCGGTTGGTGAGGATGGCGCCGAACGCGGCCACGCCGACGGCGCCGCCGAGAGAGCGGAAGAACGACACGCCGGACGTGGTCGCGGCCATGTCGCGCAGCTCGGAGCCGTTCTGCGCGGCCAGGATCAGCATCTGCATGGACAGCCCGAGCCCGAGGCCCAGCACGGCCACGTCGAAGCCGATGAGCCATTCGCCGGAGTCGACGTGCAGCCGCGACAGCAGGAACAGCCCGACGGCCACGATGAGCAGGCCGGCGACGGGGAAGACCTTCCACCTGCCGGTCCGGGTGACGATCTTGCCGGAGACCACGCCGGACACGAACAGCGCGAACACCATCGGCAGCGTCATGAGCCCGGACGCGGTCGGCGACATGCCCTTGACGATCTGCAGGTACTGCGGCAGGTAGATCATCGCGCCGAACATCGCCATGCCGACGAACAGCGAGGCGAGGCTGGTCAGCACGAACGTGCGGTTGCGGAAGAGGCGGGGCGGCAGGATCGGGTTGCCGTGGGTGCGCTCGGCGACCACGGCCAGGGCCAGCATGAGCAGGCTGAGCGCGCCGAGGAAGTAGGTCCAGGGCGAGTTCCACGCGAACTGGTTGCCGCCGAAGGTCAGCAGCAGCATCAGCGCGCTCGCGCTGGCCGTGATGGTGGTGGCGCCCCAGATGTCGATCGTGGTGTCACGCTTGACCGACGGCAGCTTGAGCACCTTCTGGATCACGAAGAAGGACACCAGCGCGAACGGCACGACCACGTAGAAGCACCAGCGCCAGCCGAGCCAGTCGGCGTCGACGATGAACCCGCCGAGCAGCGGCCCGGCGACGGTGGAGATGCCGAAGACGGCGCCCATGTAGCCGGAGTAGCGGCCGCGCTCGCGCGGCGAGACGATGTCGCCCAGGATGACCTGTGACAGGGCGGACAGGCCGCCGACGCCCAGTCCCTGCACGGCGCGGGCGGCGATGAGCTGGCCCATGTCCTGTGACAGGCCGGCGACGAGCGACGCCGCGACGAACAGCCCGAGGGCGGTCTGGAAGAGCAGCTTGCGGCCGAACAGGTCCGACAGCTTGCCCCACAACGGCGTCGACACCGTCATCGTCAGCATGGTCGCCGACGCCACCCACGAGTACTGGTCCTGTCCGCCGAGTTCCCCCACGATCGTCGGCAGCGCGGTGCCCACCACGGAGGTCGAGATCATCGAGGTGAGCATGGCGAGCATGAGCCCCGACATGACCTCGAGAATCTCGCGGTGGGTGTAGTGCCGTCCCGCGGGGGTCGCGGTCTGTGTCCGGGCTACCAAGACACCACTTCCCCTCTTAAGTCCGCATTGGAGTATACGCCCGTTTACTAGCCGCTCGGCAAGTGGATATATTCCCGAGCATGGAAGATTCCGGTCTGTGACCGCAAGGGGCCCCATAACTCCGTAATACGGGTCGTTTGGTACGTGGCGGCCGACATACGCAGCGGTAACTTGACAGCACCCCCATCAAGGAGTGCACATGTTCGGTAAACGCTGTGCGCTGGCAGGAACCGCCCTCCTGGCTGCCTGCCTGGCCACCCCATTCACCCCCGCGCTGGCCGCCGAACCGGTCCCCCAAGCGGCACCAGCGGACACCCCGCCGGCCGTCATCGACGCACTCGAGCGTGACCTCGGCCTCACCGAGCAGCAGGTCGTCACCCGTCTCGCCAACGAACAGCGAGCCGCCGCGGTCGAAGCCACGCTGACCGCCTCGTTAGGCGACTCGTACGGCGGCGCCTGGCTGAACGCCGACGCCTCCAAGCTCATGGTCGCCACCACCGACGCGGCCGAGAAGCCGGCCATCGAGGCCAAGGGCGCCGAACCCGTCGTGGTGACCCGCACGCTGGCCCAGCTCGACGGCGTCAAGGCGAAGATCGACCAGGCCCCCCGCAAGGCCCGATCCGGCGCCTCCCTCTGGTACGTCGACGTGACGACCAACAGCGTCGTCATCGTCGCCGGGCAGCAGCAGGCCGCCGAGGCCCTGGCCGCCGCCGCGGGCGTCGACCGCAGCGCGGTCCAGCTCACCGTCAGCACCGAGAGCCCGCAGCTCTACCAGGACATCGTCGGCGGCGACCCCTACTACATCGGCGGCAGCCGGTGCAGCATCGGCTTCTCCGTCACCCGCGGCTCCACCCCCGGCTTCGTCACCGCGGGCCACTGCGGCCGCACCGGCGCCCGGACCACCAGCCCGTCGGGCACCTTCCAGGGCTCCTCCTTCCCGGGCAACGACTACGCCTGGGTCGCCACGCCCGGCCACAACGCCACTCCGTACGTCCGCGGCGCCGGCGGCTCGCTCGTCGCCGTCCGCGGCTCCACGCAGGCGCCCGTGGGCTCGTCCATCTGCCGCTCCGGCTCCACCACCGGCTGGCGCTGCGGCACCATCCAGCAGCACAACGCCAGCGTCACCTACCCGCAGGGCACGGTCAGCGGCCTGACCCGCACCAGCGCGTGCGCCCAGCCGGGTGACTCCGGCGGTCCGTTCATCTCGAACGGCCAGGCCCAGGGCGTCACCTCGGGCGGCTCCGGCAACTGCAGCACCGGCGGGACCACGTACCACCAGCCGGTCAACGAGATCCTCAGCAGGTACGGGCTGACGCTCAGGACGATCTGACCCGGTCGGAGCCCGGCGGCGAGCCGCCGGGCTCCGATGAGTTTCGGCGGGCAGCCTGGTCTTCATGGGTGACAGCGACATCGACCCGCAAGGAGAGAGACCATGAAGCGGCCCGCACTTGACGGCATGCTCCTGGCCAGCGCCGATCCGCGCAGGCTCGCCACCTGGTACGAGACGGTCCTCGACGCCACCGAGACCGCCGACGTCAACGGCTACCGGGTGCTCACGTACGGGAGTTTCCACCTCCTCATCGACCACCGGACGGACATCTCGGACAAGAACCCCGAGCCCGGCAGGATGATCCTCAACTTCGACGTCGACGACGCCCGCGCCGTGGCGAAGCGGATGGAGAGCACCGGCGCCGCCTGGCTGGCCGAGCTGGAGGACCGCGACGGCAGCCTGTTCGCCACGGCCATCGACCCGGACGGCAACTACGTCCAGATCATCCAGCTCAG
This sequence comes from Nonomuraea sp. NPDC003214, assembly GCF_053590035.1. NCBI lineage: Bacteria > Bacillati > Actinomycetota > Actinomycetes > Streptosporangiales > Streptosporangiaceae > Nonomuraea > Nonomuraea sp. NPDC003214. Next base: position 286,963 of record NZ_JBSFSX010000008.1, on the reverse strand, counting down.
CGACGAGCACAGGGCGGCGATGTGATGTTCGGCACGACCAAGGCTTTCAGCGGCTTCTCCGTCGACGACATCGCCAGGGCCAAGGAGTTCTACGGCCGGACGCTCGGCATCAGGGTGTCGGAGGAGCACGGCATGCTCACCCTGCACATCGCGGGCGACCGCGACATCCTGGTCTACCCGAAGGAGGATCACGTGCCGGCCACGTACACGATCCTCAACTTCCCGGTCGACGACATCGAGCAGGCGGTGGACGAGCTGGTCCGCCGAGGGGTGCGGTTCGAGCGCTACCCGCACATGAAGACCGACGAGCGCGGGATCTTCCGGGGCGGCGGCCCGCTCATCGCCTGGTTCACCGACCCGGCGGGCAACGTGCTGTCCGTGCTGCAGGAGTAGTTCTGTCGGTGACCGCTGGCACACTCGGGCGGCATGGACGTGCGTTTGCGAGATGTCATCGAGGCCGACCTCGGCACCTTCCACCAGCAGGAGTGCGACCCGGAGGCGGCCTCCCGGGCCCGCTGGCGGCCCCGGGAGCGCGCGGCCTTCATGGCCCACTGGAAGGCCGACGTCCTCGGCGACCCCGGCTGCCTCGTCCAGGCGGTGACCGTCGACGGCGCGCTCGCGGGCAACGTGGTGGCCTGGTGGCACGGCGAGCGGCGGTTCATCGGCTACTGGCTCGGCCGCGAGTTCTGGGGCAGGGGCGTCGGCACGCTGGCCCTGACCCGCTTCCTGGAGCTGGAGCGGGAGCGGCCGCTGCACGCCGACCCGCACGAGGGCAACGCCGGGTCCGTCCGGCTGCTGGAGCGGTGCGGCTTCCGGCGGACCGGCACCGACCCCGACGGCCACGTCATGCTGGTGCTGAGCTGACCCGCCTATAGTCGGGCCACATGGGGATCGAGGGGTCGTTCTGGCGGGCCATCGCGGTCTATCGCTTCGCCTCCCTGGGCTACGCCGCGCTGCTGCTGGCCAGTGCCGGCGGCTACGCGCGGCCCGTCGCCGGGTGGCTCGTCCTCGGCGTGATGGCCGGGTGGACCGTGGCCACCACCATCGCCTACGCGACCTCGCGCAGCCGTGCCCTCCTGGTGATCGACGTCCTCGTCACGCTCGGCTGCATGGCCGCCTCGCCGTACGTCCAGGGGGCCGACGCCGGGCCTGGGGTGATGCCCGTCACGGCGACCTGGGTCGGCGGCCCGGTGCTCGCCTGGGCGGTCCACGGCGGGCGGCGCGCGGGCGCCGTCGCGGCGATCGTGCTGTCGCTCGCCGACCTGTGGCTGCGCGGCCCGCACGGCTTCGACCTCTCCGTCCCGGTCAACGGCGCGGTGCTGCTTATCCTGGCCGGCACCGTCGTCGGCCACGTGGCCAGGCTCACCAAGCAGGCGGAGGAGCGGCTGCAACGGGCCGTCGAGCGGGAGGCCGCCGTGCGCGAGCGCGAGCGGATCGCGCGCGGCATCCACGACTCGGTGCTGCAGGTGCTGGCGCTGGTGCAGCGGCGCGGCCTGGAGATCGGCGGGGAGGCCGCCGAGCTCGGCCGGCTCGCCGGTGAGCAGGAGGCGGCCGTGCGCGAGCTGATCCGCAGCGGCCCCGCCACCGCCGAGGGCGACGCCGGCCTGGTCGACGTGGGCGCCCGCTTACGCCGCTTCACCACGCCCACCGTCACCGTCTCGGCCCCGGCCACCCCGCTGCCACTGCCCGCCGCCCGCGCCCGCGAGGTCGAGGCGGCCGTCGGCGCGGCGCTCGACAACGTGCGCTGGCACTGCGGAGAGGACGCCCGCGCCTGGGTCTTCGCCGAGGACGACGCCGGATCGATCACCATCACCGTGCGCGACGAGGGCCCCGGCATCCCCGCAGGCCGCCTCGCCGAAGCCGAGGCCGAGGGCAGGCTCGGCATCGCACAGTCGATCCGCGGCCGGATCGCCGGCCTCGGCGGCACCGTCACCATCGCCTCCGTGCCCGGCCAGGGCACCGAGGTCGAGATTACAGTGACCAGATGACCAGTGCCCTGCGCGTGATGGTGGTGGACGACCACCCGATGTGGCGCGACGCCGTCGCCCGCGACCTGGAGAACGCCGCCTACGAGGTCGTGGCGACCGTCGGCGAGGGCCGCCAGGCGCTGCGCGTCGCCGGCGCCATCCGGCCCGACGTGGTCATCCTCGACCTGCAACTGCCCGACCTGCCCGGCGTCGAGGTCGCCCGCGGGCTGGCCGCCACCGAACAGCCGCCCCGCGTCCTGGTCCTGTCGGCCAGCGGCGAGCACGAGGACGTGCTGGAGGCGGTCAAGGCCGGAGCCTCCGGCTACCTGGTCAAGTCGGCGAGCCGGGAGGAGTTCCTCGACGCCGTCCGCCGCACCGCCGAAGGCGAACCCGTCTTCACCCCCGGCCTGGCCGGGCTCGTGCTCGGCGAATACCGCCGCCTCGCCACCCAGCGCCCCGCCACCGACGGGCCCAGCCTCACCGACCGCGAGACCGAGGTGCTGCGCCTGGTCGCCAAGGGCCTGTCCTACAAGCAGATCGCCGAACGCCTCGTGCTCAGCCACCGCACCGTGCAGAACCACGTACAGAACACCCTGAACAAGCTGCAACTCCACAACCGCGTCGAGCTCGTCCGCTACGCCATCGAACGCGGGCTCGACCAGGCCTGACGGTCAAAGACTGTCGACCTTGTACGGGTCGTGCTCGGTGAGTAGCTTGTCCAGGCGCGCCTGGTCGACCCGGCTGGACATGTGGGCGACCTCCTGCCGGTCACGGATGACCTTGGCCAGGCCGAACGCGGACGTCACCGTATACAGCACCGCGATCGCCAGGAACGCCCGCACCCAGGGGTCGATCGGCAGGAAGACGATGCCGAGCGCCGTGCTGCCGAGCGCCACGGCGAACGAGATGACACTCTGCGCGTAGTAGGCGGCGGTCATGGTGGGCTGGACTGGTTTGGTCATGCCCCCAGAATCCGCCACCGGGCAGGCGAGCACATGAGTACGCGTACCTGAGTACGTGCCGCCGTTCTCAGTGGCGCCAGCCGGACCAGCGGGTCACGGCCACGACGATCACCGGACCCTCCGGGCGGCGGCCCGCGTACTGGTCGTACTTGGCCACCAGCGCGTCGAGCGCCTCGGCGCGCTCGGTCTCGTCGGCGATCCGCGCGCTGCCGTCGGCACGCGCCCACCACAGGCGCGTCCAGTCGTCCTCGTAATGGTCGACGAGCAGCGAAACGTATGGATTCGCGCGGATGTCGCGCAGCCGCCTCAGGTCAGCGGTGCGCTTCGGCTTGTGGTCGACAGCCGTCACGACCCGGTCGCCGAGCACGGCGAACGTCACGGGCACCACACGCGGCATCCCGTCGGAACCGGCGGTGCCCAGCCGGGCGACCCGCGCGGCCCCGAACAGCCGGCGCGCCGTCCCGGCATCCAGTCGCACCGCCTGAGCGGTCCTACAGCTTGTACAGCTTGTGGAAAGGTGTCGTGATCCGCTCCTGCCGTGACCCGAAGTCGACGACGACGGCGATCTCGTCTTCCACTCCGATGACGACACCCAGGCCGAAACGGTCATGGGTGACCCGGTCGTTCAGGCTGAGCTGCTCGACCGGTGGAGCGGGAGGCGGGGGTTTGAAGGGACTGGTAGGCAGGTGGCGGCGGGGCGCGCCGCTAGCTGGCTTCACCCCTCCAGTATGTGCCGCCCAGGCCACTACCCGCGACCGGGGGTAGGTTACTTGTCCGTGGTGAACACTGTTCGCACCAGGCTGGAGAAGGCATGTGGGGCCGAATCCCCCTATGTCGCAGGCGTGAGAGCCCGCTCCGGCCGGTCCGGCCAGATCCGCTGAACACCGGGCGCCACCGTCATCCCGAACCGGTCCTGGCCCGGCACGCATGAAGAATCGCCCCCAGTTCCGGATATTTCGGGAATCGCGGACTACCGTATGGAGAGCGGCTTTCTAGCAGGAAGTACGCACGTCAAGGTGCCTTACGTACGCCCGGGTGCGACGATCGAGCCGGGACCGACCCCGTTCGAAGGAGCGCGTCAAAGCAGTGACGGACAAGCAAGATCTCCCCATCCTCGCCTTCGCCTCCCAGGCCGAGTTCGAGAAGTGGCTCGATGCCGAGCACGCCGTCTCGCCCGGCCTCTGGCTGAAGATCGCCAAGAAGGACTCCGGCATCCCGTCCGTCACGTACGCCGAGGCGCTGGACGTGGCGCTCTGCTTTGGCTGGATCGACGGGCAGAAGGTGAAGTTCGACGCCGAGCACTGGCTGCAGCGGTTCACCCCGCGCAAGCCGAGGAGCCGGTGGTCGAAGGTCAACTGCGGCAAGGTCGAACGGCTCATCGCCGCCGGGGCGATGCGCCCGGCCGGCCTCGCGCAGGTCGAGAAGGCGAAGGCCGACGGCCGGTGGGAGGCGGCCTACGAATCGTCGAGCACGGCGACCGTGCCCGATGACCTTCAGGCGGCGCTCGACGCCGACCCCGTGGCGGCGGAGTTCTTCGCCACGCTCGACAGGGCCAACCGTTACGCGATCCTCTACCGCGTCGGCGACGCCAAGCGGCCCGCGACGCGGGCGGCGCGGATCGAGAAGTTCGTCGCGATGCTGAGGGAGCACCAGAAGATCTACCCGTGAGCCTCCGGGCGTGCCGAGGGACGGGTAAATGTCGCAATGGTGACGAACGGCTGAACATTGGCTTCAGCGGCCCCGAATCACCCCACGGCCTTGATCCAAATTGGTAAAAACGAGGCCGTGTCGACCGATGACCCGTCCTCCCAGGCCGGCACGGTGCCGCCGCCGCTGGTGAGCCCGTGCCCGCACACTCCCGCGTGCCCGCCACCGGTCTGCCTCCCGCCCACCGTGCGCGCGCAGTCGGCGCAGACCGTCCAGGCGTCGTCCGCGCCGCCGCCGTCCGTCGCCGACCCCGGAGGCGGCACCCCCTCGGGCGGCTACGAGGTCGACGCCTGGTACGTGCGCAAGTTCGCCGGAACGATGGGCGACTCGGCCATCGGCGTCGACAGCGTCAAGCAGTGGACGCCCCGCTTCGAAGGCTGGCACCTGGCCCCGATGGCCGGCATCCCGATCGTCGGGCTGATGTTCGTCAACCGGCTCAACACCATCGCCGACACCTGGCGGGACAGCGCCGGCATCCTCACCGACGTGCTGCGCACCGACAGCGGCAAGATCTCCACCGCCGCCGCGAACTACGTCGCCGCCCAGAAGGCCAGCACCATCAAGTAGGAGGAACCCCGCGATGACCACCCCATCCGGCGAACCGCCGAAACTGATCGTGCCGGGTCAGACCACGCCTCCTGCCGGCGGCCAGCAACTGCACGTCGCCAACGCCCGGGGCGCCGTGCAGCGCACCATCACCGTCTCGCCGCCGCAGCCGCGCACCGACCCCGGCTTCTACCGGCGGCTGATCTCGCAGCTCAACCCCCTGCGCCAAACCACCCGGAGCGCCATGGTCATCTCCGGCCTCGGCGTCGCGGCACTCGCGCTGGACGTGGCGGCCACCCTCAACATGGGCAACCCGTTCCTGTTCTACGACCGGCGCGAACAGTGGAAGGACATGGCCGGGCAGCTCGAAGGCAGCCGCTCCGACCTGTGGCGGTCGTTCTTCGACGACATCGCGCCCAACTGGAAGGGCCGCGCGGTCGAAACCCTGCAGCAGTACGTGCGATTCAACGTCAACGGCCTCTACAGCCAGCTCGGCAAGATCTCCGGCGAGATGAGCAGCACCATGCACAGCCAGTTCAAGGAGGTGCTGGAGTACGACCTGTCGGTGTTCAGCCTGTACGCCTCCTCCGCGCCCGTGCTGCGCACCATCGCCTCGCTCAGCGCCCACCCGGTCGGCAAGGTCGCGCTGTGGACCCAGGTGGGCGTGTTCATGAGCATGGCGGGGAACATGGTCAAGCAGTTCGCCGACGTGTACAACTCGTACGAAGGTGATCTCAACAAGCTCGAACTCAAGCTCAACGAGCTGCGAGGCGCCTTCTACAAGAGCGGCAACCCCGACATGGGGGCGCGCGACCTCAACCTCACGCCCGCGATCGCCGACCCCTTCCGGCTGAAGGAATACTGGGTCCCGGCCTCCCAGCCGCAACAGCCCCAGCCGCCCAAGCAGCCGCAGGCCACGACATGAGGCACGTGGAATCGTTCGCAGAAGGGCGGCCCGACAACCTCTCCGGGCTGCTGCGCGAGGCCGAGAGCTGGGCCGGCGCGCTGTCCGGGGCGATGAGCGACCTGCAGCAGGAACGCCTGGAAGGCACGGACCCGAGCGGGGCCGTACGCGCCGTGGTGTCCGGCGGCGGACGCCTGCGCGCCCTGACCATCGACCCGCGCCTCTCCCGCGACCTGGACCACCTGCAGCTCGCCCAGGCCGTACTGGACGCGATCGCCGCCGCCCACGCCACGATGGGGGAGCGGCTGGAGGAGGTCATCGAGGGCCTGAGCGTCCCGGGCGCCGCCGGCAGCGCGGCCGACCCGCTGGAGGGCTACATCCGCAACGTGCTGAAGGGGGAGTGAACGCATGCAGGACGCGAACGCGCGCCTGGAGGAGCTGATCGCCGCCGCCGCACGGGCGGAGGCGCGGGTGGACGAGTGGAGCGCCGCCGAGTTCACCGGCCGGGCCGACGACGGCGGCATCGTCGCCGTCACCGACGCCCTCGGCGCCCTCACCCGCCTGGACATCTCCCCACGCACCAGACGACGCCTGGACGCCACCAACCTCGCCGCCGCCATCCTGCAGGCCATCACCACGGCGGAGGAAGCAGCCACCGCCTCCAGGGACGCCCTGCTCACCGACCTGCACCCAGGACCCCGCAAGAAGCCCTGAGGCTCATTCCGCCTCGACCACGAGCTGGGGCCTATGGGCGCGTTGTGCCCCTGTGTTCCCGTGCAGTTGCGGAATCACTTGCAGCGCGGAGGCGAGGGTGAAGGGTGAGCGCCAGGACCAGCAGCGCGAACACTACTGCGACCAGGAGAACGACCAGCGGAACACCACCCAGGGCGAGGGCCACCACGCCGAACGTGAAGATGCCGGCCCAGGCGTAGAGAATGAGCACCGTCCGGGTGTGGGAGTGTCCGCTGTCCAGGATGACGTGGTGAAGGTGCCCCCGATCCGGGGCGAACGGGGATTTCCCATGGGACGTCCTGCGTACGACGGCGCTCAAAAGGTCTATGAGCGGCACGGCGATCAGCGCGACGGGCAGGATGAGCGGAATGGCCATCGGAAAGCGGTTCACCTCGGCAACCGCGTCCGGCGCGATATCCGATGTCACCAGCACCATGGAGGTCGCGAGCACCAGCCCCAGAAGCATGGAGCCTGTGTCGCCCATGAAAATTCGCGCGGGGTGAAAGTTGTGCGGCAGGAACCCTAGGCAGACGCCGATCAGAATGGCGGACATGATGGCGGTCACCTGAATGCGGTCGCCGCTCAGATGCTGGGAAAGCATGATCGAATAAAGCCATACCCCTGCCGCGGCTATGGTTGTTATGCCTGCGGCCAGGCCGTCGAGCCCGTCGACGAAGTTCAGCGAATTGATGATGGCCACCACGATGCCGATGGTGACTATCGTGCTCAGCGTGCTGTCGAGTATGTACGTCGCCCCGTTGGGAAGCGGTATCCACGGTAGCCTGATCCCGAAGAAGGACAGCACTCCACCTGCGGCGATCTGCCCGCAGAGCTTCGTGAGCGAGCCGAGACCCAGCCAGTCGTCAAGAAAGCCGAGAGCCACGATGACGACGCAGGAAATGATCAGCCCGTAAAGGAAATCGCTGTCCGCGAGCTTGGCGCCCGACTTGTCGAGCTGCGCGGCGATCAGAAGGGTCGTCACCAAACCCGCGCACATGGCCAGCCCGCCCAGCCGGGGCGTCGGGGTGGCATGCACGTCGCGCTCTCTGACCTCGGGCATCGCGCCTATGGAGACGGCGAATCTGCGAACGAGCGGCACGAGGATGTACGTCGCCACCGCTGCCGTGAGAACGAGGTACAGATATTCGCGCACGCCGTGCAGTGTTTCACGCCGGTCGCCTCCTCAGTCGAGCTGCGGGCGTTGGCCGGAGGGGTCCCATTCGATGGTGACGAGTTCGCCATATTGCTTGGCCATCCGGCGGCGTAAGCCCTGATCGAAGGCGTTGGTCTGGAGGATGATCCGGTTGAGCTCCGGCCTGATTCCCATGCCCCACACTTCAGGCTCGTCGATCGGTCCGCGTTCCGACTCCATCAACGCGGTGAGTTCCGCCTGGCTGTTCTCCGCCGGCCGGACCTGGGGCACGATCACGTACGGGACGGGTTTCCCGTCCGACCGGCTCACCCCGGAGATCGGCGGCGAGGCCAGCGCGCGTCCTCGCGTGGTGACGTAGGGGGCGACCAGCCGGTACGGCTCGTACAGGATGTACGGCGGAGCCAGATCGTGCGGGTGGAGCTCGGCCCGTCGCAGGGCGGCTTGCTGGGCGTCCTGGAAGGGCTCGATGCCCTCATGCGACCGGAGCAGCACGGGTGAAACCGGTTGGTAGTAGACCTCGGCTGCGTCGCTCGTCGCGGGCTGCACGATCACCCGCCACTCGCCGGGCAGGAACTCGGGCGCCGCCGTGACGGCGTACACAGCGAACAGCGCCAAGATCGCCTTCAGTCGCATGCGCGCCGAGTGTAGGCCCGCCCTCACTCGGAAATGGCTCTCCGGTGCCCTGACATAGTGGATCCTCAGGCTCTTACGCTGCGCCTCATGGACAACGGCGAAACACATCTCCGGCTGGCGGACATCACTGCGGCGCTGGACACGGTGCTCACCACCATGCGCGCTGCAGGCGCCGACATCACCTACCGCCTCGGGGGCACGAGCGCGGCACTCCTTCAGGGGGTTCGTCTTCCTGTCGGTGACATCGACCTTCTGGTGGCGCGGCGGGAGGACGTCGACACGTTCGGCGCCGCGCTCGCCTCGTTTCCCTGCCTTTACGCTGCCTCGTGGATCGCGGAATCCTCGCAATACTTCGCCAGGTACGAGGTGCACGGGGTCAAGGTGGAGATGAGCACCGTTGAGAAACCGTTCGACTCCGACGGGATGGAATGCATAGGGCGCGGCCCGTGGCAGCACTACGTATGGGTCGCATGCGGCTCGCACCGGGTTCCCGCGGTTCGGCTGGAGCTACGGCTGGCGACGGAGCTCGTACGGGACAGAGCCGACCGGTACGAGCCCCTTCTCCGCCACCTGAGCGCGCACGGGTGTGATGTGGACCTGCTGGATCGGGCCATGAGGGACCAGGGGCTGTCAGCGGAACGCCGGCGCTTCGCCTGGGATCGTTTCCACCGCTCTGCTCCCTCCGCCTGACAGCCGAAAATGTCGGGGCCGGATGGCAGCATCATCGCCGTGACGAACCTGGACGATCTTCTTCAGCGGGTGCGGGCGAAGGCGTACGCGACCGCGGAGCAGCAGCTACCTTCCCCTGCCACGGCCGAGGAGGTGGCGCAGGCGGAGAGCGTTCTGGGGTTCAGCCTTCCTCCTCTGCTCGTCCGGCTCTACCGCGAGGTGGCCAACGGCGGCTTCGGCCCCGACTACCAGCTCCTTCCGCTCGTGGGCGAAGGCCGTACCGCAGTCAGTGTCTACCGCGAGGAACGCGCCGACTCTGAGGACGGGACCCCGCACTGGCCTGCGGACGTCCTGCCGGTCCTCGACTGGGGGTGCGGCATGTTCGCCGCCGTGGACTGCCGCAGCGCCGAGGGCGCCGTGCTGCTCTTCGAGCCGAACGGCGTCGACGACGAGTGGTCCCAGGCGTGGTACGTCGACGCCGAAGGGCTGGCCGGCTGGCTGGAGACGTGGCTTTCGGGGACGGGCTGGTACGAGGAGGACGCCGGCGAAGACGGCGGGATGCGGCCGTGGGAGGCGGCCCGGCAACGCCTTTCAGCGAGCGGCTGACCTGGCCGGCGCTGCCTCGTCCTCATCGAACCGGCCGAAAGGAGGATCCCGGGCCCACCGGACCCTGCTTTGGACCGGTGCCGTCCCCCGGGAGGCCGTACAGGATGAGGCCCCATGCCACGCGAAGACCTCCCCGAGGCCCCGTCCAGCCACCGCCTCCCGTCCCTGGGGCGGCCCCGGATCATCGCGCTCGACGTGCTGCGCGGGTTCGCGCTGTGCGAGATCCTGCTCGCCAACATCCAACTCATAGCCACCGGCGCCTCCGCCGTCGTGGTGCAGCCCATGGGCGACTGGGACCCCTGGCTGGGGTTGCCGATCTTCTCGCTGCTGTTCGGCATCGGGTTCGCGCTGCTGCTGAACTCCGCCGCGAACCGCGCCCTCCGCCCCCGCCTGGTCCTGCTGCGCCGGCTGCTGGCGTTGCTCGCGATCGGTCTCGTACACATGCTGCTCTGGCCGGGCGAGATCCTCACCATCTACGCCATCGTCGGCATGCTGGTGCTGCTGCCCTCGACCTGGCTGCCGCGGTGGGTCCTGGCCGGCCTCGCCGCCGCGCTAATCCCGGCAGCGATGATCTTCGGCATGGGCGGGCCCCTGCTGATCGCCGGGCTGTTCGTGCTGGGCTCGGCCCTGGTCCGTTACGGGGTGATCGAGCGAATCGAGCAGTCCACCCGAGGGCCGCTCCTGCTGGGCCTCCTCTTCGCTGCGGCACTGGCTGCCGCCCTGTGGGCGAAGGCCGACCTGCGGGCCGTGGGCGCCACGACGCACCTGCCCTCCGTGACGAGCCTCGCCGACCTGCTGCTCGTCGGCGTGTACGTGTGCGGCCTGCTGCTCCTGCTCCGAACGCCGCTGCGACCGGTGCTGCAGTTCGTCTTCGCGCCACTGGGCCGGATGGCGCTGACCAACTACCTGACCGCCACACTCCTCGTACTGGCGGCCAGTCGTGTCCTCGGCCTGCCGATCGGCCGGTCCTTGGAGACGGCGTACTGGACCGCCGGGGCCATCCTCCTGACCCAGTGGCTGTTCAGCGCCCTCTGGCTACGCCACTACCGCCAGGGGCCCCTGGAGTGGCTCTGGCGCTGGGCCACCTGGCTGCACCGCCCGGAGCCAACCGCAACCCGGACTGCAGCCCACAAATGAAAAAGGCCCTTCCCCCACGATCGGGGAAGGGCCTTCAACCTGCGGAGGATCGGGGATTTGAACCCCGGATGGTGTTGCCACCAAACCGCATTAGCAGTGCGGCGCCATAGACCTGACTAGGCGAATCCTCCTGGTAGCCACGTTGGCTCAGGACAGCGTACCGGCCTTCTGGCAGTGCGGCAAAGCGGTTCCCGTCACGCGTCCCGACGCGGCCGCCTCGCCGCTGTCCAATCAGTGTCCAACGAGTTGTCCACACCCTGTGGGTAACCGGCTGTGGACAAAGCCCGCTCCTGGTCAGGAGCGGGCTCTGGGCTGTGGATAACCCCCGCTGTGGACAACCTAGGCGGCAGCCGCCGGGTTGGCCTCGCCCTCGATCTCGACCTTGATCTTCTTGCCGACCAGGACGCCGCCCGTCTCCAGGGCCTGGTTCCAGGTGAGGCCGAAGTCCTCGCGGTCGAACTCGGTGTTGATGGAGAAGCCCCAGACGGCCTGGCCCCACGGGTTGGTGCCGGCGCCGCCGTACTCGACCGTGAGCTCGACCTCCTTGGTGACCTCGCGGATCGTGAGGTCGCCGACGACGGTGAACTCGTCGCCCGAGTGGTCGGTGACGCGGGTGCTCTTGAAGGTGATCTCCGGGAACTTGTCCACGGCGAGGAAGTCGTCGCTGCGCAGGTGGCCGTCGCGGTCGGCCACGCCGGTGGAGATGCTCTCGGTCTTGATCGTGAGCTCGGCGGACGAGTCCAGCGGGTTCTCGGCGACCGTGACGGAGCCGGAGAAGTTGGAGAAGCTGCCGCGTACCTTGCTGACCATCATGTGCTTGACGACGAAGCCGATGGTGGTGTGGGCGACGTCGAGCGTGTAGGTGCCGGCGGCGGGGACGGTCAGGCCGTTCCAGGTGCGGGTGCTCATGGGGTTCCCTCCGATGGAGCTTGTTGTGCGGACGTTTGCGCCAACAAATTTCTACACGAGGAATATTCCGCGCGTCAACCAACGTCCGTTAGGGTATGAGCGTGACGAACATTGACGACCCCAGGCTGACGGCCATGGGCCTGCTGGCGGAGGTGCATGCCGGGCTGACGGCCAGGATGCAGCCGGTGTTCAGCGCGGCCGGGCTGTCGGACGTCGACTTCGAGACCCTGGTCAGGCTGGGGCGTTCGCCGCGTCAGCAGCTCCGGATGACCGATCTGGCCGCGCAGACCGGCCTGTCCACGAGTGGCGTGACCCGCGTGATCGACCGTTTGGAACGTGACGGCCTGGTCTCCCGCGAGGCGTGCGCCACCGATCGGCGCGCCTCCTACGCCACGCTCACCGGGCCCGGCCGCGACAAACTGGAAGAGGTGCTGCCCCGCCACCTGGAGGACATCGACGAGTGCCTGACCGGCCTGCTGAGCTCCGCCGAGCTGGAGACGTTCCTGGCCACGCTGCGCAAGATCCGGCAGGTCGTACGGCCCTGCGCTACGGCCGGGGCAGACCCAGTTCACTCCTGAGCTTGGCCATGCCCCGCGACACCGTGCTCTTCACCGTGCCGACGCTGATCCCCAGCGCGCTGGCGATCTCCGGCTCGGTCATGTCCTCGTAGTAGCGCAGCACGATGGCCGCCCGCATCCGCTCGGGCAGCTTCTGCAGGGCCAGTTCGAGCCGCTCGTGCACGTCGCCGCAGGCTTCTACCGGCGTAACCACCTCGGGCAACTCGTCGGACGGGTACTCTTCCAGCTTGCGCCGTCGCCACTGGGAGATGTTGATGTTGACCATCGCCCGACGCACGTACCCGTCGAGCGCCCCCCGGTCCTGGATGCGGTCCCATGCGAGGTATGTCTTGGTCAGTGCGCTCTGCAGGAGATCCTCCGCATCCAGAGGGTGTCCGGTCAGCTGCTTGGCGGCACGCAGCAGCGCAGGGCCGCGCGTCATCACGTACTCGCGGAACTCCTCGTCGAATCTCTGCATCCCGGCCAGAATCCCAGCCCGAGGCCGCATTCAGGCAGAACCGCAATTCAGGATTCGGCCCGCCGTGGATAAAGGTCAGTCAAGGTCGGTGGCAGTTTGTATGACGCCGGATGTCATCTCCTTCCCCGGGGGATGCGTATTTTGCTCCCGTGTGCGGTGGAAGGCCCTGGCCCAGCCGCATGCGTGTGACTCTGGTACCCGGGACGAGGGAGGGGCGGATGGGCTTTCCTGATGTTGAGCGTCGCCGGGTGCTGGCAGCGGCGGCGCTGGGGCGCGAGGCGACGACGCCGGGCCCGGGGCCGGAGGGCGGCGAGCCCCTGCGCGCGGTCACCGGCGAGATCCTCGACGTGAGCCCGCACATGATCGCCGTCGAGACCCCGGACGGGAGGCAGGAGCGCCTGGTCATCGCGCCGTGGGCGACCGCGTGGCACGGCGGCGACGTCGCCCCGGCCGACCTTCCGGTACGGGCCACCGTGCTGATGAGGGCGTTGCGCGAAGGCAAGGTCGTCGAGCGGATCTGGGCCGACACCGTACGCCTGACCGGCACCATCGTGTCGATCGAAGGCCGCAAGGACATCACTGTGGAGCTCGACTGCGGCCCGCACCGGGGCCGCCGCACGATCGTGATCCCCTACCGCGCCACGGGCCGGCTGCGGGTGCGCCACCCCCAGTTCGAGCCCGGTTACCTGTTCGACGCGATCGGGGTCAGGAAGGACGGCGCCACGCTGGCGCTGCTGCCCGCCACGTCGCAGCCCGCCTACCCGGCGCGGGCCGTGCCGCCGCCACCGCCGTCCTACGCCGGCGCCCAGGCGCGCATCGCGGGCACCATCACCTGGTCCGACGTGTTCGACGGCGAGGAGCGCGGCGCCGCGTACCCGATGGTGGAACGCTCGGACGCGGGCTGCCCCGACGCGGGCGTGTCGTGCGCGGCGCTGCCGTACCTGGCGATCGGCTCGCTGCTGCAGATCCAGAACGTGTGCGCGAACCGGTCGGCGGTCGTGCCGATCGTCGCGTGCGGGTGCGTGGCCGGGCGCTTCTGCGACCGGTGTGTCGAGTGCGGCACCTCGCCACGCGGCCGGATCACCGAGCTCTCCCCGGCCAGCTACGTGGAGCTGGGCGGGGACCTGGTGAACGGGTGTTTCAACGCGCAGATCGGATTGGGGTGACACACGTGCTGGCTTCACAGGTGCCTGTCCTGATCGTCCTGCTCGTCCTGGGGACGGTGGCCAAGTTCTCCGTCGTCCGGTCGGGCCGGGAGCCGGGGGAGCTGGCCCGGCTGGGCCCGGCGGTCCTGATGCCGGGCCGGTTCCAGCAACCGGCCCTGCTGCTGTGCGGCGTCGTCGAGCTGGTGCTCGCCGCCGGGCTGCTGGTCTCGGCGCACCCGCTGTTCCGGTGGGGGACGGTCACGTTCTTCGCGCTGTCCACGTATGTGCTGCTGGAGCTGCGCAGGCGCCGGCCGGATGCCGGCTGCGGCTGCTTCGGCGAGGTGAGCTCGGCGCCGGTCGGGCTGCGGTCGATCGGCCGGACCGTGGTGCTGACCGGGATGGCGCTCATGGCGGTGTGGGCCGGGACGCCGGGCTGGACGGCGTTCGCCGAGCCGTCCTGGGGGTTCACGCTGGCCGGGGCGGCGGTGCTGGCGGTGCTGTCGCCGGAGATCGACGAGCTGGTCGACCGGGCCCGGCACCGGGCCCCGTGCGAGCAGCGGCGCGGCCCGCAGGAGGGGGTGTCGCTGGCGCGGCTCAAGTCGAGCGGCACGTGGCGGGCCCACGCGGCGCAACTGGCGACCACCGAGCCCTATGACAGCTGGCGGGAGCTGTGCTGGCGCTTCTTCGCCTTCCAGAACCACGAGCGGGACGACGTGGTCTTCGCCGTGCACCTGGCGGGGCGGCGGCCCGCGGTGCGGGTCGCGGTGGTGAGTGCGGAGTCTCTGCCGGAATATACGACCGTATCGGCCTGACGGTAGACAGCCTTATAGAGCGCTCGATTGAACTCTATTGGGCTGTCTAGCTTCCCCACTAGACAGCCCAATAGAGGGCTAGGGGCGGTGCTCACACCGGTTGGGCACGCAGGAACCTCCCGAAATGCGGCACCGTGAACGCGATCAGGCCGCGCTCGGCACTGTAAATCAGGCCCTTCTTGATGAGGCTGTCGCGGGCAGGGGAGAGGCTGGAGGGCTTGCGGCCCAGCGCCTCGGCGACCTCGGCGGTGGGCACCGGCTCGTCGCCGATCTCCGCCATGGCGTGCATGTAGTCGCGCTCGGCGGGGGTGGCGCGCTCGTAGCGGCTGCCGAAGAAGCCCACGGCCAGCTCCTCCTCCGCCTCCGGGGCCGACACCTTGACGTCGTCGAGCGTGATCGGGCTGCGCAGCGCCAGGTCCCAGGCCACCTTGCCGTAGGCCTGGACGAAGTAGGGGTAGCCGTCGGCCGCCTCGTAGAGGGCGTCGAGCGCCTCCTGGGTGAACTCGACCTGCTCCTCGCGCGCGGGCAGGATGAGCGCCAGGTCGGCGGCCTCCCGGTCGAGCTTGTCGATGCGCGCGTAGCGGAACAGCCGCTCGCTGTAGCTCTTGCTGGCCGACAGGACGCTCGGCAGGTGCGGCAGCCCGGCCCCGACCACGATGAGCGGGCCGCCGGACTGCGACAGCTCGTGGCAGGCGGCGCAGAGCGCCGAGACGTCGGCGGCCTGCACGTCCTGCATCTCGTCGATGAACAGGGCGATGCCGACGCCCAGGTCGGTGGCCACGCCGGCGGCGTCGACGAACAGCTCGGTCAGGTCGATCTCCAGGTCGCCGGAGTCGGCCCGGCCCCGGCTGGCCGGCACCTCGATGCCGGGCGACCAGTGCGAGGTGCCCTTGGCGGCGGCCGGGTCGCGCATCGCGAACGCCTTGAGCACGCCCAGGAACTCCTCGATGCGCTCGGGCGCGCGGTGGCGCGGGGCCAGCTCGCGGATCGCCATGTGCAGGGCGGCGGCGACGGGACGGCGGATCGACTGGTCGGGGCGGGCCTCGATCTTGCCCGTGCCCCACAGCCGCTGCATCGCCATGGACTTGAAGGTGTTGAGGAGCACGGTCTTGCCGACGCCGCGCAGGCCGGTGACGACCATGCTGCGCTCGGGACGGCCGCGGGCCACCCGCTCCAGCACGACCTCGAACTGCTGCAGCTCACGGTCGCGCCCGGCGAGCTCCGGCGGACGCTGTCCGGCTCCGGGGGCGTAGGGGTTGCGCACAGGGTCCACGCTCTCGGACTCTATTGCCGGATATAGCGGCCGTCTTAGATTTGGGAAGAAAGCGCTACGGCGTGTCCGGGCAGGGGCGAGCGCGAGCACCGTCACCGGACACACCCCCTCTCACCAGGCCGAACCCTTGTTCGATTCGAGTACCTAAGACTGTAGCGCGGACTCGAACAGGTGCGCGATGATTTCGGGTAAAGAAGTTTGCAACAGCCGAGCCCACCCCGGGCGTCATGGTGGTGTGGAGTTCGAGGATTTCGTCCGGGCCCGCGGGCCGGCCCTCCTGCGCTACGGCTACGTGCTCACCGGCAACGCCGATGACGCCGCCGATCTGGTGCAGGAGGCGCTGCTGCGGCTGAGCGACACCTGGCGGCGTGTGCGCAACAAGGACAATCCGGAGTCGTACGTCCGTACGATCATGGCCCGCCAGCACGTGAGCTGGTGGCGCAAGGTGCGGCGCGAGCGCCTGACGGGCGAGCTGCCCGAGGGCTCCTACACCGACGTCCACTCCACCGGCGAGCTCTGGAGAGAGCTCGCCACGCTGCCGCGGCGGCAACGCGCCGTGCTGGTGCTGCGCTACTACGAGGACCTGTCCGACCAGGAGATCGCCGACATCCTCGGCATCTCCCGAGGAACGGTGCGAAGCCAGGCGTTCCGCGGGCTCAACACGCTCCGGGTCAGGCCGGCGATGCTCGAAAGGGGACGGGCGTGAGGACAGAGGACGAGCTGGTCACGGCGCTGCGGCAGGGCGCCGCGGACGCGCCGGAGCCGGACCTGCTGGCGGGCGTCGCCCGGCTGCGCAGGCGGCGGCGCGCCAGGAGAAGGGCGCAACTGCTGGCCGCGGCGGCCGTGGTGGCGGTCGCGGGCACGGGCACGGCGGTCTTCAGGGGCACCGCCGTCCAGGAGAGCCCGCAGCCGCTGGCGACGGCCACGGCGTCGATCGCCCCGGTGCCCGTCGAGCCGGTGGAAGCGGTGGCGGCGGAGCTGTGGCCGGAGGCGGTGTTCACCATGCCGGCCAGGAACTCCGACGGCTGGCGCTACCGCCCCATCACCGCCATCAGCCCCACGGAGGTCCTGCTCAGCGCCGAGTCGTCGTTCGAGAAGGCCGGCAAGTTCGAGGTGTACGACGCGCGTACCGGAAAGGCCAGGCTCGTCGCCGAGGTGCCGAAGGACGACCGGCTGAAGAAGTACATCGTGCAGGGCGTGACCGTGGACGGCGCGAACGTCGCCTGGTTCGCGTACGGCGAGCAGGGCGACGGCGCGCAGATCCGCGACATCTGGACGGTCCCGCTGGCCGGCGGCGAGGCCAGGCTGGTGGCCAGCCGCGTGGGCCAGGACGCCGACCTCGACGCGATCGGCCTGGACGGCGACCACGTCGTCTGGTCGGAGGTCGACGGCGGCGTGTGGCGGCACCCGCTCGGCGGGATCGAGCCCGAGCGCGTCCCCGGCAGCGACGGCCTGCACCTCATTCAGTGGCCCTGGGCCACCGACGTGGCCGGCCTGCCGGGTGACCTGGACCGCAACCAGCTCCGGCTGGTGAACCTGGAGGACGGCTCCAGCCTCACCGTGCAGGCGCCGCCGGGCGTGCAGGGCATGCGCTGCGGGCCGGTCTGGTGTTACGGCCGGGCGGAGCGCGGCACGGTCATCAGCCGCGTCGACGGCTCGCAGCCGCCCCGGGAGGTCGCGCGCGGCATCGGCATGGGCGTGGCGCGCTACCCGATCCTGGACCGGTTCCTGGCGGCGGGCAATGCGGTGTACGACCTGGCGACGGGCACGATGGTGAGCTTCGGCAACCCGGGCAACTGGTACGGGGCGGGCGTCTCGTCGGAACCGAGCACCATCTTCTACTGGGGCGCCACCAAGGGGGACAAGCCGGACAAGTTCCGGGTCCTGAACTTGGCAGCGGTCCCACCGGCGCAATAGCGTTCCGCCTCATGCGGACCTTCGCGAACGTACAGGAACTCAAGGCTGCCGTCGGCGAGAAGTTCGGCCCCACCGAGTGGCGCACCGTCACCCAGGAACAGGTCAACCTCTTCGCCGACGCCACCGACGACCACCAGTGGATCCACGTCGACGTGGAGCGGGCCAAGGAGGGCCCGTTCGGCGGCACGATCGCGCACGGCTACCTGAGCCTGTCGCTGCTGCCGGCGTTCATGTTCGAGCTGGTGCGGGTCGAGGGCATCGCGATGGGCGTCAACTACGGCCTGAACAAGGTGCGCTTCCCCCGCCCGGTGCCGGTCGGGGCCAGGGTGCGGGCCACGGCCGAGCTGACCGACGTCAAGGGGACGCCGGCGGGCTACCTGTCCAACCTCAAGATGACCATCGAGGTCGAGGGCGAGAAGCGCCCGGCGTGCATCGCCGAGACGCTCAGCCTTTACGTTCCCGCGGAGTAGCCGGGCCGCGGGCCCCCGCCCGCGGCCGGTTTCGTGGAAATTTCGTTACGAGGGAATTACCCAGGTCAGGGGTGTGTTGGACATTTCTGTACGCGGGTAAGACGCGACCGACTCTCGGGCGTCACGACCCACCGTCCATCACAGGGACCGACCTGTGACCGCTGAATCCGCTCACACGCGGAACCGGGGACCCATGTGTTCCACCGGGGTGAATCGGCACCGACATCGCCGTAGGGCAGCTTCCACGCCCGAACCCGTCAGCTAACCCGGTAAGCGGTATGGAAGCGAGGAGTTACCCTTAATGCGCCCCATCCGCACCCCCAAGATCAACGTGTCCAAGGCCGTCCTCGGCGCCGCGCTCGTCGCGACCGCTTTCGGCGCCCACGTGTCGGCGGACGCCAGCACCGCGACCACCGCCAACACCCAGCCGCAGGCCGCCCAGGCCCAGCAGGCCGCCACGAACCAGAACACCAGGGTCAACGTCTCCGCCTCGCAGGTCCTGGCCGTCGCCAAGGCCCAGGTCGGCACCTCCGAGAACGCCGCCGGCGGTGGCACCAAGTTCCAGCAGTGGTACGCCAACTCCCAGCGCGCCGCCGAGACCGTCCAGCGTGACGGCGGCAGCCGCCAGGACTACCTGAACGCCGCCTGGTGCTCGATGTTCGTCTCCTGGGTCGGCGAGCAGACCGGCGCCCGCACGCAGGTCGGCTGGGACGCCTACACCGTGACCCACGCCAAGTGGTTCGCCGCCAACGACCGCTGGGGCCAGGAGGCCAAGCCCGGCGCCGTGGTCTTCTTCTCCTGGAGCGGCAGCAAGGACATCAGCTCCATCGACCACGTCGGCTTCGTCGTCAAGGACAACGGCGACGGCACGATCTCCACGATCGAGGGCAACACCGGCAACGGCAAGGTCGAGGAGCGGGTCCGTCCCACCTCGCAGGTCGCCGGCTACGGCTACCCGTCGTACGCCGCCTGATCAGACCGCCTCGAAAGCGCGCGTCCCCTTCCGGGGGGCGCGCGCTTTTCGCGTTTCGTGCAACGGTACGGCGTGCTGGAGGATCCCTGGATACGTGGACCACACAACCGAGTTCGACGAGTTCGTCCGGAGCCGGGGCGACGCGCTCCTCCGGTACGGCTACGTGCTGTCCGGCAACGCGGACGACGCGGCGGACCTCGTCCAGGAGGCTCTGGCCAGGCTGGGTGACGCCTGGTCACGGGTGCGCAAGAAGGACGACCCCGAGGGGTACGTGCGCACGACCATGGTCAGGCTGCACATCACCTCGTGGCGGCGCAGGCACCGGGAGGAACTGGTGTCCGTCGTGCCGGAGAAGGGGCGCTTCGACCGCTACGAGGACGCGGACCTGTGGGCGGACCTGCAACGGCTGCCGCCCAGGATGCGAGTGGTCCTCGTGCTGCGCTACTACGAGGACCTGCCCGACGCGGAGATCGCCGCGATCCTCGGCGTCTCGCGCGGCACCGTGCGCAGCCAGGCGGCGCGTGCCCTGGACAAGCTCCGGATCAAGCGAATGCTGCAGGAGGCACGATGAGAAGCGAAGAGGACCTGGTCCGGACCCTGCGTGCCGGGGCCGGGCACGTCACGCCGACCGGCGGGCTGGCGGCGGCCGTCGCGGCCCGGCGGCGGGCGCGGCGACGCCGGCAGCGGGTGAGCATGGCCCTGGCGGCCGCCTCGGTGGTGCTGGTGGCCGGGGGGACGATGGCGGTGTGGCGGGGGGAGCCCCGGGTCTCGGTGGAGCCGGCGGTCGCGGTGACCACGGTGTCGCCTGGGGAGGTGGCCAGTGCCGTCCCCAGGGTGGCGGAGGTGAAGCCGGTGGCCGAGGTGTGGCCGGAGGCGGTGTTCACGATGCCGGCGGCGGCCCCCGATGGTTGGAAATATCGCCCGGTGACCGGAATTTCCCCCACCGAGGTGCTGCTGACCGCCGAGTCCTCCTTCGAGAAGGCCGGCCGCCTGGAGATCTACGACACCACTGCCCGCACGACCAGGGTGGTGGGCGACATGCCCGCCCCCGAAGGCGTCAAGGGCTACTTCGTCCAGGACGTCGAGGTGGGAGAGCGGCACTTCGCCTGGTACGGCACCACGCCCAACGACAGTGACAAGTGGGCCGACTTCTGGATCATCCCCCGCGAGGGCGGCACCGCCCAGCGGGTCGGCGAGGTCACCGGCGACCTGGCGAACGTGGAGCGGATCGGCCTCACCGAGGACGCCCTGGTCTGGTCCGTACGCGACGGGGGTGTCCACCGGCTGCCGCTGTCCGGCGGCGAGCCCGAGAAGGTCGCCGGCTCCGACGGCCTCCACCTGGACTCCTGGCCGTACGCCGTCGGCTACGCGCCGGGCGAGCGCGGGCAGAAGAACCAGGACCGCAGGGTCAACCTGGTGACCGGCGAGAAGACCCCGCTCCCGGCCTCCGGCTCCGTCACGAAGCTCACCTGCGCCGCCGAGTGGTGCTACGGCGACGCCAAGGGCGGCGGGCTCCTGGTGCAGGGCCTCGACGGCTCCGACGCCACGCTGCTCCCGTCGCTCGGCTTCCACGGGGAGGTCCTGGGCGACCGGTTCGCCTCGGTCATGCCGGTCAGAGGGGACGCCGATCCGGCCAAGGAGTACGTCGCGCCCGTCGCGGTCTACGACCCGGC
Organism: Nonomuraea sp. NPDC003214; assembly: GCF_053590035.1. Lineage (NCBI taxonomy): Bacteria > Bacillati > Actinomycetota > Actinomycetes > Streptosporangiales > Streptosporangiaceae > Nonomuraea > Nonomuraea sp. NPDC003214. The sequence goes on along the minus strand of NZ_JBSFSX010000008.1, from coordinate 265,740 downwards.
GACCGGCAAGATCGCCGGCGTTAACCGGGTGTCGCCCGACGGGTCCGCCAGCTACGGCAGCGGAACGTCGTCCTCGCCCACCACGATCATGTACTGGGGCAAGGGCCCCGAGGTCACCGTGATGAACCTGGCGGCCGTCACCAGAAGATGATCGCCGCCACCGCGAGCGCCGCCAGCAGACCCAGGTAGGCCAGCACCAGCCGGGTGTCCCGGAGCAGGCACTTGCTCCGGGTCAGCCCGGCCCGCCGCGCCTTCCAGTAGCCCGCGAACCCCAGCCCGGCGAACGCCAGCAACGCCCACGGCCCGAACAGCCACGCCAGCAGCGCGACCGTGGCATAGACGCACAACCTCAGCGGATCGTACGGCTCGGCCTTCACGTGATCACCTCCAGCGGGAGCCGTACCCTCGGCTCGGCGGCCACCGCCGACAGCCGCTGGGCCGAGAGCTGCGGCCACGCCTGCACGGCGCAGAACGGCGCGCACTGGTCACGGTCGGACCGCGTGCCCACGTGCACGCAGCACTGCGTCAGCCGCTCCTCGATCATGGTCGACAGGTCCATGAACGGCTTGACCGTCACCCGCACCACCCGCTCGCTCAGCATCCGGCGCAGCTTCGCCCGCCTGCCGGGGAGCGCGGACGAGGCCAGCGCCAGCAGGGTGGAGACGCCGAGGTCGCAGTTCTCGCAGATGTTGCGCCACAGGTCGCCGATCCGGGGGTGCGACAGCGACGACTGCTCCGACAGCAGGCCGAGCAGCGACTCCTGGACGGCCAGCCGCAGCTCGCGCGGGATCTCGGAGTCGGCGATGCGGTTGGCGACCAGGCCCAGGTTCTCCTTGAGCCGGTCGTGGCCGATCAGCGCCACCAGCGAGCGCCACTGCCGGGAGTCGTCGCGGATCAGGTAGCCGACCGAGCAGCAGTGCGGGTGCGAGCACGGCAGCGCGGTCAGGTCGCGCCAGGTCACCAGGCCGCCGGTCTGCGGGCCGAGCCGCTTGAGCACGCCGGTGTGGGTCAGGCGGTCCATCGGGTCGATGGCCCCCGACCGGCCCGAGCCGAACTGCGGCTGCAACGACACGCCGCCCACGTACGGGGTGTCGAGGGCCAGCCTGATCACGTCGCCGATCTCGCCGTCGTTGACGCCCAGGGCGGCGGTCATCACCAGCGTGGTGAAGATCTCCCGCTCCGACAGCCTCCGTACGGCGTCGGCCTTCAGCCTGCGCAGGTCACCGCCTCGGTGATGGCGGGAGGACTCGGCCGAGGAGCCGTCGTACTGGAGGTAGACCTCGACCCGCTCGCGATGCTCGGTGAGCAGGTCCAGCAGCGAGTCGTCGCGGGCGATCAGGACGCCGTTGGTGTTGATCAGGATGCGGGTGACGGGCCGGGCGGTCAGCTCGGCCAGGAGCGTCTTCAGCTCGGGGTGCAGCGTGGGCTCGCCGCCGCTCAGCATGAGGACGTCCAGCCTGCCGTTCTCCCTGGCCAGCCGCTGGTCCACGTTGGCCAGCACCTCGGCGACGGGCACGATGCCGGACAGGTCGGGGGAGCTGCCGGCGAAGCAGGTGGGGCAGCGCAGGTTGCACGCCTCGGCGATGTCCTCCAGCAGGATGCAGGTGTGCTGCGTCTGCATCTCCGGAAGCCCTTGCAGGTACGCGCCCGGCACGGGGGCGAAGTTGCCCGACACATCCGGGATGTGCTGCTTGGTGGGAGCGGTCCATTCCTCCAGATAGGCAAGAATATCCGGGTCCTCGTCGTACAGCGTCCTGACCAGGCCGTGCTTGCGGCACCCGCGTTCGAGCCACACCTGGCCGTCCCGCTCCGCCAGGTAGCCGCTCAGCCGCTCCACCCGGGTGAGATCGGGCTCCTGACAGTGCGGGCAGAACGCGTTGACGTAGCGGAGGATGCGGTCGCCCCGCAGCTCCATGCCTGTGCTCACTGGTGCACCTTCCGGTCGAAGAGGGCATCGTAGTAGCCGCGCCGCCAGCCGTAGCCGACCCGGAGCCCCAGCAGCAGCAGGCCGGGCAGCAGGAAGCACTGCGGACCGGTCAGGCCGGACCACAGGATGTCGTTCACCCGGGTGAACTCCACCAGGAAACGGAACACCGCGTAGCCCGCCAGATAGAGCGTGAACAGCTCGCCCGGCCTGGTCAGCCGCTTGCGCGCCCACACCAGGGCGGCGAACGCGGCGAGCTGGAAGACGATCTCGTAGACGAACGACGGGTGCATCGCCTGCCCCGCCAGGCAGCCGGGGCAGTCCGGGGTCGTCGCCGGCGCGTGGATGCCCCACGGCAGCGAGGTCGGCCGCCCCGGGGCCTCGGTCAGATGGCAGCCGATCCGCCCGACCGCCATGCCCAGCGCCACCGCCGGCGCGAACAGGTCACCGGTGCGCTCCCGATAGCCGATCACCCGCTTGGCGACGAGCACGCCCACGTACGCGCCGGTCAATCCGCCCAGGACGCTGCGCGACCCGTACAGCCAGAGGCTCTGCAGGTCCAGCGTCTCCAGCCAGCCCGCCAGGCGCATGCCGATGGCGCCGCCGACCAGCGCCCCGGTGACCGCCACCAGCGACTGCTCGTTCAGCGCCCCCCGGCTGCGGGCCTCGCGGACGAACACCACCGAGGCCACCAGCACGCCGAGACCGACGAAGATCTCGTGCAGCGGCACGTCAGCCGCCGTAGAGGCTCGGGTTGAGACCCGTGCACAGCCCCGCCGTGACGATCGACCACAGCGCCCAGCCGATCATCAGCCCGAGCCCGGTGCCGATCGACCACGGCTTGCGCATCAGCAGCAGGCCGACGCCCACGCCGAGCCCCACCAGGGCGAGGAACGCGGCCGCCGCCCCGATCACGACCCCCGCCTTGTCGCCGCCCATGGCCGAGCCGGCGACCATGAGGACCCCGAACACGACCATGACGTTGATGACGCTGTAGATCGCCACCCCGGCGAGCGCGAGCCCGACCACGATCCCCGCCGAGCTGCCCTGCGGCTGCGGCGGAGGCGGCCACGGCCCATGCTGTTGCCCGTACGGCGGCCACTGCTGTTGCCCATGCTGCGGCCCTTGTTGCGGCCCGTGCGGCGGCGGCCCGTGCGGAGGTCCTTGTGGCGGCCCTTGTTGTGGCCCCTGGGGTGGCTGGCGCCACGCCGGGTCGTCCGGGCCCTGCGGCGGCGGCGGTGGTGTGGTCATCGGCTCTCCCCCCTGGTCCGGCAAAGGTTAGGGGGCGACACTTTCACTTGGCTATACATACCGGCCGATATTGCTGCCCCGCGCCCGGCCCCACCCCTCAGCCCTGCCCAGCATGAACCGCCTCAGACCGCCCTATAGCCCCTCCGAGTAATAGATGGCCGCCTGAACCCGGCTCTTCAGCCCCAGCTTGTTCAGCACCCTGCTGACGTGGGTCTTGGTCGTCGCCTCCGCCATGTCGAGCTCCCGGGCGATCTCCGCGTTGGACAGCCCGCGCCCGATGCAGGCCAGCACCTCCCGCTCGCGCGGCGTCAGCCCGGCCGGATCGACCGCCTCCTTGCGCACCGGCGGCGCCTGCTCGCCGAACGCCGTGATCAGCCGCCTCGTGACAGCCGGCGAGATCAGCCCGTCCCCCCTGGCCACCAGCCGCACGGCCTCCACCAGCGAATCGGCGTCGGTGTTCTTCAACAGGAACCCGGCCGCCCCCGCCCGCAACGCCCCGAACACGTACTCGTCCACGTCGAACGTCGTCAAGATCAGCACATCGGCCACCCCGACCAGCTCCCTGGTGGCCGAGATGCCGTCCATCCGCGGCATCCGCACGTCCATCAGCACCACGTCCGGCCGCTTCTCCTTGGCCAGCGCCACGGCCTCCACCCCGTCGGCCGCCTCGCCCACGACCTCGATGTCGTCGGTGCCGTCGAGGATCAGCACGATCCCGGCCCGGACCGCCGCATGGTCGTCGGCCACCAGAACCCTGATGCTCATCCCGCGCTCCCGTCATCCTGTCCAGAGGTCGGCAACCGTGCCGTGACCCGCCACCCGTCGCCCTGCGGCCCGGCCTCGAACGTGCCGCCGACCAGCGCGGCCCGCTCCCGCATGCCCACCAGCCCGGCGCCGGCGCCCGGCAGCCGCGCGTCACGCCCGTTGACCGCGTTGTCCACGGTCACCGAGACCTGCCGCGCCTCGTAGCGGATGTGCACGCTCGCCGGCTGCTCGCCGTGTTTGAGCGCATTGGTCAACGCCTCCTGAAGAATCCGGAACGCGGCCAGATCGACCGGCGGAGGCAGCTCCCGGGGCTCGCCCTCGACGCGCAACGACGTCTCCATCCCCGACCCGCGGGCCCGTTCGACCAGGCCCTCCGCGTCGGCCAGCCGTGGCCGCACCGCCTCGGCCTCCTCACCCGCCTGCCGCAGCAACCCGATCATGGACCGCATCTCGGACAACCCCTTCACGCTGTTCTCACGTACGGACTCCATGATCTTTCGCACGGTGCCCTGGTCCAGGTCCTTGCGGGACAGCACGGCCGTGGACTGGATGGCGATGGCGCTGAAATGGTTGGCGATCATGTCGTGCAGCTCGCGGGCCATCCGCGTGCGCTCGGCCGTGATCGCCGCCTGCCGGTCGAGCTCGGCCAGCCGCGCCACCTGCTCGGCCCGCGTCCGCTCGGCCACCGCCCGGTCGCGCTGCTGCCGCAGCACCTGGGCCGTCGTCACCGGCGACACCAGCACCAGCCCCAGCTGCACGCTGATCAGCGCCAGCACCCGCCAGTCGCTCGCCAGGAACCCGCCCACCGCCCCGGACACCACCGCGATCATCGTCGTGCCGATCAACAGCCACCGCGACGCCCTGGCCGGCCCGTAGAGCGCGGCCGCGTACAGATTGTCCGTGTAGACCAGCACCGTGCCCAGCGACGGCCCCACCACGGTGTCGAGCAGGATCCCGGTCGTGCCCAGCCCCAGCGAGGCCATCGGCGCCCGCGTGCGCCCCAGCGTGGCGAGGCACACCATCGCCAGCGGCACCGCCATCATCCACCGGGACGGCTGCCACGCGGGCGGGTCGCGGGGGATGTAGGCTCCAGCCGCGATCAGGAGCAGACCCACCGCGAAGGCCAGCCCCGCCAGCAGCGGCACGCGTTTCATGCCTCCTATCCCACCACCCCGGACCACCGGTTCCCTCCTTCGCGGGGCCGCCTGTGGATACACCCTTCGATGTATCCACAGGTTCCTTTTCCTGGCGGAGGAAACCGCCCAAAGCGCCCGCAAGACTGGACAGCGTGATTGTCGCCATCCTGATCGCGTGCGAGATCGGCTTCTGGGTCCTCCTCGGACTCGGCCTCGCCTGCCGCTATCTCTGGAAGCGCCGCCGCCTCAGCACGGCCCTGCTGGTCAGCGTCCCCCTCCTGGACGTCGTCCTCCTCACCGCCGCCGTGATCGACATGCGCGGCGGCGCCGTGGCCGACTTCAAGCACGGCCTCGCGGCCGCCTACCTCGCGTACTCCGTCGTCTTCGGCCACCGCACCCTGCGCTGGGCCGACGCCAAGTTCCACCACCGCTTCGCCGGCGGCCCCCCGCCCCCGAAACCCCCACCCGGCGGCAGGGCCCGCACCCTCTACGAATGGCGCTACTGGCTGCTCATCCTGCTGGCGTACGGGATCGCCTGGGCTGTCGTCCTGCTCATGACCTGGCTCGTGGGCGACCCGGCGCGTACGGAGGAGCTTCGGATGTTCGTCCTGCAACTCGTCAGAGTGCCGGCGATCGCCCTGATCTGGCCGGTGAGCCACACGCTCTGGCCCAAGAAGGTGGAGACCGAAGACGCGCGATCGGCGTAACTGGTTCGAGGCATCGCTCGGGACCCGCTATGCTTGCTTACGCAGCGAGCGGCCGTAGCTCAATGGATAGAGCATCTGACTACGGATCAGAAGGTTAGGGGTTCGAGTCCTCTCGGCCGCGCAGCAGGTGAAAGGCCCTCCGGGATCATCCCGGAGGGCCTTTTACATGGCCGCACAGCTGTCTTCGCTGGCCCTGACGGTGCGCCGGAGATGGTTCCTGGAAGCCCACGGATCAGCTGACCTCCGCGCGGAGGTACGTGGCTCGCGCACACCGAAGCAAAAAGGCGCTCGCCCTTGACTAAGCGCTGCGTCCGGCTTCTTTCTAATAAGAAGCTTTCCTAAGAGTGCACCACCTTCGGGGACCGTCCGCGCACCAGCCAACCCTGCTGGAGGTCAGCAGATGCACCTCAGAAAAGCACGCCGCGGCCCTGTCCGCCACAGCTCTCCTCACCGCCTCCGCCCTCTTCGGCATGGCCTCTCCGGCGAACGCCGACCCCAACTGCACGACCGGCGTGGATAGTCCCAAGACCGCCTGGGCGATCTGCGCCGGCTACGCCCGGTACGCCGTCCTCATCTATGTCAGTCACCCCAACCCCAACGCTGGCGTCGGTTCCTGGCACGAGGTCGGCACCTGCGTGTCCACCGGACAGCGCTCCGAGCACACGCCGTACCACAGCATCCCCTTCACTGTGGGAGTCGCCCTCATCTGCTGACGCCGGCTCCGCACCCCGAAACGAAGGCCCGTGCTACCAGGGAAATCTGGGACGGGCCTTTCGGCTTGTTTGGGCAATCCCTGGATCTTGCTGACATGGACTCGGTCCTGAGGAGGCCGAGGAGCGTTTCGCCTGGCTGGAGGCCGTCGATGGGGCCGGTGGTGTGGTCGTGCTGGGCGTCGACTCGCACGGTGCGGCGGACGGCTGGGCTGCTCTGGCCGACGGCGGGAAGGTCCGAGGTGGGTTCGTGCCCGCGGCCCGGCGGGACGGCTGACGGGGAGGGAACCCGCGCTCCCCAAAGGCGCTGGTCAGGAGGCTAGGGCGCTGTTGACGGCGTTGATGTAGCGGTAGAAGGCGCTGGTGCGGTTGGCCGGGTTCTCCACCCAGGCCCTGGACAGTTTGCCGCCCTTGAAGAAGCGCGTGCGCTGGCCCTTGCTGATCTCCAGTTGTACGCCCATGCGGCGCTTGTTCTTGTTGACGATGTTGCGGGGGCTGGTGCCGTTGATCCGGTCGGGGACCGTGGCCGCCACCGGGAAGCCGGCCTTCCTGAGAGCGGCGGTGACCTTGGCGACCAGGCGGGCGTCGCGGCCGCCGACGTAGGTGGTCGCGTGGGTGGCCGCGGCGGCGTGCCAGGAGACGGTGCGGTCGACGGCGGCGACGAGCTTGAGCGCGCGAGGTTCGTCGAAGCGGGTCGAGGTGATGTGGAGTTTGCTGTTGCTGTCGGGCTTGATGCCGACGAACGAGTAGAAGGCGTGCTTGGTGCCTGCCGCGTGGTCGGCGAGCTGGGTGGTGGGTGACTCGATCGCGCCGCCGTGGATGGCGATGTGCGCCACCTTGGCGCCTCGGGGGAGGCGGCGCAGGCGCAGGTAGTCGCGGCCTTCGACTTCCTTGGCGGCGAGGGTCGCGTAGTCGGGGTACGTGTCGGCGGCCACGGCTTGGGCGGGGTGTGGGGCGGCTGCTGGGATGAGCAGGGCCACGAGCCCGGCGGTGATGATCTTTCGCATGGCGCCCATCGTGTCATCTCGTCCCGGTATCAGGGGCCGTGTCAGGGCGGCGACGATCTGGTGTCAGGGCGGTCGGCGAAAGTTGGGGACATGAACGGTTCGCCACTGCGAACCGCACCACCCGGCCGACAGGCACCGTACAGCTCAGAAGGAGCGTCTCATGACCATCGCCATCTCCCTCACCGACCAGGACAAGCTCACCCTCCGCGTCGCCGCCTGGGGCGCCGTCTCGCTGATGTCCGCCGCCGGCGCCGCCGGTTCGGCGCACCGGGTCGCCACCGAGGGGTCCATCGCGCTGACCTCGGCGACCGGGCTGGTCGGGCACGTGCTGGCCAAGGCGCCCAAGGGCGTGAAGTACGGCAGGACCGTGGCCACGCTGGCCGACCAGGTGCTGCCCGCGCTGACGGAGTCGATGCGCCTGCTCGACCAGCAGGACCCGGCCGAGGCGGCCAACTTCCGGGGCACCGTCCTCGTCGCCGTGGACGCGGCGGCGCAGATCCACAAGGGCGAGCCCAGCCCCGCCCTGGCGGACATGGCCCGCAAGATCACCGCGGCTCTCGACGCCGCCTGATCCATGCGGGTCCGGGCGAGAATCGTACGCACGGTCACGGGGTCCACGACGGGCCCCGTGACCCTGTGGCCCGGGAATCTGTTACGACGCCGCCTGCTGCCGGCGCACCATCTCGCCGATCCAGATCGGCGCGTACGGCGACGTGCACCCCGGCGAGGTCGGGTAGTCCTTGAGCACCTCCAGCCGCTCCCCGATGGCCAGGGCGCGGGCGCGGTGTTCGGGGTGTTCGATCCCGATCTGGGCGAGGCAGGTGTTCATCGCCCACTGGAGCCGTTCTGGGGCGTCCTTCATCTCTTTCTCGACGAGGTCGAGCAGCCCGGCGAGGTCGATCCCCTCGGGCTTCTTCGTCACCCGTTCGGAGGTCAGCGCCCAGCCGGCGCTCGCGACCACCGGGTCAAGGTCGGCGAACCAGGCCACGCGCAGCTCCTCGGCGTGCGGGCTCTTCTTCACCACATAACTGACGAGCCAGTCGTGCACCTTGGGCGTGCCCGCCTCGCGCATCATGGCGTCGAGTTCGTCCCGCTCGTACGCCTTCGGGCGGCAGATCAGCATCGCCAGCAGCCTGGCGGCGGTGTCGCCCGTCTCCCAGAGCCGGCGCGCGAGGTCCTGCTGCGTCTTCAGCCGCTTGGCGAGGGCGCGCAGCTTGCCGAGGTTCACCCCGTGGTCGTCGCCGTGCTTCTCGTTCACCTCGCGGATCCTGGGGTCCTCGAGCTCGGCCAGCTCGGCCATCACCTCGGCCACCGTCGTCTCGGCCACGTCAGCCTCCCGTCCGTCACCTGCGGGTTCAGCGTACGCCCGACTCGGCGGACGTTCACCGCGTCGGCGTGAAGGACGAGAGGGCCGCCCAGACGACGACGACGGCGAGCACGACCCCCACGCCGAGCCGCCCCAGGCCTGAGGCCCGCACCGTCGGCCGCCTCAGGACCCAGTCGCGTCCCCGGCGGATGAACCCGGCCGCCGGCACCAGCAGCCACCAGTGGGAGTGCGCGGTGGCCGCCAGCGCGACGAGGACGACCGGCAGCCCGATCACCCCGGCAGGACGGTCGTGGCGCAGAACCAGCCGGTGCCCGGTCTGCCGATCCCGAACGTCGTGAGGATCACCGGCCCGGACGCGGCCAGGACCGCGCCGGCGCGTAACGCTCCCGCCGCCGGCTCGCGCACGGACATCACCCTCCCTGAGGCGACCGGATCAGGTGTTGCCCGAGTCCTCGGGGATGGGGGTGTTCTCGTCGCGGGTGTACTTCAGCAGGGCGGCCTCGGTGATGACCTCGTCGGCGGGCGGGGCGGTGACGGCGAGGCGGAACCCCCAGCCGGTGTAGCGCGTGTCGCTCCGCTTGACCAGGGGGCTCTTGCCCGTCCCGGCGGTGTCGTTGGTGATCAGGCGCTTGAGCAGCCCGTCACGGCCCGTCCAGAGCTGCCAGGAGACCTTGCCCTTGCTCCGGGCGGTGATGGCCTTGCCGGACGACCAGTTGACCAGTGTGCCCTTGGCGGTCTTACGCAGCTCCGCGTAGCTCATCGTGCCCCGGTAGAGGCGCCCGCCGGGGACGGCCTTGCTCGTCGAGCACTTCAGCAGGGCCTTCACCAGGGCCGGGTCGTACACGTCGATGGGCTGGAGGCTGGCGTCCCCGGCCAGGTCGCGGCCGAAGCGGCCCCGGTGGCGGTCGGGGTAGATGATCCAGTTCTTGCCGGACGGGACCGGGCCGGACACGTGGCTGCGGCTGACGTACACGTCCTTGCGGACGCGGATCACCCGGTGGGACCTGGACTCGCCGAGGTCGCGCCAGGACAGGTCGGCGGCCACCGGGCCCGACGGGGATAGCTGGACGCGGCCGGTGATCCGGGTCCCGGCGGGCTTGGCCTTCGTGCCGAAGGAGTAGCGGGTGGTCTCGGTGACGCGGACGCCGTGCTCGTGCCGGAGCTGCCGCTTGAGCGCGCTCGCCGGATCGGGGGCGGCGTCGGCGGCCTGGGCGGGGGCGGCTTGGGCATGGCCGACGGGGACGAAGGCGATCAGGAGGGCGGCGGCGAGGGTGACCCGTCGTCTCATGGAATCGGTCCTTGCTCGGGGGCGCTGTGAAGGCGGTCCCCAAGGGTATCGCGCGGCTTTCCGCCTGTCCCGTCCGGAAAAGCGCGTCCGGGAAAGCGCGTCCGGTGACAGCGGGTCCGGAAACGAGTGGGGTCCGAAAAGGGCGTGTCCGGTGATAGCGGGTTCGTCCCGTGGTTTAGGGGTGGGGTGGCGGACGGGCCGCGGTCATCGTGGGTGTCATGAGGCATGCCGTCGTCATCGGAGCCAGCGTCTCCGGCCTGCTGGCCGCCGCCGCGCTGAGCAGGATCGCCGAGCGGGTCACCGTGCTCGACAGGGACCGGCTGCCCGGGGAGGACGTGCACCGGCGCGGCACGGCGCAGAGCCGGCACGCGCACGGCCTGCTGGCGCGCGGGCTGGAGGTGATGGAGCTGCTGCTTCCCGGCCTGACGGTGGAGCTGATGGAGCGGGGGGCGTTCGGCGGGGATCTGCAGGCGGACTGCCGGTGGATCAACGAGGGGCGGCGGCTGGCTCCGGCGCCGGGCCGCATGCCGGGGCTGCTGGTGAGCCGGCTGCTGCTGGAGGGGCAGATCCGGCGGCGGGTGAGCGCGCTGCCGGGGGTGGAGGTGGCCGGGGAGAGCCAGGTGGCCGACCTGACGCATAGCGGCGACTGGGTGACGGGGGTGCGGCTCGTCTCGGGGGAGACGGTCAGCGCGGACCTGGTGGTGGACGCGTCGGGGCGGGGCTCGCGGATGCCGGCGTGGCTGGGGCAGCTCGGGTTCCCGGCGCCCGCCGAGGAGCGGGTGGAGATCGACCTGACGTACACGACGCGGGTGTTCCGCCGCAGGCCCGACGACCTGGCCGGGGACCCGGTGGTGATCATGGCGGCGACCAGGGCGGTGCCGCGCGCCGGGGTGGCGCTGGCGATGGAGGGCGACCGGTGGATCGTCACCATCGGCGGCTACGGCGACGCGCCGCCCGCCGACCTCGACAGCTTCGTCGCGTACGCGAGGTCGCTGCCCGCGCCCGACATCCACGAGCTGGTCTCCCGGGCGGAGCCGCTGGACGAGGGGGCCCACCACCGGACCCCGGCCAGCGTGCGGCGGCGGTACGAGCGGCTGCCCCGCTTCCCGCGCGGGCTGGCGGTCGTGGGTGACGCGGTGTGCGCGTTCAACCCGATCTACGGCCAGGGCATGAGCGTGGCCGCCGTGGAGGCGCTGCGGCTGGGCGAGTGGGCCAGGCGCGACCGGCCCGCCCGCGAGCTGTTCCGGTCGATCGCCCGGGTCGTCGACGCGCCGTGGGACATCGTGGCCGCCAACGATCTGCGCCTGCCCGGGGTGCGCGGCCGGCGCACCGCGAAGATCAAGATGGTGAACGCCTATCTGGAGCGCTTCCATCGCGCCGCCGAGCACGACACCGAGCTCGGCCGTCGCTTCCTGCGGGTGGCCAACCTCCTCGATCCGCCGTCGGCGCTCCTGCGTCCGGCGTGCCTTTTCCGCGTGTTACGCGGGGGCTCGGACGTGGTGCGCGGCGATACTGGAGGCGCGGTGCCGGCGGGGGAGCCGAGCTATCCGGCGCGGCACCAAAATTAAACGATTCGTTATCTTGTACCGTTCGCCTTTGCGTAGGTAAGTTTGGCGGCCATGACCGCACCGACCATCGCCGAGGAGCTGCGCGGGGCCGGCCTGCGGGTGACCGCCGCCCGCGTCGCCATGCTCCAGACCGTCCGGGACGGTGACCACCTCGGCGTCGAGGCGATCGCGTCCGGGGTGCGTGACCGTGTGGGACACATCTCCCTGCAGGCCGTGTACGAGGCGCTGCACGCCCTCACCGCGGCCGGGCTCGTACGCCGGATCGAGCCCGCCGGCAGCGCCGCCCGCTACGAGGGCCGCGTGGGCGACAACCACCACCACATCGTCTGCCGGTCGTGCGGCGCTGTCGCCGACGTCGACTGCGCGGTCGGCCACGCGCCGTGCCTGAGCGCGGCCGACGACCACGGCTTCGCGATCGACGAGGCCGAGGTCATCTACTGGGGCCTGTGCCCCCGATGTTCCAGCTCCTGAGCAAGAAAATCCCGGAAGGATTCCATGTCCGAGAACCATGATGCAATCGTCACCGACCCGAAGACGGAGGCAACGGGAGGCTGTCCGGTCGCGCACGATCGCGCCCCGCACCCCACCCAGGGCGGCGGCAACCGCCAGTGGTGGCCGGAGCGGCTCAACCTGAGGATTCTCGCCAAGAACCCGGTCGTGGCCAACCCGTTCGGCGGGGACTTCGACTACGCCGAGGAGTTCAAGAGCCTCGACCTGGCGGCCGTGAAGCGGGACATCGCCGAGGTGCTGACGACCTCGCAGGACTGGTGGCCCGCCGACTTCGGCCACTACGGCCCGTTCATCATCCGGATGGCCTGGCACAGCGCGGGCACGTACCGGATCAGCGACGGCCGCGGCGGCGCCGGGGCCGGCCAGCAGCGCTTCGCGCCCCTCAACAGCTGGCCCGACAACGCCAACCTCGACAAGGCCCGCCGCCTGCTGTGGCCGGTCAAGAAGAAGTACGGCCGCAAGCTCTCCTGGGCCGACCTGCTGATCCTGTCCGGCAACGTGGCGCTGGAGTCGATGGGCTTCCAGACGTTCGGCTTCGCCGGCGGCCGCGAGGACGTGTGGGAGGCCGACGAGGACGTCTACTGGGGCCCCGAGTCCACCTGGCTCGGCGACCAGCGCTACAGCGGCGACCGCGAGCTGGAGAACCCGCTGGCCGCCGTCCAGATGGGCCTCATCTACGTCAACCCCGAAGGCCCGAACGGCAACCCCGACCCGCTCGCCGCGGCCCGCGACATCCGCGAGACGTTCCGCCGGATGGCGATGAACGACGAGGAGACGGCCGCCCTGATCGTCGGCGGTCACACGTTCGGCAAGACGCACGGCGCCGGCCCGTCCGACCACGTCGGCCCCGACCCCGAGGCCGCCTCCATCGAGGAGCAGGGCCTCGGCTGGCGCAACAGCTTCGGCACCGGCAAGGGCGGCGACACGATCACCAGCGGCCTTGAGGGCATCTGGACCAACACGCCGACGACCTGGGACAACAGCTTCCTGGAGATCCTGTACGGGTACGAGTGGGAGCTGTTCAAGAGCCCGGCGGGGGCCCACCAGTGGCGGCCGAAGGACGGCGCCGGCGAGGGCACCGTGCCCGACGCGCACGACCCGTCGAAGAGCCACGCCCCGACGATGCTGACCACCGACCTGTCGCTGCGCTACGACCCGATCTACGAGCAGATCACCCGGCGCTGGCTGGAGCACCCCGACGAGCTGGCCGACGCCTTCGCCCGCGCGTGGTTCAAGCTGACCCACCGCGACATGGGCCCGGTCGCCCGCTACCTCGGCCCGGAGGTCCCGTCCGAGGTGCTGCTGTGGCAGGACCCGCTGCCCGCGGTGACGCACGAGCTCGTCGACGCCGCCGACGTGGCCGCGCTCAAGGAGCAGGTGCTGGCCTCGGGCCTGTCGGTGTCGGAGCTGGTGTCCACCGCGTGGGCGTCGGCCTCGTCGTTCCGCGGCAGCGACAAGCGCGGCGGCGCCAACGGCGCGCGCATCCGCCTCCAGCCGCAGATCGGGTGGGAGGTCAACGACCCCGACCGGCTCGCGACCACGCTCGGCACGCTGGAGGGCATCCAGAAGGCGTTCAACGGCGCCCAGACCGGCGGCAAGCAGATCTCGCTCGCCGACCTGATCGTGCTCGCCGGCTGTGCGGGCGTCGAGAAGGCCGCCAAGGACGCCGGTTTCGCCGTCCAGGTCCCGTTCACGCCGGGCCGGGTGGACGCCTCCCAGGAGGAGACCGACACCGAGTCGTTCGCCGCCCTGGAGCCGACCGCCGACGGGTTCCGCAACTACCTGGGCAAGGGCAACCGCCTCCCGGCCGAATACCTGCTCATCGACCGGGCCAACCTGCTCACGCTGAGCGCCCCCGAGATGACGGTCCTGGTCGGCGGCCTGCGCGTGCTGGGCGCCAACTACCAGCGCTCGCAGCTCGGCGTCTTCACCGCGACGCCCGGCGTGCTGACCAACGACTTCTTCGTCAACCTGCTCGACCTGGGCACGACCTGGAAGGCGACGTCCGGCGACGCGACCACGTTCGAGGGGCGCGACGCCGCCACGGGCGAGGTCAAGTGGACCGGCAGCCGCGCTGACCTGGTGTTCGGCTCCGACTCCGAGCTGCGTGCCGTCGCCGAGGTCTACGCCAGCGACGACGCCAAGGAGAAGTTCGTGACGGACTTCGTCGCGGCCTGGAACAAGGTCATGAACCTGGACCGGTTCGACCTGGCCTAGTCACGGCGTCAGGGCCGGTCCGCGCCGGACCGGCCCTGATCCGTCAGCGCCTCGGCCTGAAGTGGTGCTTCACCATGTAGGCGGTCACCTGCCTGCCGATCTTCGCGCCGGCCACGTCGGCCGCGCGGGTGTGGATGCCGCCCCAGATCCGCGCCTCGGTGACCTCGGCCAGCGCATGTGAGAAGCCGCGGAAGTGCCTGGTCGTCCCGGCGTCGTGGCTGAACCCGCTGAACGGGATGTCGTCACGGCCGAAGAAGTGCGTCAGCGCCGACATGCCCGCCCCGCTGAAACACGTGTGCCCGGACGTGTAGTCCGGATGCGGCGGCGTGACCAGCAGCGGCGTCCAGCCGGGATCGGCCGCCGTCTCGGGGTTGCCGTCGCCGTCGGCCTCCCGGATCGCGGTGACCGGCCGCCAGAACGCCCACCGCGCCTTCTCGTTGTAGCAGGCGATCGTCGCGTCGGCCTCGGCCATGCCGACCATCGCGAACATCCGCGCCGTCCGCAGCGTGCTCAGCCGCTGCGTCGTGGCGAGCTGCCGCTTGATCTCCCACTCGGCCAGGTGCCGGTCGTGCCACCAGATCGCGGCCTGCGTCTGGTCGGCCGTGCGCAGCGTGCTGTCCTTGCCGCCGACGGCCTTGACCTCGTTGAAGTCGCGCGCGTACTGCTCGCTGGTCAGCGCCGGCGGGCCCGAGGTGCGGAACATCGACGGCCGCGGGAGCATGAACGGTTTCAGCTCGCCCACCCAGGCGCCGTCCGACCCGAAGCCGGGCGGCGTCGGCCGCCACCGGCCCGGCTCCGTCCCCGTCGGCCACGTCTGATCCCCGAACGCCCCGTCGTCCCGGCGCGCCGCGACCATCGCCGCGGCCGCCCGCGCCCCGACCGCGATCCCGCGCCGCTTGGCCGCCCCGTCGGGGACCGCCGCCAGCGACTCGCCGTACTGCGCCTCCAGCCTCTCCCGCTGCTCCGGGAACAGCGCCCGCAGCACGCCGAACGCCGCCGACGCCACGGCCGCCTCCGCCGACGCGCTCCCGCCGGCCTTCGGCGCCACCAGATACGGCTCGTACGGGCTGCCGGCGATCGCGTTCACCGCGTCGTAGACGGCGCCGTGCACCATGGCGAAGCTGCGCGCCTGCACCTGCGGCTGCTGCCTGGCCACCTCCCAGATCGCCGTCTCGGCGTTCCTGTCCCACACGATGACGGCGTTCTCCGGCGCTCGCGCCTCGGCCGTGCTCGCGCCGGGCGTCCCGGCCACGACGACGAGTGCCACCACTGCTCCGACGGCCTTGCGTAATGCGGACATGCAAGCAACGTACCTCCCGGAAGATCGCCCAGATAGAGGCGCCTTCGACCGAGGGTGGAGGGTTCGCCCACCGGGCTTGCTGGTGGGCGGGGGCGCTGGGCGCGGGAAGTCTCCGGGGCCGGTGCAACGACACGCTTGAAGCCATGACTTCAACGGACGACGCGGTCGAGGCCGCGTCCTGGCGGGAACTGCTGGGCCCGCGCCATCTGGGTTCGGCGGTGGTGCTGGCGGGTGGTGTGCTCGTCGGCGCGATCAACATCTACCTGGCCTCCAGCCTGCTGCCCACGGCGGTGGCCGACATCGGGGGCGCCGGCTTCTACGCCTGGAACATGACGTTCTACCTCGTCGCCATGGTGATCGCGACGATGCTGGTCAGCCGGGTGCTGGCCCGGTGGGGGAACGTGGGCGCGTACCTGATGGGGTTCGGCGTGTTCGTGGCGGGGTCGCTGGCGTGCGCGGTGAGCCCGGCGATGCCGGTGCTGCTGGTCGGGCGGGGCGTGCAGGGGCTCGGGGCGGGGCTGCTGTCCGGCCTGGGGTTCGCGGTGATCCACTCGGCGCTGCCGCGCCGGTTGTGGACGCGCGGAAACGCGCTGATGTCGGCGATGTACGGGGTCGGCAACTTCGCGGGTCCGGCGCTCGGGGGGCTGTTCGCGCAGTTCGGGTCCTGGCGGCTGGCGTTCGTGGCGATGGCGGGGATCGGGGCGGTGTGCGCTGCGATCGTGCCCCGGGTGGTGCCGCGCGGTGAGCGCGGGGGAGGGCGGACGCCGGTGCCGGTGGTGTCGCTGGTGCTGGTGACGGCCGCCACGGTGGCCGTGAGCCTGGCCGGGGTGCTGCCCGGGACGGCGGCGATGGCGGCCGGGGTCGCGGTGGCGCTGCTGCTGGTCGGCGGGTTCGTGGCGCATGAGCGGCGCA
Organism: Nonomuraea sp. NPDC003214; assembly: GCF_053590035.1. Taxonomy (NCBI): domain Bacteria; kingdom Bacillati; phylum Actinomycetota; class Actinomycetes; order Streptosporangiales; family Streptosporangiaceae; genus Nonomuraea; species Nonomuraea sp. NPDC003214. Next base: position 249,118 of record NZ_JBSFSX010000008.1, on the reverse strand, counting down.
GCGGGAGGCGGGTGTTCCCCCGGACGACCTACACGGCGGGGTCGGCGCTGAAGTGGGTGTATCTGACGATCGGGCTGCTGACGTTCGGCGTGGCGGTCGAGACGTTCGTCCCGCTGTTCGCGCAGCGGCTGGGCGGGCTGCCTCCGGTGACGGCGGGGCTGCTGGGTGCGGCGGTCTCGCTCGGCTGGTCGCTGACGCAGCTCGGCAGCGCCTCAGCGGCAGGCGGTCGCGTGGTGCGGCGGCTGTGCGTGCTGGGGCCGCTGGTCCTGGCGCTGGGCTTGCTCGCGCAGGGCCTGCTGCTGAGGGACGCGGCGCCGGGCCGGCTGATGCTGGTGTGGGCTCCGGTGCTGGTCGTGGCGGGTTCGGGGATCGGGCTGGCGTATCCGCATCTGTCGGTGGCGGCGATGTCGAGCACGTCGGATCCGGCGGAGGGCCGTCAGGCGGCTGCCGCGATCGCCACGGTGACGAGCCTGTCGATCGCGTTCGGCACGGCGGTGGCCGGGGTGTTGCTCAACGCCGGGGGCGCGTCGATGCTGACCTCGGCCCGGTACGTGCTGTTCGGGTTCGCGCTCGTCTGCGCGGTGGGCGCCGTCACGGCCCGCGCCGCGAACCGGCGGGCCGGTGCGGAGACCCGATAGCGTCGGGTGCATGCGGCTTCATGTGGGTTGTGCGATGTGGACGCACGCGCCGTGGCAGGGTCGATTCCTCCCCCATCCGCTCGCGCAGGGCGAGCGGCTGCGGGCGTACGCGACGTGGTGCAACGCGGTCGAGGGCAACACGACGTTCTACGCGACGCCGTCGCGGAGCACGGTGGAGACGTGGGCGGCCCAGACCGATCCGGGGTTCCGGTTCGTGGTGAAGCTGCCGAAGGCGATCACGCACGAGCGGCGCCTGACGGGGGCGCAGGAGGAGCTGGGGGCGTTCCTGCACGCGATGGAGCCGCTGGGGCCCCGGGTGCACGCGCTGTGGGTGCAGGTGCCGGGGTCGTTCGGGCCGGGTGACCTGGGCGCGCTGGCCGCGTTCCTCCGCAGGCTGCCCGCGGGGCTGCGCTCGGCGGTGGAGGTGCGGCATCGGGCGTTCTTCGAGGACGAGCGGGCCGTGGGGCAGTTGGAGCGGGTGCTGGCGGGGGCGGGCGCGGAGTGGGTGCCGTTCGACACCACGACGCTGTTCGGCAGCCCGCCGACCAGCGACGCCGAGCGTGACGCGTGGACGAAGAAGCCGCGCGTCCCGCGCCGGGCGCGGGCGCTGACGGACCGGCCGATCGTCCGCTACCTGGGCAGGGACGACGTGGACCGGACGGTGGCGGGCTGGCAGGGCTGGGTCGGCACGGTGGCCGGGTGGCTGCGCGAGGGCCGTTCGCCGACGGTGTTCGTGCACACGCCGGACAACGCCGAAGCCCTGCCGCTCGCCCGGCGCTTCCACGACGAGGTACGGGCCCGCGTTCCCGGGCTGGAGCCGTTGCCCGAGCCGATGCCCGCCGAGCCGCCGACGCTGTTCTGAGCTCGGGATTTCGGCCGCCCGGAACGTGGCATGTACCGGGGGAGGGGCTCGGGAAGCGAGGAGAGGCATGAAAGCTGTCCAGTTGGCCGGCCAGGGGAGCATGCCCGAGGTCGTGACGGTGCCCGACCCCGAGCCGGCTCCCGGTGAGGTGCTGCTCCGGGTCAGGGCGTCCGGGATGTGCCATTCGGACATCGCGGTGATCGAGAACCCGCTGCTCGTCGGGGGCAGCCTGCCGCTGATCCTCGGCCACGAGGGCGCGGGCACGGTGGCGGCGCTCGGCGACGGGGTGACGGGCGTCGAGGTGGGCCAGGACGTGGTGGTGTACGGGCCGTGGGGGTGCGGCACCTGCCGCAACTGCTCAAGGGGCGCGGAGAACTACTGCACCCGGGCCCAGGACCTCGCCATCAAGCCGCCCGGCCTGGGCGCTCCCGGCGCCATGGCCGAGTACATGATCGTCGACGACGTCCGCCACCTGGTCCCGGTGGAGGGGCTGGACCTGGCGCAGGCGGCGCCGCTGACCGACGCGGGGCTCACGCCCTACCACGCGATCAAGCGGAGCCTGGCCAAGCTGGTGCCGGGCAGCACGGCGGTGGTCATCGGGACGGGCGGGCTGGGCCACATGGCGGTCCAGATCCTGCGGGCGATGAGCGCGACGCGGGTGATCGCGCTCGACATCAGCGAGGAGAAGCTGGAGCTGGCCAGGGAGATCGGCGCGCACGAGACCGTGATCTCCGACGAGGCCGCCGCCGGCCGGGTGCGGGAGCTGACCGGCGGGCTGGGCGCCGACCTGGTGCTGGACTTCGTCGGCATCCAGCCCACCGTGACGCTGGCGGGCGCGTGCGCGGGGGTGTGCTCGGACGTGACGATCGTCGGGGTGGCCGACGGCCGCCTGCCCGTCGGGTTCGGCAGCGGCCCGTACGAGATGGCGGTGTCGGTCCCCTACTGGGGCGGCCGGGACGAGCTCATCGAGGTGCTGGCGCTGGCCCGGTCGGGCGCCATCGGCGTGCGCGTGGAGCCGCACTCGCTCGACGAGGCGCCGCGCACGTACCAGCGCCTGCACGACAACGAGATCGTCGGCCGGGCCGTCATCGTCCCGTGAGGTCGCGCAGCTCGTGGCTGATCCGCATCGAGCAGAACCTGGGCCCGCACATCGAGCAGAAGTGCGCGTTCTTGGCGGGTTCGGCGGGCAGCGTCTCGTCGTGGAAGGCCCGCGCGGTGGCCGGGTCGAGCGACAGGTCGAACTGGTCCTCCCAGCGGAACTCGAACCGGGCGTCCGACAGCGCGTCGTCCCACGCCTGGGCCTGCGGGTGGCCCTTGGCGAGGTCGGCGGCGTGCGCGGCGATCTTGTACGTGATCACGCCGGTCTTGACGTCGTCCCTGTTGGGCAGGCCGAGGTGCTCCTTGGGGGTGACGTAGCAGAGCATCGCGGTGCCGTACCAGCCGATCATGGCGGCGCCGATGCCCGAGGTGATGTGGTCGTAGCCGGGCGCGATGTCGGTGACCAGCGGGCCGAGCGTGTAGAAGGGGGCGTCGTCGCAGATCTCGCGCTGGAGGTCGACGTTCTCCTTGATCTTGTGCATGGGCACGTGGCCGGGGCCCTCGATCATCACCTGGACGTCGTGGTCGCGGGCGATCCTGGTCAGCTCTCCCAGCGTGCGCAGCTCGGCGAACTGGGCCTCGTCGTTGGCGTCGGCGATCGAGCCGGGGCGCAGGCCGTCGCCCAGCGAGAACGACACGTCGTAGGCGGCGAAGATCTCGCACATGTCGGCGAAGCGCTCGTACAGGAAGCTCTCGCGCCCGTGGGCCACGCACCAGGCGGCCATGATGGAGCCGCCCCGGGAGACGATGCCGGTCTTGCGCCCGGCGGTCAGCGGGACGAACGCGTGGCGCACGCCGGCGTGCACGGTCATGTAGTCGACGCCCTGTTCGCACTGCTCGATCAGCGTCTCGCGGAACACCTCCCACGACAGCTCGGCCGCCTGCCCGCCGACCTTCTCCAGCGCCTGGTAGAGCGGCACGGTGCCGACCGGGACGGGGGAGTTGCGGATGATCCGCTCGCGGGTGGCGTGGATGTCGCGGCCGGTCGACAGGTCCATGATCGTGTCGGCGCCCCACCGGGTGGCCCAGGTCATCTTCTCGACCTCCTCGGCGATCGAGGAGGTGACCGCCGAGTTGCCGATGTTGGCGTTGATCTTCACGAGGAAGTTGCGGCCGATGATCATCGGTTCGGACTCGGGGTGGTTGACGTTGGCGGGGATGATGGCCCGGCCCGCGGCGACCTCCTGCCGGACGAACTCCGGCTCGACGCCCTCCCGGACCGCCACGAACTCCATCTCGGGCGTGATCGTCCCGGCCCGCGCGCAGCCCACCTGCGTGACGGGCCCGCCTGCGCGGGCCCGGATCCACTCCGCGCGCCTCGGCGCCAGCCCCCGGGCCAGGTCGACGGTGACCTCCGGGTCGGTGTACGGGCCCGAGGTGTCGTAGAGGCGGACGCGCTCGCCGTTGGACAGTCTGATCTCGCGCATCGGCACGCGGAGATCCCCGGTGTAGACCTTGGAAAAACGCGCGTCGCTCATCGCGCAACTCCCTTCGCCGGCATTACCCGGAGCAGGTTCTGGCGGTCGGCGGCTGGGCAGCCGTCCTCTCAGCCCGGTCGCACCGGGCTCCCGCGTTGGACCCGGTCAACGTAACCCGGCGAAGAAAGTCATGCAAGATCGGCTGAATTAGTGGCGGCCGTTTATGGCTCAGTCGAGGCCGAGTTCGCGGCGGGCGCGAGCGTAGCGGCGGCCGGGGGTGAGCGAGCCGGCCGACCAGGGCAGGATCTCCGGGACGCGGCGGCCGGCGTTCATGAGCAGGCTCTGGGCGCGCGCGTGGTGGCCGCCGTAGTAGAAGGCGGCGCCGAACAGGTGCATCGCCTCCACGGACCGGGGGTGCGGCCGGGGCCTGGCGTGCCAGGTGTCGACGGCGTCGATCAGCTCCTCGGCCACGTACGGGTCGCGGAAGTGCGATTCGAGCACCTCCTGGGCGTCGCGGCCCGAGGCGGCGATCTCGCTCCAGGCGACCTCGAAGTGGGCCAGCGGCAGCATCGCGGTGACGAGGTCGCCGGGGCGTGCGGTGGCCGCGGCGGTGCGGGCGAAGGCCAGCACCTCCTCGTCGGAGCCGTGCCACTTGCCGCACAGCGCCTGGGCGCGGGTGTAGTGCCCGGCGAACAGGCGCGGCGCGCGGCTGGTCAGCTCCTCCCACAGGCGGTCCAGCTCGTCCCGGTCGCCCAGTCCCATGGCCTGCCACTGCAGGACGTCCCACGGCACCGGGTCGGCAGGGTCCGCCTCGGCGGCCCGGCGCAGCGGCTCGGCGGCGGTGGCGAGCTGCTCGTGGAAACGGCCGGTGAGGTCGTCGCGCAGCTCCCAGGCGTGCTGCACCCGGGCCGCGCCCAGCCACAGCAGCGCGTCGGGGTCGTCGCCGGCCAGCTGCTCAAGCGCGTCGAGGTGCGCCTCGGCGGCCGTGGCGAGCTCGGTGACGCGCAGGGCGCGCAGCTCGTGGTCGTCGCGGGCCTGCCTGATCAGGTCCAGGCCACGCTCCAGCCGCCCGGCGCGGACGCGGCGCAGGGCGAGGTCCAGCGCGGGGTCGTGCCACGCCCTGCCCACCTGCATGCGGGAGGTCTTCTCCAGGACGAACGCGGCGGCGCGAAACACCTTGACCGGGATCACGGCTGATGAATATCGCGAAGTGTCGTGCCGGCGCAATGAGAAATACGCCATGTCGGATCATTGAGCTTATTAAGCTGCGGTTATATGGCACGACAATTGCTCTGGCCATTTTCAGCTTATCTCGGGGACGCCCGGAGGTATCCCGATGTGCGGTGAACCGCTGATGCCGGCCCCGGTGGCCGCCGCACTCGCCGAGTACCGGAGGCTGCGCGACAGTCACGGGCCGTGCTGGGGCGAGGAGCCGCTGGCGTACGTGACCCAGGCCTGGGGAGGATCCGGCGCACCGGCTCGGCGAGGTGGACGTGGACCGCGTCGTGCGTGACGCGCTCGGCGCCGACGTGCCCGACAACCTGCCCGCGCTCCGGCTGACGCCCGCCACACCAGCCCGGTCTACCTGGACGTGGCCGGCGGGCACGTGGCCAGGCAGGCGGACGTGCGCTGGTGCCTGGCCTGGCTGGACCGGCTGGCCGAGGTGGTGCGCGAGTTCGGCCGCTTCGACACCGAGGAGCAGTACGGCGACCACCTCGACCTGTACGAACGCGCCAGGAAGGTGTATCGGAGCCGGCTCCCCTGATCTGTGCTTTTTTGCCTGGAACGCTGCCGCAGATCATGTCGATGATCGGGCATGGACGGTGTTCTGCTCGGCAACAGCCCGCTGTTCGCCAGCTCGGATCTCGACGAGGTGCGGGAGCAGGTCGGACGGGTGTTCTGCCCGCACCGGCTGGACGTGACCGGCGACGCCGGGCTGCTGGCCGCCCGCTTCAACTCCGCACAGCTCGGCTCCGTGCGCGTCAGCTACCTCGACTACGGCGCCGAGGTGCGCATCGAGCCGGGCGAGCTGGAGTCGTTCTACCTGGTGCAGATCCCGATCGCCGGGCGCAGCCTGATCCGGTGCGGCGGCCAGGAGATCGTCTCGACGCCGGGGCTGGCCTCGCTGCCGTCGCCGACCGAGCGCCTGGACATGCGCTGGGGCGCGGGCTGCCCGCAGCTCATCGTCAAGTTCGACCGGCAGGCCGTGGAAGGCGCGGTCGAGCAGTTGCTCGGCGAGCCGGTCACCGAGCCGGTGGTGTTCGACCTGGGCGTGGACCTGACCGGCGCGTGGGGGCAGGGCTGGCGGGCGATGGCCGGGCTGCTCGTCGGCGCGGCCGAGACCGGAGGCGCGCAGCCGCTGGCCGCCGCCCATCTGGAGAACGCCCTGCTGTTCAGCCTCGTCACCACGCAGCCGTCCAACTACCTGGGCCGGCTGATCGCGCCCCGGCCCGCGGCGGTGCCCAAGGTGGTGCGCCGGGCGATGGCGTTCATCGACGAGCACGCCCACCTGCCGATCACCACCGGCGACGTGGCGCGGGCCGTGGCCGTGAGCGTCCGCTCGCTCCAGGAGGGCTTCCGCGCCCACCTCGGGATCACCCCGATGGCGCACCTGCGCGACGTGCGGCTGGCCCGGGTGCACGCCGAGCTGCTGGCGGGCGACCCGGCCCGGTGCACGGTGACCACGGTCGCCGCCCGCTGGGGCTTCCTCCACCAGGGCCGCTTCGCCGCCGCCTATCGCGACAGGTACGGCCGCGCGCCCTCGGCCACGCTGCGGCTGAGCTGACTCCGCGTCCAGCGGACGGGATCCGCGCTCAGCGGATGGCTCGGCCGGGGGGCCGGAAAATACCGTTCCCGGTATGCGAAAGATTCTGATCGTCGGCGCCGGGCAGTCTGGACTGCACCTGGCGCTCGGGCTGCTGAAGAACGGTTACGACGTCACCGTGGTCTCCAACCGGACCCCGGACGACATCCGCGACGGCCGGGTCATGTCGAGCCAGGCCATGTTCGGCACCACGCTGGGTCACGAGCGCGCGCTCGGCCTGGACCACTGGCCGCACTGCCCGCCCATCGACGGCATCCGGTTCGCCGTCGCGGGGCCCGACGGCGGCCAGGCGATCGGCTGGGCGGCCCGGCTGCGCGAGCCCGCCCGCAGCGTCGACCAGCGGGTCAAGATGCCCGCCTGGCTGGCGGAGGTCGAGGCGCTGGGCGGCCGGGTCGAGATCCGCGACGTGACGCCCGCCGACCTGGAGACCTACGCCGCCACGCACGACCTGGTCCTGGTGGCCGCCGGCAAGGGCAAGATCGCTTCGCTGTTCGAGCGGGACGCCGCCAGGTCCCCCTACGACGCGCCGCAGCGGGCGCTCGCGCTCACCTACGTCACCGGCCTGGCGCCCAGGCCGGAGCACTCGGCGGTGTGCTTCAACGTGATCCCGGGCGTGGGCGAGTATTTCGTCTTCCCCGCGCTGACCGTGACCGGCCCGTGCGAGATCATGGTGTTCGAGGGCGTCCCCGGCGGCCCGATGGACTGCTGGGGCGAGGTGCGCACCCCCGCCGAGCACCTGGCCACGAGCCGGTCGATCCTGGAGACGTTCCTGCCGTGGGAGGCCGCCCGGTGCGACGGGATCGAGCTGACCGACGCGATGGGCACGCTGACCGGCCGGTTCGCGCCGACCGTGCGGCGGCCGGTCGCGGTGCTGCCCACCGGCGCCCCGGTGCTGGGCGTCGCCGACGTGGTGGTGCTGAACGACCCCATCACCGGCCAGGGCGCGGGCAACGCGGCCCGGTGCGCCGCCGCCTACCTCCAGGCGATCCTGGAGCACGGCGACCGGCCGTTCGACCAGGCGTGGATGGAGCGCACGTTCGAGCGGTTCTGGGAGCAGGCGCGGCACGTCACCGACTGGACCAACGCGCTGCTGGCCCCGCCTCCGCCGCACGTGCTGGAGATCCTGGGCGCGGCCGGGTCGCTGCCCGAGGTGGCCTCGCGCTTCGTCAACGGCTTCGACGACCCGACGGACTTCGCCGAGTGGTTCATGGACCCGGACAGCGCCCGGCGCTATCTGGCCGAGGTGTCGTCATGAGGGCGCTGCGTGACGCGCTCGGCCGTTACGCCACCGGGGTGGCCGTGGTGACCACCGCCCTGCCCGGCGAGCGCGCCGGGCTCACGGTGAACTCCTTCGCCTCGGTGTCGCTGGACCCGGCCCTGGTGCTGTGGTGCCTGTCGAGCCGGGCGCCGAGCGCGCCCGCGTTCCTGCGGGCCGGCCGGTTCGGGGTGAACGTGCTGGCCGCCGGGCAGGAGGAGCTGTCGCGGCGGTTCAGCAGGCCGGCTCCGGACAAGTTCGACGGGGTGGCGACGCGGCTGACGCCCACGGGGCTGCCGGCGCTGGCGGGCGCGCTGGCGTTCTTCGCCTGTCGTACGGTGAGCGCGCAGGAGGCGGGCGACCATCTGGTGATGGTGGGAGAGGTCGAGCACTTCGAGTGGCAGGAGGGCGACCCGCTGGTCTTCCACGCGGGCCGCTATCGGGAGCTGTGCGCCAGGGACGGCGCGCTGGCGCGGATCGGCGCCTGACCGGTCAGACGGCGCACAGCTCCGGCTCGACGGGGGAGGGGTCGTCGAGCCCGTGAAGCAGGATCGCGGCCAGCTCGCGGCGCTGGACGCTGGTGAGCGTCATGGGGAGCACGATCGGCATCAGCTCGATCGCCCCGGCGGGCAGCTCCCGGACATGGCAGGGCAGGAGGGAGAAGGTGTGAACCACCCGCTCACTATCGCAGGCCCCACCGACAAGATCAGCCCGTTTTACCGGCCTCTGACGACAGGCGTTCGTGGAAGGGGCGGCGCCTGAGCGCGTCGGCGGCGGCCTGGAGGACGTCGGTGAGCGGCATGGGGAGCTCGGCGTCCAGGGTGCGCACGGCGCGCTCGGTGGCGGCCCACTCGGCCTCGATGGCGGGCAGCGCCCGGCGGGTCTGGTCGGTCAGGTGGACGATGCGGCGGCGGGCGTCGCTCCCCTTGGCGAGGGTGACCCAGCCGGCGCGGCGCATCTGCTCGACGGTCTGGCTGGCGGCGGAGTGGGTGACGCCGGTGGCCTCGGCGAGGTCGCGGATCGCCATCGGCCCGGCGGATGCCAGGGCGCGGACGGCGGGGGAGAAGCGCGGCCGGTAGCCCTCCAGGCCCTGCTCGGCGTAGGTGGCGGCGATGGCTGAGTCCATCAGGTCGTGAAGGTGGCGCAGCAGCGTGCCGAGGCTCGCGGTCATGGGGCTAATATAACAGCGCTGTTAGATCTGAGCCCCATCGGGAGGAGCGCGACCATGTATCCGCGAATTGACCCGTACGACCAGGGAATGCTCGACGTGGGCGACGGCAACCTCGTCCACTGGGAGGTGAGCGGCAACCCCGACGGCAAGCCCGCCGTCATCGTGCACGGCGGGCCGGGGTCCGGGGCCGGGCCGCGCTGGCGTGAATACTTCGACCCGGAGCGCTATCGGCTGGTCCTGTTCGACCAGCGCGGGTGCGGGCGCAGCACGCCCGACGCCGCCGACCCCGGCACCGACCTGTCCGTCAACACGACCGACCACCTGCTGGCCGACATGGAGCTGCTGCGCGAGCACCTGGGCATCGACCGCTGGCAGCTCTTCGGCGGCTCCTGGGGCACCACGCTGGGCCTGGCCTACGCCGTGCGCCACCCGGACCGGGTCACCGAGGTGATCATGTCGGGGGTCGCCACGACGCGCAGGCACGAGGTCGACTGGATCACCAGGGGCGTCGGGCGCTACTTCCCCGAGGAGTGGGAACGCTTCCGCGACGGCGTGCCGGAGAAGGACCGCGACGGCGACCTCGCCGACGCCTACGCGCGCCTGCTCGCCGACCCCGACCCGGCCGTGCGCGACCGGGCGGCCCGCGAGTGGTGCCGCTGGGAGGACTCCCACGTACGGGTGAACGCCGACCACCAGCCCGATCCGACGTTCGAGGACCCGGTGTTCCGGATGCGGTTCGTCCGGCTGGTGACCCACTACTGGCGCAACGCCGCCTGGCTGCCCGACGACGAGATCATCACGGGCGTCGAGCGCCTGGGGCACGTGCCCGGGGTCCTGGTGCACGGCCGGCTCGACATCAGCACGCCCCTCCAGACGGCCTGGGACCTGTCGCGGGCGTGGCCGGGCTGCGAGCTGATCGTGGTCGAGGGCGCGGGGCACTCCAACGCCTACGCGGGCGTCAGGGAGGCCCTGCTGGCCGCCACCGACCGGTTCGCCCGTTAACGGTCGTCGTCCTCGTCGACCAGGGTGTCGAGGGCGCGGGTGACGGCGTCGCCCAGCGGCCGGAACGCCTCGGTAAGGGCCTCGGCCAGCGGCGCGAAGATCTCGGTGACCTCGCGCAGGAGGTCGTCGCCCTTGTTCTCGGGAGGCGCCCAGCGCATCGCGTCGGCGCTCAGCGTCTCCCACTCGTCGACGACGCCGTCGATGGCGTCGAGCACGTGGTCGGGATCTCTCGGCATGACGTTCTCCAAGAGAAGGAAACTGGTCCTCCCACGGTAACCCGCTAGCCGGGGATCGACACCCCGACCCCGCCCCGGGTCTGCCCGCCGTATCGGGCCCGGTCGGCGGCCAGGTCCAGCGGCCGGATGCGGGACCGGGCCGCGAGCAGGGCCTCGTCGACGAACGCGGCGGGCACCAGCCAGGAGACCTCGAACTCCAGGCCGTCGGGGTCGCGCGCGTACAGGGCCTTGGTGGTGGCGTGGTCGGAGGCGCCGACGAGCGCGCCGAGCTCGCTCAGCCTGGCGGAGATGCGCTCCAGCTCGTCGAGCGTGTCGACCTCCCATGCCAGGTGGTAGAGGCCGACGGCGGTGCGCCCGGCGGGTGACGGGCCGGCGTCCTGGCCGATCTGGAACAGGCCGAGGTCGTGGTCGTTGGTCGAGCCGGGCGCCTGGAGGAAGGCGGCGCCCGGCATGCCCATGACGACCTCGAAGCCGAGCGCCTCGCGGTAGAAGGCGACGCTGCGCTCGACGTCCCGGACGTACAGGACGGCGTGGTTGAGTCGCTGGACAGGCATGACGGGCCCCTTTCGTTTCGTTCAAATTTATATGAGGCGTCAACTAAGCCGACGCGAGAGCCGGAGCGCGAAAACTGTCGCCGGCACCCCGTAAGGTCTACGGCGGTAGCCGAGTGAGGAGACGGGATGCGTGAGACGGAAGAGGCGCTGTTCAGGGTGGTCCACTCGATCGCGGGGCGGCTGGCCGGCCAGCCCGTGCCCGTGGTGATGGACGCGCTGGCCCGGCAGCTCCCTCCGGCCCCCGGCATCAACCTGGCGGAGATCCGGCGCATCGCCGAGGAGATCAGCGTCGGCCGCGACCCGTCAGGCCTCTGACGGCACCTGCTCCCGCATCCGCCACGGCGACCCGTACTCCTCCAGCAGGTCCAGGAACGGGCGGGCCGGAAACGCCTCGGGACCGAGCACGCCGGTGCCCTTCCACACGCCGGTGGCCAGCAGCTCCAGCGCGACGACCGGGTTGACGGCGGTCTGCCACACGACGGCCTGGGAGCCGTACTCGCTCATCGACCACTGGTTGTCGACCACGTGATAGAGGTAGACCTCGCGCGGTGACCCGCCGCTCACGCCCTTCACCCAGGTGCCGGCGCAGGTCTTGCCGCGCATCCTGGCGCCCAGCCCGGCGGGGTCGGGCAGCACGGCGGCCAGCAGGTCGCGCGGCGAGACGCGGGCCGGGCCCTCCTCGGTCGGCACGGTCACCGGGTCGGTGCGGTCGAGGCCGAGCGCGCGCAGGGTCTTGAGCTTGGCGATGAAGTCCTCGCCGAGCCCGTACTTGAAGGTGACCCGGCCGGCGTCGACCCAGCGGGGCACCAGCAGCACCTCCTCGTGCTCGACGTTCACGCACTCCACCGGGCCGATGCCCTCGGGGAAGTCGAAGACCTCCGGCTCGCTGAACGGCTCGGTGGTGTACCAGCCGCGGTCCTGCTCGTAGATGAGCGGCGGGTTGAGGCACTCCTCGATCGTCGTCCAGATGGAGAACGACGGCGCGAACTCGTAGCCGTCCACGGTCAGGTTGGCGCCGTCGCGGATGCCGATCTCCTCGATCTCGTCGAAGAGCTCGTCGGCGGCGTAGCGGGCGAAGACGTCGGCGAGGCCCGGCTCGACGCCCATCCCGACGAGCGCGAGCCGCCCGGCCTCCGTCCACGCGCCGGCGCGGGCGAACTGCTCGTCGCCGAGCTTGACCCCGGCCTTCTCGTACGGCCGCTCGGGGTGCGGCCTGGACATGGACATGGCCATGTCCAGATAGTCGGCCCCGGCCGCGAGCGCCGCCTCGAACAGCGGCATCACGAAGCGCGGGTCGGTGGCGTTGAGCAGCACGTCGCAACGGTGCTCGCGGAGCAGGTCGGTGACCGCGGCCTGGTCGGATGCGTCGGCGCGCACGGCGGTGAAGCGGCGCGGGTCCAGCGGCGCCACGGCCGCCTCGGCACGGGACAGGTCGTAGTCAGCGACCACCATATGGTCGAAGAACGAGCGGCGGGTGGCGATGCGGGTGACGGCGGTGCCCACACCGCCGGCGCCCATGAGCAGAACACGCATGACAACTCTCCCCAAATCGGTGTTCTCCCAGGAAAGGCCAGTAGGCTCGTCAACGTCAATGGTGTTGGCATAAGGGGCGACATGGCCAAGCGAGTGGTTCCCGACGCGGCACGCCAGCGGCGCCGCCGCACCAAGGAAGGCCAGGTGCTCACCCACGACCTCATCGTGGAGACCGCCCTGCGCATGCTGCGCGAGCACGGCGCCGCCGGGCTCACCGCCCGCCGGCTCGGCCTGGCCCTGGGCGCCGACGCGAGCACGATCTACCGCTACTTCCGCGGCATGGACGACCTCACGCTGGCCATCGCCGACGAGCTGTTCGCGCACGCCCTGACCGGCTGGCGGGCCACCGGCGAGTGGCGTGCCGACCTGCGCAGTCTCGGCCTCAGCATCTACGACGCCTACCTGGCCCACCCGCAGGCGGCGGTGCTGACGGCCAGCCGGGTGGCGGGCCGGCCGCACGAGGTGGCGGTGGACGAGACGATCCTGGCGATCCTGCGCACGGCGGGCTTCCCCGACCCCGACGCGGTCCGGATCTACCACGCCTTCATCGACCAGGCGCTCGGCTTCGCCGTCCTGGACGCGGCCACGCTCGCCCTGCCCCCGGCCACGCGGGCGGCCGACGAGCAGGTCTGGCAGGCCACCTACGCCCGGCTGCCCGCCGCCACCCACCCGCACATCGCCGCCACGGCCCACCTGCTGGTGGCCAACATGAACGACAGCGCCTACCCGGCCGCCCTGGACCTGCTCCTGGCCAGTGCCACGGCGCAACTGGCCGCCCTCTAGGGGGCGCCTCAGGGACGGGTAGGGGGGAGGCCCGGATGCGCCGGGGGCCCCGCCGGGCGAAGGATGGCCCCATGTCCGCAGTCAAGAAGGCCTATCCGCTCATCGCGTGCGCCGCGATCGTGTTCGCGGTGTCCGGGGTGGTCATGGGGCAGTTCGGCCCTGACCCGTACCTGGACCCGCTGAACGTGACCGTCAGCGAGTACGCCGTGGCCGACCGCGGGGGCGTCACGGAGGTCGCGATGGCGGTCATGGCCCTGGGGTCGCTGGCGCTGCTGGCGGGGCTGCGGGCGGCGGGGGCGCCGGTCAGGGGGATGCCGGAGCGGCTGATGCTGGTGTGGTCGGGGGCGCTGTTCGTCGCGGCCGTCATCCCGACCACGCCGCTCGGCGCGGACCTGGACGTGGCCGCGCAGGTTCACCGGTACGTGTCGGTGGCGGCGTTCGTGGCGCTGCCCGCGGCGGGGGCGCTGCTGGTGCCGAGGCTGGCCGCCGACCCGGTGTGGAAGCCGGTGGCCAGGACGGTGGAGTGGCTGGCGCTGGCGGGCGGGCTGGGGCTGCTGGCGATCACGTACGTGGCCCTGCCGGGGGAGCGGGTGATGATCGGGCTGGTGGAGCGGGTGCTGCTGGGGGCGGAGGTGGCGCTGCTTGCGGTGCTGGCCGCCTGGCTGGTACGAGTGGTGTGGGTGGGGAAGACGGTGAATTTCCCGACATATCACAGATTTATCGCTAGTCGATCTTAAAACCGTGTCTTTCGGTGATATTGTCTCCCGCGATCTTCTATCCGGGAGCGGGTGTCATGGCATCGGGCAGATCCATCAGATTCAAGATCTCGACGCTGCTCGTCATCCCGTTGATCTCCCTGGTGGCACTCTGGGGCTTCGCCGCGAGCACCACGTCGAGAGAGGCGCTCAACCTCCTCAAGGTCGAGACCTTCTGGAACGGGATCATCAACCACGCCGACACCCTGATCGTCCAGCTGCAGGCCGAACGCCTGGCCTCCGCCGAGCTGATGTCCGGCGTCACCACCGACACCCGCAAGCTGGCCGACATCCGGGCCACGTCCGACGAGGTCAGGAAGCGGCTCAAGGACAGCGCGCTGGCCGAGGACACCCAGGAGTCGCTGACCGAGGACATGAAGGTCCAGCTCCAGGCCGCCCTCAAGGCCGTCGACGGGCTGTCGGAGATCCGCCGCCAGGTCGACGAGCGGGCGCTGTCCCCGCACGACCTGGTCAACCGGTACGCCGCCATCCCCGACGCCATCGACCGCCTCTACGCGGCCTTCACCGTCAGCACCGACGTCGAGCTGTCACGCCAGTCGCAGGGCCTCATCGCCGTCCAGCAGGTGCGCGAACTGCTCAGCCGTGAGCACGCGCTCATCGTCGCGGGCAACGGCGGCGACGACGAGCCGACCAAGTGGACGATGGCCGAGGTGCACATGCTGGCCGGCCTCGACGGGGCCAGGACCTACCTGTTCCCCAAGGCCCTGGCCAACCTCGACGCCGAGATGCGCGCCCCGCTGGAGCGGGTCGCCGCCTCCCCCCGCCACGCCACGATGGAACGGGCGCTGCAGACCTACGTCGCCGGCGACAAGGTCGACCTCCAGCTCTGGCGCGGCACCGTCGACCCCGTGCTGAAGGACTACACCGAGGCCGTCAACGCCGCCGGCGGCATCCTGCTGAGCCGGATGGAGCCCGCCGGCATGGTCGTCATCGTGCGGGCCGCCGTGGCCGGCGCGCTCGGCCTCATCGCCGTCGTCTTCTCCGTGTTCGTCTCGATCCGCGTCGGCCGGCGCGTCTCCCGCGAGCTGGCCGAGCTCCGCCACACCGCGCTCGACCTCGCCGAGATCCGGCTGCCCGAGGTCGTCGCCAAGCTGCGCTCCGGCGAGCAGGTGGACATCGCCGCCGAGGCGCCGCCCCTCACCGTGGCCGAGGGCGCGACCAGCGAGGTCGCCGACCTGGCCACCGCCTTCGACAGCGTCCAGCACACCGCCGTGGACGCCGCAGTCGAGCAGGCCAGGCTCCGCGAGGGCGTCGCCGAGGCGCTGCGCAACCTGGCCCGGCGCAGCCAGTCGCTGGTGCAGCGGCAGCTCAAGCTGCTCGACGAGATGCAGCGCCAGACCGAGGAGCCCGAGGCGCTGGAGCGGCTGTTCAAGCTCGACCACCTGACCACCCGCATGCGCCGCCACGCCGAGGGCCTGGTGCTGCTCTCCGGCGGCAGCGCCGGGCGCAGGTGGCGCGGCGTCATCCCGGTCGAGGACGTGCTCAGCGGCGCCGCCGGCCAGGTCGAGGACTACACCCGGGTCCGCGTCTACCCGATGCCCGAGTGCGGCATCGCCGGCGCGGCCGTGGCCGACCTCATGCACCTGTTCGCCGAGCTGATCGAGAACGCCGCCACGTTCTCCTCCCCGGGCAACGAGGTGTCCGTCCGCGGCGAGCTGGTCGGCAAGGGGTTCGCCGTCGAGGTGGAGGACCGCGGGCTCGGCATGTCGGACGCCGACCGCGCCGCCGTCAACTGCCGCCTGTCCAGCCCGCCCGACTTCGACCCGGCGCAGACCGAACGACTCGGCTTCGCCGTCGTCGGCATGCTCGCGGCCCGCCACGGCATCAGCGTGACGCTCAAGCCCTCCCCGTACGGGGGCACCACGGCCATCGTGCTCGTGCCGGGCTCCCTGGTGCAGCCGATGCCGTCGCCCCAGCCGA
This sequence comes from Nonomuraea sp. NPDC003214, assembly GCF_053590035.1. NCBI lineage: Bacteria > Bacillati > Actinomycetota > Actinomycetes > Streptosporangiales > Streptosporangiaceae > Nonomuraea > Nonomuraea sp. NPDC003214. The sequence continues at coordinate 233,048 of NZ_JBSFSX010000008.1, read as the reverse complement.
TGCAGCAGCTCGAATCCGTCTCGGTCTCGGTCGTGAGCAACGACACCGGGCCGGGAGAGCTGCCCCGTCGCGTCCGTACCAACAGGCGGAGCATCGAGCCCCGGCAGGAGACGGGGCTGCCCAGGCGCGTCCGGCAGGCCAACCTGCCGCAGCAGCTCAGGCAACCGCAGGAACCCGCCGAGCCCGTCGAGGAGCGCTCACCAGAGGAGGCCAGGGCCCTGCTCTCCTCGCTCCAGTCGGGCTGGCAGCGCGGGCGTCAGGATACCGACCAGGATGGGGGAGCGTGATCGTGAGCCGCGAGCACGAGTGGGTTGACGACGAGGCCGGGCCCGTGGTCCGGCCGTACGCGGTGGCGCGGGGGCGCACCAAGGCCACCGCATCGCTCGACCTGCTGGCGACCGTGGCCCCGACGGGGCAGCAGGCGCCCGCGCACGCCGACCTCGGCACGCAGCACCGGCGGCTGCTCGCCTGCGTGGCCGCCCAGGCGCGGCCGGTCGCGGAGGTGGCCTCCGAGCTCAACCTGCCGGTGCAGGTCGCCCGGGTGCTCCTCGGCGACCTGCTCGGCTACGGCCTGGTGACGGTGCGCGCGCCGATCTCCAAGGGGTCCTCCCCGACGGAGAGCCTCCTCAGAGAGGTGATCAACGGCCTGCGGGCGCTCTAGCCGGCGGCGGTCAGCGTCCGCAGCGAGTGCTCGACCAGGGTGATCATGACTTCCTTGGCCGAGGCGCGCCGCCGCACGTCGCACAGCATCACGGGCACCCCGTCGTCGAGGTCGAGCGCGATCCGCACGTCGTCGACGCTGTGCTGGTCGGCGCCGTCGAAGCAGTTGACCGCCACCACGAACGGGGTGCCGCGCTGCTCGAAGTAGTCGACCGACGGGAAGCAGTCGGTCAGCCGCCGGGTGTCGGCGATGACGACGGCGCCCAGCGCCCCGTAGGACAGCTCGTCCCACATGAACCAGAACCGCTCCTGGCCGGGCGTGCCGAACAGGTAGACGACCAGCCCCTCGCGGATCGTGATGCGGCCGAAGTCCATCGCGACGGTCGTGGTGGTCTTGGCCTCCACGCCGTCGAGATCGTCCACGCCGATCCCGCGGTCGGAGAGCACCTCCTCCGTGCGCAGCGGTTTGATCTCGCTGATCGAGCCGACCAGCGTGGTCTTGCCCACGCCGAACCCCCCGGCGATGAGGATCTTCAACGCGACGGGGTCCTCAGAGAGCACGGAGTCCATTGATCACTTCCTTGAGAATGCCCTCATTCGGGCGCGACCCAGCCGCTGCGGGGGCCGACACAGAGATGAGGCCGTGGTCACGCAGGTCGCCGAGCATCACCCGGACGACGCCGACAGGCAGGTCGAGCTCGACGGCCACGTCGGCCACCGAGATCGGATGACGTGCGACACGCAGGATGAGCGCCTGTTCGGGGCCGAGGTCTGCGGGAGGTTCCCCGACGGCGCTCACGGTGGCGATGAGATCGAGATTGTCCCCCGAGGACCTCGTGCGGCCGCGGATGAGGGCGTAGGGCCGGACGACCGGCCCCGCGTCCTCGTCCAGCCACCGCGGGGTCTCGCTCACGGTGTTGCTCGCGGATTGGTGGTGATGTGCTGGCCCACCCGCTTGACCAGCATCGCCATCTCGTAGGCGATGTGCCCGACGTCCACGTTGGCGTCGGCCAGCACCGCCAGGCAGGTGCCCTGCCCGGCCGCCGTCACGAACAGGAACGCCGACTCCATCTCCACGATGGTCTGGCGCACGTCGCCGCCGCCGAAATGCCGCCCGGTGCCGCGCGCCAGGCTCTGGAAACCGGCCGCCACGGCTGACAGGTGTTCGGCGTCCTCCCGGCTCAGGCCCTTGGAATGGCCGACGGCGAGGCCGTCGGTCGACAGGATGACGGCCTGCCTGACCGCGCCCACCCTGGTCGTCAGGTCGTCAAGCAGCCAGTTCAGCTCACCGGTGTTGGTCGTCGGCACACTCATGCCTCCCCCTCCTCGTTCACATCTTCTCGGGCACGTTGGGTTCCCCGCTGGAACGCGGAGAACAGGTCGCGTACCTCGTCGGGAGAGCGTTCGTTCTTCCGCTCAGGTCCCGGCTCGGACCGCTGGAGCCGGGATGAAAGGTTGGCCTGCCTGACCCGCCTTGGCAACCCCGCGTGCGTGCCGCCGCTCACGACGGCGAGGGCCTTCTTCCGGGTACGGCTGGGCAGGGCGGGCAGTTCGTCACCGGAGGCGGTCAGCTCCTCCTGGCCGGTGACGAGCGGGCGCGGCACCAGCAGGATGGCGGTGGTGCCGCCGAAGGGGGAGCGGCGCAGCACAACCTTGATGCCGTGCCGCTCCGCGAGCCTGGCGACCACGAACAGGCCGAGCCTGTCGCTGTCGGCCAGGTCGAACTCGGGTGGGTCGACCAGCAACGCGTTGTACGCGGCGTACTCGTCGGCCGACAGTCCCAGCCCGCGGTCCTCGACCTCGATCGAGTAGCCGTTGCTCACCCGGTCGCCGCGGACCTCGACGGCGGTGTCGGGCGGGGAGTAGATGGTGGCGTTCTCGACCAGCTCGGCGACCAGGTGGGTGAGGTCGGCGGCGGCCGCGCCGTCGATCGCGCCCGGGGGCATGGTGGCGACCGTGACGCGGGTGTAGTCCTCGACCTCGGCGACGGCGGCGCGCACGATGTCGACCACCGGCACCGGCTTGCGCCAGGCCCGGCCGGGCGCGGCCCCGGACAGGATGATCAGGCTCTCGGCGTGCCGGCGCATGCGGGTCGTCAGGTGGTCCAGGCGGAAGAGCTCCTCCAGCCGGTCGGGGTCGTGGGTGCGGCGCTGCATGCTGTCGAGCAGCGAGAGCTGGCGGTGCAGCAGCCCCTGCTTGCGCCTGGCGAGGTTGAGGAAGACCTGGCCGACGCCGCGCCGCAGCGCCGCCTGGCCGACGGCGGCGTGCACGGCCGTGCGCTGCACGGAGCCGAACGCCCTGGCCACGTCGGTGATCTCGGCCGAGCCGCTGACCTTGATCGGCTTGGCCTCCTTCTTGACGTTGACCTCCTCGCCGGTGCGCAACCGCTCGACCAGGCCGGGCAGGCGCCGCTCCGACAGCTCGACGGCCGCCGAGCGCAGCCCGGCCAGCTCGGCGCCGAGCCGCCGGCCGAAGCGCACGGAGATGATGATGGAGGCGAGCACCGCGATCAGCCCGACGCCGCCGGCCACGCCGATCTCGATTTTGGTGGTGGTCGCCCCGGAGGCCGCCCGCGAGGCCAGCGTGAGCGCCGACTCCGAGCCGATCCGGTCCAGCTCGGCCATCAGCCTGTCGGCCGCCGCCGCCCAGGACGGCGCGTCGGGGGGCGGCGCGCCGGTGCGGATGATCCGCGCCTCCATCGTGGCGAACGACTGGAACGTCTGGCTCTTGAACAGCTCCTCGTACGGGGCGCGGAACTGGACGTCGAGCCCGGCCTGGCCGCGGGCGTGCAGGAACTTGCGCGAGGACACGTACTCGGTGAAGGCCGCCGCCTCCGGCTCGGTGAGCTGCCGGTCGAGGAGGGCCGCCTTGATCAGCGCCCGCTCCCTGGAGAGGAACTCGCGGGCGTTGCCCATCGTCTGCAGGGCGGAGGCCTGCTGGTAGATCGTCAGGTCGGGGACCGGGGTCAGGTGGTCGTAGAACCGGAACACCGCGTCGAGCACCCGGTTGTACTCGGTGAGCCCGGTCAGCCGCGAGCTGTAGCCGTCGTCGATGCCGTCGCGGATGGGGCCCAGCCGGCGCAGCTCGGCGTCGAGGGCGTCGATCTGGCCGCGCAGCTCGGCGCTGACCGCGCCGCCGGCCTCGGTGACGGCCTGGCGGAACTCGCCGAGCGCCTGGTCGGTCTGGGCGCGCTGGGCGCCGAGGTCCTCGGTGAGCTTACGGGTGGTGACCGCGACCATGGACCGCTCCCGTTCGGCCTGAAGCTGAAGCCCCAGGTCGGTGGAGGCGATGCCGATCGTCTGGTAGAGGGTGTCGCCGCGGAGGAGGGCCTGGCCGTCGCTCACGGTGAGGTTGAGCACGAAACCCCAGAGCGCGCTCAAGGACAGGAGGGGTAGCAGTAACAATAAAAAGATCTTGAACCGAATTGACCGGTTTTGCGAGCCCATGTCCCAACCTCGGAGTCGAGGGCATTTCACACCTTCGTGTAAATACACCTCCGGAAGATCGCACAGGAGACTAGCACCGATTATGCGTCTGGCGCAGGGGGAGCAAGGGGATGTTCAACGCGATTACCCGGCGAGGAGTTCCGTCACGGCGCGGTGTGCCGCGCTGATGGCCGCGTCGGCCCGCGCGCCCGGCACGGCGTCGGATCCGGCGATCGCGATCCGGCCGAACCGCCGCCGCGCGGTCTCCGCCGGCGACGGCCCGTCCGGATGGAACGGGTGCCACGGCCGGCAGTACTCCGGCGCGAACCCGTGCCCCCACCGGTAGACGGTGATCGCCTCGACGTCCCCCGCCGGGTCGAACCCGCTCCCGAGCAGCCGTCCGAGCTGGTCGCGCACGCCCTGCTCCAGCGCCGCGTAGGACGTCCTGAAGAGCTCCCGCCGCCCCGCCGCGGCCCCCTCCGCCGGGCCGAGCTCCGAGCGGCACGGCGCCGCCACCAGGTGCGCCCGCGTGCCGTCCACTTCCGTCGCCGTCCAGTACGCCCCCGTCCAGCGGGCCCGGCCCCGCCACTCCTGCGGGCGGCGCAGCCGTACCACGGCCTCCACCAGCGGCATCTTGACCGCCTGCCGCAACGCCGCGCGCTGCTCGTCCGGCAGGTCCGGCACCAGGTACGGGATGACCATGTGCCAGCAGGCCAGGATCGCCGCCCCCGCGCGCACGGTCCTGACGGCGTGCCCGTCGAAGTAGCCCACGACCACCCCGGCCCCGTCGTCGCGCACCGACACCACCGGGCTCGACAGCCGGAACCGCGCCCCCGGCATGCGCCCGGCCATCCGCGCCACCAGCGACCGCACACCCCCGGTCAGCCGGTACGCGGGCCGCTCCCACTCCTGCTTGACCGTCGGCGAGTTGAACCGCGACGGCTTGCCCCGGTCCAGCCCGAGCCCGCCGAACCCCGGGTACGCGCTCGCCCAGGCGTCGATCGCGCCGAAGGCCCGCGTCCCGTAGCCCCAGGCCGCGCTGGACATCGTCCGGCAGAACCGCTCCACGTCCGGATGCGCCCGGCACACCTCCAGCAGGAACGCCGAGTACGTCAGGCCCGCCAGCCGCTCCTCCTTCTCCTCCTGCGACAGCCCGGGGAACCAGTCCGGCGGGTCCCGGTGCAGCCGCACCAGGTCCCGCCTGGCCTGCCCGGCGATCGGCAGCCGCCCGGCCCACGCCTCGACGTCGCCGTCCTGCCCGGCCAGCACGTCGGACCCGAAGCTCTCCCGGTCGCACATGACGCTGTCGTACGCCCGCGTCCTGACCGTCGTCCCAGTGGCCTCGGCGGGGACGCCGAGCTCCTCGACGAGCGCCCTGGCCTCGGGCGTGCGGATCACGGCCCCGGGCCAGCCGCCCGGCCGCAGCTCCTCGCCGCGCGTGTGGCCGCCGAGCTCGTCGTGGTTGTCCAGCACGAGCACCCGCGCCCCGGGCTCGTGGCGCAGCCACGCGTAGGCGGCGCTGACGCCGCTGACGCCGCCGCCGACGACCACCAGGTCGTACTCCTCGCCGGTGGGGGAGCCGGGGTCCGCGTACTGCCAGAACCGGCCGTCACGCAGCGCGTGCGGCACGCTGAGCGCCTGCGCGGTGTCGCCCCGCAGCCCGCCGGCCGGCCCGGTGAGCCCGCTCAGCCCGGCCGGTCCGGTCAGGTCCGCAGGGCCGCCGGCGGCGAGGGCCGCGTCCGGTGACGCCAGCACCGCGGCGCCCGCCGTCACGGCGACGCCGTCGAAGAAGTCGCGGCGCGAAATGGACGGTCCGGTGAAGTCACTCATCCCGCGATCATCGAAACTCCGGTACGAATGCCGCGTCATGCCGCGCAGAAGGCCGGGCAACATTTTGCAGGACCTGGTACCGGAAATTCCCCTTTGCCGCGCCGCAAAGGGCTCACTGACCAGGGCTTACGCGACAAAGCCTCACAATTTCGCGTTGCCCGGCTCCGGCACTCGGACTTCCCTTAGCGTTTATCCAATGCCGTGCCGACGAATGGAGCGACCATGCTCAGGGCCCTTTCCGCAATATGTCTCACCATGACCGCCGCGACCGCCATGACCGGCTGTTCCGCCGACGAACCCCCCGCCCAGAGCAAGCCCGAGGCCGCCCCGCCCGCCGCCTCCACCGCGCCCCAGGCAGGCAAGCTCCGCACCGCCCTGCTCCCCGCCCCCAAGGGCATGCGCGTCGCGTACGGGCCCGAGATCGGCACCTTCGGCAGCCTGAAGTCCGTCAAGGAGGGCCTGGCCGCCGTCCGCCAGACCAAGCTCGACCGCCCCGAATGCGCCGGCGCCACCCAGCTCGACCCGGCCAAGCCCGAGATCGCCGGCGCCCCGGCCGCCGTCATCGCCTTCGCCTCGCCGCGCGGCTCCATCACCCAGGCCGTCGTCGAGCTCCCGCGCGGCGCCTTCCCGGTCGCCCTCCCCAAGCAGTGCACCGCCTACCACGCCGACGTGCAGGGCACCAAGGTCACCTACCGCACCCAGCACCTCGCCATGCCGCGCCAGGGCGACGAGTCGCGCGCCTACCTGACCACCGCCACCGGCGGCGACCGCAACGCCCAGATCGGCTCGGTCGTCATCCGCCGGGGCAACGTCGTGATGAGCCTCATGGTCGTCGGCCAGAAGGTCAAGCGCGCCGGCCTCATGGAACTCGGCCGCCTCGCCGACCACAACCTCTCCCGCGCCACCGCCTGACCAGACCCCGAACGGGGTGAGGGGCGAACGGGGTGAGGGCCGGGCGGGTCAGGGGTGCCAGCCCTGTTCGACCGATCGGCGGCAGCGGTCGGGGGTGTCGCCGGCGCTGACGAAGAGGGCGGTCAGCAGGGGGACGCCGTGCGCAAGGGTCTGCGGCGGCAGGGGGCCGGTGGCGACCAGTGACGCCAGGCCGTGCCCGATCATCCAGCTCTGCGTGGCCAGCTCCAGCGGGTCGACGCCGGCGCGGAAGCGGCCGGCCGCCTTGGCGCGGTCGACGCCGGTGACGAGGCAGTGCAGGGTGTCGTCCGCGGCGGCGGCGTCCGCCAGGTCGAAGCGGGCGTCGAACATCACGCGATACAGGTCGGGGCAGGCCAGGGCGTTCGAGAGGTAGGCCGCGCCGAGTGCGGCGAGGTCGCGTACGGGGTCGTCCGTGGGGGTGACGGCGGCGAGGCGGGCGGCGAGCCGGGTGAAGCCTTCCTGGCGCATCGCGGTCCACAGGCCGTCCATGCCGTCGAAGTAGGTGTAGACGGCCATGGTCGACACGCCGGTGCCGGCGACCAGCGAGCGGAGCGTGACGGGCTCCCGGGCGGCGAGCATCTGGGCCGCCCGGTCGATGAGCAGGGAGCGGATCGCCGGGTCCTTCGTTCGCGCCATGTTCCCACAATACATAGCGCTGCTATGTTATGAGCCGATGCCCGACGAGCGAAGGAGCAGGGATGAGCGTGACGCTGGTCAACCCGGACGGGTTGCCGAAGCCGGAGGTCTACCGCCAGTTGTCGATCGCCAGCGGGTCGAGGCTGGTGTTCCTGGCCGGGCAGGTGGCGCGTGACGCCGACGGGACGCCGGTGGGCGCGGGGGACCTGGCGGCCCAGGTCGAGCAGGCGTACCTCAACATCGGCACGGCGATGGCCGCGATCGGCGGGTCCTTCGACGACGTGGCCAAGCTGACCGTCTACGTCGTCGACTGGACTCCCGACAAGATGCCGCTGCTGGGTGAGGGCGTCGCCAGGGCGGCGGCCAGGCTGGGCGTCGACCCGGTCAAGCCGATCACGCTGCTGGGCGTGGCGGCGCTGGGCGAGCCCGACCTGCTGGTGGAGGTGGAGGCCACCGCCGTCCTCGACTAGCCCGTAACAGGCGTGCCAGGACGTGCTAGGACTGCCGGATGTGGGCCAGGAGCAGGGCCAGGGGGCGCGGCACGCGGTCGAGGTCGAGGGCGTCGACGAGCAGGCTGGAGTAGCGGATCTTGCGTCCGCTGCCCGACCCCATGAACCGGCGGAGCTGGTCGTGCGTGTTGCCCGCGCGCCAGGCGGGCTGCCGCTGGAGCGTGCGGAACGAGCCGAGGTCGCCCTCGGCGTCGATGACCCGCTCCACGGCGTCGGTGCCGAGGGCGCGGATGAGCTCGTCCTCCAGGTCCGCGACGCAGACGAAGAACCCGAGCGCCTCCAGGCCGTCGCGGCCGAGGTCGGCGCCGAGCCCGGCGCGCTCCAGGGCCTTGCGGAAGTCGCCTTCCTCCCTGGCGTCGCACAGGCCGGCCAGGCGGAGGCCGAGCCCGGCGGGGCCGTACTTGCCGACGTAGGCGCCGATGTTCGTGGCGCCGCCCATCGCCACCGGGGAGACGCCCTCGGCGGCCAGGTCGAGGCCGTGGCGCCGGGCCAGCGCCTCGACCGCCGCCCTGTCGCTCTCGCCCTCAAGAAGGATCACGGTACGCGTGTTGCTCACGGGCCCAGCCTCGCACCGGACCCGGAGGGATTCATCCCCTTTATCAGATGAGCACGTGGTCGTCCGGCCGCCCGACGAAGGAGAACTGGGCGTTGCGGGTCAGCTTGATGTGGTCCGCCTGCCAGGTGTGCATGGAGGCGTCGGCGCTGCGCCAGTAGACGAAGTTGAACCGGTCGGCCGAGTAGATCTTGACCCCGTCCTCCTTGAGGCGGCGGACCAGGTGGGTGTCCTCGCCCCGGGTCAGGTCGGGGAACTGGTAGGAGCGGAACATGTCGGCCTTGCCGAGGAACGAGCCGCCCTGCACCAGGAACGAGTAGCGGTGCTCCAGGCCGGGCAGGCGGAGCATCGTGGTGTTGGTGCCCTCGAAGTAGGAGTAGTGGGCGCCCTTGCCGGTCAGCTCGGCGTCGGTGTAGTCGAAGGAGCGGGCCAGGTCCGACAGGTAGTGCTCGCCGTACAGGTTGTCGTCGTCCATCTTGGCGATCAGCTCGCCCTCGGCGGCGTCGATGCCCAGGTTCATGCAGGCGCCGAGCGACAGCTCGGGGGCGGCGGGCAGGACGACGACGTCGGTGATGCCGGCCATGCGGGCCTTGTCGGCCACCACGACGGGGTCGATGTCGAGGCCGTGCAGCACCATGACGAGCTGGAGCGGCCGGTGGATCTGCTTGGCCACCGAGGAGATCGCGTGCTCGATCTGCGAGGCGCGGTTGGTGGGCAGCACGACGGAGATCGACCGGGTGCGCGGGGTGACGGGGCGGCCGAGAAGCTGGAGGATCTGGTCCACCCGGTGCGAGAACAGGTGCTTGTCGAACACCTCGCGCATCGCCAGGTGCCCCATCCGGGCGCGCAGCTCGGGGCTGTTGATCAGGTGCAGGACCTGGTTGTACGACTCGATCGGCTCGCGGGCGATGGGGACGAGGTCGCCGAACGTCTCCTCGATGGCCCGGGACCAGCCGGAGACGACCGGGGTGGCGCAGGCCGACAGCTCGAAGACGCGCCGCGCGCACATGGTGGGCGAGTCCAGCACCGAGTTGACGTTGAGGAAGACCTTGTACATGCGGTAGGCGGCGAGCATCTGGTCGTAGGGGAGCTCGCCGACGATGTGCGGGCGGTACTTCTCCGGCCAGGCGTACTTCTCGTCCACCTCGCCGTTGCGGGCGAAGATGTGCAGGCCGAGCTCGCGTACGGGGTCGAGGACGATCTCCATCTGCTCGCGGCGCTCGGGGTGCTTGTCGCGGAAGTACATGCCGCCGAAGACGACGTCGTGCAGGCGGCCCTGCTTCTGCTGGATCGGGTTGTGCACGCGCGGCTGCGCCGCGAACTGCAACACATCAACCCGATCATGTCCCAATATTTCGCGATATTTCGGCACCATGTCGCCGTCGCACGTGAACACGTAGTCGAACAGCTTGGCCGTGTCGATGAAGAAGTCGAAGTTCGGCGGATCTTCCTTGTTCCAGAAGACCGTGGGAATGCCCTCCGCCTTGCACCAGGCGACCAGCTCCCGCAGCGGCTCCTTGGGCGCGTTGGTCCCGGTCATCTGGTAACGCCAGCGGCCCTGGTTGCCGTGCCAGGCCGACTCGCAGAACAGCAGATCGGGCCGCCGCTCGGCGAAGATCTCCGGCCAGTCCTTGAGCCCGAACTCGATCTGGTCCCATTCGTAGCGGAACGCCATCCTGGAGAAGTCGTCCAGGATGACGGCCACCTTCAGGTCCGGCCGGTTGACCGGGCCGAGCGGCCACTTGACCGGCGGGATCTCGACCCGGGGCGGCCGCTTCCCGGCGGCCTCGACGACCTCAGTGACCGGGACGGGCGGCTTGGGGGCGCGCTCGCGGGAGCGGACGGCGTCGAGCACCTTACCGGGGCTCTTGGACCCGATCGCCTCGCCGAGCTTGAACGTCCGCTTGGCCTGGGTGGCCTCCAGCTTCCAGGTGGCGTAGGCGGCCTTGGCCTCGGCGATCTCCAGCCGCCTGCGCAGCTCCACGACCTCCGCCTCGTAGCGCTCGACGACCTTGCGCTCCTCAGGCAGCCAGTTGACGGGACCGAGCCGCTGGAACGCGGGCTCTTCTGGGGTTTCGGCCATGAGGTATCGCCTATCGCTCTGCGGAGGATTGTCATAGTACGGCGGACACCGTACGAAATGGGGGTTCTACTCGGAACGGGTCCCCTGGGCGGCGGGCGAGAGGTTGTCCCCCTTCAGCCAGGCCGAGATCACCCGGGCGATGCGCGGCCCGGCGGCGCCGTCCCACAGCGGCGGCAGCTCGCCGGAGGGCGTGACCGCCCCGTCGGACAGCGCCTTCTCGGCGGCGGCCGGCAGCAGGGCCGGGGTGACCAGCCGGTTGGTGCCGTGCGTGATCGTGATCGGGCGCTCGGTGTTGGGCCGCACGGTCAGGCAGGGCACGCCCAGCATGGTCGTCTCCTCCTGCACGCCGCCGGAGTCGGTGACGACCAGCGCGGCGCCCCGTACGAGTGAGAGAAAGTCCACATAGCCCAGCGGGTCGACCACCTTGATCGACGGGCCGTCCACGAGCCCCGCCTCGGCCAGCCGGGTGCGGCCGCGCGGGTGGATCGGTACCACGATCTGGATCTGCCGCGACACCTCCAGCACGGCCGAGACCAGCTCACGGGCAGCCTCGGGGGTGTCGACGTTGGCCGGGCGGTGCAGCGTCGCCACGGCGTAGCGGCCGGTCAGGCCCAGCCGCTCGACGACCGGAGCCGGGTCCAGCGACGGCAGCGCCGAGAACAGGCTGTCGATCATCGGGTTGCCGACCAGGTGCACCTTGGAGGCGGGCACGCCCTCGGCCGCCAGGTGCGACAGCGCGTCAGGGGAGGTGGCGAACAGCAGGTCGGACAGGGAGTCGGTGACGATCCTGTTGACCTCTTCCGGCATGCCGCGGTCGAACGAGCGCAGCCCCGCCTCGACGTGCGCGGTGCGGATGCCGAGCTTGGCGCAGACGAGGATGGCGGCCAGCGTCGAGTTCACGTCGCCGTAGACGACCACCAGGTCGGGCTGCTGCTGCTCGAAGGTCTCCTCCAGGCCGACGAGCAGCGCGGCGGTCTGCTTGGCGTGGCTGCCGGAGCCGACGCCCAGGTTGGCCACCGGCTCGGGCAGGCCCAGGTCGGCGAAGAACACGTCCGACATCAGGGCGTCGTAGTGCTGACCGGTGTGGATGATGCCCTGCCGCACGCCGAGCTCGCCGAGTGCTCGCACCACCGGGGCCGCTTTCACGAAATTGGGACGAGCGCCCAGAACGTGCAGGACCAGGGGGTTCTCCCTCATTGACCTCGCCTTTCATAGCGGAAGGGAAAAAACGCTGCCTATGGTACGGTCACCGCGTGGCATCCGACGCCAGTCGTCAAGACTCCTCAAAAGTTTCCGCTGGGGTTTCCGCGAAGTCTGCCCGTGCCGGCGTCGGTGGACTTCTGAAGGGCTTCATCCAGCATCCAATCATCGTGACCCGCGTCGTCGTGACGAAGGTGCGGGCCGATCCGGTCAGGGCCGCCCAGGCGGCGGCAGACGCCATGCCGCCGCGCCTGCGCCCGGTCGTGGGCAGCGTCGCCTGGCCCGCCGCGCGCAAGGCCCGGCACATCGCCCGCAAGCTCGGCATGCGCATGGTCCGCGCGCCCTGGGACGAGGCCAAGGAGCACTGGAACACCGGCCGCGTCAGCCAGGCCGGTGACGTGCTGGAGCCGTTCATCAAGTACCCGTTCGTCAAGCGCCGCTACCAGTACTACCGGGGCGAGCTGGCGGCGATCAGCCCCGACCCGATCCCGCCGGGCCCCAAGGTGGCGATCCTGGAGCGGGTGGCCGGTCGGGTGGTCCACCTGGTCACCAACGCGCTGCCCTATACGCAGGCCGGCTACACGGTCCGCACCCACCGCATCGTCACCGCGCAGAAGGCCGCCGGCCTCGACCCGCACGTGGTCACGAGCTGGGGCTGGCCCATGCTCCAGGGCCACGCCGACGCCGCCCCGTACGAGGAGATCGACGGCATCCCCTACTACCGCCACATGCCCGACGGGCACGGCGAGGTGCCGTTCGAGATGCACGGCCGCATGGTGAAGGGCGCCGACGCCGTCACCACGCTGGTCGCCCAGCTCCGGCCGCAGGTGCTGCACGCCGCCACCGACCACCGCAACGGCTCGGTGGCCCACGCGGTGCGCGAGCGCACGGGCACGCCGTTCGTGTACGAGGTGCGCGGGTTCCTGGAGGAGACCTGGGCCTCGCGTGACCCGGCCCGCATCGGCAGCCAGCGCCACGTGCTCCAGCGCGAGCGCGAGGCGTTCCTGATGAACGAGGCCGACGCGGTCGTCACGCTGGCCGAGACGATGGCGGCGGAGATCGTCGAGCGGGGCGTGCCCCGCGAGCGCATCCATCTGGCCCCCAACGCGGTCGACGACGCGCTGCTGACCGCCCACTACGACGGGGCGTCGTTCCGCCGCGAGATGGGCATCGGCGACAAGGAGATCGTCGTCGGCTCGGTGTCCAGCATCGTCGCCTACGAGGGATTCGCCACACTGCTGCGCGCGGCGGCGCTGCTGCGCGACGAGGGCGCCCCGGTGCGGGTGCTGCTCGTCGGCGACGGCACCGAGCGGGCCAACCTGCTGGAGCTCGTCGAGGAGCTGGACCTGACCACGGCGATCCTGCCCGGCCGGGTCGGCCCCGACGAGGCGCTGCAGGCCCAGGACGCCATCGACATCTTCGTCTGCCCCCGCGAGGACCTGCGGGTCACCCGGCTCGTCACGCCGCTCAAGCCGGTCGAGGCGATGGCGCTGGGCAAGCCCGTGGTGCTCAGCGACCTGCCGGCGCTGTCCGAGCTCGTCGGCTCCGAGGGGGCGGGCATGCTGGTGCCGCCCGGCGACCCGGAGGCGCTGGCCAAGGCGCTGGCGGGGCTCGCCCAGGACCCGGCCAAGCGCGCCGAGATGGGCGAGGCGGGGCGGGCGGAAGTCGCGGCGAAGCGCACGTGGAGCCGCGTTGCCGAGACATATCAGGCTCTCTACCGATCGCTTGCCGAATGATGACCTACGGATTGGCTGTCTGTTGTGACGGGTTCGGTCGCATTAGGCGTGAGCTAGGTGGACTTGAGATAACCTTTGCGACCATGAAGTGTTGTTTCCGGCTCTCCAAGGCACTGCTGTGACAGAAATCGACTTGGCTGTCATCGGTCTGGGCTACGTCGGCATGCCTCTCGCCAAAGAGGCTGTGGCCGCCGGGCTGCGGGTCGTCGGCGTGGACGTCGACCCCCGGAAGATCGACGCGCTCAACGCCGGGCAGTCCTACATCGATGACCTGACCGACGCCGACCTCGAGCACATGCTGGCCAACGGCTTCCGCGCCACGCTCGACGAGTCCGTACTGGCCCGGAGCAACACGATCGTCATCTGCGTGCCGACGCCGCTGGATGAGGACCACCGCCCCGACCTGTCCGCGGTCGAGGGCGCCACCCAGACCGTCGCGCGCAACCTCACCAAGGACACGCTCGTCGTCCTGGAGTCCACCACCTGGCCCGGCACCACCGACGAGGTGGCCCGCCCGCTGCTCGAAGCCTCCGGCCTCGTCGCCGGCGAGGACTTCCACCTGGCCTTCTCGCCCGAGCGCATCGACCCGGGCAACCCCAAGTACGGCCTGCGCAACACCCCCAAGGTCGTCGGCGGCTACACGTTGACCTGCCGCGACCGGGCCACGGCCTTCTACGGCCAGTTCATCGAGCAGGTCGTCCCGGTCAGCGGCACCCGCGAGGCCGAGATGGCCAAGCTGCTGGAGAACACCTACCGGCACGTCAACATCGCGCTCGTCAACGAGATGGCGATCTTCTGCGACGAGCTCGGCGTCGACCTGTGGGAAGCGATCGAGGCGGCGGCGACCAAGCCGTTCGGGTTCCACAAGTTCCTGCCGGGGCCGGGCGTCGGCGGGCACTGCATCCCCGTCGACCCGTCCTACCTGTCCTACACGGTCCGCAAGCTCGGCTACCCGTTCCGGTTCGTCGAGCTGGCCCAGGAGATCAACGAGCGGATGCCGTCGTACGTGGTGGCCCGCGTGCAGCGCCTGCTCAACAGGCACAAGAAGGCAGTCAACGGCGCCAGGGTGGTTCTGCTCGGCGTAACCTACAAGCCGGACATCGCCGACGAGCGTGAAACCCCGGCCCTGCCCGTGGCGCGTGCGCTGCTGGAGCTGGGGGCCGAGCTCACGTTCGCGGACCCGTACGTCAAGGAGTGGTCGGTAGACGGCACGCCCGTCGGGCGTGAGGAAGATCTGGCCCAGGCCGTGGCCGACGCCGACGTGACGCTGCTGTTGCAGCAGCACGCCGCGTTCGACCTCGGCATGGTCGAGGCTAAGGCCCGGCTCGTGCTCGACACCCGCGGTGTTCTCACCGAGGGTGAACGCGTCGAGCGGCTGTAGCGACGGAAGGCTGCGCGCAGTGCACGTGCTCGTCATGACGGTGGTGCATAACCCCGAGGACGCGAGAATTCTGCATAGGCAGATCCGCGCACTCGTGGATGCCGGTCATGAGGTCACGTACGCCGCCCCCTTCACCGCCCACGGCGTGGTGCCGAGGCCGTGGGTGAACGGCGCCGACCTCCCGAGGGCCGTCCAGCGCAAGAGGCTGTCGGCCACCTGGCAGGCCCGCAGGCTGTTCAAGCGGATGCGCGGCAAGGTCGACCTGGTGCTGATCCACGACCCTGAGCTGCTGTTCGCCGTCTGGGGCGTGCGCAACAGGCCGCCGGTCGTGTGGGACGTGCACGAGGACACCCCGGCGACGCTGTCGCTCAAGCCGTGGCTGCCCGCGCCGCTGCGCCCGCCGGCGCGCTTCCTGGCCCGCATGCTGGAGGGCGCCGCCGAGAGCAACCTGCACCTGCTGCTGGCCGAGACGGCCTACGCGGGCCGGTTCAAGCACGCCCACCTGATCGTGCCGAACGAGACGTGGGTGCCCGACTCGGTGACGCCGCCGGGCGACGACCGGGTGGTCTACCTCGGCTGGCTGTCCAGGGCGCGCGGGGTGATGGAGTCGATCGAGGTCGCCAGGCTGCTCCAGCCGTACCGGGTGACGGTCGAGCTGATCGGCTACGCCGACCCGCAGAGCCGGCCGCTGCTCAACCAGGCGGTCGCCGACGGGCTGCTGGAGTGGCGCGACTTCATGCCGAACGACGAGGCGCTCAAGCGGCTCGACGGCGCGCTGGCCGGCCTGTCGCTGCTGCACGACGAGCCGAACTACCGCCACTCGATGCCCACGAAGATCGTGGAGTACATGGCGCACGGCATCCCGGTGATCACCACGCCGTCCCCGCGCGCGGTCGAGCTCGTGGAGCGCTACGAGAGCGGCGTCGTGGTGCCCTGGGAGGACCCGAAGGCCGTGGCCCAGGCGGTGCTGACCTTGAGGGACGACGTGCGCGAGCGCCGGGCGCAGGGGGCGCGCGGCTACGCGGCGGCACGCGCGAACCACCACTGGCCCAACTCCGCCAAGCGGTTCGTCTCGCAGCTCGAAGCCTGGGCCGGCGTCAAGCGATAAGCGTTTATCCCGGGCAGATCATGAGGGCGGTAGGTTCCTGAACGTGCGCTGGCTCTTCGTACTCCTGGGGGCAGCGATCCTGGCCGCGGTGGGGGCCGTGATCGTGGTGCTGCCCGACGACGAACCCGTCAGGACCGCCACCCGCACCGCGCGCCCGACGCCGAGCGAGACCGAGCGGACCCCGTCGGTCCCCGGCTTCACCGACCCGTGCGGCACGTTCGACACCGGCGAGAAGGCCCCGTACGCCGTCACCGGCTACTGGGTGACCCCCCGGTCCAACCCGTGCACCTGGCGCCGCCAGTTCCAGGAGATCCACCAGGTCGGCGGCGACACCGTCATCAGGATCGGCTACGGCCTGCAGTACCGCACGGTCGACGACGACGGCTTCGTCCAGGCCAAGGACGGCACCGTCGACGCCCGCTACGAGGACTGCGTCGAGGACGGCCTGTCCTGCCACGCCGCCGCCGTGCGCGACCTGAAGGCGGCCAACCCGGACAACCGCATCGGGCGCACGTACGTCTACCGCACCGACGAGTCGTTCGGCCCCGGCCTGTTCAGGTGCGCGCCGATGGAGCGCACGATCCGGGGCGGCAAGCACCTCTACTTCCGCGTCCTGGCCCCGATGGACGGCTCCGACGACCCGACCTGCGACTTCACCCGGGCCAGGACGTACGACCTGATCCTGATCGCGGGCGCGCCCGAGGACAGTCTGACCGAGCTGCTCGACCTGGGTGACCGGTTCGGCGTGCGGGTGTTTCCGGCGCTGCCGCTGGCGCCGCGCGACCCGAAGGTGCAGATCAAGGCCAACCCGGAGCATCTGGGCACGCTGACCACGCTCACCCGGCGCATCCTCCAGGACTACGGCGCGCGCTTCGCCGACCGCGGGTCGCTCGGCGGCGTCTACCAGCCGTTCGAGGTGCAGATGAGCGAGTCGCTGACCGACGAGCACCCGACCCTCCAGGTGTACGCCGACCAGCACAAGATCGTCCAACAGGAGCTGCCGGAGAAGCCCATCCTGATCAGCCCCTACCTCGACGCGCGCAAGCGGGTCGCCTTCGGCCAGACGCCCGCCCAGGTCGCCGCCGCGTTCAAGGCGCTGACCAGGACCGGGGTCGGCATCATCGCCCCGCAGGACAGCCGCGGCACCGGCAAGGTGGGCCTGTTCTGGCCCGACCAGCGCGACGAGGAGGTGGACGAGCGGCTGCGCTCCATCGTCGGCGAGATCACGTACGGCATCGCCTACCACGGCTCCACCCGCGACTACTACCGCGAGATGGCGGCCGCCCGCGAGGAGATGCTGGAGGCCGGCTTCAACGTGCAGCTCTGGGCGAACGTGGAGGCGTTCGAGCCGTCCGGCGACAAGCCGTGCGCCCCCCAGGGCACCCGGGGCAAGACCGACAAGAAGCGCCTCGACCAGGCCGTCACCATGGCCGGCCGCTACGTGCAGAAGATCGTCTCCTACATGTGGAGCGACTACATGACCTGCGGCACGCCGTCGCTGGAGAGCGAGCTCAAGAAGGACTGGCAGCGGCCCATCGCCGTCGACGCCATCAGGCGCGCCCGCGCCCCCCAGGACGGCGTCGAGGTGCGCGGCTACAACCTCAAGGACGGCACCGTCAGCATCGAATGGTCCGGCGGCTCCAAGGAGATCGTCGTCGCCGAGGCCGGCTGGCTGGACCTCGACCCGCTGGAGGAGCTGCCCGAGCACATGGTCACGGCCTGGGTGCCGTTCGACTGGACGCTGGTCCCGGCAGGGGAATGGGTCAGGATCCGCGTCAGGACCGCGGCGGGCCAGGAGACCACCGAGCCGCTGCACGTCCGCATCGCGGCCTGACCGGCGCCGGAGCCGTGTAACGTGCCTGGCATGGTTCCGAGCATCCCGGTCAGCGTCGACCTGGTCGTGCTCACCGTGCGACACCAGGCGTTGAGCGCGCTCGTGTGGCGGCGCGACAACCCGCCGTTCCTGCGCCGCTGGTCGCTTTCGGGCGGGTTCATCCAGCTCGACGAGGACCTGCCGGCCGCGGCCCACCGCATCCTCGCCGAGCGCGCCGGCCTCCCGGGCGCCCCCGTCCACCTGGAGCAGCTCCAGACCTACGGCTACCCCGACCGCGACCCACGCCAGCGCGTCCTCAGCGTCGCCTACCTCGGCCTGGCCCCCGACCTGCCCGCCTCGGAGAAGGCCCACATGAGCTGGCAGCCGGTCGACACGCTGACCGTCATGGCCTTCGACCACCGCCGCATCATGCTCGACGGCGTCGAGCGGGCCCGCAGCAAGCTCGAATACACCGCGCTGGGCGCCGCCTTCTGCCCGCCGGAGTTCACGGTCGCCGACCTGCGCCGCGTGTACGAGATCGTCTGGGGCCGGACGCTCGACCCGCGCAACTTCCACCGCAAGGTCACCAAGGCCGAGGGCTTCCTCGTCGAGACCGGCGCCACCACCACCCGCGACGGCGGCCGCCCGGCCAAGCTCTACCGCCGCGGCCCCGCCGAGCTGCTGCATCCCCCGATGCTGCGCTCCCAGAAGGAGTGACCGGGAAGGCCCCCGACCGGCTGCCATAAGGTAAGGCCATGCCTCGTTTCCGCACGATTCTGGACACGATGCCCGCCTACAAGCCGGGCAAGGCCGTCACCACCCCCGACGGCCGGTCGTACAAGCTGTCCTCCAACGAGTCGCCCTACGACCCGCTGCCTTCGGTGGTGGAGGCGATCGCCGAGGGGGCACGGCAGGTCAACCGCTATCCCGACCCCGGCGCGATCAAGCTGACCGAGGCGATCGCGGAGCGGTTCGGGGTGCCGTTCGAGCACATCGCGCTGGGCGCCGGGTCCGTGACGGTGGCGCAGCAGCTGTTCGAGACCGTGGGCGAGCCGGGCGCGGAGGTCGTCTACGCGTGGCGGTCGTTCGAGGCGTACCCGCTGCTGGCCGACCTGTCCGGCACCACGTCCGTACGGGTGCCGCTGGCCGACGAGCGGCACGACCTCGACGCCATGGCGGAGGCGATCACGCCCGAGACCCGCATGGTGTTCGTGTGCAACCCGAACAACCCGACCGGCACGGCGGTCCGCGAGCGCGAGCTGGTGGCGTTCCTCGACCGGGTGCCGCAGGACGTGCTGGTGGTGCTGGACGAGGCCTATCGGGAGTACGTGCGTGACGAGTCGGTGCCCGACGGCCTGACCCTCTACCGTGACCGGCCCAACGTGTGCGTGCTGCGCACGTTCTCCAAGGCGTACGGGCTGGCGGGGCTGCGGGTCGGCTACCTGGTCGGGCACGAGCCGGTGGCGACGGCGGTGCGCAAGACGATCATTCCGTTCGCGGTCAACCACCTGGCGCAGATCGCCGCGATCGCCTCGCTGAAGGCCGAGGACGAGCTGCTCGAACGGGTCGACGCGGTGGTCAAGGAGCGCACCCGGGTGCGCGAGACGCTCATCGCCCAGGGCTGGACGGTGCCTCCCACGGAGGCGAACTTCGTCTGGCTGCGCACCGGCGAGCGCACGATGGACTTCGCCGCCGCCTGCGCGGTGGAGGGCGTGGCGGTGCGGCCGTTCGAGGGCGAGGGCGCCCGGGTGTCGATCGGCGACCCGGAGGCCAACGACGCCTTCCTGACGGCCGCGGGCGCGTTCCTGAAGGACTAGGGCCTGTCCCGAGGGGTCAGACCTTCACCGCCTCCCCTTCGGCCTTCCTGGACGCTCTGGAGCGTCGCTCGGTGGACACCACGAGGGCGACGCCCACCAGGATGACCAGACCGCCCAGCACGACCTGACCGGTCACCTGCTCGTCGAGCACCAGCATGCCGAGGAGCACCGCCACGACCGGGTTGACGTAGGCGTACGTCGACACGAGCGAGATGGGCGCGTTGCCGAGCAGCCAGCTGTAGGCGGTGAAGCCGATCAGCGAGCCCACGAGCACCAGGTAGGCCAGCGCCGCCCACGAACGGCCGGAGACCGCGGCGAGGTCGAGCCGCTCGCCGGCCGTCAGGCCCACGGCGATCATGCCGGCGCCGCCGACCACCATCTCGATCGTGCTGGCGGCGAACGGGTTGGCGGGCATCTGGATGCGGCCCGACAGGAACGAGCCGATCGACCAGGACGCGGACGCCACCAGGATCACCACGACGCCGGCCGTGTCGCCGGTCGCGCCGCCGCTCAGTGACACCGCGGCGACCCCGGCGAAGCCGACGAGCACCCCGGCGAGGGTGAGCACGCCGGGCCGGTCCCTGGCCGCGATGCGGAAGACCACCAGCCACAGCGGCACCGAGGCGACGAGCAGGGCGGCCAGGCCGCTGGAGATGTGCTGCTCGGCCACCGCGACCATGCCGTTGCCGCCGGTCAGCAGCAGCAGGCCGACGAGCGCGGCGCCGCCGAACTGCCGGCGCGTCATCCGGAACGCCGCCGTGCCCTTGCGCACCAGCAGGATCCCGCCGAGCAGCACCGAGGCGGTGATGAAGCGCAGTGCCCCGCTGAGCATGGGCGGCATCGTCTCGATGACGATGGCGATGCCGAGGTAGGTGGAGCCCCAGACCACGTAGACGATGGCCAGCGCTCCCCACACGAGGAGCGAGGATCGCCGGTCAGTGGTGTCACGTGTCATGACTCATGACAATAGACCCCGGCTCCGACAGCTTCCCGGCGGGTACCGGACGAGGAAATCTGGCGAGATCTTATCGATAGTCGGCATTCGTGCCACTTTTCCGCCGGCGAGCGGGCTGACAGCATCGAACCCGTCCCCGACCTGCGAGGAAACGAGAGAACCATGCCCGTTGCGTCCGTCGTGACCGCCGTGCCCGCCGCCGACACCCCGGCCGCGCTCGCCCACTTCGCCGCCCGCCTGGCCTTCGAGACCGACGTCGCCGACGTGGCCGCCGACCTGGCCGCCGGGGTCACGGGCCTGGTCGTCGTCGACTCGCGCGACGTGAGGAGCTGGGACCAGGGCCACATCCCCGGCGCGCTCCACCTGCCCACCGCCGAGATCGCCGCCCGCGCCCCCGGCCTAGTGCCGCCGGACGCCACCGTCGTGACCTACTGCTGGGGGCCCGGCTGCAACGGCTCCACCCGGGCCGCGCTGGAGTTCGCCAAGCTGGGCTACAAGGTCAAGGAGATGATCGGCGGCTTCGAATACTGGGCCCGGGAGGGGCTGGCCGTCGACTCGATCGACGGGCCCGCCGGTCGCCCGGTGGACCCGCTCACGTGCGCCTGCTGACGGAGAGCGGCGGAGGCTTTTGGTGCCCCCGTCCGAATCCCGTCGATCGGGGGCGTCGCCATTCATACCCGTGTTCCGGCGCGGCCAACCCCTGAAATCTCACCCAGAGTGAAGACGACCCACCCCGCACCCGGTGAAAAGGCCCGCCGCCGTACACCCCGCACCCGGCGAAGAGGCCCGCCGCCGTACACCCCGCACCCGGTGAAGAGGCCCGCCGCCGTCAGAGGGGGAAGGGATGACGGCGGGCCCGTACCTGGAGGAGGAGCGTCAGCGCGGGCCGAGCTTCTCCACGATGAGCCGGTAGAGCTGGCGCGGGCGCCCCGGCTGCGGCGTGCGGTTCGGCGGCAGCGGCCACGCGAGTCCCTCGTCAACCAGCGTGCGCAGCAACCGCCGAGCCGTACGCGGCGTCACCCCCAGCATCTTCCCGGCGCCCTCGGCGTCCACCACGGTGTCGCCGCCCTCCAGCTTGGCGGCCAGCCGGGCCAGCACCTCGACCCCCTTCGGCTTGAGCGCCGTGGACCCCGTCGGCGGCATCCGGGGCGCGGGGATGAGCGCCCGCCCCTCCCGGTCCACCGCGAACCCCTGGGCCTGCTTGCCCGCCTGCGTGCGCGCCAGCGCGGCCCGTGCGTGCGACTCGGCGTCGTGCGTCGTGCGGCCCATGCCCACGCCCACCTCGACCGCCAGCCCCAGCTCGTCGCGGATCCTGGCCGCGAACGGCAGCACCCGGAAC
Organism: Nonomuraea sp. NPDC003214; assembly: GCF_053590035.1. Lineage (NCBI taxonomy): Bacteria > Bacillati > Actinomycetota > Actinomycetes > Streptosporangiales > Streptosporangiaceae > Nonomuraea > Nonomuraea sp. NPDC003214. The sequence goes on along the minus strand of NZ_JBSFSX010000008.1, from coordinate 211,073 downwards.
CCGTCGGTGGCCGAGGCGATCGACCCCCGGGTCGCGGTGACCAGGTAGCTGTGGTCGTCGATCGGCCACACCGTGGCGTTGATCCGATTGGCCTCCTGGACGAGCAGCCGGTGCAGCGACAGCCGCAGCTCGTCCCGCCAGTAGCGGGGAGCCGCGCGCCGTACCGGCTCGCGCAGCGTCGGCACCTCCACCAGCACGACCGTGAGCTGTGACTCCTCAAGCCGGTGATGCGCGCCCAGCAGCGCGGCCGTGTGCAGCGCGGTGCGCACCGCCGCCGACGTCGGCCGCACCCGGATGACCGGCACGCCCGCCGCCTGCAACCGCTCCGCCACCGCCGGCAGGCACGTCAGCGCTCCCGTCGTGGCGCCCTGGCGCGACAGCCGCTCGTGGAAGGCGGCGATCGTCCCGGTCGCGCCGGGCTCGTCACGGCTGTGCACGTCCGCCGCCGGAATCCCGAGATCGGTGTACGCCTCCTCGACGTCGGCCCGGCTGACCACGTCCACGCTGACCCGTTGCGGGTCGACGCGCGGATCCAGCGCCGCCTTGGCCAGTGCCGCCACCAGTGCCGCCCCGCCCAGCTGGACGTACGTGGCGGGCATCGTCAGCACGCCGGAACGCCTCGCCAGGTCGTACGGGACCGGGCTGGCGAACAGGCACGCGTCGACGCCCGGGCCGAGCCGGGTCACCTTGTCGGGCGCCTCCTGCTCGTCACGGTAGGCGGCCGCCACAAGACGGCACGGCAGCGGCGCCGCCGCGTGCCCCATGAGCATGACCCGCTCGACCAGATCATGGGGCCCGACCACGCCAATAGTGAGGTCCGGTGTCATGGCGCCCGGGCGTGACACTCGGGGTGTTTCTTCGGCCCTCTCGACCAATGTTCGTCCCATCCTGCGATCCGATGCAGTGCTCTCTTTTGGAACGATCGCTCGCGGGGGCCGTAATGTCACGCCCGACTTTTCCGGAAAGACGTTCTGGTTGACCGTCCGTCAAGGTGTTTTAGCAGCTCAACGGGGTTTTCCAGGCTCTTTTCAGTCTTCGGAAATCTCTCGTGTAATGTCCGCGCCGAGTGCCCGCATTCGCACGGCGAGATCTGCGTGGCCGCGATCGATCAGGTAACCCGAGTCGATGACGGTCTCGCCTTTGGCCGCCAGTCCGGCGAGAACCAGGGCAATACCGGAGCGCAGATCATGGGCGGTTACTCGGGCGCCGGCGAGAGGCGTGGCGCCGCGCACGATCGCCCGGCTGCCGTCGACCTCCACGTTGGCGCCCATCTTGTTCAGCTCGCCGGCCAGGGCGAAACGCCCGTCGAAGATCCGCTCGTGGATGTAGCTGGTGCCGTCGGCCAGCGCGGCCACCGTCATCATCGGCGACTGCAGGTCGGTGGCGAAGCCCGGGTAGGTGTCGGTGATGATGTTGATCGGCCGCAGCGGCCGGTCGCAGCGCACGTGCAGCACCGCGCCCTGGCGGGCGAAGTCGACGCCCATCTGCTCCAGCTTGTAGCGGACGACGCCCAGGTCGAGGCCGGTGCCGACGAGGCTGAGCTCGCCCTGCGTGATGGCCGCCGCCATCGCGAACACCCCGGCGTCGAGCCGGTCGGGCATCACCGTGTGCTCGACGGCGTGCAGCTCCTCGACGCCCTCGACGGTGATGAAGCCGGTGCCGCCGCCGCTGATCCGGGCGCCCATCTTGGTGAGCATGTCGATGACGTCGAGCACTTCGGGCTCCAGCGCCGCGTTCTCGATCACGGTGGTGCCCTTGGCCAGGGCGGCGGCCATGATCAGGTTCTCGGTGCCGGTGTGGGACGGGGTGTCGAGGTAGAGCGTGGCGCCGGTCAGGCCGGACGCCTTGACGTGGATGACGGTCTCGCCCTCGTCCACCACTGCGCCCAGCCGCTTGTAGCCCAGGTAGTGGAAGTCCAGGTTGCGGCTGCCGAGGTTGCAGCCGCCGACGCCCTCGACGATGGCCTCGCCCAGCCGGTGCAGCAGGGCGGGCGTGAACAGCACGGAGCCGCGGAAGCGCCGGGCGATCTCGGCGGGCAGCACCGGCCTGTTCAGGCGGGAGGCGTCGATCACCAGCGTGCGCTCGGACTCGTGCAGCTCGACGTAGGCGCCGACGCACTCGGCCAGCTCGACGGCGCGGCGCACGTCCTCGATGATCGGCACGTTGCGCAGGACGGTGCGGCCCTTGGCGGCCAGCAGGGCCGCGCCGATCATCGGCAGCACGGCGTTCTTCGCGCCCTGGATGAAGGCGGTTCCACGCAGTGCGTTGCCACCGCGCACGCGGTAACGGACCATTCCTGCGGCTCCTTGCAAATTATCGGTGGGGCTAGATCCGGCCAACAGTAGCCGCTATCACCACGTGACCCGGCCGAATCATCCGGTAAAGGAAGTGCCCGTAAGGCGCTCGTAGGCGTCGAGATAGCGCTGCCGGGTGCGCTCGACCACGTGGTCAGGAAGGCGCGGTGGGGGGTTTCCGGAGTTTTTGTCCCATCCGGATTCGGGCGACGTTAGCCAATCCCGGACATACTGCTTGTCGAATGACGGCTGAGAACGTCCCGGCTGCCACTCGTCGGCCGGCCAGAAGCGCGAGGAGTCAGGCGTGAGCACCTCGTCCCCCAGCGTCAGCACCCCGTCGGAGTCCCAGCCGAGCTCGATCTTCGTGTCGGCCACGATGATGCCGCGCTCGCGGGCGATCTCGGCGCCCCGCGCGTAGACGGCCAGCGTGATCCGGCGCAGCTCCTCGGCCGTCTCCGCGCCGACCTCGGCCACCACCCGCTCGAAGGCGATCGGCTCGTCGTGCTGCCCCATCGGCGCCTTCGTCGACGGCGTGAAGATCGGCTCGGGCAGCCGCGAGCCGTCCTCCAGCCCGGCCGGCAGCGCCACTCCCGACACCGTGCCGGTCTCCCGGTATTCGGCCAGCCCGCCGCCCGTCAGATAGCCCCGGGCCACGCACTCGACCTGGACCATCTCCAGCGGGCGCACCAGCACGCCACGCGGCTCGGCGCCCCCCGCCACCACGTGGTTGGGCACCACGTCACGCAACTGCTCGAACCACCACAGCGACATCTGCGTGAGGATCGCCCCCTTGTCGGGGATGTCGGGCTCCAGCACGTAGTCGAACGCCGAGATCCGGTCGGATGCCACCATCAGCAGCAGCCCGTCGTCCGTCTGGTAGAGATCGCGAACCTTGCCGGAATGCAGGTGCTTCATCGGGCGATGTCCGTCCGGTAGTGGGAGCCGCGCAGCTCGACGCGCGAGACCAGCTCGTAGGCGTTGCGCCGGGCGCTGTCCTGGTCGGGACCGGTGCCCACGACGGTCAGCACCCGCCCGCCGGCCGACACGATCCCGCCGTCGCCGTCGCTCGCCGTGCCCGCGTGGAGCACGTACGCGCCGGGCGTCGGCTCCAGCCCGGCGATCACGTCGCCCTTGACCGGCGCCTCCGGGTAGCCCTCCGACGCGATCACCACCGCCACCGCCGCGCCGTCGCGGAACACCGGGTCAGGCCCCAGCTCGCCGGTCGCGCACGCCATCAGCAGCCCGCCCAGCGGCGTCTCCAGCCGGTCGAGCACCACCTGCGTCTCCGGGTCGCCGAACCGCGCGTTGAACTCGATCACCTTCGGGCCCTTCGACGTCAGGGCCAGCCCCACGAACAGCACGCCCTGGAAAGGCAGCCCGCGCCGGCCCAGCTCCCCGATCGTCGGGTGCACGACCTCGCGCATCACCTGGTCGGTCAGGCCCTCGGGCGCCCACGGCAGCGGCGTGTAGGCGCCCATCCCGCCGGTGTTGGGCCCGGCGTCGCCGTCGTGGGCCCGCTTGAAGTCCTGCGCCGGCTGCAGGGCCACCGCCGTGCTGCCGTCGCACAGCGCGAACAGCGACACCTCGGGCCCGTCGAGGAACTCCTCGATCACCACCCGGCCGCACGCCCGCGCGTGCTCCAGCGCCGCGTCGCGGTCGCCGGTCACCACGACGCCCTTGCCCGCCGCCAGCCCGTCGTCCTTGACCACGTACGGGGCGCCGAACTCGTCGAGCGCCGCCGCGGCCTCCTCCGGCGTCACGCACACCCGGGACCGCGCCGTCGGCACGTCGGCCGCGCGCATGATCTCCTTGGCGAACGCCTTGGAGCCCTCGATCATCGCCGCCTCCCGGGACGGCCCGAAGCACGCGATGCCCGCCTCGCGGACCGCGTCGGCCACGCCGGCCACCAGCGGCGCCTCCGGCCCGACGACGACCAGATCCACCCCCAGCCGCCCGGCCAGCCCCGCGACCTCCTGCGGGTCGAGCGGATCGACGCGGTGCAGGGTCGCGACCTCCCCGATCCCCGGGTTGCCGGGGGCACAATGAAGCTCGCCGACCTGCGGGTCGAGGCGGAGCGAACGGCACAGGGCGTGCTCACGCCCACCGGATCCAATGACTAGAACGCGCACCCGCCCATTCTCGCAGCCCACCGCCCCGAACCGGCCCCGCCCCCGGGGAAGCCGCCGGAACCGGTGCGGAGTTCGTCGGCGTGTACGCGGCGCTTGACTGGCGCTCCTGTGGTAAGTTAGGGCGGCTTTCTGGCGTCCCCACGCGATTGGAGGTGGTCCGGGATGAATCCTGGTGATCCCAGCAGTACGTGCTCACCCACGTACTCCCCGAATACCCCCGACCACTCCAATCCGGCAGCCTGATCGTGCCTCCACGCATGCGTGTTGATTGAGGTGACTTTTCGTCGCGCGTGGAGCGTGCCAGGTCGGGCGGAAAGGGACTGCCATGCGCTCGTCCACGCTTTTCCGTCGCATCAACCGTCACCCTGTGCAGCCGCACGCCCCGCGTCAGCGCCCGCAGCCGGTGCGTGAAGCCTGCGTGCCCCCTGTTGACTCCATCGTCGAGTACGGCGCGTACATCGACGGCAAGAAAGCTCCCGCCACCGGCATAGCCGAGTCCGTCGAGCTGGTCCGCGCCCACAACCGCGTGGCCTCGGCCGGGCCCCGGGCGTTCGTCTGGGTCGGGCTGCACGAGCCCGCCGCGCCCGAGGTCGAGTGGCTGGCCGAGGTGTTCGGCCTGCACCCGCTGGCCGTGGAGGACGCGGTCAAGGCCCACCAGCGCCCCAAGGTCGAGCGCTACGGCGATTCGCTGTTCATGGTCCTCAAGACGATCGCGTACCTGGACCACGACGAGCTGACCGCCACGAGCGAGATCATCGGCGCGGGCGAGATCATGGTGTTCCTCGGCGTCGACTTCGTGGTGACGGTGCGTCACGGCGAGCACTGCCCGCTGGCGGAGGTGCGCGAGCGGATCGAGACCAAGCCGGAGCTGCTGGAGCGCGGCCCGGCGGGCGTGCTGCACGCGATCTCCGACCACGTGGTCGACCGCTACCTCCAGGTGGCCGACCTGATGCAGCTGGAGCTGGAGGAGGTCGAGGCGACGGTGTTCGCCGACGTGAGCTCCCGCGACATCAACCGGATCTACCAGCTCAAGCGGGAGATGCTGGAGCTCAAGCGGGCGGTGACGCCGCTCCAGGCGCCGCTGGCGGCGCTGCCCCAGCGGCGGGTGATCCCGTCGGAGATGCGCGAATACTTCCGTGACGTGGGCGACCACCTGTCGAGGGTGTGCGAGCAGGTCGAGTCGTCGAACGAGCTGTGCAGCTCGATCCTCCAGGCGGCGCTGGCCCGCTCGAACGCGCTGGCCAACGAGGACATGCGCAAGATCTCGTCGTGGGTGGCGATCCTGGCGGTGCCGACGATGATCGCCGGCATCTACGGCATGAACTTCGACTTCATGCCGGAGACCAAGCAGGTGTGGGGCTATCCGGCGGTCCTCGCGGTGATGATCTCCGCCTGTGTGCTGCTGCACCGCGGTTTCCGCCGCAACGGCTGGCTCTGACTAGACGCCGACGGGCTTGAGCGGCTCGACGGGGTCGGGCAGCTCCAGGCCCCGTTCGGCCCACACGGCGCGCATGCGGTCGGGATAGTCGGTGACGATCCCGACCGCGCCGAGGTCGAGCATCCGGGCGGCGAGCGCGGCGTCGTTGACGGTCCACACGGCCACGTCGAGCCCGGCGCGTGACGCCTGCGCCATCAGCTTCTCGTCGACCATCACGTGCTCGGGGGAGAGCGTGGTCGCCCCGGCGTCGCGGGCGGCGGCGGGGACGTCGTCGCCGAGCGGGCCGTTCCAGCCGAGCGTGGCGCGTTCGACGAGCGCGAAGCGGCGCGTGTCGGGCGCGAGCTTGGCGGCGTAGCCGATGATGCGCCAGTCGAAGCTGAGGATGGCGGCGTTGCGCAGCCTGTTGTGCCGGTCGAGCTCGTCGACCACCATCTCGGTGTAGAGCTCGGGGTCGGGCGTGAGCGCGGGCCTGGTGGGGTCGGACTTGAGCTCGACGTGCACCCGTACGCTCTCGGCCGCGTAGGCGTTGACCAGCCCGAGCACGGCGCCGAGCGTGGGCATCCGGGTCTCGGGCATCGCGACCTGGGTGAGCGCGAACGGGTCGTCGGGATGGCGCGGCAGCCGCACGCCCACGTCGAGCGTGCGCAGTTGCGCGAGCGTCAGCGCGTTGATCGGCTTGCCGACGTACGGGAACGCGGGGTCGCCGGGCGTGACCGGGCGGGTGTCGGTGCTGGTCACGGCCGAGACCGTGAGGTCATGCGTCAGCACGAGGCGCCGGTCGGCGGTGAGCGCCACGTCGAGCTCCAGCGCGTGGACGCCGAGCTCCATCGTGCGGCTCATGCCGGGCAGCGTGTTTTCGGGCCAGAGGCCTCTCGCACCCCGATGACCATGTATCTCAACGCGCACACCGGGGACCCTACCTGGCCCGGCGTGCCTTCACGCGCCGCCACGCCGTGCCCATTTTGTACGGTTACGGGCTTTGTTCGTAGGTCCATGAGTAGACGACCTGGTCCCATTCCGGCGAACCGCCCGCGCTTTCGTACGTGGCCTGGGCCGGTTCGTTGTCCTCGCCGGTGGCCGTCCACAGCCCGTAGCAGCCCCGCTCGCGCGCCAGCCTGCCGAGCGCCAGCACCAGCGCCCTGGCGATGCCCTGGCCGCGGTACGCCTCGTCGACGCCGAGCTCGTACAGGAACATCTCGGTGCCCTTGTCGGGGTGGGTCATCTCGACCCCGGTGACCATGCCCGCGGGGACGTCGTCCACGTAGGCGACGAGCAGGTGGTGCCTGTCGTCGGCGAGGAACCTCTCGGTGGCCTCGCGCTCGGGCGCCGCGTCGAAGAGCCGGCCGGCCGCCTCGACGGCCTCGGAGCGGGTGACGCGTCGGATGTCCATGAGGGGGAGAGTAGGCAGCTCATCCCGATGATCGCACCCGAATTTAACGCGATAAATGCAACAGTCTTGCAATAAGATGCACAACCATGACGGGGGCTCTCAAAACTACCCAAATAGACACGGTCAGGGCATGGGTCGACGGGTGGGTGATCTCCCGCGACACCCCGCCCCCCGTGCCCGAACCCTGGGGCTACCGCGTGGACGTCGGCCTGCCCGGCCACCTCGTCCGCCACATCCTGCCCGCCCCGACGCCGGCCCTCATCCAGCACCTGACCGGGACGATCACCGCCCCCGGCACCTGGCTCAAGCTCTGCGCCCCGGCCGACCTGATCGCGCCCTGGCTGCCCGCCGGCTGGGACATCGAGCCGCCCGAGTTCATGATGACCGCCGCGCTGCGCCCCGAGCCCGTCAAGGCGCCCGCCGGCTACACGGCGGCCGTCACCACCCGCTCCGGCGTCACCGTCGCCCGCCTCCTCACGACGGCGGGCGAGATGGCCGCACGCGGTCAACTGGCCGTCGCCGGCCGCACCGCCGTCGTCGACCGGGTCGAGACCGCCCCCGGCCACCGGCGGCGCGGCCTCGGCAGCGTCGTCATGCGCACACTGACAGCCGCCGCCCACGCGGCGGGCGCCACCGGCGGCGTGCTGGTGGCCACCCCCGAGGGCCGGGCGCTCTACGAACGCCTCGGCTGGCGGCTGCACTCGCCGATGACGGCGGCCGTGCTCAGATCAGCGAGCGGATGACCAGCGTCTGGTCACGGCCCGGGCCGACGCCGATCGCCGAGATCGGCGCGCCGCTCATCTCCTCCAGCGTGCGCACGTACGCCTGGGCGTTCGGCGGCAGGTCCTCGAACGTCTTGGCGCCCGTGATGTCCTCCTGCCAGCCGGGGAACTCCTCGTAGATCGGCTTGGCGTGGTGGAAGTCCGTCTGCGTCATCGGGATCTCGTCATGCCGCGTGCCGTCCACGTCGTACGCGACGCACACCGGGATGCGCTCCAGGCCCGACAGCACGTCGAGCTTGGTGAGGAAGAAGTCCGTGACGCCGTTGATACGGGTCGCGTACCGGGCGATGACCGCGTCGAACCAGCCGCAGCGGCGGTTGCGGCCGGTCGTGACGCCGTACTCGCCGCCCGTCTGGCGCAGCCACTCGCCCATCTCGTCCTCCAGCTCCGTGGGGAACGGGCCGGAGCCGACGCGGGTCGTGTAAGCCTTGAGGATGCCGATCACCCGCGTCAGCCGCGTCGGCGGGATGCCCGAGCCGGCGCAGGCGCCGCCCGAGGTGGGCGAGGACGACGTGACGAACGGGTAGGTGCCGTGGTCGATGTCGAGCAGCGTGCCCTGCCCGCCCTCCAGCAGCACGAACTTGCCCTCGTCCAGCGCCTTGCTCAGCACCAGCGAGGTGTCGGCGATGTGCGGCTTGAGCCGCTCGGCGTAGCCGAGGTACTCCTCCAGGACGGCCTCCGGCTCCAGGCCCCGCCGGTTGTAGAGCTTGGTCAGCACCTGGTTCTTCTCGCCCAGCGCGACCTCGATCTTCTTGGCCAGGATGCCCGGGTCGAGCAGGTCCTGGACCCGGATGCCCACGCGGTAGATCTTGTCGCCGTAGGCCGGGCCGATGCCCCGGCCGGTGGTGCCGATCTTGGCCTTGCCCAGATAGCGCTCCGTGACCTTGTCCAGCGCCTTGTGGTGCGGCATGATCAGGTGCGCGTTGGCGGAGATGAGCAGCCGCTCCGCGGAGATGCCCCGCTCGGCCAGGCCGTCGATCTCCCCCAGCAGCACGCCGGGGTCGATGACGACGCCGTTGCCGATCACCGGGACCACCTCCGGCGACAGGATGCCCGTAGGCAGCAGGTGAAGCGCGTATTTCTGGTCACCGATGACCACGGTGTGACCCGCGTTGTTGCCACCCTGGTAACGGACGACGTAGTCGACGTCGCCACCGAGCAGATCGGTGGCCTTGCCCTTGCCCTCATCGCCCCACTGGGCGCCCACGAGAACGGCAGCCGGCATTGTTCAGTCTCCCGAGCACAAAACGAAACCCCTGGCGCAAGCGCGACAGGGGCTCTTGCGTAGAGAGACTACCCGAACGTGCGCATTCGTCCCAAGGGCTAGCCCTTGGTCAGCGCGTCGTAACCCGTCTGGGTGCTGTCCCTGAGGAACTGCGCGCACCGCTCGGCCTCGTCCTTCTCGCCGATCGCCTGAGCCGCCCGCGACAGCGCGTACAGGCAGCGCAGGAACCCCCGGTTCGGCTCGTGCTCCCACGGGATCGGCCCGTGTCCCTTCCAGCCGCTGCGGCGCAACTGGTCGAGGCCCCGGTGATAGCCGGTGCGGGCGAACGCGTAAGAGGTGACGGCGTGACCCTGCGCGAAGTATTCCTCTGCGAGCGCGGCCCAGGCCGCCGGGAAAGCGGGGAAGCGGGCGGCCACGTCCGAGGCCTTGGCGCCGGATTCCAGGGCCTCCCGAGCCTCGGGCAGGTCCGGCAGGTGAGTCGGGGGTGGCCCGGCGAGAAGGTTATCCATAGGACAAGTCATACCCGCCGGGCCGCGTACGTGGCTAGGAGATCTTCGTCCCACTGGACTTCAGGTGCTCGCACGCCTCGGCCACCCGGGCCGCCATGCCCGCCTCGGCCGCCTTGCCGTAGGAGCGCGGGTCGTACGCCTTCTTGTTGCCCACGTCGCCGTCGACCTTGAGCACGCCGTCGTAGTTGCGGAACATGTGGTCGGCCACCGGCCGGGTGAACGCGTACTGCGTGTCGGTGTCGACGTTCATCTTGACGACGCCGTACGAGATCGCCTCGTGGATCTCCTCCAGCAGCGAGCCGGAGCCGCCGTGGAAGACCAGGTCGAACGGCTTGTCCTTGCCGTACTTGGCGCCCACCGCGTCCTGGATCTCCTTCAGCACGCTCGGCCGCAGCTTGACGTGACCCGGCTTGTAGACGCCGTGCACGTTGCCGAACGTGGCCGCCAGCATGTAGCGGCCCTTCTCGCCCAGGCCGACGGCCTCGGCCGTGGCCAGCGCGTCACCGGCGGTCGTGTAGAGCTTCTCGTTCATCTCGCCGACGACGCCGTCCTCCTCGCCGCCGACGACGCCGATCTCCATCTCCATGATGATGTTGGCGCGGGCGCACTTGTCGAGGAGCTCCTTGGCGATCTCCAGGTTCTCCTCCAGCTCCACGGCCGAGCCGTCCCACATGTGGGACTGGAACAGCGGGTCGAGGCCCTTCGACACCCGCTCCAGCGAGATGTCGATCAGCGGCCGCATGAAGCCGTCGAGCTTGTCCTTGGGGCAGTGGTCGGTGTGCAGCGCCACCGTGACCGGATACTTGGCGGCCACCACCCTGGCGTACTCGGCCAGCGCGGTCGCGCCCGTCACCATGTCCTTGACCGTGGCCCCGGACAGGAACTCGGCGCCACCGGTGGACACCTGGACGATGCCGTCGCTCTCCGCCTCCGCGAAGCCGCGCAGCGCCGCGTTAAGGGTCTGGGACGAGGTCACGTTGATCGCCGGATAGGCGAACCCGCCGGCCTTGGCACGGTCGAGCATCTCGGCGTAGACCTCTGGAGTCGCGATAGGCATGAGTCATCTCCCTGAGAAGTAACGGCTTCGCGCAGCCAGTATCCCGGTCTGTTACCCGCCGTGGTAGAGACAACGCCCGCGCGATCTTTCGCGACCATCCGGAACGGAGCGTTACCACCGGGTACTCTCCCCACTGTGGGACGCCACAGGTCGGATCCGATGGGCCTCGCCCGCATGGCACTCGCCGTGCTGGCGGTCATCGCCGTGGTGGCGCTGCTGGTCATCGGCGTGCGGGCACTGCTCAGCTCGCTCGACACCACGGCGCCGCCCGGCCGCGCCCACACCTCGGGCACGCCGTCGAGCGGCGGCCGGGTGCCCACCGTGCGCATCGAATGCCTGGCCGACACCTGCCCGATGGTCACCGTCCGGGTTCCCGGCGGCGACGTGCTCCAGCACCGCGACATGACCCGCGGCGAGGAGGTCAGCTACTACGAGCCGGAGCTCGACGTGGTGCTGACCGACGCCGGCACCGTACGGGTCACCGAGAACGGCAGCACCAGGCCCCGCGGCGACGCGGGCGAGCAGGAGGAGTTCACCGTCACCGGCCCCGGCGAGTGAGTCAGAGCCCCAGGTCGGCGAGCGTGAAGGCGGTGCGGTAGTCGAGGCCCTCCTCGGCCATCCGCGCGGCGGCGCCCCGGTCGACGATCGTCGCCACGGCCACCACCTCGGCGCCCGCCTCGCGCAGCGCCTCCACGGCGGTCAGCGGCGACGAGCCCGTCGTCGAGGTGTCCTCCACCGCCAGCACCCGGCGGCCCTTGACCTCCGGGCCCTCGATCCGGCGCTGCATGCCGTGCGCCTTCTGCGCCTTGCGCACCACGAACGCGTCGAGCGAGCGCCCCTGCGCCGCCGCCGCGTGCAGCATGGCGGTCGCCACCGGGTCGGCGCCCAGCGTCAGCCCGCCCACGGCGTCGAACTCCAGGTCGGCCGTCAGCTCCAGCATCACCCTGCCGACCAGCGGCGCGGCGACCCCGTCGAGCGTGATGCGGCGCAGGTCGAGGTAGAAGTCGGCCTCCCGCCCGGAGGAGAGCACCACCCGGCCGTGCACGACGGCCTTCTTCTTGATCTCGGCCAGCAGGCTGTCGCGGTCACTCATGCCCCCAGCTTAGGACCACCGCTCCGGGGGCCTGACGCAGGCAAAGACACGCGATCGGTTTAACCACGGGGGTGGGTGCGGAATGACTCCCAGGGCAACGGTTCGTAACCGTGAGGTCACTATGAGTGCCGAAACATCCCAGAGCGACGCAGAACTCATCCAAGCCGTCCGAGGAGGCGACGCCACCGCATACGGCCGGCTCTACGAACGCCACGTCGCCGCCGCCCGCGTCCTGGCCCGCCGGCTGGTGCCCGACGACGAGGCCGAGGACGTGGTGGCCGAGGCGTTCACCCGGGTCCTCGACGTGATGGGCCGAGGCGACGGCCCCGAGGCCGCCTTCCGCACCCACCTCCTCACCGTCGTCCGGCGCACCGCCGACCACCGCACCCGCCTGTCCACCGGCCCCGAGACGGCGGACGACGAGCCCGTGCGCGCCCCGGCCGCCGTCGCCTACCAGTCGCTGCCCGAGCGCTGGCGGGCCGTCCTGTGGCACGTCGAGGTCGAGGGCGCCCGGCCCGCCGAGGTCGCGCCGCTGCTTGGGCTGTCGGCCAACGGCGCGGCCGCGCTCGCCTACCGCGCCCGCGAGGGACTGCGCCAGGCCTACCTGCAGACCCGGCTCACCGCCTCGCCGCCCCTGGAGTGCCGCCCGGTGCTCGGAAAGCTCGGCGCGTACGTCAAGGGCGGGCTGACCAGGCGCGAGTCCAAGCCCGTCGACGAGCACGTACGCGGCTGCGACGCCTGCCGTACCGTCCTGGCCGAGCTGACCGACGTGCGCCGCGCCCTGCGCACCGTCGTCGCGCCGCTCCTGCTCGGCCCCGCCGCCGGCGGCTACGTCGCCGCCATGTCCTCGCCCGTCAGGCTCCGCGTCCGCCGCACCCTCGCCTGGGTCCGCGCCCTGCCCGGCCGCCAGCACGTCGTGGTCGCCACCGGGGCGCTCACCGTCATGGCCGTCGCCGCCGCCTTCGCCCTCGTCTCCGCCGACCGGCCCGGGACCGCGCCGGTCTCCCAGCCGCTGCCCATCGAGCCGTCGCACGCCGAGCCGCCGTCGTCCCGGCCGCGCCCCGCCCCGCCGTCGCGCGTCCCCGCCCGCGAATCCGCCGGTCCGCCTGCCGGATCCCCCGCCAAGGCCCGTCTGACGGCCACGATCAGCGCCATGGGCGCCCTGGTCCGCGACCGCCCCGGCATCGTCGCCATGCGCCTGCGCAACACCGGCAAGAAGGCGACCGCCCCGGTCTACGCCGCCATCGACCTCCCGCCGGGTGTCACCCCCGTGCCTCCCGGCGCCCGGCCCTCCGGCGTCACCTCCTCGACGCGCACGTCCCCCGCCACGCACGGCCGGGCCGCCCCCGTCGGCGCGGTCGACGGCTGGTCCTGCCGGCTGGCCGGGCGCGGCGTCAGGTGCGCCAGGCGGCCGCTCGGGGCGGGCGAGGCCACGGCGGTGTTCCTGCGCGTCCAGGTCGCCCCCGCCGCCCCCGGCGGCGAGGGGCCCACGCTCAGGGTCGAGGCGGGCCCGCTCCGAGCGCGCGCCGAGTCGGCTGCGGGCGTACGCGCCTCTGGGGCCCCCGCCAGGTTCGCCGCGGACGGCAAGGTCGCCGTACGGGCCACGGGCAACTCGTTCGTCGACTGCCCGGACGGTCACGACGACTGCGCGATGGCCCGGCGACGCCACGGCGACCAGCGCGACAACGACCTGTGGCCGATGCGCCCGCAGGACCAGGACGACGAGCCTGACACGTCCGTCTCCAGCGCGGCCCGGCTCGCCCTGCCCAAGGGCGCCCGCGCCGTCTGGGCGGGCCTCTACTGGTCCGCGGGCGCCCCGGAGGCCGACGAACCCCAGGAGGTCGCGCCCGTCAGGCTCAGGGCCCCGGGCCGCAAGCGTTACGTGGAGATCCGGCCGACCCACGTCGACTGGGCGGAGCTGCCGTCAGGCCCCGCCTACCAGGCGTTCGCCGAGGTCACCAGCCTGGTCAACGCCGTCAACAGGTCCGGCACGTGGTGGGCCGCCGCCCCGCCCGCGGACCTGCCCGGACATGCCGGCTGGAGCCTGGTGGTCGTCGTCTCCGCCCCGGACGTCCCGTACAGCAGGGCCGTCGTCCTCGACGGCGCCGCCGTGGTCGGCGGCGAGCACGATCTCGTACGGATGCCGCTCGGCGGGCTGGGACGCGGGGCGGCCGACGCCAGGGCGCAGGTCGTCGTCTGGGAGGGCGACGCCGATCTGAAGGGGGACAAGGTGTCGCTCGGCACGGGTCCGCTCACGCCGTCGGGCGGCGACCGCGACCGGGACAACGTCTTCGACGGCTCGTCCGGCGGGGCCGGCGGGATGACGTTCGGGGTCGACGTGGACACGATCACCGGGCGGCTCGGGCCGCGGCCGTGGGTGTCGATCGCCTCCGAGCGGGACGCGGTGATGTTCGGGGTCGCGGCCGTGAGCGTGCGCGCAGAGCCGTGACCAATAACGGGACAAAATGGTACCGTGCGGCTTGTTGGTCAGGCATAACGTCGGCGGCGGGGCGAATCGTCGGGATTAACCCTCGCGCGATCACTTGCTTTCATTACCCTGGGACAGGGCCGCCGAGTCCGGCTCTCACGGTGCGGAGCCAGCAAGTCGGACCACCAGGAAAGGGGCCGTGTCAGTGGATCGCTGCGCGCTGTTCGTGGACGCCGGCTATCTGCTGGCTGACGGGGCGATGGCCGTGCATGGGACTCGCCATCGCGAAGCCGTCTCCTGGGACTATCCGGGGCTGTTGCAGCTCATGTCGAGCCTGTCGCGCGAACGCACCGGCCTGCCGCTGCTGCGCTGCTACTGGTACGAGGCGACGGTCGAGGGCCGGCACACCCCCGAGCACGACGCGCTCGCCGACATCCCCGGCCTCAAGCTCAGGCTGTCGCGCATCCGGCCGGGCCGCCGCGAGGGCGTCGACGCCCAGGTGCACCGCGACCTGATGACGCTGGCCCGCAACAACGCCATCTGCGACGCGGTCGTGGTCAGCGGCGACGAGGACCTGACCCAGGTCGTGTGCGACGCCCAGGACCTCGGCATCCGCGTCACGGTCGTCAACATCGCCGCCGAGGCCAGCTCCGCGAGCTGGGCCGTCTCGCGCACGCTCCGGCAGGAGAGCGACGACCTCATCGAGCTCGGCGGCGCCCACCTGCGCCCGTACGTCACGCTCGTCACCGGCGCGACCGAGGCGTCCAACGGCCACCACCACCAGCCGCTCGCCAACGGCCAGGGCGCCCACTCGCTCCCGGCCGCCGCGCTGCCGCCGTCGCTGCCGTCGGCCCCCACCAGCACCGGCAGCCACGCCGTCCCGCAGCCCGGCCCGAGCACCCCGCCGCCCGCCCAGCCGTCGCCCCAGCCGGGGTCGGGGTCGTCGCCGGGCCGCGCCCAGCCGCCGCCCGCGCTGCCCACCTACACCTTCCAGGCCGACCCGGCCCCGGCCCCTGCGTCTTCGCCCCCGCCGTCGCCGTCACCCGCCCCGGCCACCGGCCCCGTCCCCCAGCAGCAACAGCAACCGCAGCAGCAGTCGCCGACGACCGGCCAGTTCTCCTCGCCGTCCAGCGCGGGCGCCTACCCGTCGCAGCTCGGCACCTCCTACACCGGCCCCCAGGCCGCCCCGGTGTCACCCCCGTCGGCCGCCACGGCCGGAGCCACGACGCTCGCCGACGCGGTCAAGTCCGCCCACCGCGAGGGCCACGACTTCGGCGAGTCGGTCGCCCGCGACGCCCCGGCCCTCTGGCTCGAAGCCGTCCTCGCCCGCAAACCGCGCATGCCCTCCGACCTGGAGGCCCGGCTGCTGCAGGGCTCGTCGCTGCCCATCGACTTCCTCCTGCACGACGAGGTCCGCCACGCTTTGCGCCGCGGCTTCTGGGACGCCCTCGAACGCGCCCGCCACTAACCCGCAGGCGCGAGGCCGGGATTCACTCCTCCCACCGATGTGCTCACACGTAGACCACCGGGATGAGCAGGCTGGTGCTCCCCGGCGGCCTCGTGGCACACGGCAGGACCGCCGCGGCATGCGCATCGGCCTGACCTGACCGCCTCCGCGAGAAGCGCTTCCTGGGAGAGCGCGTCCTAGGAGCGCGTCTCAGGACAGGGCTTCTCAGGACAGGGCGTCGAAGCCGGCGCGCAGGTGGAGGACGCGCTCGGCGAGGTCGCTCAGCGGCCCGGCCAGCGTGGGGTCCTGGGCCTTGCGGGCCAGCTCCCGCACCCGGGCCAGCTCGTCCTCGACGGCCGTCAGGCGGCGGGAGAGCTCCGGCAGCACGCTCCCGTCCGGGGTGTC
The DNA here is from genome assembly GCF_053590035.1 of Nonomuraea sp. NPDC003214. Taxonomy (NCBI): domain Bacteria; kingdom Bacillati; phylum Actinomycetota; class Actinomycetes; order Streptosporangiales; family Streptosporangiaceae; genus Nonomuraea; species Nonomuraea sp. NPDC003214. The sequence continues at coordinate 194,876 of NZ_JBSFSX010000008.1, read as the reverse complement.
CGGCGGCAGCTCGCCGGCCAGCCGCTCACGCAGCATCGACGCCTGCTCGGCCAGCCGCTTGTGCATGTTGTACAGCTCGGCGAACACCGACACCTTGGCCCGCAGCACCCACGGGTCGAACGGCTTGGTCAGATAGTCGACCGCGCCCGCCGCATAGCTGCGGAAGGCGTAATCGGGCGCGCTGTCGACCACCGTCAGGAAGATGATCGGGATGTTACGGGTGCGCTCCCGCCGCTTGATGTGCGCGGCGGTCTCGAACCCGTCCATGCCGGGCATCCGCACGTCGAGCAGGATGAGCGCGAACTCGGTGTTGAGCAGCGCCTTGAGCGCCTCCTCACCCGACCTGGCGCGTACCGGCACCAGGTCGAGCGAGCTGAGGATGGCCTCGAGCGCGATGAGGTTCTCCTCGCGGTCGTCGACCAGCAGGATCTTGGCCCGATCCGCCATGGATCACGACCCTTCCGGGGAGGAGGATTCGGGTGCGGCGGCGCGGCCGCGGCTCAGCCAGCCGCGCAGCCGTTCGAGCAGGCGGTCGACGTCGACCGGCTTGGGCACGTAGTCGGAGGCGCCGGAGGCGATGCTCTTCTCCCGGTCGCCGCGCATGACCTTGGCCGTGAGCGCGATGATCGGCAGGTCGGCGAACTGCGGCATGCGCCGGATGGCCGAGGTGGTGGCCCACCCGTCCATTTCCGGCATCATGATGTCCATCAGCACGAGTGCGACGTCCTCGTTCCGTTCGAGCTGCTCGATCCCCTCACGACCGTTTTCAGCGTAGACGACCGTGGAGCCGTGCCGTTCGAGCACGCTGGTCAGCGCGAACACGTTGCGGATGTCGTCGTCGACGATGAGGATCTTGGCGCCGTTCAGCGGGTCCTCGCCCTGCCACTGGCTGGTCTCGACCGGGGCCTCCACCAGCTCGGGCAGCGGCAGGTCGAGCGGCAGCGGCGGCTCCGGCGAGGTCGACTCGGGCTCCTCGATCGAGGCGGTCATGAGCTGCCTGCGCGGCGCGCCGCCGTCGGTCGCGGCCAGCGGGCCCGTGTAGGAGGCCGGCAGGTAGAGGGTGAACGTGCTGCCCTTGCCCAGCTCGCTGTCGACGTGGATCTCGCCGCCCAGCAGGCGGGCGATGTCGCGGCAGATGGCCAGGCCCAGGCCGGTGCCGCCGTACTTGCGGCTGGTCGTGCCGTCGGCCTGCCGGAACGCCTCGAAGATGACCTCGCGCTTGTCGGGCGCGATGCCGATGCCGGTGTCGATCACCTGGAAGGCGAGCAGGTCGGGCGCGGCGTGCAGGGTCTCGTCGTCGAAGTCGACGTCGGTCGGCGCGGGCGCCACCCGCAGCTTGACCTCGCCCTTCGGGGTGAACTTGACCGCGTTGGACAGCAGGTTGCGCAGCACCTGCTGCAGGCGCTGCTCGTCGGCGCGCAGCTCCTGCGGCACGTCCGGGTCGACGTCGACGGCGAACGCCAGCCCCTTGTCGGCCGCCAGCGGCGCGAACGCGGCCTCCAGCAGGTCGACCATCTTCGGCAGCGACACCTGTATCGGGTGGATGTCCATCCGGCCCGCCTCGACCTTGGACAGGTCGAGCATGTCGTTGATGAGCTGGAGCAGCGCCGACCCGGCGCCGTGGATCGTCCGGGCGAACTCGACCTGCTGCGACGTCAGGTTGCCCTCGGCGTTCTCCGTCAGCAGCTTGGCCAGCACGAGCAGGCTGTTGAGCGGCGTGCGCAGCTCGTGCGACATGTTGGCGAGGAACTCGTTCTTGTAGCGCGAGGACACCGCGAGCTGCTCGGCGCGCTCCTCCAGGGTGCGGCGGGCCTGCTCGATCTGGAAGTTCTGGATCTCGATGGCGCGGTTCTGCTTGGCCAGCAGCGCCGCCTTGTCCTCCAGCTCGGCGTTGGACCGGCGCAGCTCCTCCTGCTGGCGCTGCAGCTCGTCGGAGCGTTCCTGCAGCTCGCGCGTCAGCCGCTGGGACTCGGTCAGCAGGTCCTCGGTGCGCGAGTTGGCGATGATCGTGTTCATCGTGACGCCGATCGTCTCCACGAGCTGCGTCAGGAAGTCGAGGTGCACCTCGCCGAACGGCGTGAACGAGGCCAGCTCCAGCACACCGAGCACGCGGCTCTCGAACAGGACCGGCAGCACCACGATCTGCGCCGGCGTCGACTGGCTGAGCCCGCTGTCGATCGTGATGAACTTCGGCGGCACGTCGTCGAGGATGATGTGGCGCCCCTCGGCGGCGGCCTGCCCGACGATGCCCTCGCCGAACGCGAACCGCTGGCGCGGCCCCCGATCCGGCCGCACCCCGTAGCCGCCGATCAGCAGCAGCTCGTGCTCGCCCTCGGGGTCGACGCCGTAGAAGGCGCCGTAGCGGGCCGACACGAGCGGCGTCAGCTCGCTCATCGTCAGCTTGGCCACCTCGAACAGGTCACGGTGGCCCTGCATGAGCCGGGAGATGCGGGCCAGGTTGGACTTGAGCCAGTCCTGCTCCTGGTTGGCCTGGGTGGTCTCGCGGAGGTTGGCCACCATCGAGTTGATGTTGTCCTTCAGCTCCGCCAGCTCGCCCTGCGCCTCGACGGCGATCGACCGGGTCAGGTCGCCGCGCGCCACCGCGCTGGTCACGGTGGCGATGGCGCGCACCTGCGTGGTGAGGTTGCCCGCCAGCTCGTTGACGCTCTCGGTGAGCCGCTTCCAGGTGCCCTCGACGCCCTCGACCCGGGCCTGGCCGCCGAGCTGCCCCTCCGAGCCCACCTCGCGGGCCACTCGGGTGACCTCGGAGGCGAACGACGAGAGCTGGTCGACCATCCGGTTGATGGTGGTCTTCAGGGCCAGGATCTCGCCCTGGGCGTCGACGTCGATCTTGCGGGTGAGGTCGCCGTTGGCGACTGCGGTGGTGACCTCGGCGATGTTACGCACCTGCGAGGTCAGGTTGTTGGCCATGAAGTTGACGTTGTCGGTGAGGTCCTTCCAGACGCCCGACACGCCGCCCACCCGCGCCTGGCCGCCGAGCTGGCCCTGGGTGCCGACCTCGCGGGCCACCCGGGTCACCTCGTCGGCGAACGACGAGAGCTGGTCGACCATCGTGTTGAGGGTGTCCTTGAGCTGCAGGATCTCGCCCTGCGCATCGACGGTGATCTTCTTCGACAGGTTGCCCTGCGCCACCGCCGACGACACCGCCGCGATCTGCCGCACCTGAGAGGTCAGGTTGTTGGCCATCGAGTTGACGTTGTCGGTGAGGTCCTTCCAGACGCCCGACACGCCGCGCACCTGCGCCTGGCCGCCGAGCTGGCCCTCCGTGCCGACCTCGCGCGCCACTCGGGTCACCTCGGAGGCGAACGAGGACAGCTGGTCGACCATCGTGTTCATGGTCGACTTGAGCTCCAGGATCTCGCCCTGGGCGTCGACGTCGATCTTGCGGGTGAGGTCGCCGTTGGCCACGGCCGTCGTCACCTGGGCGATGTTACGCACCTGGTAGGTGAGGTTGTTGGCCATCGAGTTGACGTTGTCGGTGAGGTCCTTCCAGACGCCCGACACGCCCTTCACCTCGGCGCGCCCGCCCAGCTTGCCCTCGGTGCCCACCTCGCGGGCCACCCGGGTCACCTCGTCGGCGAACGACGAGAGCTGGTCGACCATCGTGTTGAGGGTGTCCTTGAGCTGCAGGATCTCACCCTGCGCGTCAACGGTGATCTTCTTCGACAGGTTGCCCTGCGCCACCGCCGTCGCCACGGTCGCGATGCTGCGCACCTGGTAGGTGAGGTTGTTGGCCATCGAGTTGACGTTCTCCGTCAGGTCCTTCCAGACCCCGGACACGCCCGTCACCTGCGCCTGACCGCCGAGCTGCCCCTCGGTGCCCACCTCGCGGGCCACCCGGGTCACCTCCTCGGCGAAGCCCGAGAGCTGGTCGACCATCGTGTTGACGGTGTTCTTCAACTCGAACATCTCGCCCACGGCGTCGACCGTGACCTTGCGGCTCAGGTCGCCCTTGGCCACCGCCGTCGTCACCACCGCGATGTCACGCACCTGCGCGGCCACGCGGGACGACATCGTGTTGACCGCCTCGGTGAGGTCACGCCAGCTCCCGGACATGCCGCGCAGATTGGCGCTGCCGCCCAGCCGGCCCTCGGTGCCGGCCTCCCTCGCGACCCTCGTCACCTCGGAGTTGAACAACGCGAGCTGGTCGACCATGCCGTTGATCGCCTTGCCCAGGCGGCGCACCTCGCCCCGGGCCGACCGGTCGAGATCGATCCGGCGCGACAGGTCACCCTTGGCCACCGCGTCGATGACGTCGGCCGCCCCGCTCACCGGGCTCACCAGCGCGTCGATCAGCATGTTGACCGACTCCACGCTCTCCGCCCAGGCCCCCACGCCCGGCCCGGGCGTCAGCCGCTCGCCGAACCGGCCCTCCTTGACAACTTCCTTGCGCACCCGGACCAGCTCGTTGGCGAGGTGCTCGCGACGGTCCGCGACCTCGTTGAGCAGCAACCGCACCTCGCTGAGGATCCCCGGGGGCGCGTACGGGACCCGCCGCCGGAAGTCGCCGTCACGCCAGGAGAACAACGTCTCCAGGATCGGCACGAGATCCGACTCGGTATAGGTCCTCTCCTCAGGACTTGGCGCGGCCTTGGCCGTTGTCATGGGGCCTCCTTCACCCACCGGTGACTCCGGCGAGTGATTCAAGTCTGTCACGATGAGTAGCTCGTAGTCCTGTCCTTGGATTTACCCCAAGTCAGCGGGAAGTGTGGTAGGCACGTACGGATGACTGCTTCTCCCCATGCGGTGCTCGCCGCGACCTTCGCACCAGGCGAGACGGCCGTGACGGACGCGATGAGGTTCACGCGCGAGGTGATGACCGCGTGGGCCACCGGAGGCATGCTCCACATCGCCGAGCAGGTCGCGGGCGATCTCGCCGAGCAGGTGGTCGACGAACCGTTCGAGGTCATCTGGAAGCACCTGGGCGGCGCTGTCCAGGTCGAGTTGAAGCAGCGAAGCACATCATCGGGCGATCCGAAAGCTCCCTCCGTCACCGTCGAAGAGTGGGGGATCACCTTCGCGGGCGATTCCCGTGTCCATTGGGCTAGGCTCACGCTACCCGGCGCAAAGGGCGCAGAGTCCTCCGAATGGCTGGAGCAGACCTCCCGCGGCCCCCACTGGCTCGGCTTCCTCGCCGACGCGAGCGACCTGCTGGCCGGCACCCTCGACCCCGACATGGTGCCCGCCATCATCGCCCAGATCGTGGTGCCGCGCCTGAGCAGCTGGTGCGGCGTCTACACCGCCGAGAGCGAGGCCGGGCCGCAGCGCCTGGTCTACCTGTGGCACGCCGACGAGGCACGCATCGACGCCCTGCGCGAACAGCTCGACGAGATGGACGTCACCGCCGTCGGCTCCCGCGCCACCTCCACCTTCCACCTGCCCGACGCCAACGTGCTCGCCGTCCCGCTGACCGCCCGCGGGCGCAGCCTCGGCGTCATGTGCCTCGGCCGCGCCGACCGCTTCCCCGACGAGGTCATCCAGCTCGCCGAGGACATCGGCAGGCGGGCCGCGCTCGCCATGGACAACGCGCGCGTCTACGCCCAGCAGGCCGCCGCCAACCGCGCCCTGCAGCGCAGCCTCCTCCCGCCCAACGAGCCTGAGGTGCCCGGCCTCGACTACGGCGTCGTGTACGAGCCCGCCGGCGAGGTCAACGAGGTCGGCGGCGACTTCTACGACCTGTTCAAGGCCGGCGACGACTCCTGGCGGTTCGCGATCGGCGACGTCTGCGGCACCGGGCCCGAGGCCGCCGCCGTCACCGGCCTGGCCCGCCACACCCTCCGGCTGCTGGCCCGCGAAGGCTACGGCGTCGCCGCCGTGCTCGGGCGGCTCAACCAGGCCATCCTCGAAGAGGGCGAACGGGCCCGGTTCCTGACGCTGCTGCACGGCGACATCTCGCCCGCCGACAAGGGGCTGGAGGTGCGGCTGGTCTCCGCCGGGCACCCCGAGGCGCTGCGCCTCAAGCCCAACGGCGTCGTCGAGGGCGTGACCACGCCGCAGTCGCTGCTCGGCGTCTTCCCCGAGGTCGTCTTCGAGGCCGACACCATCCACCTCGACCCGGGCGACGTCCTGCTCGCCGTCACCGACGGCGTCACCGAACGACGCTCCGGCGGGCGGCTCCTCGACGACGACGGCGGCCTGGCCAAGATGCTCGCCGAATGCGCCGGCCTGTCGGCCCGCGCCGTCGCCGAACGCATCCGTCGCGGCGCCGCCGACTTCGCCGCCGGGCCCAGCGCGGACGACCTCGCCATCCTCGTCCTCCGCGCCCGCTGACGCACCTTCCGAGGCGACCCACTCCGGAGCGCCCCACCCTTAAGGGGAGGGCCGCTCCCACCGTGTCGGCTTCCCACCCACCCGTGGGGACGCTCCCGGGAAGCGCCACGCCTTCCAGGCAGACGGGACGTCCCGCCTCAGGGGCAGTCGGCCTGGGGGCGTTCTGTCCCGAGGCGCCCGCCTCCTCCAGGGCCTGGGGTGCTCAGCCCGAGGGGGGCGCTACCCAGGGAGCTCCCTCCCGAGAGGGCGCGGGCTTACGTCAGGGGATGTGGAGGTGTTTGCGGGCGAAGTCGAGTTGCAGGGCCATCTGGGTGATGCGCTCGGCGACGACGAGGGTGCCGCGGACGGAGCTGTACGTGTACAGCTCGTGCTCGCAGCCGCGTTCGGCGAGCTGGTCGACGTACATGCGCACCTGCCGCAGCGGGCTGCGCATGTCGTCCTCGCAGGCGAGGATGAGCACCGGGCTCTTGACCTGGTCGACGTACGTGATGGGCGAGCTGGCGGCGTAGCGCTCCGGCTGTTCGTCGGGGGAGCCGCCGAGCAGCGCGCGGTGGTAGGCGCGCAGGCTCTCGCCCTCGTCCTCGTAGGCCGTCTGGTGGCAGGCGATGGGCAGGGCGGCGATGCCGGCGGCCCAGAGGCCGGGCTGGGTGCCGAGGCCGAGGAGCGTGAGGTAGCCGCCCCAGCCGGTGCCCGACAGGAGGATGCGGTCGGGGTCGGCGATGCCGCGGGCGGCGACGTACTGGCGGACGGCGGCGACGTCGGCGAGTTCGATGTGGCCGACGTCGAGGCGGAGTGCGTCGCGCCAGGCGGAGCCGTAGCCGGTGGAGCCGCGGTAGTTGACGCGGATGACGGCGAAGCCGGCGTCGACCCAGGCGGCGACCTCGGGGGAGAAGGAGTCCTGGTCGTGTTCGGCGGGCCCGCCGTGGAGCATGAAGACGGCGGGGAACGGCGCGGAGCCGGTCTCGGGCCGGTTGACGAGGGCGTGGATGCGCCCGCCGGGGCCGTCGACGTCGAGGTCTTCGACGGGGACGCTGGGCGGGGCGGCGGGGCCGCCGGCGTTCATCACGACCTGGCCGGTGCTGGAGCGGATGACGGGCGGCCGGGAGGCGCTGGACCAGGAGTATTCGACGTGCCCGCCGGGGCGGGGGATGGCGTCGTCGATGACGCCGTGGGGTGTGTCGATGAGGGTGAGGCCGCCGCCGGCGAGGTCGTAGCGGTGCAGGTGGCTGCGGGCGCGGTCGCCGCGCAGGATGAGCAGGCCGCGGCCGTCGTGGTACCAGTCGGCGGTGAGGTCGCCGGAGTCCTTCAGCCAGATCTCGCGCTGTTCGCCGGTGACGGGGTCCCAGACGAGGGGTTCGTGGCGGTTGCGGCGTTCGTGCAGGGCGAGCAGGCGGCGGTCACCGGGCACGGGGGCGAAGGTGAGGCCGTGGATGCCTTTGCCGGGGCCGTCGTAGAGCTCGCTCACGGTGGCGCCGTTCTGGCGGATGACGCGGAGCGCGGGGTGGCGGAAGCCGCCGTATTCGCCGTGGTTGATGGCGATGAGCTCGCCGTCGAGCGACATGTCGGTCACCCAGGCAGCGTCGGGGTGCTCGTACAGCAGGCGGCTGGGCTCGCCGGCGCGGGCCAGGTGGATGCGGAAGGCGCCTTCGCTGGCGAGGGTGAGCGCGACGAGGCCGGTGGTGGACAGCGCGATGCCGCCGGGCTGGCCGGGCGGCAGGTCGGGGGCGACGGGCTCGGCGGGGCCGCCGGAGAACGGCTGGCGGAACCATCGGCCGAATTCGTCGCCGTCGGTGTCGGCGAACCAGTAGACCCACTGGCCGTTGGGGTCGATGGCGGCGTAGGAGGTGCCGCCGGGGCGTTCGGTGACCTGGCGGGTGGCGCCGGTCGCCCGGTCCCAGGCGTAGACCTCCCAGGTGCCGGTGACGTTGGAGCGGTAGATGGAGCGGCTCGGCGCTCGTCGGGCCCAGGTGGGCAGCGACATGCGCGACGCGCGGAACCTGGCCTGCCAGCGTTCCTCCGCCTTCATCCGGCGAGCCCCCTCCCTCTGTGGCCCGTGCCGTCCCGGCGCGGGTTGCCGTCCAGTATTACGCCTGTGTCGCGGAAATACTCCGGGAATGTGGGGGAATTTCGGACTAAATGCCCCATCAGTAACACCTGTCCCACTCATCCGTCAAGGAACGGGTCTTGCGTAAGGTGTCACTTCGAAGGTAGATAGAGAAAACGCCGCCTTCACGACTACTTTTCCCCGCTTTTTCGTGACTCTGGGGGAGAAATAGCTTGAAATTCTCTCCTCCAGCTCCGCCGTCCCCGTGTGCCACGCGCTCGGCCCCATCCCCACGACCTGGAGCACGTCGGCCGGCCCCAGCTCCATCTCGAACGCGACCTCCTGCCGCGCGGTCTCGGTGAACCCCTCCAGGCTCCGGGCCACCCGCCGCTCCTTGTCGGCGTCGACGGAGAGCAGCCCCAGCTCCTCGACCAGCGGGCTCAGGTGGTCGCCCGTCGGCGTCACGACCACGACCGCCCCGCCCGGCCGCAGGATCCGGCGGAACTCCGGCCCGTTGCGCGGCGCGAACACGTTGATCACCACATCGGCGGCTCCGTCGCGGATGGGCAGCGTGCGCCAAACGTCCGCCACGAACGCCCCCGCCCGGGGATGCGCCCGCGCGGCTCGCCGTACAGCATGTTTGGACACATCGAAGGCCATCCCAACGCCACGCCCCGCAGCCGTGAGCACCGCCGAAAGGTAATAGCCGGTCCCCGCACCGGCGTCAACGATCACCGGCCGGTCCGCAAGCGCTTGCGGTGCCGGCCCGGAACCCATTTCGGCACTACCGTACGCCTTCGCGGCCTCTCCGTCAGGCAAGTGTGAGAACGATTCGGTATGACTGAGAACGCTCCCACCGAGCGCCCTGGCGAGCGGCGCGTAATGCCCGGCTTCGAGAAAGCTCGAACGCGCCGCGACCATCTCCGCGCTGTCGGCGGTCCCCGGCGGGCGGGAGCCGACCAGCAGGCTCACGTAGCCCTGCTTGGCCACGTCGAAGGAGTGCCCCCGTGCGCACCGCAGCGCGTCGGCGTCGAGCCGCACCGGCTCCCGGCAGACCGGGCAGGCCAGGTGTCCGACGATGTCAGCCAGCATCAGGCCATTGTGGCCGAGGTCAGGAACGCCGCGTTGGAGGGGGTGTCGCGCAGCTTGCCGACGAGCATCTCCATCGCCTGCTGCCGGTCCAGGCCGCTCAGGCTGCGGCGCAGCCGCCACACGATCTGCCGCTCGCGGTCGGGCAGCAGGATCTCCTCGCGGCGGGTGCCGGAGGCGTCCAGGTTGACGGCCGGGTAGAGGCGCCTCTCGGCCAGGTCGCGGGCCAGGTGCAGCTCCATGTTGCCGGTGCCCTTGAACTCCTCGTACAGGCTGTCGTCCATCCGCGAGCCGGTCTCGACGAGCGTGGTGGCGAGGATGGTCAGCGAGCCGCCGCCCTCGACGTTGCGCGCGGCGCCGAAGAAGCGCTTGGGCGGGTAGAGCGCGGCGGCGTCGAGGCCGCCGGTGAGGGTCTTGCCGCCGCCGGGCGCCAGGTTGTTGTAGGCGCGGGCCAGCCGGGTCAGCGAGTCGAGCAGCAGCACGACGTCCTGACCGGCCTCGACCAGGCGCTTGGCCCGTTCGATGGCGAGCTCGGCGATCGCGGTGTGGTCGCGGTCGGGGTGGTCGAAGGTGGAGGAGAAGATCTCGCCGCGCACCGAAGTACGCATGTCGGTGACCTCCTCGGGCCGCTCGCCGACGAGCAGCGTCATGAGGTGGACCTCGGGGTGATTGCGAGTGACCGCGTCGGCGAGCGCCTGGAGGACCATGGTCTTGCCGGCCTTGGGCGGGGCGACGATGAGCCCGCGCTGGCCCTTGCCGATGGGCGCGAACAGGTCGATGACCCGGGTGCTGAGCGATTCGGTCTCCAGGTGGAGACGCTCCTGCGGGTGTACGGGGGTCAGCTCGGCGAAACGCGGCCGGTTCCGCCAGTCGGCGTAGCCGTTGACGGTCTCGACGCTGACGAGCTTGCCGCCCGACGCCTCGGCGACGACGTGGTCGCCGGGACGCAGGCCGTACTGCTGGATCTGGGCCGGGCTCAGGCGCAGGTCGCCGGGGCCGGGCAGGTGGTCGATGCGGATGTAGGCGGCCTTTTCCCGTACGTCGAGAAGGCCCTTGTGAACAGACATGGTGAACCCCTTGAGGGTGCGCCGAACGAAGGAGAACGCCGGCGGGAAATGAGAAGACCGGCCCCGCGAAGAGGGGGCGGTGAGATCAGCGGAGCTTGAAGCTCAACGCTGGGGGCAACGTATCACACGTCGCTGTCCATGCAACGCCTAGTCCTGTTGGGCTATTCCCGGGGGATTCCTCGTGTCCCGGCGCGCGTTCGGGGCAGCGGAACGTAACAATGTTCTTCTCCGCTCCCTCTGCGTCAGAGCAAGCGAGCTGCAGGACCTTTGCAATGCGCCGAAGGTTCCATGGAGAAGAGAACCCTAGGGGGATGAGATGAACAGCACCCGCTGCCCGCGCTGCCACAGCGAGCTCGACGAGGGCCCGATCATGTACCGGTGCGCGACCTGCTGCCGCGCCGTCTACGCGGCCGACCTGGAGAACGAGTACGTGCCGCGCGAGCCCGTGGCCGCCTAAGCTGGGCGCGTGCCGCACGAATCGAAGATTGTCTCAGGCGTCGAGGTCACGCCGCTCTGCGACGCCGTGGGCGCGATGGGCGAGGCGATCCGCCGCCCGCTGCCGGAGATGTTCCCGGGCTCGGCGCTACCCGACGAGCCGTGGGTGCTGCACTTCCACTGCTACCTGCTCCGCGACCGGGCCGGGCGTCTGACGCTGGTCGACACCGGCATCGGCGGCCCCGGCTCGCTCGCGTCGAGCTGGGCGCCCGTTCCCGGCACGCTGCCCGGTGAGCTGGCCGCCGCCGGCGTCGCGCCCGCCGACGTCGACACGGTGATCCTCACCCACCTGCACAGCGACCACGCGAGCGGCGCCGTCTCCGACGACGGCCGGCCGCTCTTCGAGAACGCCCGGTACGTGCTCCAGCAGGCCGAGCTCGACGCCGCCGAGAGCGCGACGCTCGACCGGGTCGTCACCCCGCTCAAGGCCCAGTTGCACGTCGTCGACGGCGACGCCGAGGCCGCGCCCGGCGTGCGCGTCCACCTGACGCCTGGCCACACGCCGGGCCACCAGATCGCCCGCGTAGGCGACCTGGCCGTGACCGGCGACCTGGTCCTGCATCCCGCGCAGCTCGCCGACCCGGCCGTGCGCTACGTCTACGACGACGACCAGGAGCGGGCCGCCGCCACCCGCGCCGCCGTGCTCGCCGAGCTGCGCGCCGCCCGCGCGCTGCTCGCCACGGCGCACTTCGCCGACCCGTTCGTGCGGCTCTGACCGGCGCCGGACAGGCTCTGACCGGCTCTGGCCCGGCTCTGACCGGCGCTGGCCCGGCTTTGACGCGCTAGGCGCCCGTGAGTGCGGGCTGGTCGGCCAGCAGCGACGCCGGCAGCGACACCCTGGCCGTCAGGCCGCCGTACGGCGACGCCGTCAGGGCGACCTTGATGCCGTGCCTGGCCGCCAGCCGGCCGACCACGAACAGCCCGAGCCGGTCGCTCTGCGCCAGGTCGAACTCGGGCTTCTCGGCCAGGCGGGTGTTGAGCTCGTCGAGCTCGGCCCGCGACAGGCCCAGCCCGCGGTCCTCCACCTCCACGATCAGCCCGTACGGGGTCGCCGTGGTGCGCAGGTCGACCCGGGTGCGCGGCGGCGAGAACAGCGTGGCGTTCTCGATCAGCTCGGCCATCAGGTGGGCCACGTCGGTGACCGCCGAGCCGGTCAGCGCGACGGGCGGCGCCTGCAGCACCTCGACCCGCTGATACTCCTCCACCTCGGCCACGGCGGCGCGCAGCACGTCCAGGATCGGCACCGGGTTGCGCCAGCCGCGGCCCGGCGTCTGGTCGGACAGGATGATCAGGCTCTCCGCGTGGCGGCGCATGCGCGTCGTCAGGTGGTCGAGCTTGAACAGGTCCTCCAGCTCCTCGGGGTCCTCGGTGCCGCGTTCCATGCCGTCGAGCTGCAGGAGCTGGCGGTGCAGCAGCGACTGGTTGCGCCTGGCCAGGTTGACGAACACCTGGTTGACGCCGTGCCGGAGGCGGGCCTGGGTGACCGCGGCCTCGACGGCCGTGGACTGCACGCGGTTGAACGCCTGCACGATGTCGCGCACCTCGGACGTCTCCGCCTTGATCTCCAGCGGGGGGAGCTCGGCCGCGGAGGGCGGCTGGGTGCTCGTGCGCAGCCGCTTGACCAGGTCGCGCAGGTGCACGTCGGCCAGTTCGGTGGCGGCGTCGCGGAGGCCGGCGAGCTCGCGTACCAACCGCTTGCGGAAACGCAGCGACAGCAGGATGGAGGCGATCACGGCGAGCAGCCCGATGCCGCCCGCGACGCCGATCTTGGTGAGGATGCCGGTGGCCGCGGGCGTGACCCGCTCGGTGATGGCCTTGGCGGTGACGCGCTGGGCGCGCTCGGCGGCCTTCCACAGGTTGGTGGCGTCCACCGGCCAGGTGGCGGCGTCGGCGGGCAGGCCGTTGATGATGGCCTGCCCCCGGATCGCGTCCTCGGCCTCGGTGAACTCCGTGTACATCGAGGAGGCCATGAGCTGCTGGTACGGCTTGCGCAGCCCGTCGTCGAGGTGGGACATGGCCTGGGCGTGGAGCAGCCGCCGGGTGGCCGTCCAGTCGGCGAACGCCTCGCGCTCGGCGGGGGTCACCCGGCCCCGGCTCAGCACCACGGCGATCATCGCCCGCTCGCGCGACAGCAGCTCCTTGGCCTCGCCCAGCATGGTCAGCGCGCGGGCGTTGCGGTAGAGCGTCATGTCGGGGACCAGCACCATCGCGTCGTACATGCGGAAGGAGGCGTCCACGATCTGGCTGTAGCCGTTGATCAGGTCGAGAGGGGCGGCGCCGGTGGCGTCGACGTCGCGCCGGACCTGCGCGAGCTGGTCGAGCCGCCGGTTCAGGGTGGTGAGCTGGGCGGTCATCTCCGGGCTGAGGCCGCGCTGGCTCGCCGCCAGCGCACGGAACCGCTTGGCCGCCGCGTCGGTCTGCGAGCGCTGGATCTTCAGGGTCTCGGCATTGCGCCTGGCGGCCACGTACTGGATCGAGGACAGCCGCTCGTTCTGCAGGTGGGTGGTGAGTTCCTCGGAGGGTTCGGCCAGGTTCGTCGCCAGCTCGTCGATCTCCAGCATGCGCAGCCCGTCGCCCGCCGTCAGAGCGGCGGCGAACGCCCACAGGCCGACCAGGGAGGTCAGCGGGACGAGCAGGAGGATGAGGAGTTTGATCGCGATGGGACGGCCACGTGTGGGGGGCATGCGACCTCCGGGTGCATGATGAGCGCGCAACGCAGATTACACCCGTCATGCGAAGTATCGCCGCGAATCACCGGTGCGGGGCCACCCCGACACCCCGCACCGGTGAGGTCACCGCGCGCGCTCCTCACGGCCGGCGACCAGCCGGTCATCGGCGTGCCCGTCGGTGCGCCCGTCGGCACGGCCGTCGGCGCGGCCGTCGGCGCGGCCCGCGATCGGCTTGCTTGCGGCGGCGTGCTCGCGTTCGAGCTTCCGCTCCAGCTCGCGCTTCTCGTCCTCCAGGCGCGCCACCTTGTCGGAGGCGTCGGCGCGTACGTGGGCCAGCCGGCGGCGACGCCGGGCGGACCGGCGCGAACCGGCGGCGATCAGCCAGAAGCCGAGCATCATCACCGCGGCCGCGGCCGCGCCCGCGAGGAACATCTCCACGTGGTCGGGCTGGAACGTGTAACCGAACAGGATGTAGCGGGCGCTCTCCTCCGTGATGGCCACGACGGCCGCCGCGCCGGCGAGCAGGACCAGTAACAGACCCAGAAAGATCATTTCGTCTCACTCCTCGTCGTCAGAGCGAGATCCCCCTGCCCATCATCCGGCGCGGTATGCCCTGCCCACACGGGCTCGCAGGTCATGATGGCGGTCATGAGACCCGAACCAGGACAGGTGCTGCACTTCTCCGAGGACCCCACCATCGAGCGGTTCGTCCCGCACGTCGCACCCACCTCACGGCAGAGCGAGCCGTACGTCTGGGCGGTCGACGCCGAACGCTGTCCCTCCTACTGGTTCCCCCGCGCCTGCCCCCGCGCGATGGCGTGGCCAGGACCGCGCACCACGCGGGAGGACGTCGACCGGATCATCGGCGCGGGCTGCGGCGAGCGGGTGCACGCGATCGAGTACGGGTGGCTGAAGGCGATGATGGACGTGCGCCTGTTCGCCTACAGGTTGCCTGCCGACGTCTTCAAGCCGCTCGGCGACCCGCCCGCCGCGGTCGTGGCGACCGTGCCGGTGCTGCCGCTCGGCCCGCCCGAGCCGGTCCGCGACCTGTTCGAGCTGCACGAGGAGGCCGGGATCCAGCTTCGGGTGCTGGACAACCTGTGGCGGTTCTGGAACGAGGTGACGGCCAGCACGCTGGAGTTCAGCGGGATCCGGCTCCGGAACGCTCGGCGATGAGCGCCATCAGCGTCTCCAGCGGCATCGAGCCAGGCTCGCGGCGCTCCCTGGCGAACCGGTTGGCCTCCCGCTGGAGCACCTCGTTGGCCGGGGTGGCGATGCCGAGCTCGCGGGCCAGCAGGACGATCTCGCCGTTGAGGTAGTCGGCCTCGATCGACCCGGTCGCCCTGGCCAGGCTCTGCCACGACGAGCCGCCGCCGCGCATGCTGCCGCCGATCGGCAGCAGGTCGACCTGGTCGCGGCGCAGCTCGCGCTCCTCACGCGGCGTCGAGTAGCAGATGCCTGCCTCCTCCAGCACGTGGGTGCCCTCGCACCTGGCCAGCTCCAGCACCTCCTCCACGCCGGGCCCGTGGCCGACGAGCGCCTCGACGGCGTTGGCCAGGTTGGCGAGCAGCTTGCCGTACTTCCAGCGCATCACCTCGGCCGACGGCAGCGCGACGAACCTGCTGCGGTCGAGGTCGATGGCGATCTGCTTGGCCAGCTCGTCGGAGCCGTGCGGGTAGCAGCCGACGTGCAGCAGCCCCGAGCGCGGCGAGCCGTAGGCGGCCACGGTGCCGGGCTCGGTGTGCAGCGCGGGCAGCCACACGCACATCCCGTAGACCCGCTCGAACCTGCGCAGCGCGGTGCGCTCGTTCTCGACGCCGTTCTGCGCGCACACCACCGGCAGGTGGGTCGGCCACGGGGCGAGCGCGGTCACGGTGTCCTGCGACTTGGTGGCGACGATCAGCACGTCGTCGTCGCGGCACGCCACCGGGCCGTCGGCCGCCGGGATGTCGAGGAGGTCGTCGGAGTAGGGCGTGAGGAGGCGCAGGCCGCGGTTCTTCAGCGTCTCGTAGTGGGCGCCCCGGGCGATCAGGAGCACGTCG
The DNA here is from genome assembly GCF_053590035.1 of Nonomuraea sp. NPDC003214. NCBI lineage: Bacteria > Bacillati > Actinomycetota > Actinomycetes > Streptosporangiales > Streptosporangiaceae > Nonomuraea > Nonomuraea sp. NPDC003214. Next base: position 179,179 of record NZ_JBSFSX010000008.1, on the reverse strand, counting down.
TGCCCGCCCTGGAACAGCCGGGCGCCGATCGTGCCGCCCACGGCCCCCGCTCCGATCACGATGTAACGCATGCTTCCGAGCATGTCATCCGCTCGCTCACGAGCGCCACCGAGGTGCCCCGAGTCGGCTCCCTAGACGCGCGCCTCGGCGGCTCTGGCCAGGATCTCGTCCACCGTCTGAGCCGGCGTCTGCGCGGAGGTGTCGAGCCACAGCCCCAGGCGGGGCGTGTCGCGGCGCAGCGCCGCGTCGAGCTCGGCGACCGTCCACGCCCCGTAGCCGGTCTTGGCCCGCTCGCGCTCGCGCCGCTCGACGACGGCCGCGCTCGGGGCCAGCACCACCACGTGCAGCGGGCGGGTGCGGATCAGTCCGGCGAACAGCTTCAGGTCCGCGCCCAGCACCACGTCCTGGACGACCGCGGTGAACCCCTCGCCGGCATACAGGTCGGCTGCCGCCGCCGCGATCCGGTAGCGCAGGCGGAGCTGGCGTACGGCCTCCTCCGGCTGGTCGGGTGTCATGCCGACGCCGCCGCTGACCACCATCCGCCGGAAGGCGTCGCCGCGTACGTGCGCCGCCTTCGGCAGCCGCTCGGCCAGCGCCTGCGCCACCGTGGACTTGCCCGACGCGGAGATCCCGGTGATCAGGTACGCGGTCACGCCCCGACCAGCTTCCGCACCCGGTCGGCCCCCACCGCCATCAGCAGCGTGGGCAGCCTGGGCCCGGTGTCGCGGCCCACCAGCAGCCGGTAGAGCAGCGCGAAGAAGGCCCGCTGGGCCGCCTTCACCTCGGGCGTCGGCTTGGCGTCGGGGTCCAGGCCCGCCTGGCGCTTCGGCACCCCGTACACCAGCGTGGTCAGCCCGTCGAGCGACCAGTGCGCGTCGAGGCCGTCGACCAGCATGGCCAGGGCCTCGCGTTCGGCCTCGCCGAGCGAGTCCAGCAGCTCGGCGTCGGGGGCCTCGCGCACGCGGGTGCGCTGCTCGGCGGGCACCTGCGTGTCGATCCACCGCTGCGCCCGGTCGAGCCGGGGCCGCGCCTCCTCCAGCGAGCCGATCGCGTCGACGTCGCCGAGGATGCGCAGGATCTGCGCGGCGTCGCCGGTCGTGACGTCGGCGATGGAGGCCAGCGTGCGGTAGGCCACCGGGCGCGGCGTCACCGGCAGCGGCCCGGCCGCCGTGCGCACCGCCCGGCCGTGCGCCGCCAGCTCGGCGGGCTGCGCCTCGCCGCCGGCGACCTTGCGGCCGAGCGCGTCCCACTCGTCGTAGAGCCGCTGGATCTCCTGGTCGAAGGCGATCTTGAAGGACTGCGACGGCTTGCGGCGCGCGTATAGCCAGCGCAGCACCGGCGCCTCCATGATCTCCAGCGCGTCGGCCGGAGTCGGCACGTCACCCTTGGAGCTGCTCATCTTCGCCATGCCGGTGATGCCGACGAACGCGTACATCGGCCCGATCGGCTGCTCGCCGCCGAACACCTCGCCGACGATCTGCCCGCCGACGATCCACGCCGACCCGGGCGAGTGGTGGTCGACGCCGGACGGCTCGAACACCACCCCCTCGTACGCCCACCGCATCGGCCAGTCGACCTTCCACACCAGCTTGCCCCGGTCGTGCTCGGCCAGCCGCACCGTCTCGCCGAACCCGCACTCGCACGTGTAGGCCAGCTCCGTGCTGTCGTCGTCGTAGGCGGTCACCGTGGTCAGGTCGCGCTCGCACAGCTCGCAGTAGGGCTTGTACGGGAAATAGCCCTCGCGCTGCTGCGACCGGTAGCGGGCCAGGACGGCGTCGATCCGCTCCCGCTCGCGCATCGCCAGCAGGATCTGCTCCCGGTAGGCGCCCGAGGTGTACTGCTCGGTCTGGCTGATGCCCCGGTATTCGACGCCCAGCTCGGCCAGCGCGGCCTCCATCGGCGCCTTGAAGTGCTCGGCCCAGGACCCGTACGGGCTGCCGGGAGGCGCGGGCACCGAGCTCAGCGGCTTGCCGATGTGCTCGGCCCACGACGGGTCGACCCCCGCGGGGACGCGGCGGAAGCGGTCGTAGTCGTCCCACGACAGCAGGTGGACGCACTCGTGGCCGCGCCGCCTGATCTCGTCGGCCACCAGGTGCGGGGTCATCACCTCGCGCAGGTTGCCCAGGTGGATGGGCCCCGACGGGCTCAGCCCCGAGGCGCACACGATCGGTTTGCCCGGCGCGCGACGCTCCGCCTCGGAGATGACCTCGTCCGCGAATCGGGAGACCCAGTCGGCCTCCGTGCTGTCAGCAGCGCTCATCGCGCCATTCTTGCGGCTCGGCGGCCCGGCCGCCAACGCGTTCGCCCCCGTCAGGTCAGTTCCACGCGCCCGAGCGGGCTCTCCAGGACCGCGTGGAGCGCCACCGGCGTCCCCGCCTCGACGTCCAGCTCCACGTCGAGGGCGCGCAGCCGGGCCAGCAGCAGCGGCGGCTCCGGCACGGTCGCCCTGAAGGCCGTCAGCTTCACCTGCGGAAGCCCCGACGCGGCCGGATGCGGCGTGGCGCCCCAGTCGATGAGGAACGGCACCGGATCCACCCGCCCCGGCTCGTCCCAGCGGGTCAGCCGCCACTCCAGCAGCCGCCCGTCGGGGGTCCGGCGCGACATCGGCTCCACGTCGCCCGGGTCGTACCCCCGCGCCCGCGCCTGCCGTACGGCCGCCCCGATGTCGTCGGGGTGCACCGCCCACCCCGCCAGCCGGGGCACGTCGAGCAGCTCCAGCTCGGCCGCCCGCCGCCGCGTCGCCGGGTCGGCCGCCGGGTCCGGCCCGATGATCTCCAGGTACGCGGACGGTCCCAGACCGACCAGGTAGTTCGCGGTGCCGCCCGGATGGCTGCCGCCCGCCACCGGGGTCACGCCGGTCCTGTCACCGAACTCGGCCACGGCCGCGGTCAGATCGGGCACCGCGTACAGCAGATGGTCCAGTCGACGATCGATCAAGGTCGCCCCCTCCCATGTCGGCGTAGAGCCATCCAAGTCCGGCATGGGCGGCGCGGCAATCACCGCCGCGCTACTCGCCGGTCACGCCGTCGATGCGCTCGCGCAGCAGGTCGGCATGGCCGTTGTGGCGCGCGTACTCCTGGATCAGGTGAACCAGGATGCGCCGGTGCGACACCTCGTTGCCGTCGCGCCGCCGCTTGGCGATCGCGTCCAGCGGCAGCGCCGCCGACACCTGACGGGCCCGCTCGATCTCCGCCCGCCAGGTGGCGAACGCCTCCTCGGCCGAGGCGTCGTCCACGTCCTCGAAGTCGGCGTCCTGGCGCTCCTGCTTGCCGTAGAGCAGCGGCACGTCTTCGTCGTCGATCATCCGCCGGAACCAGGCCCGCTCCACGTGCGCCATGTGCCGCACCAGCCCCAGCAGCGACATCCCCGACGGCGGCACCGCGCGCCGCCTGAGCTGCTCCTCCGACAGGCCCGCGCACTTGGCGGCCAGCGTCTCACGATGCCAGTCGAGCCAGCTGTAGAGGATCGCGCGCTCGTCGCCGTCGAAGATCGGAGGAGTCCTGGTCTCTGCCATGGACGCCCACCCTACCGAGTGGTGATCACCAGGTACGGGACGGTCCCCGAGCCCAGGCCGCCGATCGCCGTGCCCACCCCGCCCGACTCCGCCAGCCCCACGCTCGCCGGGCCGCCGACCTTCGGCCGGAAGTAGCCGGTGAGGTTCAGCTTCACCCAGGAGCCGTTCACGCCCACCGCCGGGAACTCGCCGAGCTGCGCCCCGAGCTGCGGGCGCGTGTCGAAGGTGACCCCGGCGTTCCAGCCGTTGCCCATCGCGTACGCCATCGCCGCGCCCTGGGTGTCGACCGAGTCGTCGACCCGCATGTGCGCGTGCAGCACGACGGAGGCGATCCGGTCCGGCTTGACCTTGACCCGGCTGAGGTCGAAGCGGAAGTACGTCTCGCGGTAGAAGCCCGGGTTGCCGTTCTTGACCTTGCAGACCTGGCAGGCGGGGAACGACTTGGCGGAGTAGCCGCCGCCCCGGACCATGTTCGTCAGCGTGGCGGGCACCCGCAGCGTCCGGGGGCCGCTCTCCGGCTCGGACTCCGGCTCCGGGGTCGCCTTGGACCCGACCGTCAGGGGGAGCGCGGCGACCTTGGCCGAGCCGTTCATCGTCACCTTGACCGTGATGCGGACCCGGCCCTCCTTCAGCACCGTCACCTGGCCGTCGGGGCTGACGGTGGCCACGCGCGGGTCGGCGCTGTGGAAGTCCAGGTCCGCGCGGGCCAGGCGGGCCGGGCGGCCGTTCGACAGGCGGCCGGTCACCTTGAGGCGGAACGTCTGGCCCGGCGCGTGGACCCTCGCGTCCGCCGAGAGGGAGACCTTGGCGAGGGTGGGCTTGCCGGCCTTCGCCGACGGCTCGGGCGAGGCCGAGCTCGACGCGGGCACGGCGGGCTCGGTCGCGGTGGCGACGGGGAGGGCGCCGGGCGTGACGGTGGCGGTGGGCACCGCCGTCGCGGGGGCGAACCCGCCGGTCAGATGGACGGCGGCCACGGCGGCGGCCGACGCGGTGACCACGGCGGCCCCCGCGACCACCCAGCGGCGCGACGACCTGCGGCTCGGCCTGGTGGGGTGCGGTTGGTCCTGATGGGCGTACGACGGCGGACCGGCCACCCGCCCGCTCCCGGGAACCTGCGGCGCGCTGACCGGCGTCTGCGGGCCGACCCGGGTCTGCGGGCCGACCGGGTGTGGCGGGACGGCGGTCGCCGGCTCGGTCACCGGGAGCGCGAGCGCCCGCTGCACCTGCTGCAACTCCCGGACGAAGGCCCAGGCGTCCTGCGGCCGCCCGCCCGGGTCCTTGGACATCGCCCGCTCGACCAGGGCGCGCAGCGGCGCGGGAACGGCGTGCTCCGGCAGCGGCGGCAACGGCTGCCTGAGCACCCTGAGCAGCAACGGCGCCACCCCGGCATCGGCCGGATCATGGTAGGCGGGCCGCCCGGCCAGCAACTGGTAGAGCGTCGACCCGAGCGCGTACACGTCCGAGCGCACGTTCTGCGGCGAGCCGTTGAGCACCTCCGGCGCCGCGTGGTGCGGGGTGAACGTGAGCGTGTTGGACGAGAGCTGCCCCACGTCCAGCATGCGGGCCACGCCGAAGTCGGCCAGCGCGGGCTCGCCGTACTTGGAGACGAGGATGTTCTGCGGCTTGATGTCGCCGTGGAAGACCCCGGCGTCGTGCACGGCCGCGAGCGCGCCCGCCACCTTGACGCCGATCCGCAGCACCTCGTGCGGCGGGAGCGCTCCCGCCCGGCTGTGGAGGCTGCCGCCCTCGTGGAAGTCCATGACGATGTACGGCCGGCCGGCGGCGGTCGTGCCGGTGTCGAGCGCGGCCACGATGTTCGGGTGGTCGCTCAGCCGCCCCATGACCTCCAGCTCCCGCCGGAAGTTGCGCAGCGCCCGCTCGTCCACGTCGGCCACCGACAGGATCTTCACGGCGACCACCCGGCCGACCCGCTCGTGCAGGGCGCGGTAGACCACGGCGAAACCGCCCTGGCCCACGGGCTCGATGAGCTGGTAGCCGGGAATCTGCTCCCGAGGATCCCCCATTGTCACCCGACAGATAGTGGCATATCGGACAATCTTTGTCAGGGATCCCGCACCCTCAGGCGCGTCAATGAATTTTGTCGGCAGCCCGGCAAGGGTGGAATAAAGAAAAAAGCAAGCTTGCGTTTTACGGGTGGTCAGTCCTCGGCCACTGCCTGCTTGACGATCCGGGCGATCCGGGCCTCGTCGTCCGGGGTCAGGTCGGTCAGGGCGAAGGCGGTGGCCCACATGTTGCCGTCGTCCAGCCGCGCGTCGTCGTTGAAGCCGAGCGTCGCGTACCTCGACTTGAACTTCTGCGCGCTCTGGAAGAAGCAGACAATCTTGCCGTTCCTGGCGTACGCCGGCATCCCGTACCAGAGCTTGGGGGTGAGGGCGGGGGCGTTGGCCTTGACGATGTCGTGGATGCGCTCGGCCAGGAAGCGGTCGGAGTCCTGCATTTCGGCGATCTTGGCGAGGACGTCGCTCTCGCCGTCGGCCTTGGTGGCGCGCGAGCCGCGGCGGGCGGCCTTCTTGAGCTCCTGGGCGTGCTCCTTCATCGCGGCCCGTTCCTCGTCCGAGAACCCCTCGAACCCGGAACCGGCGGTCTTGTCCTTGGTGTCGCTGATGTTCGTCATTGCGAGGTTCCTCCCGTACATGTCCTTCTGGGTGACTCTCATGTTAGGGAGACCGGGAGACGGGCCGCTTCTCGAAAACTGATCGATGACCGCCTCGCCTCAGGCCGCCTGCGTCAGCGCCGGCGCCCGCCCCTGCGGCTCATCAGCGCGCCGATCAGCATCCCGATGCCCACGCACACCACCAGCGTGATCCACAACGGCGCGGTCACCACGATCATGAACAGCTGGATCGCCGCATCCTGCCGGTTCTGCAGGATGAACACGATCGCCAGCACCAGGAGCGCCAGCGCCACCCACACCCGAGGCGGCACCGACCCCAACGGGCTCGTCGGCCTCTGCTCTGTCATGATGTCCCCCGAACTGTGAAGCCCCTCCACGCAGGCCATACCCGCATTGCCCCGGCCTCGACCACGAGCCTCGTGGGGTCAGGGGCGTTCGCGCTCCCACTGGTCGAGGAGCTTGGGGAACTCGCGGCCCATGAAGCCGTACAGGTCGCGCATCCGCTCCAGCCTGGCCCGGCTCGCGGGGTTGTCCCCGGCCACGGCCAGACCCTGCTCGGCGAGCTGGGCGAACGCGGAGAACTCCGCCATCTTCGCCCGGAACGCGCGCCCGAACACGTCCTCCGTCAGCCGGTAGTGGTCGCGGCGGCCCCGGGGCGGCCGGAAGCGCTCGACGAGCCCGCCGCGTTCGAGCTGGCCGAGGGCCACGCTCATGCTGCTCTTGGCCACGCCGAGCCGGTCGCACAGCCCCGGGGCGTCGGCGGAGTCGTCCGGATCGACCAGCAGCACGCCGATGACCCGCCCCGCCGTGCGGCTGAGCCCCAGCCGCTCGAAGTAAAGCCCCGCACTCTCCACGAACTCCTCAGCACCGGCCACCCTTTGATTCTATTCTGTTCGGATCGTTCCGAACAGAATAGAATCACTGGCATGCTGTCCATCGCCATCACCGGCGCCAACTCCGGGATCGGCCTGCGCGCCGCCCGCACCCTCGCCGCCGCCGGCCACCACGTGCTGGCGCTCTGCCGCGACCTCGACCGAGGCCGCGCCGCGCTGGCCGAGATCAACGCCCACGCCGCGCATCCGGCCACGCTCGTCCAGGCGGACCTGTCGTCCCCGGACTCCATCGAGGCCGCCGCCGACCAGCTCACCCGGACCACCGGCCACCTCGACGTGCTCGTCAACAACGCCGCCGTCTTCGACCAGACGCTGCGCGAGCCCCGCTTCACCGCCGACGGCCACGAGCTGTTCTGGGCCACCAACCACCTGGGCCCCTTCCTGCTCACCGCCCGCCTCGGCCCGCTGCTCGCCGCCGCCGCCCGGCCGCGCGTGATCAACGTGGCCAGCAAGGGGCTGCTCTCGATGCCGCGCATCCGCATCCGGTTCGACCAGCTCGACGACCCGAGCTGGTTCACCCCGACCCGCGCGTACTACCACGCCAAACTCGCCCAGATCATGACAACCATGACCCTGGCGGAGAGGGCGCAAAAGGCGGAGAAGGAGGAGAGGGGCGAGAGGGCGCAAAAGGCGGAGAGGGCGGAGATGGCGGAGAGGGCGGAGAAGGCCGCGGGTCGCCTGGAGGTCACCTGCGTGCGCGTTCCCGCCGTCCGGCTCGACGCCGGCCGGGTGGCCGCCATGCCGTGGCTGCTGCGCACCCTGTACGCGCCGAAGAACCGCATGGCTGTCCCCGCCGAGCGCCTCGGCGACACCTACGCCCGCCTGGCCACCGGCGACGGACCCCTGCCCGGCCCGTACGTGGACGAGGACCTGCGCCCGGTCCGCGCGCCGGCCTTCGCCTACGACGGGCCGGCCCGCGAGCGGCTGTGGGCGGCCTCCCAGGCCGCCACCGGCAACCCCGCCTGGGCCTGGTGACCCTGCCTGGGCCTGGTGACCCCGCCTGGGCGTGGTGACCCCCCGTTACCAGTGGGCGGGCCGGTAGGCCGCGCCCCAGCCGGTCGCCTGCCAGGTGCCGGCGTGCGGGCGCAGGCGTGAGCTGTGGTCCTCCCAGGTCGTCGGCTCGCGCGTCCAGGCCCGTTCCGCGGCGGCCGGGAGGCGGGGGAGCAGCAGGAACGCCAGGTCGTCGAAGCCGTCGACGGTCTCCGACCAGATCGCCGCCTCGACACCGGCGATGCGCACGTCCAGCCCCGCCACCAGCGATTCGGGGGTCCAGTCGAACATCTGCCGGAGGGTCTTGGCCGGGTAGTCGCGGAACCCGAGCCGGGCCCGGCGCGCCTCCCCGTCGGCGTCGGCGGCGGGCTCCGCGTAGGGGCGGTCGAGGTAGAGCACGTCGCTGGACGAGAGGAGCACCGGCAGCCCGGCGGCCGAGGCGGCGGGGCCGTCGCCGGGCGCGAGCGCGAACAGCTCCACCAGCTGGTCGACGAACCGGTGCGCCGACTCCGGCAGCGCGGCCTTCTTCGCGTCGGCGTCGATGCTGGTCTCCGCGCCGATCCACAGCTGCACGAGGTCGCCGGGGCCGAGCGCGCCGGCGCGTACCGCCTCCTGCCAGGCGACCACCCGGCTGCCGGCCGCGTGCGCCGCGCGGACGGCCAGGCCGACCGCCCGCGTGTACGCCTCGAACGGCATGCCGAACGGCTCGTCGCCGCCGACGTGGACGAACCGGGCGCGGGACGCCTGGACGAACTCGGTGACGGTGTCGGCGATGAACGACTCGGCCCCCGGCGCCGCGGGGTCCACGTAGCCCAGCCGGGCGGCCATCCCGCCGTCGGTGAGCTCCAGGTAGGCGCGGGTGGCGGCGAGCGAGTGGCCGGGCAGGTCGACCTCGGGCAGGATCGTCACCCCGCGCGTCTCGGCGAACGCCGTCAGCTCGTCCAGGTCGCGCCGGGTGATCAGCTCGCCGGGCGAGGTCGCGTCCAGCGCCGGGCGGGCCGCGGACTGCAGCCGCCAGCCGTCGGAGTCGGTGAGGTGCAGGTGCAGCACGTTCAGCTTGTAGCGGGTCAGCAGGTCGACGACGCGGCGGATCTCGTCCACGCCGAACGGGTGCCGTACGACGTCGACCATCAGCCCGCGCCACGCCAGGCGGGGCCCGTCGGCGATCCGGCCCACGGGCAGTCGGCCGGCCGAGCCCTCCGCGAGCTGGACGAGCGTCGCGGCGCCGCGCAGGACCGCCTGGGGGGTCGGTCCGGTCACCGTGACCTCGCCGGGGGCGATCGTGATCGTGTGCCGCTCGTCGGGCGCGGCGTCGTCCGGTGCGATGCCGTCGGCGGGCGGCACGTCGGCGGGGGCCGCCCCGAGCTGGAGCGTGATGCGCAGCGGCGGCGCGTCGCCGGTCCCGGCGGTGCGGGCGAGCTCGGCCCGGAGCCAGTCGCGGGCCGCCGCCAGCGGGGCCTCCGCCTCGATGACGACGCGGGCGGGGTCGAGGACCGTCGTCGTGGTGTCGTCGAGCGTGACCGCGTGCGGCCACGGCACCAGAGCGAGCGGGGTCATCGGCGGCCTCCCAGCAGCCCGGCCAGCGCCGGAATGCCGGCCACGGTGTCCTGGAAGCGCCGGGCGATGAGGCCCAGCCCCTCCTCGGTCGGGTGCAGGCCGTCGCCCAGCAGCCCGGCGTCGTCCTCGCCCAGCAGCGTACGGCCGTCCACCAGGTGCAGGTGGGGGTCGTCGCGGTCGGCGTGCGCCCGTTCGAGGATGCGCCGGGTCCCGGCCAGCGTGAGTGCGCCGTCGTCGCTCTCCAGGGCTCGGTCCGCGCCCGCGGCCCGGCCGTCGCGGTCGACCGTCGGCCCCGGCGTGTGCTCGTGCGCCGGGCAGGCGATCGCGGTGACGAGGACGATCGGCGTGTCCGGATGGCCGTCACGGATCAGGTCGAGGAAGCCGTGCACGGCGGGCAGCATCGCCCGGGCGCGCATCGAGTCGACGTTCACGAGGTTGATCCCCACTTTGAGGGTGATCAGGTCGGCGGGGGCGTCCCTGATCATGCGGGCGACGAACGGGTCCAGTTGCGCGTTGCCGCCGAAGGACAGGTTGCGCAGCCGCCAGCCGGTGCCGAGGGCGACCCGCGCCGGCCAGGTGCGGTCGGGGGCGGACGCCTCCAGCCCGTGGCTGATGGAACTGCCGTAGTGGATCCAGCGCGGCGCGCCGTCGGGCGGCGCGGGCGTGACCGGCGCGTCGGCGTCCAGGCTGACGACCTCGACCGCGCAGTCGTGCGGCAGCAGGATCTCGACGTGCTTCTCCCGGCCGTCGGGGACCAGGGCCATCGACACGTCGGACGGGCCCCGGCGCTCGGCTCCGGCGATCCGGTGGCCGGCGTCCATGATGACGACGTCGCCTTCGGGGATCGCCACGTGCTCGGTCACCACGCCGTCGACGACCAGGGCGAGCAGGTGCGGCCGGGCGGACTCGACGCCGGCCGGCCGGACCGACCGGGTGTGCAGGCGCAGGGTCAGCAGGGTCGCGCTGGTCGTGAACCGGAGCGAGACGCCGGTGGGCGCCTGCTCCATGAGCTCGAACCAGGTGTCGTCGTGCTGGGCGCGCGCCCACGGCGGCAGCCGGCGCGGACGCAGCCCGCCATGGTGCCCCGGGTCGAGCGCCGCCGCGCCCTCGATGAGCCGGGCGAGCTCGGTCACGACGCGGCCCCCTGGCGGAGGGTCGCCTCCGGGTCGCGGACGAGCCGCGCGTACCAGCGGGCGCTGGGCTTGACCGTACGCCGGAACGTGGTCCGGTCGACCGAGACGAGGCCGAACGTCGGCTCCCACGAGCCCCACTCGTAGTTGTCCAGGAGCGACCAGTGCAGGTAGCCGCGCACGTCGATGCCGTCGGCCAGCGCGTGGGCCAGGCCCAGCACGGCCTCGCCCGTGTACGCGATCCGCTCGTCGTCGTCGCCGGTCGCGATGCCGTTCTCGGTGACGAGCAGCGGCGTCGAGCCGCCGAGCCGGGCGGCGGTGTGGCGGACGGTGTCCTCCAGGGCGCGGGGGTAGTACTCCCAGCCCATCATCGTGCGCCGGTCGTCCGGGCCGGGGACGATCAGGCCCTGCTCGCCCGCGCGCATGCGGCTGTAGGCCTGCACGCCGAGGAAGTCGTCGCCCTTGGCCACGTCGATGTACTGGTCGTCGATCAGGTAGGACATCTCGGCGGTGCGGTCGGGGCCGGCGCCGTGGTCCTGGACGTTCTGGTTCGCCACCGTCCATCCGGATCTGAGCCCGGGGACGGACGCGAGCAGTTCGCGGGCCGCCTCGTGCGCGCGGGTCAGCGCGGCGGTCACGCCGGAGTCGGGCACGACGAACGCGGGCACCTCCCCGTCGGCGGCGTGCCTGCGGCGGGCGACCATCATGGCGACCATGTTGGGCTCGTTGATCGTGCAGACCCAGCGGACGCCGTCGAGGATCGGCAGCACGGCCCGGACGTACTCGGTGAAGTGCGTGAGCGCGTCGCCGGAGGTCCAGCCGCCCTCGGCGCGCAGCCACGCGGGGTTGGTGAAGTGGTGGAGCGTCACGACGGGAGTCAGGCCGCGCTCGGCGCATCCTTCGATGATGCGGCGGTAGTGGTCCAGCATCGCCGCCGAGGGGTGGCCGGGCGCGGGGACCACGCGGGCCCACTCGACGCTGAACCGGTAGGCGTTGAGGCCGAGGTCGCGGGCGATGTCGAGGTCTTCCGGCCAGCGGTGGAAGCTGTCGCAGGCGTCTCCGGACCGGTCGCGCAGGGCTCCCGATCCGTCGTTCTCCGCGTGCCAGAGGTCGCTGCCGACGTTGTTGCCCTCCACCTGGTGCGCAGCCGTCGAGGCCCCCCAGAGGAAGCCGTCCGGGAAGGCCACCGGGTGCGGGGTCGCCATGTTCACTCCTGTCGGGGATGTCGTCATTTGAGGCCCATCGTGGCGATGCCCTGCACGAAGTAGCGCTGCAGGGACACGAACAGGGCCAGGATCGGGGTGATGATCAGTACGGCGCCGGCGAGCAGCGTGCCGTAGTCGGTCGCGTACTGACCGGTCGAATAGAGCGAGAGCGCGACCGGCAGCGTGTACATCTCCTCGGTCTGGCTGGCCACGAGCGGCCAGAGGAAGTTGTTCCACGAGCCGAGGAAGGTGAGGATGCCGAGCGTCGCCAGCGCGGGCCCGCACAGCGGGAGCACGATGCGGGTGAAGATGCGCAGCTCGGACGCGCCGTCGATGCGTGCCGCCTCCAGCAGCGAGTCCGGGATGTCCAGCATGAACTGGCGCATCAAGAAGACGCCCACCGGCTGGGTGAGGAACGGCAGGACCAGGGCCGCGTACGAGTCGAGGATGCCCATCTTGGCGACGATCACGAACAGCGGGACGAAGGTCACCACGCCCGGCACCATGATCGTCACCAGCACGACGCCGAGCAGGATCCGCTTGCCGGCGAAGTCCATCTTGGCCAGCGCGTAGCCGACCATCGAGCAGAACAGCAGGTTGCCGAGCACGGTGATCACCGCGACGACCAGGCTGTTGGTGAAGAACGTGCCGAAGTTCAGCTCGGTCAGCCAGCGGGTGAAGTTGCCCCCGGTGGGGGACTGCGGCCACCACGTCGGCGGGTCGGCGAAGATCTCGTCCTGCGTCTTGAACGAGCCCAGCACCATCCAGGCGAAGGGCGCGAGCCACGCCACCAGGCCGGCGGTCAGCACGACGTACGTGAGGGCCCGGGCTGACAGGAGTTTGGTCATGTCGATCTCCTGAGCAGGCGGAACTGCAGGATGCTGACCGCCGCGATGACGACGAACATGATGTAGCTCGCCGCGGACGCCTTGGCGAAGTCGCCGAAGCCGAAGGTGTTGAACGTGTAGTACGTCATGGAGAGCGTGGAGCTGAGCGGGCCGCCCTGCGTCATCACGAAGGCTTCCTCGAAGAACTGCAGGTAGCCGACCGAGATGAGCACGCTGCCCAGCAGCATCGTGGGCCGCAGCAGCGGCAGCGTGACGCTGCGTAGGCGGCGCCAGCGCCCGGCGCCGTCCATCTCCGCGGCCTCCCTGACGTCGGTCGGGATGGCCTGCAGCCCCGCCAGGAAGATGATCATCAGGGTGCCGGTGTTGCGCCAGACGGCCATCAGGATCAGCGACGGCAGCGCCCAGGTGGTGCTGTTCAGCCAGTCGGGACCCTCGATGCCGACCAGGGCGAGGACCATGTTCAGCAGGCCGTCGCGGGCCAGGATGTAGCGCCAGATGACCGAGACGGCGACGACGCTCGTGACCACCGGCGCGTAGAAGGCGACACGGTAGATCGGCCGCAGCCGCCGGATGCCGGAGTTGAGCGCCAGCGCCAGCCCCAGCCCGAGCGCCACGGTCACGGGGATGCCGACGATCACGAACAGCGCGGTCACCCAGGCGGCGTTCTGGAACTCGGGGTCGGAGAGCACGTTCGCGTACTGCTCGAACCCCACGAAGTCGACGTTGAACGGCGACTGGATGTCCTGCGCCGTCATGTCGGTGAACGAGAAGCCGATCGAGCTGGCGATCGGCAGGATCATGAACACCGCGAAGATGACCACGAAGGGCGCGGTGAACAGCCAGGCGATCAGCGTCTGCCGGCGGCGGCGCTCGGAGTTCGCCCCGCCGGCCCGGCGGGCGCGCACGTCATGGGACGCGCGCACCCGTCCGGGCGCTGTCGAAGGTGTGGATCGCGACACTGCTCAGGACACCCCGATGCCGTCGGCCTGCTTCTGGAGCTGCCGCAGCGCGTCGGACACGGGCTTGCCGCCCTTGACGATCTGCTCGATCGCGGCGTCGCCCGCCGCGCCGACCTTGTCGAAGCTGACGACCTGCGGCGGCGCCTTGGCGGTCTTGAGCTGCTCGGCGAACGCGGCGAGCGTCGGGTCGGAGACGAGGGCCGGGTCCTTCCAGGCGCTCTCGATCGACGGCAGGTCGCCGCTGACCTTGTACCAGGCGGCCTGGGTGTCGGCCTGGCTGAGCCACTGCACCAGCTTCCAGGCGGAGTCCGGGTTCTTGGCGCCCTTGAAGACCACCAGGTTCGCGCCGCCGACGAACGAGGTCGAGCTCTTGCCCGCAGGCAGGGGCACGGTCGTGTACATGCTCGCGAACTTCTCCCCGCCGGCCTGCGCGATGGCGCCGCGCAGGAACGGGCCGGCGACGAGCATGGGCGTCGCGCCCGTCATGAAGTCCTTCACCGCGGCAGCGGGAGCCGTGTCGGCGTTGGGGTCGGCGATGCCCTTCTCGAAGTACGAGGCCAGGTACTCGAAGGCGGAGGCGAACTCCGGGGTGTCGAGCGTCCAGGCGCTGCGGTCGGCGTTCATGAGCTCGGCGCCGTTGGACCACGCCATCCAGAGCGCCGACTGGAACGACCCGGTCGTGCCCGCGGGCAGCCGGATGCCCCACTTGGCCCCGGCCTTCTTCTGCAGGTCGGCGGCCATCTGCTGGAGCTCTTCCCAGGTGGCCGGCGGCTTGTCCCAGCCTGCCTTCTCGGCCAGGTCCGTCCGGTAGTAGAGCGCACGCACGTCGACGTACCAGGGCACTTCGAGGAGCTTCCCGTCGATCGTGCCCGTCGAGACGGACCCCGGGTACATGCCGGAGGTGTCGATGGCGTCGGGCACGGGCGCGAAGGCGTCCTTGAAGACCGGCAGGCCGGGCATCATCGCCAGGTCTGGAACGTTCCCGGCGGCGATGGCGGTCTGGAACTTCTGGTAGGCCGAGTCCCACGGCATGGCCGTCACGTCCACGGTGACGCCCGGGTTGTCGGCCTCGAACTTCTTGACGAACTCGGGCAGGAGCTCGCCCTCGTTGCCCATCGCCCACATGGTGATCTTGCCGGTCGCCTTGGCCGCGACGGTGGACGACGGCTGGGCCTGCCCGCCGCCGGCCTCTTCGGCGCGGCCACAACCGGTGAGTGCCGTCGCCGCGACGATCGCGGCCAGGGCGGCCACTGTCGATCTGTATCGCACGGCCAGTTCCTTCCTGTTGACCTGCATGCCTCCCCCGAGTGGATGCGAATTTATGCGCTTAACAAGCCGAGAAGCCAGCCTCATTGCGCAATCGAGATAAAACTCTTCAGCGACACCCGCAGCTACGGCCGATCACCGTGCGCGTCGGAAGCACGTACGACGTGGGGTGGGAGAGCCCGGCGGCCGTGTCGGTCAGGATGCGCACGGCCAGCCGCCCCATCGACGCGAACGGCTGCCTGACCGTGGTCAGCGTCGGGTCGGAGAGCCGGCCGGCGATGATCCCGTCGAAGCCCGTGACCGCGACGTCGTCGGGCACCCGGATGCCGTGGCGGGCCAGCAGGTCGATCACCGTGAGCGCGAGCTGGTCGGTGGCGCACACCAGCGCGTCGGGCAGGTCGCCGGCCGTGATGGCCGCGCGCAGCGAGCGCAGGCTGTCGCGGGTGAGCGCCGTCGTGTCGAACGGCTCGTCCGGGACCGGCAGCCCGTGCGCGGCCAGCGCCGCCTGGAACCCGGCGAACCGGGCGCCGATGTCGGGGGCGGCCAGCTCGCCCAGGAACACCAGCGTCCGATGGCCGTGCTGCCCGATCAGGTGGTCGACGAGCTCGCGCACGGCGTCCTCGTTGGAGACCGTGATGTGGTGCAGCGGGTCGTGCATGGGCGGGCTGCTGAAGATCACCACGGGGACGCCGCGCCCCACATGTTCCAGCAGGTCACGCGCCGCGCCGCCGGGGAAGATCGCCAGCCCGTCCACGCTGCCCGCCAGGTCGATGCTGCCCAGCGAGTCACGGCTGGCCCCCGACCCGAGCATCACCGAACGGCCCAGCCGCCGCGCCTCCAGCTCGAAGCCGCGCTGGATCTCGTCCACGTAGAGCGGGAAGCGCCGCACGTCGCCGAGGCCGTCGAGCTCCTTGGCCACCAGGGTGTCGAGATCCAGGGCCGGGGCGCTGAGGTCGGACGGCAGGAACATGTCGAAGGCGTACAGGCCGAGCGCCTGCGAACGGCCCTTCGCCAGCCCGCGCGCGCTGCCGCTCGGCACATAGCCGAGGACCCGCGCGGCCTGGAGGACCAGCTCCCGCGTCTCCGGGCGGACCCGCTCCGGCTGCCGGAACGTGTGCGAGACCGTCGCGATGGAGACGCCCGCGCGCTCGGCGACGTCGTAGACGGTCGTCCTCTGCGCCATCGGAGCATCACCCGCCTCTCGCTTGCGATCCGATCGTATCCGCTCGGGCAGATCTTGACGCTGCGGGCTCTGTGTGGCAAAACTTACCGCCTGGTAGGAAACTGCGGTCCGCCGCCTCCTGCCCTCACCCCCCGTCCAGTGAAGGTGGCCATGCTCGCAACCAGCCGACGGCTCAGGAACACCTCCCTCGTGATCGCCCCAGCACTCGCGGCAGCACTCGCCTCGGCGGTCGTCGCGGCACCGCCCGCGCACGCCGGCACCGGCCACTACGTGGCCCTCGGCGACTCCTACACCGCGGGCCCCGGAATCCCGAACCAGACGGACGCGAACTGCGGCCGGTCCGACCGGAACTACCCCACGCTGACGGCGGCCGGGTTGCCCGCGGCCGCGTTCACCGACGCGAGCTGCGCCGGGGCCACCACGGCGCACATGACCGCCTCGCAGGGCACCGCGCCGCCCCAGCTCGACGCGCTCCGGCCGGACACCGGCCTGGTCACGCTGGGGATCGGCGGCAACGACATCGACGTCAGCGGCATCATCGCCCGCTGCGTCATCCTCGGGAAGCTCAACCCGTGGGGCTCGCCGTGCAAGACCAGCTACACCCTGGCCGGCATCGACCCGATCGGCGGGCGGATCTCCGCCACGGGCGACAAGGTCGACGCCGTGCTCCAGGAGATCAAGCGCCGCTCCCCGGCCGCCGACGTTCTCGTCGTCGGCTACCCGGTGATCATGCCGGACGACGGGAGCAACTGCTACTCGACCGTCCCCATCGCCAAGGGTGACGCGCCCTGGCTGCGGGACGTGGAGAAGCGCCTGAACGCCATGCTCGCCGCCCGCGCCGCCGCCAACGGCGCCACGTACGTCGACACCTACGCCGGCTCGGTGGGCCACGACCTGTGCAAGCCGCTCGGCGTGCGGTGGATGGAGCCGATGGAGGGCGTCGACTCGGTCGGCCTCCACCCCAACGCCGCAGGCCACGAGGCCATGGCCGCCGCCGTCCAGGCCACGGCCGCGCAGACCGCGGCCGTGCGGGACGCCGCCCAGTAGGGCGTCAGCGGGGCTCGCCCGCGCCGAGCGGGTCCCGGTCCGCGCCGGCCGCCGGCACCGTGCCGCGGCCGGCCGCGATCGAGACGATCACCTGGCCGGTCGCGGCGACGCACATCAGCGCGAGCGGCGCCTCCCACCCGGAGCTGACGGTGTGCAGCAGCCCGAAGACCACCGGGCCCGCCGCCGCCACCAGGTAGCCGATCGACTGCGCCATCGCCGACAGCTCGCCCGCGCCGGTCGCGTCGTGGGCGCGCAGGCTGAGGAAGGCCAGCGCGAGCACCAGGCACGCGCCACCGGCCAGCCCCAGCACGACCGTCCACGCCAGCACCCAGCCGGGCGCCACCAGCAGCCCGGCATAGCCGGTCAGCAACGCCGCCGAGCTCACGGCGGCCACCGCGCGCTGGTCGCGCGCCCACCGCAGCGCGATCGGCACCGCCAGGCTGGTCACCAGTGCGACCGCCTGGTAGAGGAACAGCAGCCACCCGGCCGCCGCCGCGCCGACCCCGCTGTCCTGGAACACCTGGGGCAGCCACGTCACGGCGACGTAGAAGCCCAGCGACTGCAGGCCCATGAACGCCGTGACCGCCCAGGCGAGCGGCGAGCGCCACGGCAGCCGCCGACGGCGGACCGTCCCGGCGGCCGGCCGCGCGGCGCGCACCTGCGGGGACCACAGCGCCACGGCCACCAGCGCGGGCACGATCCAGCAGCCCAGCGCGGTGTACCAGCCGCCCGGGGCGGCCTCGGCGATCGGCACCGCGACGCCGGAGGCCACCGCGGCGACACCGCCCATCACCGTGGCGTACGCGCTGGTCAGCAGCCCCACCCTGTCCGGGAAGTCGCGCTTGATCAGGCTCGGCAGGATCACGTTGCCCACCGCGATCCCCGCGCCGATCAGCACGGTCCCGGCGAACAGGGCGCCGGCCGACGGGATCCACCGCACCGCGATCCCGAACGTCATCACCAGGAGCGCGCCCCAGAGCAGCCGCTCGGGCCCCCACCGCGCCGCCATGCGCGGGACCACCGGCGACACCGCCGCGAACGCCAGCAGCGGCAGCGTCGTCAGCAGCCCCGCCACGGCCGGAGCCAGCCCCAGATCGGCCTGGACGCGATCCAGCAGCGGCCCGACGCCGGTCAGGCTCGGCCGCAGGTTCGCGGCCACCACCAGCAGTCCCCACACCAGGAGCGCCTGGCCGGACCGTCCCGCCGCCCGTTTCGACATGATGCCGACCTTTCCTGCATAATCGGAATAAGGATTCCGGATTCCGTACGGAAGTCTAGTCAGGGGATCGTTCGAGATGTCAACACCGCAGGCCCGCCGCAAGCCGCGCACCGACGCCGAGCGCAACCGTGACCGCGTCCTGGAGGCGGCCCGTGCGCTGTTCGCCGAGAGCGGCCACGACGTGCAGATGTCGGAGGTCGCGCGGGCGGCGGGCGTCGGCGTCGGGACCCTCTACCGCAAGTTCCCCACCCGGGAGGCCCTGATCGAGGCCGTCGCCGACCACCGGGCCGCCGAGCTCGCCGAGGCCGCGCGCCGGTTCACCGGCGACCCGGACCACGGGCTGGCCCGCTACCTGCGCCACGTGGGCGAGGTGCTGGCCGGCGACCGCGGCATGTCCGAGGTGATCGAGCGGGCGATGGGCTCGGCCGAGCCGCGCGGAGAGACCCGCGAGGAGCTGCTCGCCGCCATCGCGGAGCTGATCGGCCTGGCCCGCGAGCGCGGCACGGTAGGGCCCGAGGTGACCGCCGCGGACGTCAACATGGTCATCTGCGGACTGGCGGCGGTGATCCGCAACGCCGCGGGCGACTGGCGGCGCTACGTCGAGGTCTCCCTCGGCGGGCTGCGCCCCCGCTGAGGCTTTTCGCAATCCATGCCCTTCTTCGCGTTGTGCTTGTCGGGCCCGGGCGCAGGGACACCTCATGGGCATCGATCCTGACGACCTCCTCGGCGAGAAGGCCAAACGCCTCGAACGCGAGCTGACCGACCGCAAGTACCAGGAGGAGCTGCGGCGCATCCACCGCCTCGGCCTGCCTCCGGCCGACTCCATCCAGGACCGGGAGCTGGCCTCGACGTTCCAGCGCGGTGAGGTGCCGCACTTCTCCGGCATCAAGACCTTCCTCAAGACGCCGTACCTGGAGGACGTCACGCTCGTCGGGCAGCACGAGGTCGCCGTCGTCGGCGTGCCCCTCGACACCGGCACCACCTACCGCCCCGGCCCGCGCTTCGGCCCCGAGGGCATGCGCAGCATCTCGTCGCTGTACTCGCCCTATTACTACGAACAGGGCGTCGACCTGCGCGAACAGCTCGACATCGTGGACGTGGGCGACATCTTCGTCACCCCCGCCAACCTGGAGAAGGCCTTCGACCAGATCACCAAGGGCATCGAGCACATCGTGTCCAACGGCGTCTTCCCGGTCATCCTCGGCGGCGACCACTCGATCGGGTTCCCCACCGCCAGAGGCGTGATGAACGCGTTCGGCAAGAAGATCGGCGTCATCCACTTCGACCGCCACCTCGACACCCAGAAGCGCGACCTCGACGAGCGCATGCACACGACCCCCTGGTACTGGGCGGCGCACGAGCTCCACTTCGACATGGGCAACCTGGTGCAGATCGGCATCGGCGGCTGGCAGGTGCCCAGGCCCGGCGTCGAGGAGGCGCGCAAGGGCGGCTCGGTGGTGATCACGGTCGAGGACGTCGAGGAGCACGGCCTGGACGCCGTCGCCGACCTGGCGCTGGAGGTGGCCTGGAGCAACGGAGCGGAGGGCGTGTTCCTGTCGTTCGACATCGACGCCGTCGACCCCGGGTTCGCGCCCGGCACCGGCTGGCCCGAGCCCGGCGGGCTCTACCCGCGCGAGGTGCTCAAGCTGGTGCGCCGCTTCGCCGCCGAGGGGCTGCTCGGCATGGAGGTGGTGGAGGTCTCGCCGCCGTACGACAGCTCGGACGTGACGTCGCTGCTCGGCGTCCGGCTGATCTGCGACGTGCTGGCGGCCTCGGTCAAGGCGGGCAAGCTGGGCCGCACCAGGAGCGGCGAGCCGCAGACCGAGCGGGCCCGCGAGATCGACGGCGCGTAGCGGCTCCTCAGCCGGCTTCGGCGCTGAGGGCCTGGGCGACGGGGCGGCGGGCTGCCAGGCGGGCGGGCAGGGCGGTGAGCGCCGCCGTCGCCAGGAGGGTCGCGAGCACGATGCCGAGCAGCCACGAGGCGGGCGGGTCGGCCGCGTTCCTGGCGGCGAACAGGGAGAGCAGGCCCGCGCCCAGCGGCACGCCGGCGAGGGCGCCGGCCAGGCTGGGCAGGAGCTGGGCGGTGGACAGCCCGGCGGCGACCTGCCCGGGAGTGGCGCCGAGCGTGCGGGCGACGGCCATGGTGGCGCGGGCCTCCATCGCCGTGGTCCAGGTGATCGTGAGGGTGTTCACGATGGCGAGGGCGATCAGCAGGACGGTGACGGCGAGCAGGAGCTGCCTGCCGTGCTCGCCGCGCAGGTTGGGCAGCACGGAGGAGCCGTTCAGGCCGTAGCCCCTCTCCTGCTGGACGTGGACGGTCAGCAGGGCGACCATCGCGATCACCGTGGTGGCGGTGGAGCACGCCTGGAGGACGGCCCGGCCGGGCCGGCGGGCGGTGAGCCGGAGCCCGAGCAGCAGCGGCGTGGGCAGCAGCGCGGTCAGGGCGGTCAGCCGGGGACGGTGCCGGGGCTCGTGGAGCGTGCTGGTCAGCGCCGTCACGGTCGCCGTGCGCAGGGCGTGCAGCGTGGGCCGCAGGGTGGTCAGCACGGCCACGACCAGCGCGAGGACGGTCGCGGCGAGCACGGTGGCGCCGGTGAGCCCGGCGGCGTCGCCGATCCGCCCGGCGGTGGGGCTGGCGACGGCGGGCGCGGCCAGGCGGGCGAGCAGCAGCCCCAGCGCGTCACCGGCCAGCGCCAGCGCCAGGTATTCGGTCAGCAGCACGCCGGCGATCAGGCCGGGGGCGGCGCCGACGGCCTTGAGCAGCCCGGCCCGGCGCGTCTGCTCGGCGGCGCGCCCGGCGGCCAGCGCGGCGACGCCGGTGACGGCCAGCAGGCCGATCAGCCAGCTCCCGACGATCAGGATCGGCTGGCTGTTCCTGAGGATGCCCATGTCCTGCTCGGCCGTGAACTGCCAGGAGCGGAAGGTGATGGCGGTGGTGGAGTCGCGGTGGGCCTCGCGGAAGCTCTCGGTGGCGGCCGGGTCGCGCAGCTTGAGGTCGACGGCCGTGGTCACCGGCAGTTTCCGGGACGCGGCCAGCTTCCTGGCGTCCGAGCGGGTCATCCAGGCCAGGCCGCTGTAGTCGCTCCCGCCGCCGTACGGGCCGATCAGGGCCGCGCCCGGGTAGACGGGCGTGGCGGCGGTCACGGCGATGCCGACGACCGGGTAGTCCCGGCCCGAGATGGTGACGCGGTCGCCCACGCCGACGCCGAGCGCGGTGGCGAAGGCGCGTTCGAGGACCGTGCCGCCAGGCCGTACCCACCGGCCCGAGGTCACGAGCGGGCGGTTGACCGCGCCCGGCTTCTCGGCGAAGCCGTGCACCACCACCGCGGACGACGTGGCGTCGGGCGTGAAGAGGTCGGCGTAGACGATGCGATAGGGGCCGTGGTGGGCGACCACGTCGGGCGCGTCCGCCAGCGCGGCCAGGGCCGAGGTCACCTCGGGGCCCGTCGTGCCGGAGAGCGCCACCACGTCCGGCCCGGCGGTGGCCGCGCGGGTCTGCTCGTACAGCGACCGGGTCACCCCGCTCAGGGACAGGCCCAGCGCGAAGGTGGCGGTGGCGGCCGTCACCGCGAGCACGAGCATCGCGGCCTGGGCCTTGTGGCGGCGCACGTCGGCCAGCACGAGACGGACGACGAGCACGAGGGAGCCCACGGGGTCAGCCCTCCAGCCCGATCAGGCCGCCGAGGCCGCGCGGGCTGGAGCCGGCCAGCCGGGTGTCGTCGACGAACATCCCGTCGCGCATCGACACCAGCCGGTCGGCCGTGGCGGCGACCCGTTCGTCGTGCGTGACGATCACGAGGGTCTGCCCGGCGGCGCGCAGCTCCGCGAAGATCCGCAGCACGTCGCGGGTCGCCGCGCTGTCGAGGTTGCCGGTCGGCTCGTCGGCCAGGACGACCAGCGGTTCGTTGGCCAGCGCGCGGGCGATGGCGACCCGCTGGCGCTGCCCGCCCGACATCTGCGACGGCAGGTGGCGGGCGCGGCCGGCGAGCCCGACGCGCTCCAGCAGCAGGGCGGCGCGCCGCCTGGCCTGGCGGCGCGAGAGCCCGGCCAGCAGCGCGGGCAGCTCCACGTTCTCGGCCGCGGACAGCTCCTCCACCAGGTGGAACGCCTGGAAGACGAACCCCACCGACCGGCGCCGCATGCGCGCCAGGGCCCGCTCGCTCAGCGTGTCGATGCGCCGCCCGGCCAGCCACACCTCCCCGCCGGTCGGCCGTTCCAGCCCGCCCAGCAGGTGCAGCAGGGTGGACTTGCCGCAGCCGCTCGGGCCCATCACCGCCAGCGTCTGCCCCTGCGGCACCTCCAGGTCGACCTCGTCGACCGCGCGTACCCGGCTCTGGCCCTGGCCGTGTGTCCTCACCAGGCGGTGGGCCCGGAGCGCGGCGGTTGACCCGTTCATGCGTCCTCGGCTTCGTCGTGGTCCCCGGACCAGGCCCGTTCGCAGGCGTCCAGCCAGCGCAGGTCCGCCTGCAACCGCAGCAGGACGCCTTCCAGCAGCAGGCCGGCGCCCGAGCCCGCCGGTTCGGCCAGCGCCGCCTGCTGCACCTCGCGCAGGCGGCGCAGCAGCTCGCGGCGCTGCGCGGCCACCAGCTCGACCGGGTCGGCGAGCCGGGCGGCCGCGGCGGCGGCGAGCTTGAGATGGAACTCCGCCAGGTCGGGCTTCGGCCAGCCCACCTCGGCCAGCCAGGCGGCCACGCGCTGCTGCCCGGCCGGGGTGAGGGCGTAGACCTTGCGCTCGGGGCGTTCCGGCAGGCCGTCGACCTGCTCGCAGACGACGAGCCCGGCCTTCTCCAGCCGGGCCAGCGTCACGTAGATCTGGCCCCGGTTCATGGACTCGCCGAGCGGGCCGAGGCTGCGCCGGAGCCGGGCGTGCAGGTGGTAGCCGTGGGCCGGCTCCTTGGCGAGCATCGCCAGCACCGCGTCCTGCATCCGCACCCCCTAACGGTTGCCTAATAGATAGCGGTTGCCTATGGCGGCTGTCAACGCGTCACCCCGTGGGCCAGGCGGGCCAGCGCGGTGGTGATCTGCTCGGGGGTGAGGCCGCGCCGCCGCTGCTCGGCGAACACGTCCGGGCCCAGTGGGGCGAGCAGTGCGTCGACGAGCGCCTCGGGCTCGGGGACCGCCGCCTGGATGAGCAGCGTCCGCACGTGCGCCCGCCAGAACCCGTACGCGCCGGTGGTGAAGCGCAGCTCGCCCTGTTCGGCGCCGAGCACCAGAGAGATGTGGGCTTCGAGCAGGTCGACCATCGCGGCGTAGAAGGCGGCGAGCCGGTCGCCGGGAGGCGCGCCCGGCCCGAGCGGCGGGTCGCCGCGCAGCAGCCGCTCCTGCAGCGCGAACTCGTGCTCGTCCAGCAGCGCCTGGGCGATCGAGACGGTGTCGGGGTAGCGGCGGTAGAGCGTGCCGCGCCCCACGCCCGCGGCCTTGGCGATGTCCTCCATCGTGACGCCGCGCGGGTCGCGGGAGGCGAACAGCTCGGCGGCGGCGGCGAGCACCTTGGCCCGGTTGCGGGCGGCGTCGGCGCGCTCGCGCGGGCGGGCGCCGTCGCCTGCGGGGCGTCCGGTGAGCAGGTCGATGCGGGGCTTCATGCTGCGACTCTACCGCGAAGTGGACATGTCGTCCGCTTCGCTGCTACGGTCAAACCGGACAGAGCGTCCACTTGTAGAGGAGCCCCCGATGACCACGTTGCTGCACCTGGACGCGAGCGCCCGCCGCCGGTCGATCAGCCGCGAGCTGGGCGACGCCTTCGCCGAGTCCTGGCGCGCCGCCCACCCGGACGGCGTCCACGTCAGGCGCGACCTCGCCGCCGACCCCGTGCCGCACATCGGCGAAGCCTGGACCGAGCTGTGCGATCACGTCATGGCCCACGGCATCACCGACCTCGACCGCTACAAGGAGGCCGTGCGGACCCCGGAGCAGGCCGCCGCCTGGGCCGTGGTCGAGCCGCTGCTGGCCGAGCTCGTGGCCGCCGACGTGGTGCTGATCGCCACCCCGATGTACAACTACTCGGTCCCGTCGTCGCTGAAGGCCTGGCTCGACCAGGTGACCTTCCCCCGGATGTCGCTGGCCGGCCGCCGCTTCGTGGTCGCCACCGCCCGAGGCGGGGCCTACGCGCCGGGCGCCCCCAAGGCCCGCTACGACTACCAGGCGCGCTACCTGCGCGACTTCTTCGCCGGCCACTTCGCCGTCGAGGACACCGCCTTCGTCACCGCCGACCTGGCCAACTCCCGGGTCGACCCCCTTCTCGCCGACCGCCGGGCCGAGCACGACGAGCTGTACGCCGCCGCGCTGCGGACCGCGTACGAGCTCGGAAAGGAGTACTGACCGATGAGCTGGCTCATTCTCGGGCTGGCCGGACTGGTCGAGATCGCCTGGGCGCAGAGCATCAAGCCCACCCAGGGCTTCACCAGGCCGCTGCCCACCCTGATCTGCTTCGTCCTCATGGCCGCCGCCGTCTGGCTGCTGTCGTACGCGATGCAGACCCTGCCCGTCGGCACCGCGTACGCCGTCTTCACCGGCATCGGCGCGGTCGGCGCGATCGCCCTCGGGATCGTCGTGCACAAGGATCCGGTGTCGATCGGCCGCATGGCCGCGCTGGCGCTCATCGTCGGCGGCATCGTGCTCGCCCGCGTCACCAGCCCGGAATAGGCACCCACGCGCTGATGAGGACCCTGGCCGAACGGGGGCTCGCCCGCACCACGCTGGTCGACGTCGCGGCGGCGGCCGAGGTGTCGGTGGGCCTGGTGCAGCGCTACTTCCGCTCGAAGGACGAGCTGCTGCTCTTCGGCATCGAGCACGTCTACCGGCGCGTAGGCGAGCGCGTCCGGCAGGTCCAGGTCACCACTCCGGTGCGCGGGTTCGTGATGCTGCTCACGCTCGGCGCCGACGCCGCCCTGCTCGCGGTCCGCGCGCTCGGCGCCGACGTCCCGGCGACGACGCTGAAGCTCGGCCAGCTCGCCCTCGGCGTCGCCGTCATCGCGGCGAGTTACTGGCTGGAGGCCAGGGCCCGGCGGCAGGAAGGCGAACCGGGCAAGGTCCAGCGCTGGCGGGTCAAGGCGATGACCGGCAGTGGCAGCACCGGCGCCCTGATGAGCCTGGCCCTGCCGGCGGCGCTGCTGGAGGTCGCCACCATGCTGCCCTATCTGGCCGCCGTGGGCCTGATCGCCGACGCGGACCTCGGATGGCAGCTCCTGGAGCCTGACGCGCCGGGCATCAACTACAGTCGTCCGCCATGACCGGATCCTCCTCCTACCTGAGCGCGACGGCGGACGCCTACGACGCCGTGGCCGACATCTACGCCGACTTCGTCCGTGACTCGCTCGACCGCCAGCCGCTGGACCGCGCGATCATCGCCGCGTTCGCCGAGCTCGTCCGGGCCGCCGGGCCCCGGCCGGTCGTCGAGGCCGGGTGCGGTCCCGGCTACGTGACGGCGCACCTGCGCGACCTCGGGCTGGACGCGTCCGGCCTCGATCTGTCTCCCGCGCTGATCCGGATCGCCCGCAGGGACAACCCCGGCCTGCGGTTCGAGGTCGCCTCGATGGGGGCCATCGACGTGGCCGACGGCGAGCTGGGCGGCCTGCTCTCCTGGTACTCCCTCATCCACACGCCGCCTGCGGAGCTGCCGCCGTATCTGGCCGAGTTCCGCCGGGTGGTGGCCCCGGGCGGTTACCTGCTGCTCGGCTTCTTCGAGTCCGACGGCGGGCCGGTGTCGCAGTTCGACCACAAGGTCACGCCTGCCTACCGGTGGCCGATCGACGAGCTGGCGGGCCTGGCCCGCAAGGAGGGGTTCGTCGAGGTGGCGCGGATGTCGCGCGAGCCGGTGGAGGGCGAGCGGTTCCGCCACGGCCGCCTGCTGATGGTCAGGCCCGATCACGCCTGACGCGCGGCCTGCTCGGTGACGCGCTCGACGGCCTGGACGACGACGCCGGGCTGGTCGACGTAGATGTGGTGGCCGCTGTCCTCGGCGGTGCTCAGCCTGGCGTCGCCGGACAGCGCGAGCCAGGCGCGCTGCCCGGCGGTCCACGCCCGCTCCAGGCGCGGCCCGTACTCGGGAAGCGCGGCGAGATACGGCTTGCCGTGCTGGATCACCTCCACCGGGATGTCGCCCGCGGACCTGACCGGGCCGTCGGCCATGACGAGCTTCTCCGGGTTCTCGCCCCGGAACATCGCCAGGTTCTGCGCGCGCAGCTCGGCGGCCGGGCCGGTGGCCGACTCGGGGATGGCCTTGGCGATGTCGGCCGCCATGGTGGGCGGGGTGGCGTCCATCAGGACCAGCCCCTTGACCCTGTCGCGGTGGTCGGGGGCGTACCTGGCGGCGATCAGCCCGCCCAGCGAGTGCCCGGCGAGGACGACCGGGGCGTCACCGGCGACGCGGTCGAGCACGCCGGTGAGGACCTTCCCCGTGCCGGCGAAGCTCTGCGGGCCGTCCGGCGGGTCGCTCGCCCCCGCGCCGAGCCGGTCGTAGGAGCAGACCCGGTTCCGCTCGCTCAGCGTCTTCTGGAGGGCGGCCAGCTTGTCGAGCCCGTCGCCGCCGCCGTGCATCAGGACGACGACCGGGCCGCCCTTGTCCGGGTCGCCCGAGCACGACACGTTCACCGACCGGCCCGCGACCTGGATCTTCTCGACCCCGGAGGGCGGGGCGGCCGCGAGGGGGTCCCAGTTCTCCAGCGCGTCGCCGCCGCAGCCGGCCGCGCCCGCGCCGAGCACGGCGCAGCACAGCGCGGCCACGACGGATGACTTGATCTTGCCGGGCATGTGGTCCTCCAGTGGGGGGATTCGGATCGCGTCGCAACGCTACGGAGCGGGCGCCTGGAGATCGTCCCCGTGCGGTGGACATTCGCCGGTAGCTCGCAGGAGCTACCCCCGGATGTCCACCCTGTGGTGACGAACCGAGGCCGCCGGGTCCCTAGGGTTTGCGCATGAGGGAGTCGTCATGACAGGTCCACGGCGCATCACGGACCTGTGGCGGCGGTGCGACGTCGTGGTCCGGGACTTACCGTTCGCGCTGCTGATGGCCGTCGCCTCGCTCCTGCCGGGACTCCACGGCAAGGGGACGCAGGTCGGCGAGCTGCCGGCCCGGCCCGTCGACGAGGCGGCGTTCGTGGTGCTCGCCCTGGAGTGCCTGCCGCTCGCCGTGCGGCGCCGCCTGCCGGCGGTGAGCGTGGCACTGGTGGCGCTCGGCTTCGCCCTCGACCAGCTCCACGCCTATCACTTGTTCGCGAGCAACACGATGCCCATAGCCCTCATCAGCGCGGGCGCCCACCTGGAGCGCCACCGCCGCGTCACCGTGATCCTCCTCTCCCTGGCGTACGTGCCGCTCGCGATCACGCTCGCCCGGCTGGGCGCGACCGAGAGTGTGGAGGGGTACGTGGTCTTCTACCTGTCCCTGGTCCTCACCTGGTGCATCGGGGCCTGGCTGCGCTCAACCCGCGCCGCCGAGGCCGAGCACCGCCGCCACGTCGCCGAGGCCACCCGCGCCGCCGAACGCACCCGCATCGCCCGCGAGCTCCACGACGTCGTGACGCACCACGTGACGGCGATGGTCGTGCAGGCCGAGGCGGCCCGCTACCTGACGGCCGCGCCCGATCGGCTCGACGCGACGCTGAGCGCCGTCACCGACACCGGCCGGCGGGCCATCGCCGACCTGCGGCACATGCTCGACCTGCTCAAGGCCGATCACGACACCCACGTCGGCCTGCCGCCGGCCGGTGAGCTCCGCGCGCTCGTGGAACAGACCCGCCGGGCCGGGCAGCCGGTGGAGCTCGCAGAGGAGGGCAGCCCGGCGGAATCGGCGGGCAGCGCCGAGCTGGTCGCCTATAGGGTCGTCCAGGAGGCTCTGACGAACGCTCTCAAACACGCCCACGGCACCCCCACCACGGTCCGGGTGCGCCACGGCGAGAAGGAGATCAGCGTGGAGGTCACCACCGGCGGCCCCGGCTCCGGCGGCGTCTCTCCCGGCGGGAGCGGGCGGGGCCTGGCGGGGCTCCGCGAGCGGGTGGAGGCACTGGGCGGCGAGTTCGACGCCCGCCGGCAGGCGGGCGGTTTCGTGGTACGGGCCCGCGTCCCCGCAGGCGGGCGGTCGTGAGCGCGCCGATCCGGGTCCTGGTCTGCGACGACCAGGCGCTGATCCGCACCGGCTTC
This sequence comes from Nonomuraea sp. NPDC003214, assembly GCF_053590035.1. Taxonomy (NCBI): domain Bacteria; kingdom Bacillati; phylum Actinomycetota; class Actinomycetes; order Streptosporangiales; family Streptosporangiaceae; genus Nonomuraea; species Nonomuraea sp. NPDC003214. The sequence continues at coordinate 150,599 of NZ_JBSFSX010000008.1, read as the reverse complement.
GCGACGATCATCGGCGCGCAGCCGGACATGGAGGTGGTGGGCGAGTGCGGCGACGGCCGCGTCGCGGTCGACCTCGCCCGCCGGCTGAGTCCCGGCGTCGTGGTGATGGACGTGCGGATGCCGGTGCTCGACGGCATCGAGGCGACCCGCCTGCTGGCCGGCGCCGGGGTCGCCGATCCGGTCAAGGTGCTGGTGGTGACGACGTTCAACCTGGACGAGTACGTCTACGAGGCGCTGCGCGCGGGGGCGAGCGGGTTCCTGCTCAAGGACGCGCCGCCGGCTCAGCTCCTGCACGGCATCCGCACGGTCGCCTCGGGTGCAGCGCTGCTGGCGCCCGAGGTGACGCGGCGGCTCGTCGGCAGGTACGCGTCCCGGATCCGCCCCGCCGAAGGGGGCCCCGACGACAGCGCGCTGACCCCGCGCGAGCTGGAGGTGCTGCGTCTCATCGCAGACGGGCGGTCCAACAGCGAGATCGCCGCCACGCTGGTGATCAGCCAGGAGACGGTCAAGACGTACGTGTCGCGCATCCTGACCAAGCTCGGCCTGCGTGACCGCGTGCAGGCGGTGGTCTACGCCTACCGCAGGGGACTGGTGACCTGAGACCCTCGCGCGAAAGTTTGGATTACCAACTACTATGACGAGTGGTTGGTAAAGCAAACCATTTACCGGAGGTAACGCCCATGCACGCAGCCGTCATCCAGGCAGCCGATGCCCCGCCGGTCTACCGCGACCACCCCGCCCCCGAGCCGCGCCACGGCGACGAGCTGGCCGTCGAGGTCCTCGCCGCCGGGCTGCACCACCTGACCAGGGCCAAGGCGAACGGCTCCCACTACTCCGGCGACGCCGCGTACCCGCTCGTCCCCGGCGTCGACGGCGTGGTGCGCGACCAGGAGGGCAACGTCCGCTACGCGGTGCTGGACGACACCCCGCTCGGCACGTTCGCCGACCGCACCCTCATCGACCCCCGCCGCAGCGTGATCCTGCCCGACGGCATCGACCCCGTACGCATCGCCGCCGCGATGAACCCGGCCATGTCGTCCTGGGTGGCGCTGCGCCGGCGCGTCGACTTCCACGCCGGGCAGCGCGTCCTCGTCCTCGGCGCCACCGGCAACGCCGGGCGGATGGCGGTCCAGATCGCCAAGCTGTTCGGCGCCGCCCACGTCATCGCCGCCGGCCGTGACGCCGCCCGGCTGAGCGCGCTGACCGTGCTCGGCGCCGACGAGACGATCACCTTCGACGAGGTCGGCCGCGCCGCCGACGTCGACGTGGTCATCGACTACGTGTGGGGCGAGCCCGCCGCAGGGGCCATGATCCCGATGCTCGTCGCCCGCGCCGACCGCACCGTCCCGCTGACCTGGATCCAGATCGGCTCCGTCGCCGGCCCCACCGCGCCGATCCCCGCCGCGGCGCTGCGCTCGGCCCGCCTGCGGATCGTCGGCAGCGGCATCGGCTCGGTCCCCGCCCGCGACATCCTCGCCGAACTGCCCGAACTCGCCTCGGCGGTGACCGAGGGAGCCATCGACGTACGGGCCCGCGCCGTCCCCCTCGCCCGGATCGGCGAGGTCTGGACGGAGGAGACCGGCGACCGCATCGTTCTCGTCCCCTGACCGCCGAGCTCACGACTTCAGCTTGAGCCGCTTCTTCGACGTGCCCGGGAACACCACGACCAGGTGGTGCTCCTCCCCGGCGCGGTCGACCCGGACGTGGACGCGGAGCCGGTAGCGGCCCTTGCCGGCGATCGCCAGGTTCGGCATCGGGGCGCCCGCGCCCACCTCGCCGCCGTCCTTCTCCGGCACGGTGAGCCGGCCGCTGCGGCTGACGAGCGGCACCTCGGTGACCTGGTCCCACTTGGCCGTCCGCCGTGGTGGCGCGCTGCGGAAGGCCTTCACCGTGAGACACAGGTCCGAGACGTCCGCGACGTGGCCGACGAGCGCGGCGGTGTCGGCCACCCCGATGCCGCCGCTGTCGTCGTACACCCGGTCCATCGCCAGCTCCGCCGCCTCCTCGAAGGCTTCGTCCCCGGGGTCGTGGACCAGGTAGCCGGCATCGCCGTCGACGAACAGGAAGTATTTGGCCGTGGCCTGGACGACGCCCTTCTTCCGGGGCCACGGGTCGCGGCACTTCGCGTTCTCCTCGGCGACATAGGCGTCGTACGCCGCCTCCGTCTCCTCGGCCGACCGCAGCAGCTCGGGATGGGTGGTGCCGACGATCTCCGGGCAGACGTAGACGAGTTCCCGCGGGTCCGCGCCCCAGCCGGCCCGCGCGCTCCCCGCCTCCGTGAGGATCGCCACCCGCTCCTCCGGGCTCGTCGCCCGGCACAGCGCCCGCCCGTACGCGAGAACTGCCTGGTCCGACAGGCTGTCCGGGAACATGGGCGGGACTCCGCCCAGCGTGTTCCGCGCCTGGCAGAGGAACGCGGCCTCACGCTCCGCGGGTTTCAGATCGCCGAAGTCGCGGTGGTCGTAGCAGTCCGGCGTCCAGCCGGTATAGGTGAGATGCGCGTTCTGCTCCGGCTGGATCGTCGCCATGACCGGCAGGACGACCACGGCCGCCACGGCGACGCGGATCGCCCGGTGCACGCCGGGCCGGTGGTCCGCCAGGCGTTCCCCGGTGGGCAGCTCGCGGGCGGTCGCCGCGTGCCACACGACGCTGACGAGCCCCAGCGCGTCCATGACGATCGAGGTCACCAGAGTGCCACCGAAGGAGTCCGCGACGTACAGGTAGAGCGGGATCGCCAGCACAGGGACGCCCATCGACGACCACCCGGCGACCAGCGTGCCGCGGCTCCACCGGCCGTCGCGCCACTGCCCGACGACGGTGAGCAGGGTCGCCGCCACCGCGCACAGCGTCAGCAGGGGGAAGCCGTCCGGCACGACCTCCGGCAGGCCGAACTCGTCGAGCACCCGGTCGGCCATGCCGGCCAGCACGACCGCGAACATCACCCCGGTCGCCACGCGCAGCACGCGGGACCGCCAGCGGATGACGAGCAGGTAGAGGACGTGGATCGCGGTCCACAGCACGAGCTGGAACACCGCGTCCACCTCGTCGGGGAGCAGCGCGATGGGCCACCACAGCACGATCGCGTCGGCCACCCCCACATACAGCAGCCGGCGCAGCGCCTTCGCCCGGCGGTCCAGCGGTCCCGGCACGGGGGCGCGCAGGATCAGCCACAGGAACGCTGCCTTCACCACGGCGGCGACGAGCAGCGCCACCGTGGTCGCGGTGTCGAACCCCGCGTCCCCGTAGAAGTCCCCGTAGTACGGCGGCTTCCATTCCGCGGCCACCCAGAGCCACGCGTCGCCGAGCACCAGTCCCGCGGCCGCCGCCACGAGAACCAGGCTGACGATCCCGATCCTGGCGATCCGCCATAAGCCATCCGGAAGCATGGCACGCGATCTTAACGGCGGGCGTCAGTCCGGGAGGTCGTCGGCGGTGGCGACCACGACGCCGAACAGGTCGGCGATGGTGGTCAGGCTGCCGGCCTGGAGCGTCTCGGCAGGCACGACCTCGCCCGAGGGCGCCGTCAGAGGCCGCGTGGCGGTGGTGTCGGCGACGACGGCAGGCCGGAAGCCCAGGTTGAACGCGCCCTGGGCGGTGAAGGTGACGCACATGTGGGTCATGAACCCGGCCAGGATCAGATCCGGCCCCGCCTGCGCCTGGCGGAGCACGTCCTCCAGCCGGGTCTGGTGGAAGGCGTTGGGGAAGCCCTTCACCACGACCTCCTCGCCGTCGATCGGGGCCACCTCGTCGCAGATCGCCCCGATCCAGGCGCGGATGTCGTACGGGGTGCCCTCGCCGCCGTCGTTGACCACGTGGATCACCCGGGTGCCGGCGGCGCGGGCCCGCTCCAGCAGCCGGGCCCCGGCGGCCAGCGCCCGATCGGCGCCGGGCAGCGCCATGACGCCGGAGCGGTACGTGTTCTGGTAGTCGATCAGGATCAGCGTGGACTCGGCGAGCCTCGGCGGCCGGTTGTCCAGGCCGATGACCTCGCGCAGGGTGGTAGAAGCATGCATTACTGATTTCCTTTCCATGAAATATGGGAACCCCGCCCGGCCGTACGGGCTCAGGAGGGTGATGGGGTCAGGCGGCGGCGCGGAAGCGCCGGCGGTAGGCCGCCGGGGTGGTGCCGAGCTGCCGGCGCAGGGCGCGGTGCAGAGTCTGCGCCGAGCGGAGCCCGCAGGCCGCCGCGACCTGGTCGAGGGACTGGTCGGTGGTCTCCAGCAGGCGGCGGGCCTCCTCCACCCGCGCCGCCTCGACATAGGCCGCCGCGGTGGTGCCGGTCTCCTGCCGGAACACGCGGGCGAAGTGCCGTTCGCTCAGCCGCATCCGCTCCGCGAGCGCGCCCGCCGACAGGTCCTCGGCCAGGTGTTCGGCGATCCACAGCCGCAGCTCGTCGATGTCCCGTCGCGCGGTGGGGGCCTGCCGCATCGGCACGCTGAACTGGCTCTGCCCGCCCTGCCGCTTGCGGTACACCACCAGTTGCCGGGCGACCTCCAGCGCCAGAGCCTCGCCGTGGTCCTCGGCCACCAGCGCCAGCGCCAGGTCCATGCACGCGCTGATCCCGGCGCCCGTCCACACGGAGTCGCTGGACCTGACGAAGATCGGATCGGGGTCCACCGTCACGGCCGGGTGATCGGCCGCCAGCCGGGCCGCCGTGGACCAGTGCGTGGTGGCGGTCAGGCCGTCCAGCAGCCCGGCCGCCGCCAGGATGTGCGCGCCGACGCACACCGACGCCACCCGCCGGGCGTGCGGGGCGGTGCTCCGCACCCAGGCCACCACTTCGGGGTCGATCCGGGGGATCGGCCCCTCGCCGGACAGCTCGACCGCGCCGGGCACCACGAGCGTGTCCACCTCCCCGCCGACCTCGGCGAACGTGAGGTCGGTGTCCAGCCGCACCCCGGCGGAGGTCGTCACCGTGCCGCCCTGGGGGCCGGCCAGCCGCACCCGGTACGCCGCCCGGCCCGGCGCCTGGCGGTTGGCCAGCGCGAAGACCTCGGCGGGACCCGTGACGTCCAGCAGGTCCACGTCGGGGAACACGGCGATGACCACACGGTGCAGATCGGACATACGTCTCATTGTTGCCGTGGCTTCCGGTGGCGGCAATGACGAGTCACTGTCAGATCCGGCCATGCGTCTCGCTCAGCCGTCCCGCCGGGCCATCGCGGTGATCCCGTCGAGCAGGGCGCGCAGGCCGAGGTCGAACGCGTTCGCCGCCGCCCTGGCCGCGTTGCGGTCGAAGCCGCCGTCCCGCCAGGCCTGGGTGATCGCCGGATAGCGCGCCTGGTCGAAGAGGGTCTCCCAGAACACCTGGCGGGCGGCCCACCAGTCTTCGGCGGACTGGCCGCTGACCCGTTCGGCATGGGTGTGCTCGGCCAGCGTGGCGGCCGCGGCGTCGACGAAGGTGACGATGGAGTCGGTGGCCGCGGCGCTCTCGGCGGCGGTCAGCCCGGTCCCGGCCAGGGCGGCCAGCAGGAACTCGCTCCTGGCGAGCAGCCCGGGGCCGAGCGGCGGCCGTACGGTCGAGACCATGCGCAGCCACGGGTGGCGTTCGTGCAGGGCGACGGTCTGGGCGGCGTAGTGCTCGATCCGGTCACGCCATGAGCCCGATCGGGTGAGGTCGAGCTCCTGCCAGGCGGCGTCCACCATCAGGTCGACCAGCTCGGCCTTGCCGGGCACGTGGGTGTAGAGCGTCATCGTGCCGACGCCGAGCGACGCGGCGAGCCGGTCCATGGTCATGGCGGCGAGCCCGTCGCGGTCCGCCAGCTCCAGGCCCGCGGCGACGATCTTGTCCAGGGAGACCTTGGGCGGCCGGCCGCGGCCCGATCGCGCCTGCGGGGCACGCCAGAGCAGGCGCAGGGACTCCCGGGGATCTCCGCCGCCGCTGCGTTCCATCAAGCCTCCCTATTTTCCGTAGATGGTACGTTATTGTTTAATCGTAGGTCGTACGGAAAATAGAGGAGTGCATGTGCGCGTGCTGGTGACCGGGGCGACCGGGAACGTGGGGCGGCAAGTGACAGCGGGCCTGATCCAGGCCGGGATCGAGGTACGGGCCCTGACCAGGGACCCGGCGCGGGCCGAGCTGCCCGGAGCCGAGGTGGTGCAGGGGGATCTCACCAAGCCGGAGACCGTGCCGTTCGACGGCGTGGACCGGATGTTCCTCTTCCCCGAGCCGTCGACGGCGAAGGAGATCGTCGAACGAGCCGAGCGGGCGGGCGTACGGCGGATCGTCGTGCTCTCGTCGGGCGCGGTCACCGGCGGCTTCGACACGACCTTCCATCCGCTGGTCGAACAGGCCGTCGAGGACTCCGGCCTGGAATGGACCCACCTGCGGCCGGGGGAGTTCGCGGCCAACAAGCTCGCGCTGTGGGGGCCGTCGATCCGGGCCGAGCGGCTCGTGCGGGACGCCAACCCGGACGCCGCCTGGTTCCCCGTGCACGAGCGGGACGTCGCCGACGTGGCGCTGAAAGCCCTGCTGGAGGACGGGCACCACGGCAAGGCGTACGACATCAACGGCCCCGAGCTGATCAGCCTGCGCGACCAGGTCAGGGCCATCGCCGACGCGCTCGGCGATGAGGTCGGGTTCGAGGAGGTCAGTCCGGAGGAGGCGCGCGAGATCTACCTGCGGATGGGCGGGTTCGCCGCCGAGGCCGCGGACTTCCTGCTGGGGTTCACCGACTACGACGGCAACCCGGCCGACCCGGCGGACAGCCAGGACTTCGACCCGAGCTCCCTGGGCCCGCTGCCCACCGCGCAGGCCGTGACGGGCAAGCCGCCGCGGACGTTCGCGCAGTGGGCGCGGGACCGGGTCGAGGACTTCCGCTAGGAGGACTCCGGAGCTCGGGGCGGGGTGACGGCGCGGTCTGCGCGCATCATGGCCGGGCTCACCAGGTGACCGGGAGCTCGTGAAGGCCGTACACGACGGCGTCGGACTTGAACGGCAGATCCTCGGCCCGGACGGCGAGCCGCAGGGCGGGGATACGGCGGAACAGCGTGTCGAAGACGATCTCCAGCTCCAGCCGGGCCAGGTTCTGGCCGAGGCACTGGTGGGGCCCGAAGCCGAAGGCGAGGTGGTGGCGCGCCCCGCGCTCGATGTCCAGCCTGTCCGGGTCCTCGAACACCGCCGGGTCCCAGTTCGCCGACAGCGTCGAGACCACGACGCCCTCGCCGGCCCTGATCGTCACCCCGCCGATCTCCACGTCCTCGGTGCTCACCCGGGAGGTGACCCCGTCGGCGATGGTGAAGTAACGCAGCAGCTCCTCCACGGCCAGGGGCGTCCGGCCCGGGTCGGCCTGGATCAGGGCCAGTTGGTCCGGATGGCCGAGCAGCCCGAACACCCCGAGCGAGATCATGTTCGCCGTGGTCTCGTGCCCTGCGGTCAGCAGCAGGAAGGCGAGGCTCACCAGGCCCGGGTGGTCGACCTCGCCGTCCTGGCGCTGCCGGGCGATCTGCCGGCTGAACAGGTCGTCGCCGGGCTCCGACTCCTTGCGGGTGATCAGGTCGTCGATGTAGGCGCGCAGCTCGCCGAAGGCCCGCGCGCGGTCTTCGAGCGAGGTGCGGCTCACCATCATGCCGGTGCGGCTCTGGAAGAAGTCATGATCGGTGTACGGGACGCCGAGCAGTTCGCAGATCACCAGGGAGGGCACCGGCAGCGACAGTGCCTGGACGAGGTCGACCGGCCGCCGGCCGGCGGCGAGCATGGCGTCGACGAAGTGGTCGACGATGGCCTGGATCCTCGGGCGCAGCGCGGTCAGCCGCCTCAGGGTGAACTCGCCGATCACCGGGCGGCGGACCGCCGAGTGTTCGGCGCCGTCCAGGCCGAGCATCAACGGCGGCTGGCTGCGGAGCTGCCGCAGGGTCGTCTCGTCCAGCGTGAAGAGCGGGAAGCCCGGCTTGCGCTTGTCAGAGGAGAAACGGGGGTCGGCGAGGACGGCACGGCCGGCCTCGTACCCGGCCACCCACCACGCCTCGCCGCCACTGGCCAACTCGATCCTGCTGATCGGCGCCTGCTCGCGCAGCCGTTCGTAGGCGGGGGGCGGGGCGAACGGGCAGCCGCGTTCGACCGGCAGCCTGAGGCCGGCGAGTTCGCCGGCAGCGCTCTTCGTCATGAAGGACCTCCAGGGTTCGGTGTTCACCGCAGGGTGAGCGCGATCCCGGTCCTGCGCCAGGTCGACCGCAACTCCCCGCTTCACGCACAAGGCGCCGGCGCCCGCCGTCGTGTGACACCCGGGGCCGGTGGCGCAGGTCACAGGAGCGCGCTGTCACAAAGTCCCGGACGGCGGCGCCGCATGGTCGTCAGGACGCCGCATTTACAGGAGCACCCACATGAAGCACCGCATCGTCGTCCTCGGCGCCGGCTACGCCGGGGCCTACGTGGCCGGGAACCTGGCCCGCCGGCTGTCCCCGAAGGACACCCGGATCACCGTGGTCAACGCCGTGCCGGAGTTCGTCCAGCGCATGCGGCTGCACCAGCTCGCGGCCGGCCGGGCCGTCGAAGCCCCGAAGCTGGCCGACGTCTTCTCCGGCACCGCGATACGCCTGCGCCTGGCCCAGGTCACCGCCGTCGACGCCGAGCGCCGCGTCGTCGCCCTCGCCGGCGGCGACGAACTCGGCTACGACACCCTGGTGTACGCGCTCGGCAGCCAGGGGAACGTCGAAGCCGTTCCCGGCGTGGCCGAGCACGCCTACGACGTCGCCGCCCGGCCCTCGGCGCTGCGCCTGCGCGAACGCCTGGACGGCCTGGATCGCCCCGGCGGGGGCGGGCGCGTGGTGGTCATCGGCGACGGGCTGACCGGCATCGAGACCGTCACCGAGCTCGCCGAAGCGCGGCCCGGCCTGTCGGTGACGCTCGTCGCCCGCGGCGAGCTGGGCGCCCGGCTCTCCGGCGGGGCCCGCCGCCACCTGCGCCAGGCGTGCGCCCGGCTGGACATCGCCGTCCTGGAGCACACCGCCGTCGAAGCCGTCGAGGCGACGCGGGTGCGGTGCGCCGACGGCACCGCTCTGGCGTCCGACGTGACCGTGTGGACGGCCGGGTTCGCCGTCAGCCCTCTCGCTGCCGCCGCCGGGCTGGAGGTCGCCGGAAACGGTCAGATCATCGTCGATCGGACCATGCGCTCGGTCTCTCACCCGGACGTCTACGCCGTCGGCGACAGCGCCCACGCCATCGCCGACAACGGCCGGCCGCTGCCCATGTCCTGCGCCTCGGCCGGCTTCACCGGCCGGCAGGCCATCGAGGCGATCGTGGCCCGCCTGACCGGCCGCCCGGTCGCGCGCACCAAACTGGTCTACTCCTACAACCACATCAGCCTCGGGCGGCGGGACGGCATCCTGCAGCTGGTCGACGACGAGGGCCGCGCGAAGCCGGCGTACACGGGCGGTCGGAAGGCCCTGCGCGTCAAGGCGGGCATCCTCAGGATGTCGCTCTGGGCCACCTCCCACCCCACCTACGGCATCCCCAAGCGCAAACACCGCCTGGCCGCCGTACCCGGCACGATCCCGGCGAAGGCGCTCGCCTGACCGCCCCACCAGCACGATCACGGCGAAGGCGCTCGCCCGACCGCCGCACCGGCCGTCGCCCGTGGTGGGCGTCAGTCGTGGCGGGGGATGCCGGAGACCTCGTGGTCGGCGTGGAAGAGCGCCTCGCCGATCAGGGCGCGGACGTGCGCGTCGCGGGCCCGGTACAGCACCCGGCGGCCGTCGCGCCGGGTCTGCACGAGCCCGGCGAGGCGGAGCTTGGCCAGGTGCTGGGAGACCGAGGGCCGGGCCACGCCGATCGAGGCGGCCAGCGAGCCGACGTCGAACTCGCCGGTCGACAGCAGCCACATCAGCCGGAGCCGGGTGGCGTCGCTGAGCATGCGGAACGCCTCCACCGCGGCCTCCACTTGCGCGCCCGTGGGTTGTTCCTGCGCAGGGGTCGCACCTGATTCGTTGTCGCGTGCGTACATGACTACATATAATCCGCCGAAACGGGTCGCAGGCAAGTGAGGCACGCGAATGGCGCATCCAACGTCCCCCCAGCACGGGCACGGTCATGGGCACGGGCACGGTCATGGTCATCAGCGCGGGTTCAGGAGGCTGGTGGCGAGGGCCCGTCACCTGGTCACCCCGCACAGCCACGACAGTGCGGACAAGACGGACACCGCGCTGGAGTCCAGCAACCGGGGCATGCGCGTCCTGGGCATCTCGTTCGCCGCGTTGATCGCCACCGCGCTCGTCCAGGCGGTGATCGTGTCGCTGTCCGGGTCGGTGGCGCTGCTGGGCGACACGCTGCACAACTTCGCCGACGCGCTGACCGCGGTGCCGCTGGCGATCGCCTTCTCCCTGGGGCGCCGGGCGGCCACCCGCCGCTTCACCTACGGCTACGGCAGGGCGGAGGACCTGGCCGGGGTTGTCATCGTGCTGCTGATCGGAGCCTCGGCTGCGCTGGCCGGATACGAGGCCGTCAAGCGGCTGATCGACCCGGCGGACATGCGGGCGCTGGGCCTGGTGGCCGCCGCCGGCGTGGTCGGGTTCCTGGGCAACGAGTGGGTCGCCCGCTACCGGATCAGGGTGGGCCGGGAGATCGGCTCGGCGGCGCTGGTGGCCGACGGCCTGCACGCCCGCACCGACGGCTTCACCTCGCTGGCCGTGCTGCTGGGGGCGGGCGGGGCGGCGCTCGGGTTTCCGCTGGCCGACCCGATCGTGGGCCTGCTGATCACCGTGGCGATCTGCTTCGTGCTGCGCGACGCCGCCCGCGAGATCTACCACCGGCTGATGGACGCGGTCGACCCGGAGCTGATCAGCCGGGCGGAGGACATCCTGGCGGCGGTCCCCGGCGTGGAGCGCGTCGGGGCGGTACGGCTGCGCTGGGTCGGTCACGCGCTGCGGGCCGAGGTCGAGATCGGGGTACGTCATGACGCCTCGCTCATCGAGGCGCACGGCGTCGCCGTGGAGGCCGAGCACCGCCTGATCCACGAACTGCCGAGGCTGCGCGCGGCGACGGTCCACGCCGATCCGGACGGCCCGGCCGGGACCGATCACCACGCCGTCCTCCTCGCGCACCGGTAGGAACCCCTCACGGAGGTTCGGCGTCGCGGAGCGCCTGGGCGACGGTGGCGGCGACCGTCTCGGCGAGGGCCGGGAGCGTGTCCCGGTTCTCCATCAGGAGGAACAGCCAGGCGAAGACGGGGCCGAGGAGCAGTGCGTGGGCCACGGCGGGGTCGGGGCGGCGGGGGAGTTCGCCGCGAGCGACCGCCCGGTCCAGGATCTCGATGATGCAGGTGCGTTCGGCGGTGACGAAGCCGGCGGCGAACCTGGCGGCCAGGGCCCCGTCGGCGTGCACGTCGGCGAGCAAGCCGGGGATCACTCCTGGCGGGGGTGTGGCGAGGTTGGCGACGATGTCGCGGGTGACCGCCGCCAGGTCGCCGGCCAGGGAGCCGGTGTCCGGGGGAGCGGTCAGCTCCAGGTCGTGCATGACCGCCGCGAAGATCATTTCCTGCTTGGTGGCGTACCGGCGGTAGATCGCGGCCTTGCCCACCCCGGCGCGGGTGGCCACCGCGTCCACCGTGAGCTGGGCATAGCCCTGTTCGGCCAGGAGGGCGCGCGTCGCGGCGGCGAGGGCCTGGTCGACCCGGCCCTCCCGAGGGCGGCCCAATGGTTGGCTCATGAGCCTCAGCCTATTACGGAACCGATGTACCCGTAATGTGGCGCAGCCGACATTGCGCCTGGGTGGAGGCGGGTTCCATGATAAGGAACTATGAGTTCCGATACTTCGCGTTCCGTAAAGAGCGGCACGCCCACGCTCGCCCGCCGCCTCATGCCCGCCCCCGACGCCGCCGAACGCCATTCGATCGTGATCGACGCGCCCCCGTCCCGGGTCTGGGAGGCCATCGGCAACGTGAAGGCCACGGACCTGCGCCTCGCCAAGCCGCTGTTCGCCGCCCGCAACCTGCTCTCTCGCGTACGGAACGGGCACGCCCAACGCGACATACCCGACTTCATCCCCCTCGCCGAGGACCCCGGCCGCGAGGTGGTCCAGGGCGTGATCGGCCAGTGGTGGCGGCTGGGCCGGGCGCAGAACGTCGGCTCCGTCGACGGGCTCGACGCCTTCCGCGCCTTTGACCGGCCCGGCTACGCGAAGGCCACGTTCAGTTTCCTGCTGGAGGACGCCGGCGACGGCCGGACCCGGCTCGTCACCGAGACCCGCATCCAGGCGACCAGCCCGGACGCGCGCCGGGCGTTCCTGCGGTACTGGGTGGTGATCCGGCTGGGGAGCGGATTCGTCCGCCGCGTCATGCTCGCCGCCGTCCGCGCCCGCGCGCTCAAGCAGGACGGGCAGTCCTAACGCGTGGCGTACGCGCGGATGAAGGCATGGGCGCCTGAGGTCATGATCCTGTGGATGCGCTCGGGGTCGGCGGTGGCCGGGTCGGGCTGGTCGTTGTACGCCAGCAGGATCGTCAGGGCGGAGAGATGGCCGGCGGCCGCCCGCGGATCGTCGGTGTCGAGGAGCCCCGCCTTCGCGAAGTGGGCGAGGCGGTCGGCCAGGGCGTCTTCGGCGGACCCGGTCACGACGTCGTCCTGGCTGCCCGGCTCCCGCCAGCGTCGCTGGGCGACGAGCGCGAACGCGGCGGCGTAGTCGGGGGAGCCGACCAGCGTCCGGCCGAGCTCGACGACGAGCGCGGTGATCGCCTCCTGCAGCGCGGGGACCGTGGTGATGGTCCCGTCCCCGGGGAGGTGCTGGTCCAGGGCGCGCTGGACCGAGGCGTTCAGCGTGTCGGAGGTCTCGGCCAGGATGGCCAGGAACAAGCGGTTCTTGTCGCCGAAGTAGTCGTAGACCGTGCGCTTGGAAACCCCGGCGCGCGCCGCCACGGCGTCCATGCTCACGCTGTCCACCCCCTGACGGGCGAACAGCTCGCGCGCGGCCGAAATGATCGCCGCCCGCTTCTCCTGGTCGCCTTCGCGTACCTGCTTGCCCGGCCTCATGGCGTTTCCCACAGCCCCACACTACACCGTACAGTGTGGAGCTACACTGCACGGTGTAGTGTGCTGCCGTCCTGAGGAGGACACCCATGCCGCAGGCGCCGACGTTCATCGGCAGGCTCGCCCATACAGTCATGGGCCGCCGCGCCCGCGCTCTCGGCCTGGCCGAACCCGCCCCGGGATTCGTCGAGGTGGACCTGCGCGCCGAAGCGCCGCCCGGCGGCTGGCAGCCCGGCCACGAGATCCAGGTCCGCGCCACCCCCACCCAGGGCCGCCGCTACACCGTGCGGACGGTACGCGCCCACGACCCCGAACACGTCACCGTCCTGGCCGCCACCAGCGCCGACGGCCCCGGCACCCGCTGGATCCTCGGCCTGCGCGCCGGCGCCGAGTTCACCGTGCTGACCGGACGACACCGGCCCCTGTACTTGCACGGAACCCCACGCCTCTTCCTCGGCGACGGCTGCACCCTCGGCACCATCGACGCCTACGCCGGCACGGAGGACCTCGTCGTCGTCGAAGTGCCCCCCGACGCCGTGCGCCCCCTCGCCGGCCCCCGTCCCCGCTACCGCTTCCTGCCCGCCGGGCCGGCCCCGGGTGACGCGCTCCAGGACTGGCTCGAACACGCCGCCGAGGACGGCGAACTCGCCCGCGTCCACGGCGCAGTGCTCCTCGGCCACGCCCAATCCCTCCAGCGCCAGCGCCGCACGCTCGTCGACCACGGGATCCTGCCCCGCCGCGCCATCACCACCAAGCCGTACTGGGCCACCGGCAAACGAGGTCTATGAGCTCAGGCGATTCCCACGCGGGCCAGAAGTGCGGTCAGCGGGCAGGGCACGAGACGGCTGACCGATTTCAGCGTGCGAGCAGGCGGCGGTATTCGGGGGATCGGGTCAGCAGGTCGTCGTGGTGTCCGATGTCCACCACGCGGCCGGCGTTCATCAGCACCACCGTGTCCGCCGTGCGCAGGGTGGAGGGGCGGTGGGCGACGACGAGGGTCGTGTGCCGGCCTCCGGCCGCGCGCAGCGCCTCGTCGATGGCGGCCTCGCTGTCGGCGTCCAGGTTCGAGACGGCCTCGTCCAGCACCAGGACGGGCGCCCTGGTGAGCAGGGCGCGGGCGATGGCGAGCCGCTGGCGCTGCCCGCCCGACAGGCGGGCGCCGCGCTCCCCGACGAGGGTGTCGTACCCGTCGGGCAGGGCCGTGACGAAGTCGTGCGCGCAGGCGGTGCGCGCGGCCTGCTCGACCTCGGCGTCCGTGGCGTCGGGGCGGGCCAGCCGGAGGTTGTCCCGGACGCTCATGGCGAACAAGTACGTGTCCTGCGGCACCGCGACCACGGTCGAGCGGAGCTGGTCGAAGGGCAGGTCGCGGAGGTCGTGGCCGCCGATCCGCACCGAGCCGGCCGAGGCGTCCCAGTGGCGCAGCAGCAGCGAGGCGCAGGTGCTCTTGCCCGCGCCGGAGTGTCCGGCCAGGGCGACCGTCCGCCCGGCCGGGATGGTGAAGGAGACCTCGCTCACGGCCTCGGGGAGACCGGGGCCGTAGCGGAAGGTGACCTGGTCGAACGTCACCTCGGGCTCGATCCGGGCCACCGGCCGGGCGGCCTGCTCGACGACGTCCGGCGGCGCGTCGAGGATGCGCAGCAGCCGGGCGGCGGCGGCGCGGATCGTGGACAGCTCCCGCCAGGTGTCGACCAGCGACATCAGCGGCAGGAAGGCGAAGCCGCCGAGCACGGCGACGATCACGACCTGGTCGGCGGCCAAGGAGCCGGCGTTCACCAGGGACAGCGCCACCAGCAGGACGGCGATCAGGCCGACGGCGGCGATGGCGTCCCCGGCGGCCTTCTCCACCCCGCCGCGCGAACGATGCGCTCTCGACGCGCGGTTGAGGCGTACGGTCGCGGCGTTCAACCGGGCGGCCTGGTGCTCCTGGCGGCCGAAGACGAGCGTCTCGGACAGCCCTTGCACGGCGTCCACGGCCTCGGAGGCGGCTTCGCCTGCCGCCTCCCGCATCCGCTCGGCCTGCGCCGCCGAGCGCCGCCGCAGCCAGAACGGCACCGTGGCCATCGCCACCACGGCCGGCAGCAGCGCCGCGCCGACCAGCGGATGCAGCCAGAAGGCCGCCACCAGGCAGGCCGGTGGCACGGACGCGGCCACGACGAGCGGGGTGAGGCTGTGGGCGAAGAACAGTTCGAGGATCTCCACGTCGGCCATCGCGGTCGCGCCGATGTCGCCGGAGCGGCGGCGCAGCAGGTAGCCGGGGGTCAGCGCGGCCAGCTTGCGGTAGCAGCGGTCGCGCAGCTCCGCCAGCACCCGGAAGGCCAGGTCGTGGGCGAGGTAGGACTCGGCCCACGCGGCCAGCACCTTGGGCAGGACGAGCGCCGCGAGCAGGATCAGCCCGGGTACGAGGGCGCCGGCGCTCTCGCCGTTCAGGGCCCGGCCGACGAGGGCGGCGCCGAGCAGGGCCGCCGCGAGCGCGAAGCCCTGGTCGAGCAGCCCGCAGCCGATCGCGGCGGCCAGACGGCCCCGCTGGGGACGCAGCAGGGAGAGCAGCGCGCCGCGCCGGACGGAGGCGGGCTCCGCGGGCGTGCGGGACTCGGGCTGTACGGGGGTGACGGCGGTGGTCATGCCGCTCCTTCCTGCTGGCGGGCGACCAGGCGGGCGTAGGCGCCGCCGGCGGTGAGCAGTTCGCCAGGAGCGGCCGACTCGGCCACCTGGCCCTCGCTGAGGACGACGACGTGGTCGGCGTCGGCGACGGTGGACAGCCGGTGGGCGATCACCAGCACGGTGCGGTCGGCGCGGACGCGCTCCAGGGCCTCGACCACCGCGCGCTCGGCGGCGACGTCCACGCTGGAGGTGGCCTCGTCGAGGATGAGCAGCGGCGCGTCGGCCAGCAGGGCGCGGGCGATGGCCAGGCGCTGGCGCTGGCCGCCGGACAGCCGGACTCCCCGCTCGCCGATCATGGTGTCGTAGCCGTCGGGCAGTTCGGCGACGAACGCGTGCGCGTGCGCGGCCCGCGCCGCCCGTTCGATCTCGGCGCGGCTCACGCCCGCCCGCCCGTAGGCGATGTTGTCGGCGACCGTGCCGTGGAACAGGTAGACCTCCTGCGAGACCAGCGCCACGTTCGACCGCAGCTCGGACAGCGCGACGTCCTGCAGGTCCACCCCGTCGAACAGCACCCTGCCGCCGGTCGGATCGGCGTGTCGCAGCAGCAGCCGGATCAGCGTGCTCTTGCCCGCTCCCGAGGGCCCGACCACGGCGGTGGTGCGGCCGGCGGCCAGCCGCAGGGAGACTCCGTCCAGGGCGGGGCGGTCGCGGCCGGGATAGGTGAAGGTGACGTTCTCGAAGGTGACCTCAGGCGGCGTGCCGGGCAGGCTCGCGGCGCCGGTGTCGGCGACCGCAGGGCGGGCGGCGAGCAGCCCGGCGATGCCGTGCGCGGCGGGCAGCGCGCCCTGACCGGCGTGGAAGGCCGTCATCAGGTCGGTGACCGGCCGGAACGCCTCCCGCGACAGCAGCAGCACGGCGAACACCGACGTCAGCGACAGCGCGCCCGAGGCGTACTGCCAGGCGCCGAGCCCGACGGCGGCGGCCGTGCCGAGGGCGGCGAAAAAGCCGACGAAGCCCGCCGAGACGGTGGAGACGACCGTGAACCGCAGCGAGTCCCGGTAGAACGCCCACGCCTTGGCCGACAGCCCCGCGCCGAACCGCTCGTCGGCGCCGACCGCCTTGAGCGTGGGCAGCCCCTGCACCGCGTCGAGGTAGTCGGCGCTCAGCCCCTTCCACCCCGTGAAGAACGCGGTGAGCCCGTCCCGCATCCGGCGGCGCATCAGCCTCGGCGCGGCGGCGGCCAGCACCGCCGTGACGGCGACGAGCACGGCCACGGCGGGGTCGATCCAGGCGAGCACGGCGACGATGCCCAGGCCGCCGAGCACTGAGATGAGCACCTGCGGCAGGAACACCCCGACGTAGCGGTCGATCGCCTCGACACTGTCCACCAGGGTGGTGAGCACGCCGCCCGTGCGCGCCTCGGAGACGTATCCGGGGCCGAGCGTGAGCAGGTGGCGGTAGAGCCGGTCGCGCAGCGCCGCCTTCACGTCCTCCGCGCCCCGTGCGGAGGCGACCTCACGGGCCCACACCAGCAGGGCCCGGACCGCGACCAGCGCCAGGGCGCCGCAGCCGGCCAGGACCGCCGCCGTGAGGTCGCCGCCGATGCCCTGGGCCACGGCGGCGGTCAGGAGCAGGCTCTGCCCGGCGTAGGTGGCCGACACCAGCACGCCGGCCAGCACGGCCAGGGCCAGCCAGCGGCGGCCCGGACGGATCAGGCCGAGCAGCGTCCGGTTCACCATGGCGACTCCTCCGCATTCCTTATTGCAAGTAGTTTGCAATAGCGTAATGCTGGCAATCATGGCGGTTCGTCGGCATGGTGACAAGAGTCCGAGGTCTCAGGCGTGGCTGCGGCGCCGGTGGTAGGCGTAGGCCAGGGCGAGCACCGTCGGGCCCCAGAGCGCGACCGGCGAGATGCACACGACGGCCAGCGCGCGCCACCAGCCGTTCTCGTACGCCATGCCGCTGGAGGCGCCGGCCCAGGTGAGGACCATCAACACCGAGACCGCGGTCATCACCAGCCCGCCGGCCACAGCGGGGACGAGCGCCGCCATCGGCGGCACGCGCCGGCCGCCGATGACCGGGATCCAGCTCGGCGCCACCTCGCCCCACCGGCGCACCAGGCCGATGCTGAGCAGCGCCGCCGCTTCGGTGAGCACGCTGAGCCCGAAGACGTACGGGATCGTGACCCACAACGGCGACACGGGCGCGTTGTCGACCTGGCCCATCTCGAAGTGGAAGGCGAACGGCAGTCTCCACAGGCACGAGGGCAGCAGCAGCCAGGGAAGCGCGTAGGCGGCACGCAGCGCCCAGCGCGGGACGGGCCGTTCGGTGTCGCTGGTGGCGGGAGCCTTGTGCAGCAGGCTGGGCGTTCGCATCCTGGGTCTCTTCCGTTTCGTCGCCGCTCGATCAGGACCCAGACTGCGCTCACCCGAGGAGGAAGACATCTGCCGATCGGCCGATTCGCCGGCGCGATCCCTGCCCTAGGGTGCCGCCATGAGACTCCTCGCAGGCGGGCTGGTGGTGGCCGGCTCGCTCGCGCTCACACTCGCCATCCGGCCGCTGCCGAGCCCGCTCGTCGTCGGGCCCGCGATGCTCGCGGCCGTGGCCATGTCGCTGGTCTGGTGGCCGAGGGCACGCCCCTTCCTCGCGGCGGTCACGGCGGCCGTCGGCGTGATCGGCGCGACGTGCACGCTCGCCTGGCTGGCCGCCCCCGGCATCACCCCCGGGATCGCCGGCGGCCCGTCGACGTACGTCCACACGGTCGCCGTGCTCACGCTCGTCACGCTGACCGTGCGCTGGAGCCCCGTGCGGCAGGCGGCGCCGGCGGTGGGGGCGGCGGCGATCTCCGAAGCGCTGCTGGCGTTGCAGATCATGTCCCCGCCGCCCTCGGGCCTGGAGGCGGTCGCCGTCACCCTCTTCTGGTCCGTCGGCACGGCGGGCGCGACAGGGCTCGGCGCCTATCTCCGCGCCCTCGACCGGCGCCGGGTCGAGGCGGTCAGGCAGGCCCGCCGCACCCAGCGCCTGCAACTGGCCCGCGACCTGCACGACTTCGTCGCCCACGACGTCAGCGCCATGGTCATCCAGGCCCAGGCCGCCCAGATCCTGCTCGGCCGCGATCCGGCCGAGGCCGCGGCGGCGCTGCGGGCGATCGAGGAGGACGGCGCGCGGGCGCTCGCGTCGATGGACCGGACCGTCCGCATGCTGCGCGAGCTGGAGGGCGAGGGAGCTTCAGCCGAGCCGCTGCCCGGCCTCGACGGCCTGCCCGACCTGGTACGGCGTTTCGCCGACGCGGGCTTCCCCGACACCGACCTGCGCATCGAGCCGTCAGGCCCGGTGCCGCGCGAGGTCGCGACCACGATCTACCGCATCGTCGTCGAGGCGCTCACCAACGTCAGGAAGCACGCGCCGGCCGGGTCGAGCGTCGCCATCCGGGTGAGCGACGAGACCGGGGCGGTCGTCGTGACCGTGGCCGACCACGCGCGCGACCAGGCCCTGCCGCGTCTGCAGTCCGCCGAACGCGCCGGTGTCGGCCTCGCCGGGCTGGCCGAGCGGGTGGGGGCGCTGGGCGGCGAGTTCACCTCGGGCCGCGCCGCCGGCGGCGGCTGGGTCGTGAAGGCGGTGTTCCCATGACGATCAGAGTCCTGATCGCCGACGACCAGCCGGCCGTCCGGCGCGGATTCCGCACGATCCTCGGCGCCCAGCCGGATCTGGAGGTGGTGGGCGAGGCGCCGGACGGCGTGACCGCGCTCGACCTCGCCGCCGAGCTCCGGCCGGACGTGGTCGTCGCCGACATCCGCATGCCGCGCATGGACGGCCTCGAACTCACCCGCCGCCTGGCCGGTCCCGAGACGGCGGCCCCGATGCGGGTGATCGTCGTGACCACCTACGACCTCGACGAGTACGTGCACGCCGCGCTCCGCGCCGGAGCCTGCGGGTTCCTGCTCAAGCACGCGGGACCGGCGCTCCTCGTCGAGGGCGTCAGAGCGGCGGCGGCAGGCGATGCCCTGATCAGCCCTTCGGTGACCGTGCGCCTGCTGCGCCACCTCACGCCGTCGCCCGCGCGCACCGGCGTGCCGGGCGAACAGCCGCTGAGCGACCGCGAGCTGGAGATCGTCAAGCTGGTCGCCGCGGGCAGGTCCAACCCGGAGATCGGCGCCGAGCTGTTCATCTCGGCCGGCACGGCCAAGACCCACGTGGCCAACGTCCAGCGTAAGCTCGGGGTGCGCAACCGCGTGGGCATCGCCGCCTGGGCCTGGGAGCACGGCCACGGGACCACCGCCGCGACTGGAGGCGACGTTGAGCACTGAGGACGACGTCCGCCGGCTGGCCACCGCGCTGCCGGAGGTGACCGAACGGATTTCCTACGGCACGCCGGCGTTCTACGTCGCCGGGAAGATCTTCGCGCGCGTCCACGAGGAGCCTGGCGTGCTGGTCTGCTGGCGCGCGAGCCTCGACGAACGCGAAGCGCTCGTCCAGGCCGATCCGGACACGTTCTTCACCACCGACCATTACGCCGGGCATGCCAGCGTCCTGGTCCGGCTCGACCGGGTCGATGCCGAGGAGCTCTCCGAGCTGCTTGCCGAGGCGTGGGAGGCCCGCGCGCCCAGGCGGCTGCGTAAGCCCGCCGGGTAGCCGGCTCAGGGCGTGGTGGCGAAGAGCCGGTCGAGGTGCTCGTCCAGGACGGCGAGGGCCGTCTCCGGGGTGCCGTGCCCGATGAGCACATGCGTGCCGAGGCCGTCGGCCAGCGCGAACAGCGCCGCCGCCGCCCGTCCGGGATCCAGGTCGGCGGGCGCCTCGCCGGCGTCCTGGGCGTGGCGGATCAGCAGGGCCAGCACGTCGTGCAGGGAGTCGTAGCCTGCGCGCAGGTGGTCGGCGAGCTCGGGGCTCACCAGTGAGCGGGCGGTGAAGGCGGTCGCGATGCGCAGTTCGGCACGGCGCTGGTCGTCGGCGGGCACGAGTTCGGCCAGGATGCGGCGCAGCGCCGCGCGTGGTGGCTGCCCTTCCTGGCCGAGGCTCTGCCGTACGCGCTCGGTCCCGCGCTCGCTGATGTAGTTCAGGGCGAACAGCAGCATCTCGTCCTTGCTGCGGAAGTAGTGCTGGACGGCGCCCAGCGAGACCTCTGCCCTGGCCGCCACGTCACGCAGGCTCACCGCGTCGAGCCCGTGGTGGTTGATCATCGCGAGCAGCGCCTCCGCGATCTGCCGCCGCCGCTCCTCGTGCCGCGCGCCCAACCCCCGCGTACGACTGCCCTTGCCCACGACCGTCTCCACTATTTCAGTACGGGTGACTTGTTTTTACAGTCCTCGCGGCCCACAATACCGTACAGACGTATTGATTTGATGGTGGAGGGTGAGGCGTCATGATGATCGCGGGAGTGGTGCTGATGATCCAGGGCTTCGGCAACGCCCTGACCCGGTGGCTGTGGGGCAGCGACTGGGGGCTGCTGGCCGTCGCCGAGCGCACGATCGACCTGCCCACATGGACCGGCGCGGCCGTGGGCCTGCTCGGCCTCGCCCTGGTCGTGGCGGCCCGGCTGACGGGCCGCCGGGCGTGAAGGGGCGATGCTGGGCGGCGCTGACCGCCTGCGTGGCGCACCTGTTCGCGGCCCCGGCCGCCGCGGCCGCCCCTCGGGAGGACGCCCTGGTCCGCACGGATCTCGGCTGGGTGAAAGGCGTACAAGCCACCGACCACCGGGTGTTTCACGGCATTCCCTACGCCGCCGCTCCCACGGGCGACCGGCGCTGGCGCTCTCCCGCGCCCGCCCGGCCGTGGCCCGGGGTCCGGGACGCCACCCGGCCGGGCCCGCGCTGTGCCCAGCCCGCACCGGCCCCGGGGCAGCCGGCCGGCACGTCGGAGGACTGCCTCCACCTCAATGTCACCGTCCCCGACGCACCCGGCGGGCGCAAGCCGGTGATGGTATGGCTGCACGGCGGCGGATTCGTCGAGGGCGCCGGCAGTGACTTCGACGCCCGCCGCCTGGCCACGACCGGGAACGTCATCGTCGTCACCGTCAACTACCGGCTGGGCGTCTTCGGGCTGTTCGTCCACCCGGGCCTGGCCGGTTCGGGCGGCTTCGCCCTGGAGGACCAGCAGGCAGCGCTGCGCTGGGTGCGCCGCAACGCCACCGCGTTCGGCGGCGATCCGGGCAACGTCACGCTGTTCGGCGAGTCGGCCGGGGGCAAGAGCGTCTGCGCGCACCTCGCGTCACCGCGGGCGGCCGGGCTCTTCCACCGTGCGATCATGCAGAGCGCTCCCTGCACCGGCTCGGTGCCGGCCGGGGCCATGTTCCCCGGCGTGCCCGCGTTCCGCCAGTGGCCGTCCGTCGCCGACCGGCAGGCCGACGGCGCCCGCCTCGCCGCCCGGCTCGGCTGCGCCGACGCGGCGACCGCCCTCGCCTGCCTGCGCCAGGTGCCCGCCGAGCGCCTGCTGCCCCTGCACGACCAGTTCATCACCCCCGCCGTCGGCAGCCCGGTGCTCCCGCGGGACCCCGAGCGCGCCCTGGCCACCGGCGCGTTCCACCGCGTCCCGGTCATCTCGGGCACGACCCGCGACGAGATGCGCTACATGGTCGCCCTCTTCTACGAGCTGCCCGGCACGCCCATCACCGCCCGGACGTACGCCGAGCTGCTGCGGCAGGCGTTCGGCGAGCGCGCAGAACGCGTCGCCCGCCGCTACCCCCTCACGCGGTACGCCTCCCCGGGGCTCGCCTGGGCGGCGCTCACCACCGACGTGGTGTTCGCCTGCCCGACGTACGAGCGGAACCGGAGCCTCGCCCAGCGGGTCCGCACGTACGCGTACGAGTTCGCCGGGGACGACGTCGTGACCGAGATCCCGGGCTCGGACTTCCCGCTCGGAGCGGCCCACGGCGCTGAACTGGCCTACCTCTTCCCCGGCCCCGGCCTCGACGCCCGCCGGCGACAGCTGTCCACCACCATGATCCGCTACTGGACGGCGTTCGCCCGCACCGGCGACCCCAACGCCCCCGGCCTGCCCCGCTGGCGGACCTTCGCCCCTGCCCGCCCCGGCACGCAGTCGCTGGCGCTCGCGCCCGAACCGACAGGGCCGATCGACCTCGCCGCCGCCCACCGGTGCGCGTTCTGGGCCGGGTAGCGGGACAGCTCAGGCGGAGGTCAGGGAGAGCAGTCGCGGGATGGCCGCCACGCCGGGCAGCAGGTGAGTGTGGCGGACGGCGCCGAGCGTGGCGGCGTCCTGGCCGCCGGTCAGGACGCCGGCCACGATCGCGGCGCCCGCGTTGGCGCCCGCCTGAAGGTCACGGGTGGTGTCGCCGGCCGTGAGGACCCGGCCGACGTCGTGGACGCCGGTCGCCTCCATCGCCCGGAAGATCATGTACGGTGCCGGGCGCCCGGCAGGGACGTCGTCGACGCACACCACCGCGTCGAGGAACCCGGTGTCCCAGCCGATCGCGGACAGCAGGGCGCCGGTCACCTCACGGTCGAACCCGGTGGTGAGCGCCACCTTGACGCCGGAGGCGCGCAGCGTCGTGATCGCCTCGGGAACGCCGGGCAGGGGCGTCGGCGGCCGGTCGGCGTAGGCGGCGCGCAGCCGTTCGCGGAAGTCGGCGAAGGCGGCCTCCGTGACCTCGGCCGGGGGCTCTCCCAGCAGGGCGCTGATCGCCTCGCGCTTGCCGGCGCCCATCCAGCGCCGGATGTCGTCGGCGGCCGGGTCGCCGCCCGCCGCGCGCACGGCCTGTTCGAGGGCGACGTAGACGGCGCCGTGCTCCTCGACGGTGGTGCCGGCGATGTCCAGGACCGCCAGTTCGATCACGGTAGCTCTCCAAGGGGGCTGCGCAGCAGTGCCGGGCGGGCCTGCTGGGAGTTGTCGATGGTGAAGGAGACGAGGTCGGGACGGTAGCGGTCGTCGGAGTACTCGACGGGCCGGCCGTCGGCCGAGGAGGTGCGGCGGCGTTCGCGGAGCAGGGCCGCGCCGGGGGAGACGGTCAGCAGCTCGGCGTCGGTCTCGTCCGCCACGATCGCGTCGATCATGTGGCGGGCCCTGCTCAGGTCCACCCCGCGTCCGGTCAGGTACGCCAGGACCGAGCCGCTGTCGCAGTCGAAGTCGAAGAGCCACCGGCCCGCGTCCCACACGAACGTGGTCCGTTCGATCATCGTGGGCACGCCGTCCAGCAGCCGCAGGCGCAGCAGCTGGACGACCGGTTCGCCCTCGTCCACGGCCAGCGCGTCGGCCGCCTCGGCGGAGGCCGGGCGCCGGCTGATCTCCAGCGTCCGCTGGCCGGGCTGGTGGCCCATCTGCTCGGCCCACCGCGAGAACGACAGGAACGTCTCGAACGGCTGGGGCATCGTCCGGGTGCGCACCACGGGCGGTTTGCCCCGGCCGCCGCCGATCAGCCCTTCGGACCGGAGCGTGGCCAGCGCCTGCCGGATCGGCCCCCGCGAGGCTCCCCACTGCTCGCACAGCTGGGACTCGGAGGGAACGGCGGCGCCCACCGGCAGGTCGCCCGACCGGATGCGACGCCGCAGATCCGCTGCGACACGTTCGTGAAGAGGCCCGTCCATGCGACTTGACCATACAGGAGGGCGGCGGTCGCGCAAACCCCTCAATGACGGCCTCACCTGCAGAGATGGCTTTCAGGTGAACAGGCGGCGACATGTGTTCGGCACCTGTTGACACCTGTTGGGCAGGCTCGGCACCTTGCTTGTCATGACAAGTTTGCTCGACTCGGCCGATGTCGTCGTCGTCGGCGCGGGCATCGTCGGACTGGCCCACGCCGTGGACGCCGTACGCCGGGGACTGTCCGTCGTCGTCGTCGAACGCGACGGGCGGGCCGTCGGCGCGTCCGTCCGCAACTTCGGGCACGGCTGCTTCACCGCCCAGGACGGCGACGCCCTCCGCTACGGGACCACGGCCAGGGCCGCCTGGCTGCGGCTGGCCAAGGAGACGGGGCTCTGGCTGCGCGACGCCGGCACCGTCGTCGTGGCCAGGGCCGACGACGAGTACGCGGTGCTGGAGGAGTTCGCCACCGCCCGCGACGGCCACGCCGTCCTGCTCGACGCGGGGCAGGTGGCCGAACGGGT
Organism: Nonomuraea sp. NPDC003214; assembly: GCF_053590035.1. Classification (NCBI taxonomy): domain Bacteria; kingdom Bacillati; phylum Actinomycetota; class Actinomycetes; order Streptosporangiales; family Streptosporangiaceae; genus Nonomuraea; species Nonomuraea sp. NPDC003214. The sequence continues at coordinate 125,991 of NZ_JBSFSX010000008.1, read as the reverse complement.
GCCGGTGGGCCCCGGCGTGGTCGGCGGCGCCTGGCTGCCGCTGGACATCCGCGTCGACCCCCGCCAGGCCGTCCACGCGATCGCGGACTGGCTGGCCGGACAGGGCGTGCGCTTCCACTGGGCCACCTCCGTCCACCTCGTGGAGCCGGGCGCGGTCGTCACCAGCCGGGGCCGCGTCGGAGCCGGCCGGGTGGTCTTCGCCGTGGGCCACCACGTCGACCGGCACTTCCCCGGCCTCGCCGCGGAGTCCGGGCTGCGCCGCTGCGCGCTGCACATGCTGCGGGTGGCCGACCCGTACGGCCGGACGGTGGACCCGGCGGTGCTGTCGGGCTTCTCGCTCCTGCGCTACGGCGGCTTCACCGCCTGCCCCGGCGTGGCCGCCGTACGCGCCCGGCTGGAGGCCGAGCACCCGGACCTGGTCGGCATCGGCCTGAACCTGATGTTCACCCAGCGCCCGGACGGTGACCTGATCGTCGGCGACACCCACGCCTACGGCGACACGTTCGACCCGTTCCAGGCCGACGAGCTCGACCGGCACGTCCTGGCCGAGACCGGGCGGCTGCTGGGCGCCGACCGGCTGACGGTGCGCGAGCGCTGGCGCGGCGTCTACTCCTCCGCCCCCGAGCCGTTCCTGATCGCCGCCCCCATGCCCGGCGTGCGCGTGGTCGCGGTCACGTCCGGCATCGGCATGACCACCGCCCTGGGCCTGGCCCCCGAGGTCCTCGACGACCTGCTCGACTGACCACCCCTCCGAGACACCACCACCACTTCCGAGGAGAGATCCCCATGCGCGCACGACGCCTCCTGGCCGCCGTGGCGGCGGCCCCGCTCCTGCTGCTGGCCGGCTGCGGCGGCGCCGGGACCGGCGCCGAAGCCGGCGGCGCCACCTGCCCCGGCGGCAGGATCCGTTTCGGCATCGAGCCCTACGAGGACCCCGCCAAGCTCAAGCCCGCCTACCAGGTCCTCGCCGACGCCCTCCAGCGCAAGCTGAACTGCCCCGTCGAGCTGAAGATCGTCGACGACTACTCCGCCGAGGTGCTGGCGATGCGCAACGGGCAGCTCGAACTGGCCCAGTTCGGGCCGCTCGGGTACGTCTTCGCCAGCACGATGGCGGACGCGCGGCCCGTCGCCTCGTTCGCCGACGCGAAGGGCGCCCTGACCACCTACACCGCCGGCATCTGGGTGCGCGCCGACTCGCCCATCACCTCCGTCAAGGACCTGGCCGGCAAGTCCATCGCGCTGTCCAGCCCGGGATCGACCTCGGGTGACGCGCTGCCCCGGTACGCGCTCAAGACCGACGGCGTGGCCGAGTCGTCCGTGAAGATCGACTACGCCGGAGGCCACCCCGAGGCGCTGCTCGCGCTCGTCAACGGCAAGGTCGACGCCGCCGAGATCAACAGCCAGCAGCTCGCCTCCGCGCAGGCCGCCGGCACGTTCAAGCCCGACGGCTTCCGGCAGATCTGGACCTCCGCCCCCATCCCGAACGACCCCATCACCGTCTCCGGCAAGGCCGACCCGGCCTTCCGCGAAGCGGTCACCAAGGCGCTGCTGGAGCTCGGCCCCGCCGACGTCGCCCAGGTCGGCGCGTTCCTCGACGTCGACCCGCCCGGGCCGCTCGTCGCCGTGACGAAGGACACGTACCAGCCGCTGTTCGACCTGGCCGCCGAGCTGAACCTGACCGAGGAGGACGTCTGACCATGACGCCCGCCGACGCCCCGCCGCCTCCCCTCCGGACGGCGGTGACCGGCCCCCCGGCTGCGCTCGTGGTACGGGGGCTGACCAAGTCCTTCGACGGCAGGACCGTACTGGACGACCTGGACCTGCGGGTCGAATCCGGACAGTTCCTCGCGCTGCTCGGCGCCAACGGATGCGGCAAGTCCACCGCGCTGCGCTGCCTCGTCGGCCTGGAGACCCCCGACGCGGGCGCCATCGCCGTCCACGGCCGGACCCTCGGCTCCGGCCACGACGCCGAGAGCAACCGGCTGCGGCAGCAGACGGCCATGGTCTTCCAGCAGATCCACCTCGTACGCCGCCGCAGCGCCCTGGACAACGTCTGCGCCGGCGCGCTCGGCCGGCTGCCGTTGCGCCGATCGCTCGCGCCGATCCTGTTCCCGCGCGAGCTGCGCGAGGAGGCCATGGCCTGCCTGGACCGGGTCGGGATGGCCGACCGCGCCGCCGAACCGGCCGGCCGGCTCTCCGGCGGCCAGCAGCAACGGGTCGCGATCGCCCGCGCCCTCTGCCAGCGCGCCCGGATCATCCTCGCGGACGAGCCCGTCTCCGCCCTCGACCCGGCCGCCGCCGAGCAGGTCGTCTCCCTGCTGGCCGACCTCGCGCACGAGGAGGGCCTGGCCGTCGCCGCCGTGCTGCACCAGCCCGCGCTGGCCCGCCGCCACGCCGACCGGGTGGTCGGGCTGCTGCACGGCCGGGCCGTCATCGACGCGCCCGCCTCCGGGATCACCGAGGCCGACCTCGACACCCTGTACGCCGCCCGCCCCGCCTCGCCCGTCGTTCACCAGGAGCACCGATGAAGTCCCCGGCCACCCCGCTCGCCCCGCCCCGGAGGCGGCCGATCACCACGGCGACCGCGGCCGTCACCGTGGTCGTGGTGGCCGCCCACGTGCTGGCCTGGCAGGGCACCGAGTTCTCCCCGGCGGCGCTCGTCCAGGGCTGGCGCGGCATGGCCGACTTCCTCGGCCAGGCGCTGCCGCCCGACCTGTCCTGGACCGAGGTGCTGCTGCCCAGCCTCCAGGGCGCGCTCGTCACGCTCGCCATCGGCCTGCTCGGCACCACACTCTCGGTGCCGGCGGCGCTCGTCCTCGCCCTGCTCGCGGCCCGGACCACCACCCGCAACCGCTGGGTCTACCAGGCCGCGCGATCGATCCTGTCGTTCCTGCGCGCGGTGCCCGACGTGGTGTTCGCCCTGATCTTCGTCACCGCCGTGGGGCTCGGCCCGTTCGCCGGCGTGCTCGCGCTGATCTTCCACAACACGGGGGTTATGGGCAAGCTCTGGGCCGAGGCGATGGAGGAGATCGACCTCGGCCCCCGCGACGCCCTGCGCGTCGGCGGCGCCTCCGGCGTCCAGGTCGCCGCCCACGCCGTGCTGCCCGCCGTGATCCCGCAGTTCGTCGGGCTGCTGCTGTACCGCTTCGACGTCAACGTCCGCTCGTCCCTGGTGCTCGGCCTCGTCGGGGCGGGCGGCATCGGGTTCCTCGTCAACCAGTCGATCAAGCTGTTCCGGTTCGACGAGATGGTCACCCACCTGCTGGTGGTGATGGTGCTCGTCGTCGCCGTCGACCAGCTCTCGGCCCAGATCCGCCGCCGCCTCGGCGTCTGACGAGCCGGAGCCGCCCGCTATCCGATGAGCACTCCGATCAACAGCAGCGCCGCGCTTCCGCCAAGAATGCCCAGCCACGCAAAGAGAGAGGATGCCGCGGTTCGGCGCTGGTAGGACACTGCCGCGAGTCCGAACAAGACGGCCGGGACTCCGAAGACGACCCAGGCGGCGGCGAAGTTGAACCAGCCCGTCGCGGACATGTTGCTGATGCCCTTGTCGAGCGCGATGGGGACGCCCGCCAGGATGAGCAGCTTGACCACGAGTTCCAGCGCCGGATAGACAAACTGGGCGGCGGCCGAGCCCCACAGCCCGCCCAGCACGAGCCGGCTGGGCAGCCGCCTGCCCCACGGGCGGACGCTGGCCAGCGCGAGCGCGACCGTGAGGATCCGCAACCCCACGGAGCCCAGCGCGATCCAGCCGTCTCCTTCGGGCCAGGCGCCTTCGACGACCGCGTTGACGGCGGCCAGGACGAGCACGACCACGCAGAAGAGGCCGACGAACCCGGCGGCGGCGTACGCGGGCCACAGCGGAGCCCATGACCGGTCCTTCTGATGAACAGACGGCAACGCGAGATCCTTTCGGCACGGCGGTCAGGTCAGGACGGCGAGGAGCTCGTCTCCCCTGGCCGTGATCTTGATGTGGACGTGGCGGCCGCGGCGCTCGCGGCTGAGCAGGTCGGCGGCCTGGAGCTGGTCGCAGTGGTAGCTGGCAGTGGAGGGCGAGCAGTCCAGCAGGGCGGCGAGCTTCCCGATGGGGATGGAGGTCGCGGCCAGCCGCAGGATGGCGGCGCGGGTGCGACCGAGAGTGAGAGCGAGCTTGTCGGCGTCGTCGCGGGCGGCGGGGCTGGAGCGGCCGGACCACAGGAGGCCGACGGCGGGCAGGGGGTAGCCGATCCACGCCGGGCCGGGCTGGTCGAAGGAGAACAGGCAGGCGCCGTGACCGGAGATGACGGGCACGAAGGTGAGGCGACGGCCGGCGAGGTCGAAGGATCTGCCCTGCTGGTCCGGAAGCCGGATGGAGGCGCTGTCGCAGGTCAGCCGCCCGCTCAGCCCAGGGAGGAGAGCGTGCAGGCTGCGCGTCACGACGGCCAGGCCGATGCGCTCCTGTTCCTTGTGCAGGAGGGCGTCGGCGTTCTTCCAGACGGTGCGGAACTCCTTCCACAGCCGGTCCATGAGGCCGGCGTAGGCGCGTATCCAGGTTCCGGGGCGGTCCGCGACCGCGCGCCAGTGCCGGGGGAGGACGGGGCCGAACTCGGCCTCCAGCTCCCGGACGAGAACGAAGTCGTCCAGTTCGGCGAGGGCGGCCAGATATGCGCTCATGTCCGCCTCCGCGATCGTCGAGGTGGCGGTCAGGCAGTCGGGGATGACCGAGTAGTGCGGGTCGAACAGCGGGCGCAGGACGACGGCGTCGTCGCCGATGACCGCTGCGACGGCCCGCTGCCAGTGGCGGGGCACGCCATGCGGCCGGCCGCCGACCGTGCCCGCGATCAGCGACAGGAGCGTCGCGCCGGCATGCAGGGACACGGTGGCGTTGACGTCGTCGAGCGCTCCGACGTGTAACTGTGAGTAGCCGGGCATGCGTCTTCTCCTCTCGCGCGTGGGGGAGACATCGGGAGCGTAGAACCTGACGTGACGTGAGACGCAAGCTCGTGACTAGGTGAGCGAGAGGGCCAGGACGCCGGTGAGGACCACGCCCATGCCGATCGTCTGCGGACGGGTGAGCCGCTCCTTCAGGACGATCCGGGCGAGGGCGATGGTCACGACGGTGTGCAGGGAGCCCAGTACGGCCGCGACGCTGACGGGGCCGAGGATCGAGGCGAAGGCGTACTGAGCGTCGGCCGCGACGATGAGCACGCCGATCGAGGCCAGCACCGGCAGGTCGCTCCTCCGTACGGTGACGTGGTGACGCGTGAGGACGACGACAGAGGCGATCACGATCACGGTGGTCAGGCGAGCGGTCAGCAGCGCCCAGCCGGTGTCGGCCTGGCCGGCGTTGTGCATGGACAGGAAGAAGGTGCCGAATCCGAGCGCCGCGAGCAGGCCGTACAGAATGCTCGTCAACGGCCGGCCGCCCGTCCCGGTGGCCGGGCGGCGGGAGGCGATGACCAGTCCGAGCGCGGTGAGCACCAGCCCGGCGAACTGGAGCGGACCCGGCACCTGCCCCGCCGCGAGCCCGGCGAGCAGGGGGATGAGGGGTGCGGCCGCCGCGACGGGGGCGACGATGCTCATCGTGCCGACGGCGAGGCCGCGGTAGAGGGCGGCGATGCCCACCGTCTCGCCCAGCCCGGCGACGGCGGCTTGAACGAGGAAGGCAGGGTCCGGCGGGCCCACGCCGCGTACGGCGGTCGTGATCGTGAGCAGGACGAGAGCGGTGGCCTGGGAGACGAGCAGGACGGACGGCACGGGGCGGGAACGGCTCTTCAGCCCTCCCAGGAAGTCGGAGGCCCCCCAGCCGAGCCCGGCGCCCAGGGCCAGGGCGATGGCGAGCACGGGTGCGTCCGATCAGCGATGGGCGGTGTGGCCGAGGATCGCGGGAACGACCGTGTCCCAGTGGCGGCGGGGGAAGGTCTCGTGTCCGGTCCCGTCCATGACCATGAGGCGAGCGTCGGGGATCTCCGCGGCCAGGGCCTGCCCATGAGCCGGTGGCAGGAAGGGGTCTTCGGCGCCGTGCAGCACGAGTGTCGGGGCCTTGATCCGGCCGAGCCGGTGCCGCCACGGCTCGCCGGCGTCCAGGAGGAACGGGTTGGTCAGCTGTGCGGCGAGGTCGATCGTGCGATCGGCGACCCGGCCGGCGAGCTCGCGTACGGCCGGCTCGTCGAAGTGGCCCGGTGCGGCGAAGGGCCGCTCGGCCTCGACGAGGTGGGCGATGACGGCCTCTCGGTCCTGCCAGTCCGGTTCGGCCGGTTCGGTCGCGTACAGGGACCGCAGCTCGGGCGTCATGTCCGGCAGGTCGTCGTGGCGGTGGCCGGGGCCGCCGGGCGTCGAGGACGCGAGCGTGAGCGTGGCTACCCGATCGGGGTGGTCGAGCGCCACGAGCTGGGCGATGGCCGCGCCCTGGGACATGCCGACCAGGTGCGCGCGGTCCAGCCCGAGCGCCCCGATCAGGGCGGCGGTGTCGGCGACCAGGTCGCGCAGGTCGTGTGACGGGGCTCCGGCGGGGGAGCCGGTCGACCGGCCGGCGTCCCGGCTGTCGAAGCGGACGACGTGGCGCCCGCCGGCCACCAGGCGGCGGACGAACTCCTCCTCCCAGTTCAGCAGGCTGTGACCGCCGCCGTGGATCAGCAGGATCGCGGGATCGGCGGGGTCGCCGAAGGTCTCGGCGGCCAGCTCGATCCCGTTGACGTTGAGCATCCGCTCCATGGGGGCCGTCCTCTCGGTTTCGTTACATGTAACGGAGAAGCTAGCACGCGAACTCGTTACATGTAACCGGCTTTCGCTAAAATGGGTCCCATGACGCGCTCCAGCCAGACCGCCCAGTCCGTGCACGATGCCTGGGCGGCCTACCGCAGGCTCCAGCTCCTGGTGGACCCGGCGATCGCCCGCGACCTGGAGAAGAACGCGGGCCTGTCGATGCCCGACTACGAGGTGCTGTCCGCGGTGACGGAGCTGGCGAGCACGGAGACGTGCGTGCGCGTGGGCCGCCTCGCCGCCCAGTTGCAGTGGGCCCACGGCCGTCTGTCCCGCCAGCTCGGTCGCATGGAACAGCGCGGCCTGATCGCGCGCGAGGCATGCGAGCTGGACGGCCGCGGCGACGACGTGCTGCTCACCGAGGCCGGACAGCGGATCTACGAGGAGGCCACCCCGGCCCACCTGGCATCGATCGACCGGCACTTCGGCCGGGCGCTGTCCGCCGGTCAGCTGGCGGCTCTCGTCGACATCGAACGCACGCTCTCCGCCGACCGCTGACCAACGCGCGCAGCCGTACGGACGCGTGCGCCACCGCCGCTCTGACGTTTCGAGAGCCTTCGAAAGAGTTGCTGCCGCACCCGGCCCGGTCCAAGGCTGGTGCCGTCGGGACGGCATGCGGCTTCGGGGGTGGCTGTTTCATGGCAGTGGGAGAGGTCGTCGAGACCTCGGGCTCGGTACGGGGGCGGACGCTTGCGTCGCGCTTCTCCGTTCTGGGACCGCTCACCGTCAGCCTCGGCGACGGCGTATGGCGGCCGGTGCCGGGAGCCAAGAACCGCACCCTGCTGGCCAGTCTTCTCCTGCACGCCAACCAGGTCGTCTCCATCGACGGCCTGTCACGACGGCTGTGGGGGGACCAGCCGCCCCAGGACGAACGGCGTGTCGTGCAGACGTACGTCGCCCGGCTGCGGCAGTGGATCGGGGACGAAACGGTCGTCCGGACGTGGCCGGGAGGCTACGAGATCCGGCTCGGCCCTGACCGGCTGGACTTGCTGGAGTTCCGCCACCTGCTGGGCCGGGCCGGTCGGGCCGACTCGCCTGAGCAGGAGGCGGCGCTGTTGCACAAGGCGGTCGCCCTGTGGCGTGGAGCCGCCTGCTCGGACGTCGCCTCCGAGATCCTGCACCAGGACGTCGCCGTCCTGGAAGAGGAACGCAGACGCGCCGTCGAACGACGCATCGACCTGGACCTGTCCTCGCGGGGCGCCGGCGGTGATCTCATTCCCGAACTGCGCAGGCTGACTCAGGAGCATCCGTTGCGCGAGCGGCACTGGGCCCAGTTGATGCGTGCCCTGCACCGGGCCGGACGGCGGGCGGAGTCCCTGGCGGCCTACCGTGAGGCGTTCGGTCACCTGCGAGAGGAACTGGGTGTCGAGCCCGGCGCCGAACTGCGTGACCTCCACCAGGAGATCCTCGCCGGGACGCCGGAGCCTACGGCGGGAGCCGCGTCCCCCGTGACGCCGGCGGACGTCGCCGAGCCGGATCCGCCGCGGGAGGTGCCCGCCGACATCAGCGGCTTCGTGGGACGCGCCGGCGAGCTCGAAGCCCTGGACCAGGTCGCGAGGCGCTCCGGCGCCACCGTGATCGTGGGCAGGGCCGGCGTCGGCAAGTCCACGCTGGCCATCCACTGGGCCGCTGCCGCCGCCGGCGACTTCCCCGACGGCCAGCTCTACCTCGACCTGCGGGGGTTCGACGCGCTGCCGCCCCTCCCCGCCGACCAGGCCCTGCGCATTCTGCTGCGCGCTCTGGGCGTGCGCCCGGCCGACATTCCCGCGGAGCGGGACGCGGCCGCCGCGATGTTCCGTTCCCGTACCGCCGGCCGCAGGATGCTGATCGTCCTGGACAACGTCCGCAGCACCTGCCATGTACGTTCCCTGCTTCCCGGCAACGGCCCGGCGGTCCTCATCACCAGCCGCAACCAGCTACGCGGCCTCGTCACGAGTGGCGCCGCGGCGCGGATCGCCCTCGGCCCGCTGCCCCCGGAGGAATCCCTGCAGCTGCTGGCCGGTCAGGCGGGCCACGACCGGTTGCGCCGCGAATGCGAGGCGGTGAGGATTCTGGCCGAACGGTGCGAGCACCTGCCCCTCGCTCTGCGCATCGTCGGGGAGAGGCTCGCCCGCGTGCCGGGGCTGTCCGCCGAGATGCTCGCGCGCGAGGTCGAGCGGGACGCCCTGGCCGCCCTCCGAGCGGGCGACGGTGACCAGGACGTCCGGCGTGCGCTGTCATGGTCCTGCGAGCGGCTCGACCCGGCCGCCAGACGCACTCTGCACCTGGCGGCCGTTCTCCACCCCGAGAACGTGCTGGAGCCGGAGCCGCTCGCCGCGCTCGTCCAGGAGCCGCCCGAGCGGATCCGGCGGCACCTGGACAGGCTGAACGCCGATCACCTCGTCGAGCAGACCGCGCCGGAACGGTATCTGCTGTCGCCACTCGTCCGCGCTCTTGCGGTATCCGAGCCGACGCAGGAGCTCTCGCCGGATTGAATGCCGGAGGAAGGCCGGCCGATGGCGCGCGTCATTAGCATTCCGTTGCCCACGAACGATCAAGAACAGGGGATATAGGTGCGTAACACCATCATCGGCGTAGTAATGGCGGCGGGTCTCGCGTTCTCGGCGGGGGCGCAGGGCGCTGCCGCTGCTGCGGAAACGACGGTCGCGAACTGCAATTGGAACAAGGCGCGGCTGACCGTCAACAAGACGCTCTATCGTACGGCGACCGGCTGGACCCCGAAGGGCTCGATCCCCAAGGGCACGGTGATCATCTTCTACTATACGAAGTATTCGCGGCTGTCTGTTCCGTCGCGCAATGGATACATCGCCCCGGGCGGAATGACGGTTCTCGACGGCGGGACGTGCGCGTCCTGATGCCTCTCCGGTAAAGGGGAAGTGCGGAGAAGCGATCACCGTTCCCGGGGCTGGCGCCGAGAACGGTGATCGCTTCAGACCGTCAGCGCCAGGGCGCCGCGGTCATACACTTTTGATCGTGATGCAGGCCGGGTTCGACCACTCGTTGTCGAAGAAGGTGCGGGCGCAGAGTGTGGAGTTGACCCTGAACATGGTGAAGGGCGCCCAGTCGACGTACGCATCACCGATCTTGGAGCATTGCGCGGTCCCGGTCTCGTTGAAGGCGGCTCCGCTCTTGTAGGCGCCCCACACGTGCACCTTGACGCCGCAGAGCGTGACAGGTTTCCACGGGAACTTGATGGACCGCATCGATCCGCGGATCTTCTGCACCAACGTGCCCGTTCCCGTCACCTGAATGCAGGTCTCGTTGACGTGACCCGGCCCGTTGCGGGCGGTGCAGCCGCTCGCGCTGAGCGGGCCGAGCTCATCCGGTCCGGAGGGCGCGGTGGCCGTCGTCGCCGTGGCGCCGGCGGGCGCCGCGATCACCATCGCGCCGGCGATCGCGGCGGCAACGGCTAAATCTCTCATCCTCAACTGTTTTCGACCTTTCCTCGTTCGTCGTCGCTCGCTCCGGGCTGTCGCACGTGGCGGCCCATTACTTTCTGATCTGGATACAGGCCGGGTTCGACCACTGATCCTTGAACTGGGTCCGGACGCACACGCTGGTCCGGTCCTTGAAATGCGCGTTGGGATACCAGTTGACGTATGCGCTGCCGCCATAGCTGCATTGCGCCTGACCGGTGCGGTCGAACCTGGCCCCGTTCGCGTACGTCCCCCACACATGGACCTTCACGCCGCAGAGCGTGAGCGGGACCGGCGGGAGATTCCAGGACACCATCGCGCCCCGGACGCGCTCGACGTGCGTGCCCTGGCCGTAGACGTAGACACAGGTGTCGTTGAAGTCGCCGGGGCCGTTTCGGGCGGTGCACCCTGTGGCCGTCAGCGGCCCGAACTCGTCCGCGCCGGGGGTCGCCGTGGCCGCCGCGGGTCCCGCGACGCCCATCGAGCCGGCGACCGCCAGGGCGGCGATGAACGCACGACTGCCACGAATCCCTCGTGGACGAAGATTGAGGCGTAGCGCCATTCACACTCCTTGAATCGGTGTGACCCCAACGCTAGGCCGCACTCTCTTCATATCGCCTTCAACCAGCCGTCGCTTTTCGAATGCGAGGCGTAGGCCAGGTGAGGCTCTGTTGAAGGCGTTCGGAGGGCGGCAGGTGCTGTGCTTTCCCTGACAACAGCCTCCGGACAAGAAAGAGGATGGGCATGCGAAACATGCTCCGGCTCACCGCCGCCACCGCGGTCGCTGCCGCAGCGGCCGCACTTGGTGCGTCCGCCCCGGCCAACGCCACCACCGCGCAGTACACGGTGTGCACCTACACGATCACCGCCACCCACTATTTCAAGAATCCCAACGGCGACAACTGGTTCCTGGTGCGCAAGGGCGAACGCCGACCGGGATATCGCGACGCGACCATGTACTTGAATGGCGTCCTGCACCGTCAGATGACGCCCGCGCCGTATGCGTGGGGTGAGGTCGGCAAGATGGTGGTCGTGCCCAGCTCCTGCCGCATCTGACCGCAGGAGATCTCAGATAGCGAGCCGCCACGGTGCATGTGCGGACCGCCCCGGCGACGAACCTGATCCGCTCGATGGAGCCGGGCCGTCGTCGCCGGGACATCCGCCGCCCTGCGCCGCGTAATCACCCGAAGCATCTTCATCGAAGGAGGAAATGATGCGTATTTCATCAAGGAAAATGGCGGCCACGCTGGTCGGCGTGGCATTGGCCTGCGGCATCCAGGCCGGCGTGACCGCGCCCGCGCGTGCCGATGCCGTACCGATGGGCTGGGAGCTCTACCACATCTACAACGACCTGTCGGAGACCGCGCGCAAGCAGTGCCACGCCGACGGCCGCCGCCTGTTCGGTAACCAGTACAAATGCTCGCCGGGATGGTACGGCTGGACGCTGTATTTCTGGTCCTGACCTGGCCAAGCCGTTACGGCATTCTGCACCGCCCGGGCCGACCGACGCCATTCACCCCAAGGGAGAACTCATGCCCGCTTTCGCGCTGGCACACCTGAAGAATCCGCATTCCCATCCCGACGTGCTGGAGTACATGGAACGGGTGGACGCCACGCTCACCCCCTTCGAGGGCCGGTTCCTGGTGCACGGCGCTGAGCCCGAGGTCCGGGAAGGGGATTGGCCCGGCACGCTCGTCATCATCGGATTCCCTGATCTGCAGGCCGCGCGAGACTGGTACGACTCGCCCGCCTATCAAGCGATTCTGCCCCTGCGGACCGATCACCTCGAAAGCGTGGCGATCCTGGTCGAAGGCGTCGCACCGAACCACAAGGCGGTGGACCTGGCGGCGGCCATGCGGGGCGGCTTGACAGGCGTGTCCCAGCCGATCGCGGGACAGGGGGCCGGCTCCGACACGACGCAGCCCTGACCCCCGAAGACATGCGAATGGGAGATGCGCCGATGCTCACCAGCTTTTACCCAGTCATCTGTACGTCAAAGATCAAGGAGTCGCGGGACTTCTACGTCAGCCTGTGGGGGTTCGAGACGACCTTCGAAGCCGACTGGTACTTCAGCCTGCGCCGGCCAGGACCGCACCCATACGAACTCGCCCTTCTCGACTTCCTCCACCCCACCCTGCCTGCCGGCTACCGAGCACCGGTCCGGGGGTTGCTGCTCAACTTCGAAGTCGACGACGTCGACGCGGAATGGGAGCGGCTGGTTGTCCGGGGCGGTCTGCCGGCCGAGCTGGAGATTTGCAGCGAAGGCTTCGGGCAGCGCCACTTCATCGTGGCAGACCCGAACGGGGTGCTGATCGACGTCATCACGCCGATCGCACCATCGGAGGACTACGCCGGCCATTTCGTGGTGTAGCGAGGTCACAGGGTGCCGGGCTCCGCCCCCAGGCTCACGGGACGAGCAGGGTGGTGAGCAGGTCGTCCAGGCTCACGATGCCCACGACACCGGCACCGGCACCGTCGCCCTCGGAGCGGATGAGCGCGAGCTGGCTGTGGGCGGCTCGCAGCGCCGCGACCGCCTCCGACACCGAGGCGTCCGAGGGCAGGGCGGGCAGGCGGTAGGCGAGGTGCGCGGCGGTGACGGTGCGGGCGCGGCGGGCGGCCAGGTAGGCGTCGCGGATGTGGACGACGCCGAGCGGCGCCGCCGGGTCGCCGACGACGAGGCGGGAGCGTCTGGCGTTCAGGCAGGCGTCGATCACGTCCTGGGCCGAGGCGGTGGCGGGGACGGTGACGACCCGGTCGAGCGGAGTGATGAGCGCGGCGATGGCGGCGTCGGGGGCGTGCAGGGCCTGGCTGAGCACGGCGTGGTCGTCGGCCTCGATGAGGCCGAGCCTGCGTGACTCCTCCACCAGGTGCCGCAACTGTTCAGGCGTGCGCGGGTTGGCGCCCTCCTCGCGCGGGTGCACCTTGAACAGGCGCAGCAGGGCGTTGCTGATGGCGTTGAGCAGGCTGATCACCGGCCGTACCGCCAGGGTGAAGGCGCGGAAGGGCAGCGCCAGGACGGTGGCGGAGCGTTCGGGGTGCGCGATCGCCCACGACTTGGGCGCCATCTCGCCGAGCACCATGTGCAGGAAGGTCACGACGGCCAGCGCGATGACGAAGGCGACCGCGTGCGCGGCTGCCTCGGGCAGGCCGAGGGTGTGGAACAGCGGGGTGAGCGTGCCGGCGATGAGCGGTTCGGAGACGACGCCGAGGCCGAGCGAGCACAGCGTGATGCCGAGCTGGGCGCCAGCCAGCATGAGCGACAGTTCCTTGATGCCCGACAGGGCGGCCGAGGCGGCCTTGCTGCCTTGCGCGGCTGCCTTCTCCAGGCGGTGGCGCTTGGCCGCGACGAGGGCGAACTCGGCGGCGACGAAGAAGCCGTTGCCGACGAGCAGGAACAGGGTGAGAGCCAGGCCCAGGGGCAGGTTCACGGCCGCTCCTCCGCTTCGTCGAGGTGCCGGTACGGGGTGAGCCGGACGCGTTCGGGGACGTGCCGGTCCAGCGTCAGGACCTCGATGCGGGCGTGGGTGGGCGCGGCGGGGTCGAGGGTGGCGGGCAGGGCGGCGGTGATGACGTCGCCGGGTGCGGCGAAGCGGCCCAGGCGGTGCAGGATCAGCCCCGCGAGGGTGTCGTAGTCGTCCTCGTCGGGCAGGTTCAGGTCGGTGGCCAGGGCGATCTCGTCGATGCGCAGCCCGGCGTCCAGCTCCCAGCCGTCGCCGTGCCGTACCGCTGAGGGGGTGTCGGCGTCGTCCTCGTCGGCGATCTCGCCGACGAGCTCTTCGGCGACGTCCTCCCAGGTGACGAGGCCGGCCAGGCCGCCGTGCTCGTCGACCACGCAGGCCACCTCCTCGCCCCGGGCGTGGAGCTGGGCGGCCAGGTCGGGCAGCGGCAGCGAGAACGGCACGACGAGGACGTCCCGGGCGAGCTCGCCGACCCGGGTGGCGGCGGTGGCCCTGGCGGGCACCGCGGCCACGTCGCGCAGGCTGACCAGCCCGGTCACGTCGTCGAGCGTGGCGCCGAGCACCGGGTAGTGGGTGTGGCCGTGGACGGCGATGAGCTCGTCCAGCTCCGCGACGCTCGCCGAGGCGGCCACGGCGACCACGTCGGCGCGCGGCACCATCACCTCCTCGGCGGTGTGGTCGGAGAACGCCAGCGCCCGTTCCAGCACGTCGGCCTGGCTTCCGGGCAGGTGGCCGTGCGCCTCGGACTCGCCGATGATGTGGCCGAGCTCCTCCAGCGTGGCGCCGTGGTGCAGCTCCTCGACGGGCTCGATCCCGACGGCGCGCAGCAGCCGGTTGGCGGCGGTGTCGAACAGCTTGATGATCGGCCCCGCGACCGCCAGGTAGACCAGCGTGGAGGCGGCCAGCGCGCGGGCGAGCGGTTCCGGCCGGGCCAGCGCCAGGTTCTTGGGGGCGAGCTCGCCGAGCACCATCTGGATGATCGTGGCCAGCGCGAACCCGACGGCCAGGGCCACCGCCCCCACCATCCCGGCGGGCATGCCGAGCGCGGTCAGCGCGGGCGCGATCAGCTCCGCCAGGGCCGGGCGGGCGATGAACCCGACCACGAGCGCGGTGACGGTGATGCCGAGCTGCGCTCCCGACAGCATGAACGACAGCCGTTCCATCACCTTGACGGCCTGGGCCGCCTTCTTGTCGCCCGCGGCGGCCTGCTGGGACAGGATCAGCCGGTCGGCGCTGACGTAGGCGAACTCCTGGGCGACGAAGTAGCCGGTGGCCAGGGTGAGCACGAAGATGGCCAGTAGGCCCAGCGCCACACTCATCGCGCCCGCCCGGGCGAGGTGACGCCGGACGTGTCCGGGTCGGCCGACACCGATACCACCATCGCCTTCGATCTGGTCGAACCCGGCCGGAACCGGCATGGGCGGGCCCGCCCGTAAACGCCTCTTTCCCCGACAACCAGGAGAAACACCCGCCGCCGGGTGTGATCATCATCTCAAGCGTTCGCTGCTGAAGCCCGGCGGGGCCCGCCTCTACGATGATCGAAAACTTCGTTCCTGAGGAGCGGTCGCCGAGGTGCCCGGGCAAGAACGCGTACGCATCGTCTTGGAAAACCCTCTCGTGCAACGCGCGATCATCGCGGTGATCGTGATCAACTCGGTCACCATCGGCATGGAGACCAGCTCGCACCTCATGGATCGGGCCGGTGACCTGCTGCACGCCGTCGACCGGCTCGCTCTGGCGATCTTCACCGTGGAGATCGCGGCCCGCCTGTACGCCTACCGTCGCGACTTCTGGTCCGACCCCTGGAACTGGTTCGACGCGATCATCGTGGTCGTCGCCCTGGTGCCCGCCACCGGCCCCCTGTCGGTGCTGCGCGCCCTGCGGATCCTGCGCGCGCTCCGGCTGATCTCCGCGGTGCCCAGCATGCGCCGCGTGGTGAACGCCCTGCTGACCGCGGTCCCGGGGATGGCGTCCATCATCGGCCTCCTGGTGCTGATGATCTACATCGCGGCCGTGGTCGCGACGACGCTGTTCGGCGAGATCGTGCCTGAGCGGTTCGACGAGCTGCCCCGGTCGTTGTTCACGCTGTTCCAGATCATGACCGGGGACGACTGGGGGAGCGTGGCCCAGGAGGTGATGGAGCACAAGCCCTGGGCGTGGATGTTCTTCATCGCCTACATCCTGATGTCCACGTTCGTCGCGCTGAACCTGTTCATCGCGGTCGTGGTCAACGCCATGAACGACGCCGAACCCTCTCCGGCCGAAACTCAGGCCCAGGCCGAGCTCGAGACCGTCAAGCGCGAGCTGGCCGCCGTCAACGCCAAGCTCGACCAGCTCCTGATCCGCCAGGCGAGCCCGGCCAACGGGCGAGGATGCCGCCACCAGCAACTGTGATCACCGGACGTCGCCGCCGCCCGTGGTCATGCCGCGGGGCTCAGGTGCTGCCGGGCCCATTGCTCGAAGCTGGTCAGCGGGAGGCCGAGGTCCCTGGCGTACTCGGGGCGGGCAGGCTGGCCGGCCGTGTTCAGCCACTCGTGCGAGCCGCCCATCGGCGGCATGCCGGCGGCGAGCGCCTGCTCCTCGGTCATGTCCGGCGCCGACAGGGGCGTGCCCAGCGCGCGGGAGAGGGTCGCGGCGATCTCCGTCATCGGCAGGTAGTCGCTCGCCAGCTCCAGCTCGACCCCGTCGAAGCGCTCCGGCGCGGCGATGGCCGCGGCGGCCGCCGTGCCGATGTCGTCGGTCGCCACGAGGGACAGGCGGGTCCGCGGCTTGATCACGCTCACCAGGCCGCCCTCGACGCCCCGCGGGAACAGGAACGCCATGGACGGCAGGAAGTTGTCCATGAAGAAGGCCGGCTTGAGGATCGTCCAGTGGGGGAAGCCCGCCGTGCGGACGTGTCGCTCGATCGCGGCCTTGGCGTCCAGAGAGGCCGCCGCCGCCTCCTGCCCGGGGGTCCCGGTGTGGCGTCCGGCGCCGCTGGTGGACGTCTGCACGAACTGCGGCACTCCTGCGGCCTTCGCGCCTTCGATCAGGTTGACGGCCTGGGCCACCTCGTCGTCGAAGTCGAAGCCTCGGGAGGTCAGCGGGGCGATCTGCACGGAGAAGACGGCGCGGGCGTCCTTGGCGGCCCGGGTCACCGATGCGCGGTCGTGGAGGTCGCCGGTGACGAGCTCGGCGCCGAGCGCTTCGACGGCCCGGGCCCGGTCGGTGGCCGGGTCGCGTACCAGCGCGCGGACGGGGACGCCGGCCGCGAGCAGGGCGCGGGCGGTGGCCCCGCCCTGCCTGCCGGTGGCGCCGATGACCAGGACGGGCGCGGATGATGCGGGCATGATGCTCCCTCGGGACGATAAACGGCGGGGTCCGCCGTTTTCTCTGCGGTACGATACGGCGGGCCCCGCCAGTTAGCAACACCGGAGATGACGCCATGCCCGACCGCCAGCGCGCGGACGCCCGGCGCAACTACGCGCGCATCCTCGCCGTCGCCGAGGAGGAGGTCGCCACGCACGGCGCCGGCGCCTCCCTGGAGCAGATCGCCCGCGTGGCGGGGGTCGGCTCGGCCACGGTGCGCCGCCACTTCCCCACCCGCCGGTCGCTGCTGGAGGCGGTCTCCCACCGGCGGATCGAGTCCCTGTGCGCCCGCGCGAACGAGCTGGCGAGCGAGGACGACAGCCGCGTGGCCCTCCTCGGCTGGCTCGGCGACGTCCTCACCTACTGCGTCGCCGCGCGCGGGCTCACCGCCGCCCTGTCCTACGAGGAAGCCGAGCCCGGCTCGATGGACGAGAGCACCTGCGCGGCAATGATGGAACAGGCGGGCGATCCGCTGCTGCGCCGCGCCGTGCGAGACGGCGTGGTCGCGGAAGGCGCCACCGTCGCCGACCTGATCACGCTGATCGTCGGCATCGTCCTGGCGACCGAGCGCCACCCCGACCCCGCCGCCCGGGCCGAGCACCTGTTCCGGCTCGCGGTGGCAGGCCTGAGCCCGGAGCCCAGGACTTGACGGTGTCGTGGATCCGGCCCAGGCGGAGAGCGGTGACTCGGCCTTCCGCATTTCGATAGAGCATCACACTAGTCACTCGGGTGGCGCAAGTAGGGTGCTGATCAGAGTCCGGGCCGCCCAGTCGGCCCACGCGCGGCTGCTCCAGCCTCGGTGGCCGGTGAGCAGGTGGTAGGTCTCCGGTGCCAGGACGGCGAGGGCCATGTCCGCGGCGCGAAGTGCGTCGAGGTCGGCGCGCAGCGCGTTCTTGGCGGCCAGGGCGCCGGTGAACACGGCCAGCACGGTGTGCCGCTGCGTGATGTTGGTGCGCCACAGTTCGGCGATCTCCGGGTCGGTGGCGGCGGCCGAGCGGGTGACTTCCAGCAGCGGCGCCACCCGGGCATGGATGTCGACGGTGGCCTCGACGAGCCGGTGCAGCAGCTCGGGCGGCGGCGCGGCGAGCGCTTGGGCGGCCCACGGGCGGTCGAGCGTGGCGACCGGGGCGTCGTCGCCGGCCACCTCGACGTCGAGCAGCTCCTTGAGGATCGCTCGTTTGGTCTCGAAGGTGAAGTACAACGTCTGCACGGCCACCCCGCCTCGGGTCGCGATGGCCTGCATGCTCGTGGCGGTGTAGCCGCGTTCGACGAACAGCTCGCGGGCGGCGGCGAGCATGCGGGCACGGGTCTGCGCCGTCTTGGCCGCGCGCACTCCGGGCTTGGGTGGTGTCACCGGTGATCTCCCCAACTTGACTGGAGCGCCACTCTAGTGCAATTGTCGCTGGAGTATCGCTCTAGCGAAAGACGTATGACGTATGGGCAACCGCACCTTGACGCTGAGCCTGGCCCGCGGCGGTCCTGGCGTGGACACCCCTGGCGGCCGACATGACATCACCGCGCTGTCGCCCGGCGCGCCACGCTGCGGATGGGCGTCGTGACGCCCACCGTCATCATCATCGGAGCAGGTCCGGCCGGGCTGGCGGCCGCGGCGGCCCTGCGGCGGCGCCGGATCAACCCGATCATCCTCGAACGGGGCGAGGCGGTGGGCACCTCCTGGCGGCACCGCCACCAGGACCTGCGCCTGAACACCATCCGCTGGCTCTCCGACCTGCCCGGCCTGCCCATCCCCGGACGCGCCGGCCGGTGGGTCGCCCGGGACGACTACATCGACTACCTCGAACGCTTCACCCGGCACGCGCGACTCCACGTACGTTGCGGTGTTCGAGCCCGCCGGATCGACCCCGTGCCCGGCGGCTGGCAGATCACGACGAACGACGGCCACTACCGCAGTCGGCACGTCGTCGTCGCCACCGGCCACGACCGCGTCCCCAAGCTGCCCGACTGGCCCGGACGCGCGGGCTTCCAGCAGCCGATCCAGCACGTCGCCGCCTTGCGCCGCGCCGCCGACCTCGCCGGCGCCCGGGTCCTGCTCGTCGGCGCCGGCAACTCCGGCGTCGAGATCGCCGGCCACCTCGTCGACGCGGGCGTCCGGCACCTGTGGATGTCGGTGCGCACCTCACCGACCATCCTGCCCCGGCACCTGTACGGCCTCCCCCTGCACCCGCTCACCCTCGCGCTGCGCCTCCTGCCGGAGCCGGTCCGCGACCGCCTCGCCCGCGCCGCGGCGCACCACGCGTTCGGCGACCTGCGCGCCCACGGGCTGCCCGCCCCGCGGCAGGGCCCGTACGAGCGCATGCGCACCACCGGGGTCACCATCGCGATCGACCAGGGCTTCGTCGGGCATCTCACCGCCGGCCGGCTGCACGTCGTCGCCGACATTGACCGTCTCGACGGTCCCGAGGTCGTGCTGCGAGACGGCAGCCGGCTGCGACCCGACACGGTGCTGGCCGCCACCGGCTACGACCCCGGTCTCGCCGATCTGGTCGGACACCTCGACGTCCTCGACCACGACGGACGCCCCCACCATGATGCGGGCAAGCACCGGCCCGCGACGGGACTGTGGTTCATCGGCTACCGGCCGGCGATAGAAGGCAGCCTGCGCCGGTTTCCCGTCGAAGCGCGGCGGATCGCCCGCGCCATCGGCAACGCGCCCCAAGCCTGACCGTGTCCCTGAGACAGTCCAACCACGGAGGAGTTCAGCATGTCCATCCGCCACATCGCGCCCGTCCCCAGGAAATCCGCCACCGGCCGAGTCGCCGAGGTGTACGCCCAGTCGGCGGCCGACTTCGGGCAGGCCGCGTTCATGATGCTGTCCCCGGCGCCTGACCTGCACGCCGCGGCCTGGGCCGTGCTGCGCGAGTCGGAACTGGCAGGACTCGCACCCCGCACCGACAAGGAAGTCGTGGCCGTGGCCGTGTCACAGGCCAACCGGTGCCAGTTCTGCATCGACGCGCACACCATCCTGATCCACGCCCTCGGCGAACACCAGCTCGCCGAGGACCTGCTCGACGACCGAGTCCCGGCCAACCCTCACCACGCCGCCCTGACGACCTGGGCGAAAGCCACCCGAACCCTCGACCCGGCACACCTGCCGGCACCGCCCTTCCCTGCCGACCTCGCCGCCGAGTACATCGGCACGGCCCTGTCGACCCACTTCATCAACCGCATGTTCTCCACGCTCACCGACGAGCGACTGCTGCCCGGCAACCTGCAACGAGCACGGCCGGTACGCCGCGTCGGGGCCATGGCCTACACCCGCACCGTCCACCAGGAACTCACCCGAGGCGACAGCCTGCCGCTCCTGGCCGGCATCCCGATGGAGCCCCGGCCGGCCTGGGCGGGCGACACGCCGATCGGGGCCGCGTTCGCCGCCCTGCGCAGCGTGGCGACCGCCGGCGCCACGCTCCTGAGCGAGCCAAGCCGGAACCTTCTCCGAGCCGCGGTCGCCGAACCCACCCCCTTTTCACCTGGCACACGGCTGACACAACGGTTGACCCAGCTTCCCGAAGCCGACCGGCCCGCCGCCAAACTCGCGCTCCTGGCCGCTGCCAGCCCACACGACATCACCGAAGCGGACGTCACCGCATGGCGCACCACGACCTCCGCCACGGACACCGACCTGGTGCGCCTGCTCGGCTTCGGCGCCATCACCGCGATGGAGCGGATCGAGGAGGCCATCACCAGGTAGTCCCACTGGACGCTGGTTCGTTACCGCCCGCAGGAAAACAAGGCCTACGACGAACACGCCGCGTTCCCAGCATCAAGCTCAAAGTCGTCAACGCCAGACACCGCCGACGCCGCCTGGTCACCAACCGCTACCAGCCTGGTCAGCCGTACCTCCTCTTCCGCATATCCCAGTGCCTGGTAGAAGTTCCGGGCCCGGACGCTGGCCGCACCGGTCTCCAGCGTGATGCGCCGCAGACCGCGTTCACGCGCCCAGTCCTCGGCCGCGTTCACCAGAGCACGCCCGATGCCCGTGCGCTCCACCTCGGCGCAGACGACGAGTTCGCCGATGTAGGCGTCCGCTTGGCCGGTGAAGTGCCACCGGGTACTCAGTGTGACGAAGCCCGCGACGCAGCCATCGCCGACCGCCACGAGCACGCCGTGATCGTGGCTGCCGTCCCGGTCCAGGGAACCGGTGACCCAGCCACGCACGGCGACGGTGACGGCGACGGCATCCCGCCAGGCCGCGACGCCCTCGGCGAGGCGAGGGGCCAGCGCCATCACGGCATTACGGTCTTCATCTCGGTACGGCCCCGATCGAGCACGTCTGTACTGTTGAGCGACACGGAGCGTCAGTGGCTAACGACAATGGATGACAGTCGGCGCGACATTGATGCCAGCAAGATCCCTCACTCTTCGTAGCTTTGGTCCAGGGCGGGACCTTGAGCGTTGACTGGTTCAGGTTCAGGACAACCGTGTGAGGAGTAGCCCGAGTTCGGCTTCGATCTGATCGCATGTCCCGAATCCGGTACCAGTTGCCGCGCATCTCGGGGAGCCGTTCATCTCGCCGAACGAGGGTGGCCACCAGATGCACGTGGTCGCGGCATGCCGGCGCGCGATCCACCGGCAGGCTTCGACTGCGGGGAGCACCAGCACGCCGTCGGCGCGCCCCGCACACTGCCGGCGACCACGCTGGCCGCCCGGCTGGCGGAGGTGGTCAGGCTGGGGAGTGCTTAGGCCGTTCCCGTGGCGGGTTCACCACCAAGATCCATCTATCGGCGGACGGTCGCTGCCGGGCGCTGTCGCTGGTCCTGACGCCGGGCCAGTACGGCGACAGCCCGCAGTTCCGGCAAGTGCTGGCCACCATCCGCATACCCCGGCTGGGATTGGGACGCCCACGCACCCGGCCTGACAGCATGGCTGCGGACAAGGCGTACTCTTCCCGCGCCAACCGCGCCTATCTGCGCCGCCGCAAGATCCGGCACACCATCCCCGAGCCACGCGATCAACGTGCCCATCGCCGCCGACGAGGCTCAGCCGGAGGACGGCCCACCGGTTTCAACGCCGAACGCTACAAAGCGCGCAACGTCGTCGAACGGGCGATCAACCGGCTGAAGAACTTCCGGGCCGTCGCCACGCGCTACGACAAACGCGCCTACATCTTCCTCGGCACCGTCACCCTGGCCGCCCTGGTCATCTGGCCCCGAATCTGATCCAAGAAACAGCTCTTAGCCCAACGAGTGATCAGTGAGTTCGGGGACTGTTCCGGTAGGCGGAAGCACACACGAGAGTACCGGCTCCCTTTGCCAAAGGTGCCTGGTGGCCGCCCGCCATGGCGGGCGGCCACCAGGCCACCGCTGTGGATCTCACCGTCGCGCCGGATGAACCTCAGACGAACGGCCGCCTGCCGGCCATCGGGTCCTACCGAAAGACCCGGAAGCCGCTCGCCGGCTCCTCGCTGGTCAGGCACTTGGCCACGGACCTCACGGTGTTGACCCTGGTCCAGGCGCCGTACCTTGTGGTGTAGTAGCTGGAGCCGATCCTGTAGCACCGGACCACCGCCCGGAACTCGCTCCAGCCGTCCGCCCTGTAGCAGAACACCTCATAGGTGAAGGTGGTGTAGGTGGAGGAGCAGTTGACGGTGGCGTGCGCGGCCGTGGCCGGCAGGACCGTCACGCCCGCTGCCAGCACCCCGCCGACCGCCGCCATCTGTAGCGCTCTTTTGATGTTCTTCATCTCACTCCTCGTAGGAATGGCGCCTGCCTTGCCGGGGCCGTATCTCATCACGGATACAAGGTGTCCGCTTTTGCCGCTCTATTTGCCATTGGCGGCATTTGCTGCACCTTGGGGGCAAGTCCAGCTGCCTGCTCTTATTCGATAGCTTGTGATCTGCTGTTACATGCGACCGGGGTGGTGGCCCCGGCGCAGGTGGCAGAGGCGATATATGGGGGGGCTGAGCCCACCACCGCGAGGTTCCAGATACACGTGGCGGTGTCCAGATTGCGTCGGGCACTGCGAGATCAGGGTTTGAACGAGGTTATTCTGCAGCTGACATCGTCGCCTGCTGTCAATACATCGACTATGACGTCTTAGAGTGAGAGCATCGCTCAAACCGGTGATGTAGACGGCTTCTCCCACCGCCATCCATGGCTGCATGTAAACGGTTCCCGAACAGTGATGTGGACGCCTCCGTGCAAGGTGCCGTTAACCGGAATTGATGGGCCCGAGGCAGTAAGGCTGCCTCAGCCGAATTCCGACCGCAACGCCTTTTAGTCCTGACTAAAAGGGTGGGCCGGCCTTGGCTGAACAGGGTCGGCGACGCGAGAATCCATTGGCATGATGCGTATGCACTTTTCCGACGCCGACCTTCGCCAGATCACGTTCGCCCCGGCTCCGAACACCCTGTGGGAGACGGTGCTGAGTGTGCGCCTGCTTCGTGGCGCGCCGATCGGCAGGAGTTGGTCGCGGCTCGGGGTGCAGCGAATGCACCAGCAGGTGAAGGGAAGCCTGGCGGAGCGGGTCGGGGTGCTCGCGCCCCTGGCTCCCCCGAAGGGTTTCTTGCCCTCGTTCCTGCTCCAGCCGGACGCCGGAGACTTCGCCACCGGTGTCGAGCTGGCCTGTCAGACGCCCAGTTCGAATTTAGCGGCCGATCTGGGCTTGTTGTCGCCCGCCCAGCGGGCCGGGCGGTGGGCACAGGAACTGGCTGACGGCACCTCCGGGGCGCGCCAGACCCTTGCCAGTGACCTGCATCGCTACTTCACCTCATCCGTGGAGCCGCTGTGGCCGCAGATCCAGACCGAAGCCGCCGCCGACCGCACCCTGCGCGCCGAGACCCTGCTGCGCGGCGGGGTCGACGCCCTGCTAGCCACGCTCCATCCCGACTGCCGCTGGCACCCGCCGACCCTGCACATCCCGATCGACGGCGACTACGACATCTCCCTGTGCGGACATGGGCTGCTGCTGATCCCGTCCTACTTCGCGCCCCGCCCGATGGTGATGTACCGGCCCCACGCGGCCACCGTGCTGGTCTATCCGATCTCCGTCACGGACCGGTCCACCGACCCGGGTGACGTGCTCGGACCCCTGCTCGGCCGTACCCGCGCAGCCGTGCTGGCCACGCTGCGCGACCCAGCCACCACCACGTCGGTGGCCGAACGGGTCGGCATCTCCCTCGGCTCTGCTAGTCAGCACACCACGGTACTGCGCAACGCCGGACTCATCTCGACCACCCGGACGGGCGGCGCCGTCCTCCACACCCTGTCCCCTCTCGGGCAGACCCTCCTGCATAGCGGCCCGAACGTCAGCTCATAACCCCATGGCGCGCGACCGCGACGACGGCGGATTTCGGCAACCGTCGATCGGCCGTGGCTACCAGGTTGCGGCGGCATTAGGACTCGGCAGACCTCTCGGGCGATGTAGCGCTTCAAAAATTGTTGCAGAAAGTAGCTGAGTAGGCATTCTTCGTGTGTGGGCGGGGTGTTACGGGCTGATCCGTTGTGGGTGGAGACGTTCACCGGGCTGCGATGAGC
Source organism: Nonomuraea sp. NPDC003214 (assembly GCF_053590035.1). Taxonomy (NCBI): domain Bacteria; kingdom Bacillati; phylum Actinomycetota; class Actinomycetes; order Streptosporangiales; family Streptosporangiaceae; genus Nonomuraea; species Nonomuraea sp. NPDC003214. Next base: position 101,535 of record NZ_JBSFSX010000008.1, on the reverse strand, counting down.
CGGTCCCAGCGGCTGCTGCGCGTGGTGAGGGAGCGAGGCGGCGAGGGGCCCGGTGAAGGCCGCGGTAGAGGGCGTCCGCGGTGCCTTGCACTGCCGGAGCGGGTGTTGCTGGTGGCCGTCTACTACCGCACCAACCTGACGACGCGACAGCTCGCGCCGTTGTTCGGGATCTGCCCGGCCACCGTGTGCCGGGTCATCCAGAGTCTGGGCCCGCTGCTCGCCCTGGAGCCGGCAGCACACCGCGCCGAAGCCGCGCAACGGCTGTGGATCGTGGACGGAACCCTGATCCCGGTACGGGACCGCACCCTCGCCGCTTGCGGCAAGAACTACCGCTTCTCCGCGAACGTGCAGGTCATCATCGACGCCGACACCAGGCTGGTGGTGGCCACCGACCGACCGGCACCGGGCAACAAGGCCGACGCTCACGCCTGGCGCGATTCCGGCCTGCCGGCCCAGTGCGAGGACGTCACCGTCTTGGCCGACGGCGCCTATGTCAACACCGGCCTGGTCGTCCCGCATCGAAGACGGGCGGGACGGCCCCTGCTACGGGGGCAAGAGGAAGACAACGCTGAACACCGGCGCATCCGCGACCGCATCGAGCACACCTTCGCCCGGATGAAGAACTACAAGATCCTGCGTGATTGCCGGCAGAAAGGGGCCGGACTCCACCATGCGGTCCAAGCCGTCGCACACATGCACAACCTCGCCCTCACGGCATGAGCCCAGCTGCCGCCGAACGCACTGACCTGCTCATACACGCACTTCTGCAACAACTTTAGACGCCGGATGATGTCTCTCTCGGACCGGTCATCCTTGGCACGACGGGCAACGTGGTCTCGGGTGCGTGTATCCCCGCGCATCCGGCACAGCACGATCCGGTGCAATGCGCAGTTGGCCTGGTGGTCGCCCCCGCAGTTGGGGCGACGGCGGTCGGTGCGGCCGGAGGAGGCCGGCCGCGGCGCCGCCCCACAATGCATGGCGAAGGCGGCCGACTGGCTGCCCTCCCCGTCCTCGTCACGCTGATCGCCAACGGCCCCATTGCCCGCGACGCGCCCATCGGGGAGGCACTCCGCGCCGGAGACAGAAGAGGCCGCTTCCGATCTTCGGAAGCGGCCTTCTACCTGCGGCAATACTGTCGGGGTGGCGGGATTTGAACCCACGACCTCTTCGTCCCGAAGCAATTCGAACACTCAATCCAACGGTTGATCCTCATCCTGTGACCTGCGTTGACGGTGCGGTGCTGTCCGCCAACGTTCGTGAACAGCCACGGTGATTGTCACGCAGTATGTCACGCGGGCTGAGATGGACCTACAGCTAGAGCCAGCATGGTTCAGCGTTCCTACCGGTATATAGGTCAGCAGTCCCAGGCATCTCGTGCCAGGGCCCGCGCTCGGTTGTGCATTGCGCATGATTTGAGGCGCTCTCACGCACGCCACGTTCACAATGTCGCTTGGGACGAAGCGGAGCTGCAGACGCCTTGCGTTCCACGGCGAGCAACTAAGGCGCCATGATCTTGTAAGCTGTCCGGACCCGCTTGATGACCATAAGTAGTGTGAGAACGAGATGCGAGAATAGCGCTGAGATGGATGCTGAAATATACGATGGCGCGCCCGCATCGCCTCCTAGCTCGAAGGCGGCAGTTATCATCAACAGTGTTGACAAGAGAAGGCCGACGCCACAGGCGTACGAGATATTTGATCGCATCTCATCTAGAAGTACGGCAACCCGCTCGTTGGTTGCTTTGAGGCCTAGCGTGAATACTTGCACCAGTAAACCGAAGAGAAGGGCGGTCAGGATGGAAACCCCGGCTAGAAGTTCCTCGGTGCCCTTGAACTTCCAGCTACACAAGAGTGCTACTAAGAAAATGGTTCCAGGAATTCCGAAGAATACTAGATAGTCTGACTTGCTTTTTTTGTGAGCGCCATTGTGATCAATCTCATACAGGGTGTCAAGATGATCAGCTACTATGTCTCTCAGGCCGAGCCGGCCAAGATCGGGTATGAATCGCATTGCGCCACCCCTGCGTCTCACCAGGTCGTACGAAACGACCGACGGCTTAGGGGTTCATCCTAACGCCCTGGTCCGACAAAATCTGTTTGGCGTGCTCGGTCCAGGCGTCGCGAAGGGTGGTGTCAGGTACGTGGCCGTTCAGCGGGTGAATGAACTGCGGAAGCTGTCCTTGCTCGATGGTGATGGTGCGTTCCGCTCCTGCGCTCTCGACTAACAGTTCCGACCGTTCCTTTTCGTATTCGCCGGGATTTCTTGGCTGCAAATCGGGATACTCGTCAATATTGAATGCCACCGGCCCTCCTCTCTGGGTAAGGGACTGTAGTGAGGACTGGATAGCCCGGCCTATTCGACTAGCCACGATTCCTCCGGCCGCTATCTTAAGATCCTTTGCTCTGCCTCGCACCGGACCGAGATCTTCTATGCGTGTGGACCTGTATATAGACGTAATCTGGTTGACATGGCCTTCTCTGAGGAATTTTGCCCACGCCCTTGTGTCGACATGCGCGGACACCTTGAATGTAATTCCTATATCCGTACCAATTGCCTTCAATATATGCCTCTCTATGGCATTGCGAAAACTCCTTCTTCCGACTCGTTCGCACATAATCACTGCGTCATAGGAATCTCGTGGAAGGAAAATCATCGAGCGCATAGATGTCATCATGGCTGTGCGCTCGTCTATTTCTTGCTCTGCGCCCGTGTCTAGGTGTACCGCGTTCCCGAGCAAGCCATAAGGCCCAGAAGTGCCAGCGATCATGAATGAGCGGCCGAACTCTCGACGGCGGTCGACGCGATGTGCTAGTTCGTAGCGGCTGTCGGTCAAGAGCTGCCCGGTATTTTTTTTGAGGAAGTTTTTTAGCAAGTCGAACGTGTCGGTGTCGTGGCCGTCTAGGTTGCTGAGGTACCGATTAACGGCAGGACGGTTGCGTGGGTGTGCTCGCAGTTGGAACGCCACGTAGCCATAGGTTGCCACGGCTCTACCTCCGCATATCTGATTGCTGGTATCCGTTCGTCTGTATAGCCTCGTGCAGACCGGATTGCTGAGAGCTACACTGATTGAACCGCATATTTGGCGCATCTTCTAGCGTGACAAAGCGCCATAAAAGGTGATGTGTGTGGATGCTTGCGGCAGATTTCTCGTCTCCTTCGAACATGAGATCGATGATCGTCGTAGCTGATGGAATGTTGTGTACCGGATAACCGAAACGCCATCCGAACCTTTGTTCGCAGTCCGGCGAAGGTATGCAGGACACGTGGGCCAGCTGTCGCGAAACGGGAGGCCCTAGTGAGACGAGCCGTAGGGTTCACCGTCGCGCGAGTGCTGAAACACCCGGGGGCCGGTCCAGCGTTTCCACTGGTACCGGGGACAGCTCGCACAGTACTGTCCCCGGTCTGTCCCCGATGGATCTGTGGATATCCGAACTTCGAGAGGGATGAGTGACAGCGGGGACAGTAGGGACACTGACTACGGCTTCGAGCCCGCCAAGGACTCTTGGATCGCCTCAGCGCCGGGTGCGCCTGCCATGGCCAGGTCATGGGCGATGCGGTGGAGTTCCGTCACGGCGTAGGCGTTGAGCGCAGCGGCGCCCGGAGCGACATCCAGAGCTGTGGCCACTGCGGCTTCGGCGTCGCCTTGAACGGCCTGGGCGCGTGCGAGGCAGGCTCCGAACCAGGCTCTGTCGCGGCGGTAATGATCGGGCAGGGCGGATAGGCCGCGTTCGAGATAGTCAGCCGCGCGGCGGCCGTCGTCAAGCTCCAGCTCGGCCATGCCGCGTTGCATGAGGAACCAGCCCTCGTCGTAGAAGTACATCCAGGCTGGTTCATCTTCAGGGTGCTCGGCCGCCGTGCGGATGAGGTGCTCGGCTTCGGCCAGTCGGGTACGGGCTTGGTTGGCTTCGCCCAGTTGGGCGTGGCCTCGGCCGGCCATCTGGGCGGCCATTCCCTGCACGCCATAAGTCGTTCGGCCATCGTGCCAGCGGGAAGCCTCGGCCAGACGCACGCATCGAGGTGCGTCACCCAGGCTCCATGCCTGGTGGGCGCGCATGTTCAGGGTGGTGGAGGCGAGGCAGGCGTCTCCGGCTTCGACGGCCCAGGCGTGGGAGCGGTCGTACCAGGCCAGGGCGGCGGCGTGCTGGCGGGAGTCCTGGCACATCCAGGCGATGAACTGGGCGTACTGGGCCAGCACCGCAACCGTGCGGTCGGCGAGTGGGCCTCGGGCGCCTCGGGCCAGGTCGGCGACGGTGGCCAACTGGGCATGGACGAGAGGCAGCAAGGGGCGGCTGCCGATAGTGTCCTCGACGCGGCGGTGCTCGGCCAGGCAGTGTTCCAGCCATTGCACTGTCGGCAGATCGACGCGGCTGGGCTGCTCAATGGCACGCGTGATGCGCTCATACAGATCCGCATCGGGTGCCAGCGAGGGCAGCGCCAGAGCAGGAACCGGCGCGGTGGTTGTACCGAAGAGCTGGTCCTCCGTGGCGTCGAAGGCAGCGCAGTACAGGTGGGTGTAGAAGGCGTCCGGCCGATGCGCGCCGGTCTCATGGCCCCTGATGCGTCGGATCAGGCTGTCCACCTCGGGCAACGTCTTATCCGACACGCGGACCAGCTCGTGCGCCAGGTCACGCTGTGACCAACCGCGCATCTTGCGGGCCGCGAGCAGGCGGGCGGCCCAGACAGGAGAAGGCTCGTTCATCCGTCACACCTCCGAGGGGAGAGGAGCGGACACGGGGGCGGACATCTCAGGTCGCCTCCCGGTGTCCTCTGTTGAGCTGTTACCGCCTGTAGCTGGGATGTATGCATGTTCGGCAACAGCGACGGCTTCTACGCATGGACGGCCAGCGACGAGTCCGGCCGGGGCGCTTGTGGCATCACGGGCAAGCCAGAGCGGGCGGCAGCTTTGCTGAGCCGGACGCTTGGCTTGCTGGCTCCGGGAGCTATGGGCACGGTCCGCCTGGTGCGCTTGGACCGGCTGGCGCAGCATCCCTCCTACATCTACGGCCCGACCGTGCTGCGCCTGCGGCGTACGGCTCACGCCCCGACGCCCGTCACGGGCGAGTGAACCGGCATGCAGAAGTGGGAGCCGTACGTGCAGCACGGCGGCACACTGCGGGTGCAGGAGACTTTGTGCTGCGGCGAGTACGAGTGGTGCTGTGAAGGCGGCCAGTACCTCATCCTGCGCCACAACGGCGAGATCTACGAGGCCACAGCCCGAGGCCGGTACGCGAACGCCCGCACGGTCTGGGAAGCCCTCACACGCGATCATCGGCACACCTCTCGGCGCTAGAGCGACGGCAGGTCCACCAGCTCAGGCTGCGACAGAACACGCCGTTCTGCGGGAAAGAGCCGGTAGACCTCATCGCGAATCGCCTCGTCTCGTACGCGGGAGACGAACTCCTCCGGAGTGCCTCCGCACAGACGGCGCAGCTCCGGAGAGTCGTCCAGAAGGCCCTGAATCAGCGTGGGCTGATCGACCAGGCGTCGGGCCTGCCCGTTCCCGTCCGTCAGGCAGCCGTGCCGACCGACGTAGACGAAGCACGGGGGCAGCCGTACACCCGACTCCAGAACGACGGGGTGACGCTCGGCAGGCATACGGCGACGCCAGTAGTTGGGCTCGGTGACATCCAGCGTCGCCAGCTCCCGCTCATCGAGCCAGAGCACGAACAGCCGCGAGATCTCCCCCCGCACCTCCACCGGCACAGCCGGCACGTACCCCCACCGGTTCACATGCGCTGAAGCACCAGGCGCGATGCCCGCCACATCGGCCAGCGTCATGGGGATCACCGGCCGGATCGCGTGGCTGACGAACTTGCGCCGCATCTGGCTGGGCGAGGCGTTCGACCCCACCGCCACCACCGGATGGCGATCGGCCATGGGCGAGCACTCCAGCCGCGCCAGGAGCTTCCCCAGCGTCTCGTCCCCGGCCTGCCAGTCCTCGGCTGGAGCCCCGTCGACGGCCTGGAGGGGCAGGTATGCGTCGTCCACCAGCACGCCGGAGGTGGCGGGAAGGCGGCCCGGATAGGTCAGCGGGCGCGCCATGGGGTCGTCATGGAAGAGGAGCACTTCCTGGAACCTGTGGTTAGTGCTCACAAGTCACGCAGTTGGTCACTCAGGAGACAGAAGAGGCCGCTTCCGAGCTTCGGAAGCGGCCTTCTACCTGCGGAAATACTGTCGGGGTGGCGGGATTTGAACCCACGACCTCTTCGTCCCGAACGAAGCGCGCTGCCAAGCTGCGCTACACCCCGGTGCACGCCGTCTTGCTCGTGCCTGGGAAAGTCTAGCCGACTTCGGGCGTGCTTGTGACCGTCACCGTCGGGGAACCAGCGTGAGCAGCGACGCCTCCGGGAAGCACGCGAACCGGACGGGGGCGTACGGGCTGGTCCCGAGGCCGGCGGAGACGTGGAGCCAGGCGGAGTCGTGGCGGCTGAGGCCCTTGACGCGGGCGCGGTCGATGCCGCAGTTGGTGACGAGGGCGCCGTAGAAGGGGACGCAGAGCTGGCCGCCGTGGGTGTGGCCGGCGAGCAGGAGCTGGTAGCCGTCGGCGGCGAAGGCGGTCATGTTGCGCGGCTCGGGGGAGTGCATGACGCCGAGGCGCAGGTCGGCGTCCGCGGGGGCGGGGCCGGCGACGAGGTCGTAGCGGTCGCGGGAGATGTGGGAGTCGTGGATGCCGGCCACGGCGACGTCGAGGTCGCCGACCTTGAGGCGGGCGGTGGTGTTGTTCATGTCGAGCCAGCCTTCGGCGGCCATGCCGGCGCCGAGCTCTTCCCAGGGGAGGTTGGGGATGTGCTGGCGGCGCTCGTTGCGGGAGGTGCGCCACAGGTAGCGGGCCGGGTTCTTCGGCTGGGGGGCGTAGAGGTCGTTGGAGCCGTACACGAACAGGCCGGGCCGGGCGAGCAGCGGCTCCAGGGCGTGCAGGAGCGACGGGACGGCGTCGGGGTGGGCGATGGAGTCGCCGGTGTTGACGACGAGGTCGGGCTCCAGCGAGCCGAGGGAGCGCACCCAGTTGATCAGCATGGTGCGGCGGGGCGTCAGGTGGAGGTCGGACAGGTGCAGGATGCGCACCGGCCGCTGGCCGGGGGCGAGCACCGGCACGTCGAAGCGCCGCAGCCGGAACGAGTTGCGCTCCACGACCGAGGCGTATCCGAGCCCGGCCAGGCCGAGGCCGAGCACTGACAGGGGCACCGCGACTGCTTTCCTCACCTCTTCATGATGCCCGACATCCGGCACGGGGCGTTCGCGCACGCGGCAAGATGGACCGCATGAGCGCATTGAAGGACAAGCTGAAGGCCGATCTGACGGCCTCGATGAAGGCCCGGGACGAGGTTCGGCTCCGGACCATTCGGATGGCACTGGCCGCGGTGAACGTGGAGGAGGTCGCCGGCCACGAGGCCAGGGAGCTCTCCGACGCGGAGATCGTCAAGGTGCTGACCCGTGAGGCGAAGAAGCGGCGGGAGGCGGCGGAGGCTTTCGGCAACGCCGGGCGCGCCGAGCAGGCGCAGGCGGAGCTGGACGAGCAGGCGGTGCTGGAGGAGTATCTGCCGGCGCAGCTCTCCGACGAGGAGCTGGCCAGGCTGGTCGACGAGGCGGTGGCCGAGACCGGCGCGTCGGGGCCGCAGGCCATGGGCCAGGTCATGAAGGTCGTCAACCCGAAGGTGGCCGGGCGGGCCGAGGGCGGCCGGGTGGCCGCGGCCGTGCGGACGCGGCTGGCGTCCTGAGGGCTGTGGCGGGCCTCTGGCGGGGCCGGAGGCCCGCGGGCTAGTCGCGGGCGGGCAGGAGCGGGTTGTCGCTCCAGTCGCCGTTCTGGCCCCGGTCGTCGCCGTTGCCGTCGCCGCGCCGGTCGTCGAACCAGTCGGCCAGGTCGGACGGGTCGCCGACGTCGGGACCGCCTTCGTCGCCGTCGTCGCCCTTGTCCTTCTTCTTCTTGGGCTTGGGCGCGCACTCGTCGGTGCAGCCGCCGAAGCGTGACTGGTCGACGGGATGGAACTTGGCCGCTTCGACGCCCTTGAGCGCGGCCATCATCGAGTCCTTCCAGATCGGCCCGGAGATCGACGCGCCGTAGACGTACCCGTAGTACTGACCGCCGATGGTGACGCCGACGAGGTCGTGGGCGAAGGCGCCGCGCGGGTCGCCGAGGCTGACGGCGGAGGCGAGGTTCGGGGTGTAGCCGGCGAACCAGGCGGCGGTGTAGCCGTCGGTGGTGCCGGTCTTGCCGGCGGCGTCACGGCCGATGCCGCCGACGCCGGTCATGGTGCCCTTGGTGAAGACGCCTTCCAGCACGGCGCTGACGGCGTCGGCCACCTCCTCGTCCATGACCTGCGAGCACTTGGGCTTGAACCGCATGACCTTGCCGTAGCGGTCCTTGACCTCGGTGACGGCGAGCGGCTGGCAGTACTTGCCGCGCGCGCCGAAGACGGCGTAGGAGTTGGCCACGGTGACCGGGTCGACCTCGTTGATGCCGAGCGTGAAGGTCTCGAACTCGCGCAGGTCGTCGCCGTCGGCCCGCTTGAGCCCGAGGCGCTTGGACAGCTTGACCACCTTGCAGAGGCCGACTTCCTGCTCCAGCCGCATGAAGAACGTGTTGACCGAGCCCCAGGTGCCGGTCTGCAGGGTCTTGAAGCCGCCGCCGCCCTCGCTGGAGTTGCGCACCTCGTGGCTGGGGTCGCCGACGTTCTTGCCCTTGCAGTTCTTGAACGCGCTGTAGCCGGAGGCGGTGTAGCCGGCGGGGGAGGGGAAGCCGTCGTTGAACTTCAGCCCCTCTTCGAGCGCCGTGGCCAGCGTGTAGGCCTTGGCGGTGGAGCCCTGCTGGAAGCCGGGGCCGCCGCCGTGTGCCATGTCGGCGACGAGGTTGTAGCTGATCTCGTTCTTCTTCTTGTTGTTGCCGTACTTGCGGGAGGCGGCCATGGCCTTGATCTCGCCGGTGCCCGGGACGATCATCGCCTGGGCGGCGACGGGCTTGTCCTTGGGGCTCACGTACTTCTTGATCGCCTTTTCGGACGCCTTCTGCATCTTCGGGTCGATCGTGGTCTTGATGGTCAGGCCGCCGCGCTGGAGGAGCTTGAGCCGGTCCTTGGCGGTCTTGCCGAAGTCGGCGTTGAGCAGGATCTCGTTCTGCACGTAGAGGCAGAAGTACGGGTATTCGCTCTCCTCGCACCCGCCGGGGAACGGGATGTCCTTCCAGCCGAGTTTCTTGGCCTTGGCGTCGGCGGCCTCGGCCTTGGTGATGGTGCCGATCTCGGCCATCCGGTCGAGCACCACGTTGCGCCGCTCCAGCAGCAGCGCCCGTGACTTGGGGCCGACGTTGGGGTCGGTCCTGGCGGGGTTCTGGACGGCGCCGGCGAGCGTGGCGGCCTGGGCCAGGGTGAGCTTGGAGGCGGGCTTGTCGAAGAAGCGCTTGGCGGCTGCCTGGATGCCGTGGGCTCCGGCGCCGAAGTAGGCGATGTTCAGGTAGCGCTCGAGGATCTGGTCCTTGGTGTACTTCTTCTCGATCGCCATCGCGTAGCGCAGTTCGGCCAGTTTGCGGGAGATCGTCGGGGCGATGGCCGCCGCCTGCTCCTCGGGCGTCTCGGCCGAGTTGACCAGCACCTGCTTCACGTACTGCTGTGTGATCGAAGAACCGCCCTGCGTCACGCCGCCGGTGGTAAGGTTCTTGATCAGCGCCCGGGTGGTGCCCTCGATGTCGATCGGTCCGTGCTGGTAGAAGCGGAAGTCCTCGATCGCGATCAGGGCCTTCTGCATGATGGGCGCGACCTTGTCGAGGGTCACCGACTGGCGGTTCTCGAAGTAGAACTGCGCGATCTGGTCGCCGTTGGCGTCGAGCAGCACCGTGCGCTCGGACAGCGGCGGTTCGGCCAGGTCCTCGGGCTTGAGGTCGAGCATCTCCATGCCGCTCTTGGCGGAGACGCCCGCGCCGCCGACCGCGGGCAGCGCCACGGCTGCCGCCAGCACGCCTGCGGCCGACCCAGCTGCGATCAGCTTGATGACGTTCAGGATCGGCGAGGAACGATCTTTGCCCTGAGCTTGCACAGTACCAAGGGTACGTCGAAAGGGTGACCTTATCGGTAACACGCCTGCATTTCGCCTTGACTGACGGGGGTGACTAGTCATTCCCGGTCAAGACTCCAGCGAGAATTTGGTCCTCTGGGGTCTGTCGGCCCGAAGGTCTTCTTGCGTACGTTCTCCCTGCGGCAACTGAATACGGAGGCTCGGCGCCCGCGCCCGTCGGCCCCAACTGACGACTGACCACCTAAGGGGAGTGGGGTCGAAAATGTGGATCACGGATTGGACCTCCCGTGCCGCCTGTAAAGGTGCGGATCCTGACGCTCTGTTCGTCCAGGGAGCCGCCCAGAACAGGGCGAAGCTCATCTGCCGAGGATGCCCTGTCCGTACCGAATGCCTCGCCGATGCGCTCGACAACCGCATCGAGTTCGGGGTGTGGGGCGGTATGACCGAGCGGGAGCGGCGAGCGCTGCTTCGGCGGCGACCGGACGTCGACTCGTGGCGCGAGCTGCTCGAGTCGGCCAAAGAAGAGTACGAGCGGACCAACGAGCTGATCGCCGGCTGAGCCGGCCCGAGAGCGCGGCCGACCCCGGCCGTGCTCTCAGCCGTTCGCCAGGAGCTCTCCGACGCGTCGCAGGCCATCCAGGTCGTGCACGTCCTCGGTCATGGCCGCCACCTTGGCGATGGGCACCGTGGGATGGGCGCTGACGAAGTGGTCCTGCTCCCGGTGCTCGCGAGCGGCGAGCTGCATCCGGCCCGTGTGTAGCCGCAACACGGCCGCGGTCAGCTCGTGCTCGCCCCGCGATTCCAGGTCTTCGGCCGCGGCGGCGCTTCTCACCCCCGAGAGCGTCGCCGCCGGCGATTCGTGGACCCGGTTGACGACCAGGCCGGCGAGCGGCATCCGCTCCTCGGCCAGCCGCTCGACGAAGTAGGAAGCCTCGCGCATCGCGTCGCGCTCCGGCGCGGCGACCACGATGAAGGCGGTGCCGGGAGCCTGGAGCAGCTTGTACGTCTGGTCGGCGCGCTGCCTGAAGCCGCCGAACACCGCGTCCAGGGCCGACACGAACGTCTGCAGGTCCTTGATCACCTGCGCGCCCAGCAGCTTGGTCATGGCTCCGGCGACGATCCCGAACCCGGCGTTGAGCAGCTTGAACGCGCTGCGCCCGCCGGCCTTGGCGGGTGCGGTGAGCAGCTTGATGAACCTGCCGTCGAGGAAGCGGCCGAGCCGTTCCGGCGCGTCGAGGAAGTCGAGCGCCGAGCGTGACGGCGGCGTGTCGACGATGATCAGGTCCCACTCGTCGGAGCGGCGGAGCTGGCCCAGCTTCTCCATCGCCATGTACTCCTGGGTGCCGGAGAAGCTGGACGACAGCGACTGGTAGAAGGGGTTCGACAGGATCTGGCGGGCCCGTTCGGGATCGGCGTGCGCCTCGATGATCTCGTCGAACGTGCGCTTCATGTCGAGCATCATCGCGTAGAGCTGGCCGCCGTCCTCGCTCTCGGTGACCAGGCGCGGGGTGTTGTCGAGCTCGGTGAGGCCCATCGACTGGGCCAGGCGGCGGGCCGGGTCGACGGTGAGCACGACGGCGCACCTGCCGCGTTCGGCGGCGCGCAGGCCCAGCGCGGCGGCCGTGGTGGTCTTGCCGACGCCGCCCGAGCCGCAGCAGACGATGATCCGGGTGCCCCGGTCGTCGAGGATGGCGTCGATGTCGAGGGTGGCGGGCTTCTTCACGCTGCTCCCTGCTTGCGGATGCTCTCGGCCAGCTCGTACAGCCCTGCCAGGTCCACCCCGTCGGTGAGCAGCGGCAGCTCGTAGCGCGGCAGCGTGGAGGCGGCCAGCGATTCGCGTTCGGCGCGTTCGAGGTCGGTGCGGCGGGCGTGCTCGACGACCTCTTCGGCGAGCGCCTCGGCCAGGGCGCCGGCGTCGGCCCCGTCGGCGAGCCCGGCGGCCTTGAGGCCGAGCGTGAGCTCTCCGGCGTCGAATCCGCCCTTGACAGCCCTGTCAAGGGCGGCCTGCGGGAGGAGGGATTCGCGCACCATGTTGATGAAGATGCCACCGGTGGGCAGTCCCGCGCCGGCGAGTTCGGCGATTCCGTCGAGTGTTTCCTGGACGGGCATCTCTTCCAGCAGCGTCACGAAATGCACTGCCGTTTCCGGACTTTTCACGACGCCGTGGACGAGGTCGGAGTGGCTCTTGATCGGGCCCACCTTGGCCAGCCCGGCGACCTCCTGGGTGACGTTCAGGAACCGCGTGATGCGGCCCGTGGGCGGCGCGTCGAGCACCACGGCGTCGTAGACCCGCTTGCCGTCGCGCCCGCGCCGGCGCACGGCCTCGGTGGTCTTGCCGGTGACCAGCACGTCCCGGAAGCCGGGGGCCACGGTGGTGGCGAAGTCGACGAGACCCATCTTGGTCAGCGCGCGACCCGCCCGGCGCATCCCGTAGAACATCTCCATGTATTCGAGCATGGCGTCTTCGGGGTCGATGGCCAGCGCGAACACGTCACCGCCCGAGGGCGCCACGGCGATCCGGCGCTCCTCGTACGGCAGCGGCGGCAGGTCGAAGATCTGCGCGATGCCCTGGCGGCCCTCCACCTCCACGAGCAGCACCTTGCGGCCGCCTGCGGCGAGGGCGAGGGCGAGGGCCGCGGCGACCGTCGTCTTGCCCGTGCCGCCCTTGCCGGTGACGACGTGCAGTCGCACGCCGTCCCAGTCCGTGTCCGGAGAGTCCACGACTTCGAGGCTACCGAACGGTCACTTGTCGAAAGCCCGCGACCACCGTTTGAGATTGCTCACACTACGCTGAGCCCCATGAAGAAATGGGAGTACCTCACCGCCCCGGTGCTGATACACAACACCAAGATGATCCTCGACAACTTCGGCGCCGACGGCTGGGAGCTGGTCCAGATCGTGCAGGGCGCGACGCCCGAGCAGCTGGTCGCGTACTTCAAGAGGGAGAAGGCATGAGTCCCGAGCAGAAGATCGAGGAGCTGGGCCTGACGCTCCCCGAGGTCGTGGCCCCGCTGGCGGCCTACGTGCCGACCGTGCGCACCGGTCAGCTCGTCTACACCTCGGGCCAGGTCCCGATGGTCGAGGGCAAGCTGCACCAGACCGGCAAGCTGGGCGCCGACCTGGGCGTCGACGAGGGCCGCGAGCAGGCCCGCATCTGCGCGCTCAACGCCGTCGCCGCGCTCAAGGCCGAGGTCGGCGAGCTGTCGCGGGTGAAGCGGATCGTCAAGGCCGTGGTCTTCGTGGCCAGCGCGCCCGACTTCACCCAGCAGCCGCAGGTGGCCAACGGCGCGAGCGAGCTGCTGGCCGAGATCTTCGGCGAGGCCGGCAAGCACGCGCGCAGCGCCGTCGGCGTGGCCGCGCTGCCCCTCGACGCTCCGGTGGAAGTGGAGCTGATCGCGGAGGTGTCCTGAAGGTCCGATATGTCACCATGACCGAGTGATGTTCTAGAAGGAGGTCATGTGGCTGGACTTCGGCTCCCCGACGAGCTCGCCGAGCGGGCACGGGGCATCATCGCCGGGCAGGTCGACCCGGCCCCGGCGCGGGACGCCGCCACGGTGGCGATCCTGCGCCCGGGCCGGCCCGACGGCGTCCAGGCCTACCTGCTGCGCCGCAAGGCCACGATGGCCTTCGCCGCCGGGGCGTACGTCTTCCCCGGCGGCTCCGTCGATCCGCGCGACACCGACCAGGCCGTGGCCTGGGCCGGGCCGTCGCCCGCCGAGTGGGGGCGGATCTTCGGAGCCGGCGAGGCGGTGGCCAGGGGGCTGGTGTGCGCCGCCGTGCGGGAGACGTTCGAGGAGTCGGGCGTGCTGCTCGCGGGCGCCGGGCCCGATGCGGTGGTCGCCGACACGACCGGCGACGGGTGGGAGGCCGACCGGCTGGCGCTCATCGACCGCAGCCTGTCCTTCGCCGACTTCCTCGACCGGCGCGGTCTGGTGCTCCGCTCCGACCTGCTCAAGCCGTGGGCGCACTGGATCACGCCGGAGGTCGAGACCCGGCGCTTCGACACGCGCTTCTTCGTCGCCGTGCTCCCGGAGGGCCAGCGCACCCGCGACGTAGGCGGCGAGGCGGACCAGGTGGTCTGGCAGCGCCCCGCCGACGCGGTCGCGCTGGCCGACCGGGGAGAGATCTTCCTGATGCCGCCCACCCGCCAGACGCTCGCCGAGCTGGCCGGGCACGACGGCGTGGAGTCGGTGCTGGCCGAGAAGCGGGAGATCGTCACGATCATGCCGAAGGTCGTGGAGGTCGACGGCGAGTGGCGGCTGGTGACCGGATGAGCGGCCTGCACATCCCGATCGGCGGCCCCGACGGATCCCGTACGGACCACGCCGAGAACCTGCTCGCGCCCAACCCGTCGGCGATGACGCTCGACGGCACCAACACGTGGGTCATCGGCGGCCAGGACGAGGTCGTGGTCGTCGACCCGGGCCCCGGCGACGAGGGCCACCTGCTGCGCGTCCGCGACCACCTGGGCGGGCGCCGGGTACGGGAGATCCTGCTCACCCACGGCCATTTCGACCACAGCGGCGGCGCCCGGCGCTTCGCCGAGCTCGTCAGGGCTCCCGTACGCGCCCTCGACCCCCGCCACAGGCTGGGCGAGGAGGGCCTGGCCGACGGCGACGTGGTGACCGTGGCCGGGCTGGAGATCCACGTGTACGGGACGCCGGGGCACTCGTTCGACTCGCTGTGCTTCTGGCTGCCGGCCGACCGGGCGATGCTGACCGGCGACACCGTGCTGGGCCGGGGCACCACGATCATCGCGGGCGACGGCGGGCTGGCCGACTACCTGCGCAGCCTCGACCGGCTCAGGGCGGTGGCGGAGAGCCTGGAGGCGCGGGCGCTGCTGCCGGGCCACGGGCCGGTGCTGCCCGACCCGATCGGCGCGCTCGACGGCTACATCGCGCACCGGCGCGAGCGCCTGGACCAGATCAGGCAGGCGCGGGAGCAGGGCGCGCGCACGCCGAGGGAGATCGTGAAGATCGTGTACGCGAACGTCGACCGGTCGCTGTGGCCCGCCGCCGAGCTGTCGGTGCGGGCCCAGCTCGACTATCTGGAGCGGTTGTAGAGCCGGTCCATGTCGAGGATCACCACGGCCTTGGCCTCGATGCGCAGCCAGCCGCGCTGCGCGAAGTCGGCCAGCGCCTTGTTGACCGTCTCACGTGAGGCGCCGACGAGCTGGGCCAGCTCCTCCTGCGTGAGGTCGTGGTGGACGCGCAGGCCGTCGTCGGTCTTGGTGCCGAACCGCTCGGCCAGGTCGAGGAGCTGCTTGGCCACCCGGCCGGGCACGTCGGTGAAGACCAGGTCGGCCAGCACGTCGTTGGTGCGCCGCAGCCGCTGGGCGAGCGCGCGCAGCAGGTGGAGCGCCACCTCGGGGCGGCCGGTCAGCCAGGGCCGCAGGTCGTCGTGGCCGAGCCCGGCCAGCCGGACGTCGGTCAGCGCGGTCGCGGTGGCGGTGCGCGGGCGCGGGTCGAACAGCGACAGCTCGCCGAACATCTCGCTCGGGCCGAGCACGCTCAGCAGGTTCTCGCGCCCGTCGGGGGAGGTGCGGGACAGCTTGATCTTGCCGTCGAGGACGACATAGAGCCGGTCGCCCGTCTCGTTCTCGTGGAAGAGCGTCTGCCCCTTGGACAGCTGCACCTCGGTGATGCTCGTCCGCAACGCCGCTGCGCTCTCGCGGTCGAGCGCGGCGAACAGAGGGGCTTTGCCCAGCACTTCTTCCGTGTTCACGCGTCCTCCTCTGCTGCCATTGTGACTCACCCCACTGCATGCGGCACACATAGGTTACTCGTACCCTTTCGTGCGCCTGACCTTCGGCTGCATTCAGGCACAGACGCGGGCTTATCCCCAAAAGAGGGGATCTATCACCATCGTCAGCTCTCCCGAGCCCGTCCTGGGCGTACCGGCACGCGGCGGTGCCGCGGAGACATACCCTTTCCGGCATGGCGACGAATGTGGCGGGTGCCCGCAGACGCAGGCCCGAGACACGACTGGGCCTGGTGCGCAGGGCCCGCCGGATGAACCGGATCCTCGCCGAGACCTACCCCGACGCCCACTGCGAGCTCGACTTCGACAACCCCTTCCAGCTCCTGGTCGCCACCGTGCTGTCGGCGCAGACCACCGACGTGCGGGTCAACCTGACGACGCCCGCGCTGTTCGCCAAGTACCCGACGGCCGACGACCTGGCGGCGGCCGACCCGGAGGACCTGGAGGCGATCATCAAGCCGACCGGCTTCTACCGGGCGAAGGCGCGTTCGCTGCTCGGGCTCTCGGCCGGGCTGCGCGACAGGTTCGGCGGCAAGGTGCCGAAGAAGCTCGACGACCTCGTCACGCTGCCCGGTGTGGGCCGCAAGACGGCCAACGTGGTGCTCGGCAACGCCGTCGACCCCGAGACCGGCGAGCCGTTCGGGGTGCCGGGGCTCACCGTCGACACCCACTTCCAGCGGCTGGTCAGGCGGTTCGGCTGGACCGAGGAGACCGACCCGGTCAAGATCGAGCACGTCGTGGGCGAGCTGATCCCCAAGCGGGAGTGGACGGTCTTCTCCCACCGGATCATCTGGCACGGCCGCCGCATCTGCATCGCCCGCCGCCCGGCCTGCGGCGTCTGCCCGCTCGCCGCGCTCTGCCCCTCCTACGGCACCGGCCCCACCAGCGCCGAGGAGGCCCAGAAGCTCGTCCGGCCCGGCCCGTTCTCCTGACCGGGAAGTCCCCGGAGGCTCGGTGTGTTGGAGGTTGCGTGACCCACGTCCCCGAATGGCTGGACCGCCTCGCGGCCAAGGCCGCACGCACCCCTGTGCCCGAGCGGATGCGCCCGCCGGGCGCGGGCGGGCGTGAGGCGGCGGTGCTGATGCTGTTCGGCGAGGGCCCGCTCGGCCCCGACGTGCTGCTCATCCAGCGCAGCATGCGCGGGCGCAGGCACGCGGGCCAGCCGGCCTTCCCCGGCGGCGGCGTCGACCCCGGCGACGGCGGCCCGGTCGGCGCGGCCCTGCGCGAGGCCGAGGAGGAGACCGGGCTCGACCCGCGCGGCGTGCGCGTGCTGTGCACGATGCCCGAGCTCTACCTGTCCCACAGCGACAACCGGGTGACCCCGGTGCTCGGCTGGTGGCACACCCCGTCGGCGGTGCACGCCGCCTCGCCCGACGAGGTCGACTCCGTCGAGCGGGTGCCCGTCGCCGAGTTGGTCGACCCGGGCAACCGGCTCACGATGCGGCTCTCGCAGGGGATCGCCGGCCCGGCGTTCCGGGTGCGCGGGATGCTCGTGTGGGGGTTCACCGCGGTGGTGCTCGACTCGGTGCTGCGCGTGGGCGGCCTGGAGCGGCCGTGGGACGCGACGCGCGTGGAGGACATCCCGCCGGAGGTGCTAAACCTCACGGCCCGTGGTTAGGGCGAAGCCGAGCGCGGCCCAGCCCGCCACGTCGGCGTCGCTGTCGGCGGTCAGCCGGCGCAGCGTGTCGAGCCCGGTCCGGTCCGGCGGGTCGCCCAGCACGTGCTGGAGCGCGTAGGCCGCGCCGTACCTGACGCGCGGGTCGTGGTGCCCGGCCAGGTCGATCACCGACGGCAGCGAGCGCGGGTCCGCCAGGTGGCCGAACGCGATCAGCACCGAGTAGAGCACCATGACGTCGTCCTCGCCCGCCGCCAGGAAGCGCAGCACGGGCAGCGTGCGGTCCACGTACGCGGCGAGCATGCCGAGGATGTCGACGCCCAGCAGCCGCTCGGTGACGGAGTCGGCCGCGCACAGCCGCCGCGCCTCGATGAAGCACTCCAGGTCGCCCCGCTCCCGCAGGGCGGAGATCACCTGCCAGCGCACCTGCCCGTCGGGGTCGGGGTCGTCGAGAGCTGCGTCGATGAGATCTCTGACCGGCGGCATAGGGATCAAGGTAACCCGCAGGGTGACGCCGTCCTGGCGGAAGACGTGCACACTTGACCGTATCCCTGGTTAGCTTTGAAGGGTGCGCGGCGATCTGCTTGACCTCATATTGATTGGCCTCGTGATCGCCTTCGGCGTCTCGGGCTACCGGCAGGGCTTCATCATAGGCGTCACCAGCTTCGTCGGGTTCGTGGGCGGGGCGCTGCTCGGGGTGTTCATCGCGCCGCCGATCTCCAAGGCGATCGTCGACGGCGACACCCCGCAGGCGCTGCTCGCCATCGTGATCGTCTTCCTCGCCGCGACGATCGGGCAGTTCGCCTCCTCGACCATCGGGGCCGTGGTGCGCAGCCACGTCACCTGGGAGCCCGCCAGGGTCGCCGACGCGGTCGGCGGCACGTTCGCCAGCGCGCTGTCGGTGCTGGTCATCGCCTGGCTGATCGGGTCGCTGGTCGTCTCCACCTCCTTCACGCCGCTGGTCGACCAGGTGAGGCAGTCGCTGCTGCTCACCACCATCGACGACGCCATCCCGCAGTCGGCGCGCAACTGGCAGCAGCCGTTCAAGAAGCTCATCGACCGTTCGGAGTTCCCGCCGGTCTTCGACGCCATCGGGGCGGGCTCGTTCGTGGACGTGCCGCCGCCCGCGCAGAGCGTGCTGCAGGGCGAGCGCCTGGCACGCGCCCAGCGGGCCATCGTCAAGGTGCAGGGCAACGCCGAGAGCTGCAACAAGCACATCGAGGGCACCGGCTTCGTCTACGCCCGCGACCGGATCATGACCAACGCGCACGTGGTCGCCGGCGTCACGCGCGACCTCCAGGTGATCGACCACCGGTCGCGGCGGCACAAGGCGACCGTGGTGCGCTACAACCCGAGCCGCGACATCGCGGTCCTGTACGTGCCGGGGCTCAACCTGCCGCAGCTCGCCTTCGACGGCACCGCCGAGAAGGGCGACAACGCCATCATCGCCGGCTATCCCAAGGGCAAGGGCTTCACCGCCGAGGCGGCCCGCATCCGCAACCAGCTCGACGCCGAGGGGCCCGACATCTACCGCTCCTCCAACGTCACCCGGTCGGTCTACGCGGTGCGGGGCAAGGTGCTGCCGGGCAACTCCGGCGGGCCGCTGCTCACGGCCGACGGCCGGGTCTTCGGCGTGATCTTCGCGGCCGCGATCAGCCAGGAGGAGACCGGCTACGCGCTGACCGCCGCCGAGGTCAAGCCCGACGCCGACCAGGGCCGCACCGACACCTCGCCGGCCAACACCCAGAGCTGCGACTGATCCCTGCTCCCCGCCGGCCCCTCGCCACGCTCGCCCTGCTGGCCGGGCGTGCGGCGCTCACCGGCCCGGCAACGACTCCAGGATCAGGCTGACGGCCGCCGCCGGGTCGCTGTCGTGGCCCAGGCCCGACGCCGCCCGGCCCACCGCGTCGTACGGCTCGCCGAAGCCCTGCACGCGCGCCGCGCCCCGGGCGAACAGCGTCAGCGCACCCCGGCCGTTGCCCCGCTGCAGATGGGTCAGGCCCACGCAGATCTGCGCCAGCCCCTGCCACAGCTCGCGCTCCTCCTCAGGCGCGCACTTCCAGCGCCCCTCGAACACCTCGTGCGCGTTGAACGGCAGCCCCTCGGCCAGGAACCGGCGGCCGTCGGCCAGCGCCTGCTCCGTGCTCGGCGCGTAGTCGTCGGGCACCCGGGCCACGCCGGGCGAGCCGTAGGGGAGCGGCCTGCCGTACTCGTCGCGCGGCCTGGCGTTGCGCGGCCGGCCCTCGGGGTCGCGGTCTCTCATCGGTCGGGCTCCGGATCGGCCAGCCAGCCGAGCAACTCCGTGTCGAACACGTCGGGAATCTCCTCGTGGGGGAAGTGGCCCGCCCCTTCGAGCAGCCGCCACCGGTACGGGGCCGCCACGTAACGGCTCGACCCCTGCGCCGTCCGCGGCAGGATGCACCGGTCGAGCGCGCCGTGCAACTGCAGGGTGGGGGCCTCGATCTCGGTCCGCATGGCACGCGCGTAACGCAGGCCGTCGGGCCGCAGCTGCGAGCGGCCGAACCAGCGGTGATACTCCAGCGCGCAGTGGGCCACGGCCGGGATCCGGAACGCCTCGCGGTAGGTCCGCGAGACGTCGGCGTCGGGCCAGTTCGGCCCCGACCAGCCGTCGAGGAGGCTGCCGACCAGCGCCGCCTTCTTGCGGGTCAGCCTGCGCTCGGGCAGCAGCGGAAGCTGGAAGCCGAGCACCCGGCTCGACCTGAGCTGGCCGAACGGGTCGGTGAGCAGCGAGTTGCGCAGCCGCAGCGGATGCGGCGCCGACACCGTGACGAGCCGGCGCACGCACTTCGGGTCGAGCACCGCCATCGTCCAGGCCAGCAGCCCGCCCCAGTCGTGGCCGACGACGATCGCGCCGGTCTCGCCCAGCGCCCGGATCAGCCCGGTCGCGTCGGCGGCCAGCGTCGGCAGGTCGTAGCCGCGCGGCGGCTTGTCGCTGCCGCCGTAGCCGCGCAGGTCGACCGCGACGGCGCGGTAACCCGCGGCGGGCAGCGACGCCAACTGGTGCCGCCACGTCCACCAGAACTGCGGGAACCCGTGCAGAAGCAGCACCAGCGGCCCGTCACCGGCCTCCACGACGTGGAACCTGGTGCCGCCCGCGTGGACCGCCCGGTGCTTCCACGGCCCCTCGATCCGGACGACCGCCTCGTCAGGTGCCATCTCGGCTCCCCGCCGGCAGCTCCTCCGGTGAGGCGATCTCCTTCAGTCCCTTGAGCGATCTGGCGGTCCGCTTCATGCCGGCCAGGCCCTTGAGCCTGCGCACCCCGATGAACACCAGCAGCCCCGCCACGAGCAGGTAGAACACGGTCACGATGAGGAACGCCGCCCACTTGGGCAGCCACTGCTCCAGCACGTAGGCGATCGTGAACGAGGCGAGGATCAGGCACAGGTGTGCCATGAACGCGGCGGCCGCGAACAGCCCGCCCGCCATGCCCACCCGCTTGGCGTCGAACCGGAACTCGGCCTTGGCCAGCTCGATCTCGGATCGGACCAGGGTCGAGATGTGGTTGCTCGCCTGGGCGACCAGCGAGCCCAGGGATTCTTCCTCGGGAGTCTGCGGCATGAACGTCTCCTATCGAGGCCTGGTGGCCGTGTCAATCATCATCCAGTGCGCTGCGGCGCTCGCGCACCCGGGTGTGCAGCAGCACCGCTGCCAGGACGGAGGCGATGACGCTGGCCGCGAGGATCCCGGTGGTCACGGCGGTTGCCCGTTCCTGATCGGCACCATAGGCCAGATCGCCGATCAGCAGCGACACCGTGAACCCGATCCCGGCAAGCAACGACACCGCCGCCATGTCCCGCCAGCGCAGCTCCTGCGACAGCCTCGCCAGCCCCAGCCGCACTGCCAGCCAGGCACCGCCGAACACCCCCAGGAACTTGCCCACCACGAGCCCCGCAATCACTCCCAGAACTACCCGATCGGAGAACATAGCGCCGAGGCTCTCGGCGTCGAGCTTCACCCCTGCCGACACGAACGCGAACACCGGCACGGCCAGGCCCGCCGAGATCGGCCGGATGTAGTGGTCGGCGGCCTCGGCGGGGGAGCGCTCCTCGCTGTCGCGGGCGTGCACCCGGGTCAGCAGGCCGAGCGCGACCCCGGCGACGGTCGCGTGCACGCCGCTCTGCTCGACGGCGTACCAGGCGGCCACGGCCAGCGGCAGGTGGATCCAGGGCGTGCGTACGCCGCGCCGCTGCAGGACGCCGTACACGCCGATCAGCGCCGCTCCGGCCAGCAGCATGGGCAGGTCGAGATGGTCGGTGTAGAAGGCCGCGATGATGGTGATCGCGCCGAGGTCGTCCACCACGGCGCAGGTCAGCAGGAACGCGCGCAGCGCGGCGGGCATGGCGCTGGCCGTGACGGCGAGCACGGCGAGCGCGAAGGCGATGTCGGTGGCTGTGGGGATGGCCCAGCCCCGCCCCGCACCGGGAGCACCCCAGCTCACCAGCAGGTAGATCACGGCGGGGACGACCATGCCGGCCACGGCGGCGAGCACGGGCAGCGCGGCCTTGCGCGGGCTGGCCAGCTCGCCGTGGACGAACTCCTCCTTGACCTCCAGCCCGGCGACGAAGAAGAAGATCGTCAGCAGGCCGTGCTGGGCCCACTTGTAGATCTCCATGCCGGCGATCTCGGTCTTGACCAGGCCGGTGTAGGAGTCGAGGGAGACGTTGGCCCACACCAGCGCGGCGACCGTGGCGGCCAGCATGACGATGCCGCCCAGCGTCTCGGTGCGGAGCGCCTCGGTCAGGGTGCGGGCATAGCGGATGGTGGGTGTGAAAGGCCACATATCGGTGGCACGGCGCACGTGAAAGCCCTCTCGAAGGTCAGGTCAGGGGGAACGGCTCCCCATGACGCCGACCCGACTTCCCGGCACACCAGACACCCACCCTACCCGGCCACATGTCCCGAAATTTCAGGACATGTGGCCGTACGGGTGATTAGTCCTCAGACTTTGCGGACGGGAGCTTCTCCGAGATGAGGTTCATCACCGTGCTGTCGGCGAGCGTCGTGACGTCGCCGATGCTCCGGTTCTCCGCCACGTCACGCAGCAGCCGGCGCATGATCTTGCCCGAGCGGGTCTTCGGCAGCTCGGGCACCACCAGGATCTGGCGCGGCTTGGCGATCGGGCCGAGCGTCCTGGCCACGTGGTTGCGCAGCTCGGCGGCGATGTCGTCGTTCTCCTCGACGCTGCCGCGCAGGATCACGAACGACACGATGGCCTGGCCCGTCACCGGGTCGGTCGCGCCCACCACCGCGGCCTCGGCCACCTTCGGGTGGCTGACCAGCGCGCTCTCCACCTCGGTGGTGGAGATGTTGTGGCCCGAGACGAGCATGACGTCGTCGACGCGGCCCAGCAGCCACAGGTCGCCGTCCTCGTCCTTCTTGGCGCCGTCGCCGGGGAAGTACATCCCGTCGAACCGGCTCCAGTAGGTGTCGATGTAGCGCTGGTCGTCGCCCCAGATCGTGCGGAGCATGGCCGGCCACGGCTCACGTACGACCAGGAAGCCGCCACCGCCGTCGGGCACGCTGTTGCCCTGGTCGTCCACCACGTCGGCGCTGATGCCCGGCAGCGGGCGCATCGCCGCGCCCGGCTTGGCCGCGGTGACGCCCGGCAGCGGGCTGATCATGATCGCGCCCGTCTCCGTCTGCCACCACGTGTCGACGACCGGACAGCGGTTGCCGCCGATGTGCTCGCGGTACCACACGTACGCCTCGGGGTTGATCGGCTCGCCCACCGAGCCCAGCACGCGCAGGCTGGACATGTCGAACTTGGCGGGGATCTCGTCGCCCCACTTCATGAACGTCCGGATCGCCGTCGGCGCGGTGTAGAGGATCGTGACCTTGTACTTCTGGATGATCTCCCAGAACCGGCCGCGGTGCGGGGTGTCGGGCGTGCCCTCGTAGATCACGCTCGTCGCGCCGTTGGCGAGCGGACCGTACACGATGTAGGAGTGCCCGGTCACCCAGCCGATGTCGGCCGTGCACCAGTAGATGTCGGTCTCGGGCTTGAGGTCGAAGCAGGCGTCGTGGGTCCACGCCGTCTGCGTCAGGTAGCCGCCCGTCGTGTGCAGGATGCCCTTCGGCCTGCCGGTCGTGCCGCTGGTGTAGAGGATGTACAGCGGGTCCTCGGCGTCGTGCGGGACCGGCGTGTGCTGGTCGCTCTGACGGTCGACGACGTCGTGCCACCACTTGTCGCGCTCGTTGAACGCGATCTCCTCGCCGGTGCGGCGCACCACCAGGACGTTCTCCACCTGCGGGCACTCGGCCACGGCCTCGTCCACCGTCGGCTTGAGCGCCGACGGCGCGCCCCGGCGGTAGCCGCCGTCGGCGGTGACCACCAGCTTGGCGTCGGCGTCGTGGATACGGCTCTTCAGCGCCGCCGAGGAGAAACCGCCGAACACCACCGAGTGGATCGCGCCGATGCGCGCGCACGCCAGCATCGTGATCGGCAGCTCGGGGATCATCGGCAGGTAGACGGCCACCCGGTCGCCCTTGCCCACGCCCAGCTCCTGCAGCGCGTTGGCCGCCTTGGAGACCTCCCGCTGCAGGTCGGCGTAGGTCAGCGTGCGGGAGTCGCCCTCGGGCTCGCCCTCCCAGTGGTAGGCGACCTTGTCGCCGCGCCCCGCCTCGACGTGACGGTCGACGCAGTTGTACGCGACGTTGAGCTCGCCGCCGACGAACCATTTGGCGAACGGGGGCTCCCACTCCAGCGTGGTGTCCCACCGCTTGGCCCAGGTCAGCCGCTCGGCAGCACGCTCCCAGAACCCGAGGCGGTCGGCCGCCGCCTCGGCATAGGCGGCGGCGGTCACGTTAGCGGCCGCTGCCAGGTCGGCCGGTGGTGCGAACCGGCGGTTCTCCTGCAGCAGGTTGGACAGCGCCTGGGGCTCGTTGCCAGGGGTTTCCGGGGCCACCTCGTGCTCCTTCTATGGCCAGATTGGTTAGGTCGTGTCCCACTTCACCAGCTCACGCCCACCTACCACAAGAGGTCTAGACAGGTCCGTACCGTCGGATGGATTTTTATCTTCGCGCGTGACAATAGCAACTGAAACGTTGTCATCTCGAAATCCGTAAATTATGGAACGGGACACGGCCCAGGGTTTATGGGTCCCCCTCTTAGAACGACGCCCGGCGGCCACGGGTAGTGTCGGGTTCCGTGAGTGACCCATTGGCCGTCATCGCGGGGTTCCCCGGCGTGCCCGAAGCCGTCGACGCCGCCCGCCAGGCCGTCGACCGGCTCTACCGCCACCGCGTCCTGCGGCGGGCCAGCCCGGCGGTCTCCGCCGAGTCGTCGCTGCGCGGCGCCCGCGCCTCCGCCGCACTCGAAGGCGTGGACGTGCCGCTCGACGCCCTGCGCAAGGACGAGGTGCACGACCCCGTCGTCCAGGGCGCGCTGCGCGCCTCCGCCGAGCTCGGCCGCCTCGGCTCCACCTGGCGCACCGCCCCCCGGCAGGTCCTGGCCCGGCTGCACACCGTCGCCGCCGCAGGCCTCACCTCCGACGACCTCGGCCGCCCGCGCGCCGGCGACGACGCCCCCGACCCCCTCGGCCTCGGCCCCGCCCCGAGCGCCGCCGCTGCCGTCGTCCGGATGGACAGCCTCTTCGACCTGCTCGCGGGCCCCACCAAGGCCCCCGCGCTGGTGCTCGCCGCCGTCGTGCACGCCGAGCTCGCGGTCCTGCGCCCGTTCGGGTCGGCCGACGGCGTCGTCGCCCGCGCCGCCGAACGACTCACGCTCGTGGAGTACGGGCTCGACCCGAAATCCCTGGTCGCCGTCGAGGTGGGACACTTGGACCAGCCGTACGCCGAGGCCCTGCGCGCCTACCTGACCGGGACGCAGGAGGGGGTGTCGCAGTGGATACGGCAGTGTGCCTCCGCGGTCACCCTGGGCGTACGCGAGACGACCGCCGTCTGCGAGGCCATGCAGCGAGGCTGACATAGCTGACGGCGTCCCAGTCATGAGACGCCGTCTGCCGTGCATCACGCCGGGTTACCAAGCGTGCACCTGAATTCGTCGGATCGGGTCAAGCCCGTCTCGACACGCCTCCCGCGGCTGGTCGCGCGTGGGTGCCCGGCTGATGCACCCGGACAAGTGGTCCGTGACACCTTTGTACGTCGGATCCGCCCTGATGGGAAGCCCTCGGTCCAAGACCTTTACCCGGACCTGAGGCGCCCGGGGCGCCCTCGCCGGTCATCCCGCCTCGACCGTCCGGTTACCAAGCCGTGACGATCACTCTGAGTGATCTCCTTTATGTGATCGTTATGTCGTGGCGAAAAAACTTGGCGAAAATGCGAGATTGCTCCTCGACGAAACTCGAGTCCATCGGGCAGCATACGGTGGTATCACCAGAAACGTGCTCGGCTGTGCACGGGATTGGTTTCCAATGCCTTGCCATGCTCTGGTCAAGTGATGAAAGCTTTCTTCTGAAACGGGCCCGGCTCTACCCCCCCGGAGCCGGACCGGTACGGCGACCCCCGCTCTCCCCCCCGGCGGGGGTCGCCTCTTTTCCTCCCCATCCCCGCCCGGCCGGCGCGCTCTCACGCCCGGCCCGCCCGGCCCGTCCGCCGCGCCCGGCTTGCCTGTCGCGCCCGGCCCACCGGTCGTTCTCGGCCAGCCAGCCAGCCAGCCCCCGGCCCCCGGCTACCCGGAGCCCCCGGCTACCCCCGGCTGCTGGTTATCCCCAGGCTGTGCACCATCGTCGCCCGTTATCCCCAGAAGAACACAGACTACCTGTGGATACTCCGGGGAGATCGTTGTGGCCCTGGTCAGGGGGTTGACGTGTGTCTGACCTGCGGAAAGGCGGGGGTGGTGAGGGTGTGGTGTCTCACTGAGTCTCACGGGTGCTCGCCGGTGCTGACTGTTCGCGGGCCATACACGGGCCAAGCTTTCGGGGTGGTGAGCTGGGGTTTCCCGACTCGGACGGGCCGCCTCCGTAGCCTTCCCGTCTGTCGTCGCCCACCTGTTTGTAAGCGTGTCCGGGGGCGGGGGTCAAGATGCAGCTCCCTATGGAAGAACGATCTTGACCCCCGCCCCCGGACACGCTCGGGTTGGTGCGGGTGACGACAGACGGGGAAGGCGGTCTCCAGCGCAACCCGTTCACGGCCCGCACTGGCATGATCATCGCCATCCCGGAGTCTGAGCCCCCGCCGGAGGCGGGGTCCTTCCTGCCCTTGTCTCTCCAGCGTCTACGACGAGCCCAGCGGGCCAACGGCACGCAGTGCGGCGTCCCGCCCGTGGGGGTTCCCAAAGTGCCCGTTGCCTTTGTCATGCACCCCCAAACATGCCGCGAGCGCCCTCCCATCGAAGTGGGTGGACGCTTGCAGTCAGGAGGGAGAAACGGTAATACCCCTGGCAGTGTTGACGCGCGTGGTGTGCTGCTGGAGTCAGTCAGGCCGTCCTGTCGAACTCGCCATCCTTGACTCCGCCGATAAAGGCACTCCACTCGCTCGGGGTGAAGGTCAGTACGGGACCGCTGCGGTCCTTGCTGTCGCGAACGGCGATCACTCCGGGGAGGTTGGTAGCGACCTCGACACAGTTCCCGCCGTTGTTGCCGCTGCGGGAACTCTTCTTCCACTCTGCCCCGGAAAGGTCAGTTGGGGTCAGGTCTCTGGCTTCCATCGCTCTGCTGCTTCCTCGATCCGCTCAAGCGACTCACCTGCGCGGTAAGCCTCTGTTCGTAGTTTGTCATACCGCTCCAAGATCAGTGCAACGACTTTATGGTCTGCGGAAACCTCGCCTTCGCCTGCTGAGTCCACTGACACCACCGTGGGGTCATCGGTCAGTTCTGCGATGACGAACGATGACGATAGGCCGTCGGTGCACGTGGTGTCGTAGGGAACGATCTGCACGGTGACTCGTCGGCGACGGGCAACGGCGGCGAGGTGCCGTAGCTGCTCGTGCATGGTCGCCTGGCCGCCGATGGGTCGGTTGAGTACCCACTCATCCATGAGTACGTGCAGTTCTGGGGGGTTGTCGCGGCTGAGGATCTGCTGGCGCTCTAGGCGGGCGGCGACCTGCTGGTCAACCTCGGCTTCCGGGGTCGAGAAGTGCCCCAGGAAGACAGCCCGGGCGTAAGCCGCTGTCTGGAGTAGGCCGGGAACGAGTAGCGGGTCCCACGTCCGGAGGGTCACCGCATTGGGCTCGATCTCCTCCAGCCATCGGAGGAACCATCCTGGGCCGTAGGGCGACTGGTGGATTCGGCGGCAGAGTCGAACGAAATACTCCGCGTCCGGGAGTGCGAAGAATCGGTCGCACGCTTCCGCGAAGTCGAGTTGAGGCGTGCGACTACCTTTTTCGATGTGGCCTACAAGCGACGGTGAGCAACCGAGGTGCCCGGCGAGTCGTCGCTGTGACAGTCCCGCGTCTTTCCGGCATCGCGCCAGTTCGCGGCCGTAGCGCTGGGGTAACGACATGTGCTGATCAAGGTCGGTGGCCATAGCTCCCTCCCGGGGGGATTGGGTGAGCTGGTGACTCGTGCTTACAGAATACCCACAGACGATTACTGCGACTGAGGCTTTCCGTCAAAAGACTGTCCTCCTCTCTCGGCTGCAAAACCTGCTGTTGAGCAGGCAATCTTGGGTCAACGAAGCAAGGGTAAGAGAAGCCCCGGGAGTCAATCCCGACATTTCGCCCACGTAACTGAGGGCGAAATGACAGACGAGATCTTGAATTGTCTGCGGTGGCCTATCCGGCGACGTGGCCGGGTGGGTGGCGGGACATCAGTGGAGGTAGCGGCAGTGCCAGCGACCACGAACAGAAGGAACGGGATCGAACCGCCTGCGGTTGTATCGGTGATCGCCGCCGCTCGGCTGTACCGGAGCGCGAAGGCTCCGCAGCGCGGGCGGCAACTCATTACCACGTGGCTGGGAGGTGACGACCACGTTCTCCCGGATGCGCTCCAGATCGTCAGTGAGCTGGTGGCAAACGGCGTGGTGCACCCGTCGCGGGGGAGCGGGCGCGAATGGCTGGTGGTGAGTGTCAGCCGTGGTGACGGGTTCGTCCTGCTTGAGGTGACGGACCCGGGCATTGCCGGTACCGACGACAGCTTCCCCGCGAAGATCGCAGCTCTGGGCGCGGAGTCAGCACTGTTGCGGGAGTCGGGGCGTGGGCTGGGGCTGGTGGCAGCGTTCTCGCAGTCGTGGGGCACCTACACGAACGAGTCAGGTCACCGCGTGGTGTGGGCCGCTCTGGCTGCTGGGGGGCGGTCGTGATGGGGCGTCCGGTGGTGGAGGAGATGAGCCCTGCGGGGCGGCTGGCGTGGGAGCTGGCCGGTCATCTGGCGCGGCGTGGGGTCGCGTCGCGGATCTCGGAGTGCGAGGGGATCGCGCTGGTGGGGATCGCGGCGGTGGGCCTGAACGTGTGGTGCGAGTGGAGCGGGCAGGGGTGGCGGTTTCGGTGGTCGCTGGATGCTCCCACGAAGCCGGGGTGGTGGCGCTACACCTCCTGCCCGGCTTCGTCGGTGGAGACGGCGGCGCGGCGGGTCTCGGACCTGTGCCGGGAGCGCCACCGGTCGATGTACCCGGACAGCGGCCGGGATCGGCAGGAAGGGAGGGCGTGGTGAGCAGGGCGGGCAAGAGCAGGCGGGAGGAGATCGCGGCGTGTCTGGCGAGCTTCCCGGACGGGGCGACGGTCGATGAGGTGGCGGCGGCCTTCCGCCACGTCAACACGCGGGAGCACTTCCGGCGGCAGTTGCGGTTGCTGGTCGCGGCGGGGGTGGCGGTCAAGGTCGTGACGACGCAGCGTAAGGCGTTCGCGGGCGACTATGCGCGGGGGCCGGTGCGGCGGGTGAAGTTCCGGCTTGCCGATCCGGCACAGGCGGGCGGTCAGGTAGAGGCGGGCACGGAGGACGGTCATGGATGACGGGCAGGTGCGGCGGCTTGCTGAACTGCGGGCCGCCTATCCCCAGTGGGAGATCACCACGGAGCTGGTGTGGGGTGCGGCTGCGTGGCGGCGTCGCTGGCTGGATATAGAGGGAGTAGGAAGCGGGCTGGTCAACGTGCTGTTGGCGTGGGATGTGGAGGCGTTGACCCTGTGGCTGGCCCGTCAGGCGGCTGTGGAGGCAGGCACCGCGCCGCCCAGAGGTGGCCATGAGGTGAGCTTCGGCGTGTAGTGACCGCCGTGTGAGTCGCCCCGGCCTAGCGTGCCTGCCGCCGCTGGGCCGGGTGCTGGCTGCCCCCGGCCAGAGGGGCGGGATCGATCCGGACCGACCCACCGTCCTCGGTCTGGCGGTCTCCCGCCTGGTGCGGCCTGCTGGGATGGGCGTGTCCCCCGTGACGCCTTGCCGGTGGGTTCTGGCCGGGGGCTTCGGGCGTGCCGGGGGCGGCGGGTCTGGTGCGGTTCGGGGGCCGGGGGCGTGGGGCGCGCCTGCGGGTGGCGAGGGCGAGCACGGCGCGTCAGCGCCGCGCGCAGTCCCGATGTCCGCCAGCCGGCGCGTCACGCTGCCCCCGGTCTCCTGGGCGGGTTCCTGGTGCGGGCCTGTCTCCCGGGGTGCTGCCACCCCTGCGCAAGATCGTTCCCGCGGGAGGGGCGCCCGGCGTGCCGGGCGTGCTTGATCTAGTAGGGAAACTCATCACACAGCGCGGGGCCAGGGGCGGGCCGGGGGTGACTGCCCGTCCCGGACCGTTGGCCGCTGGGCGTGGGCCGGGCAGTCTGGCGGGCTCCCCCCTCACAGCATGTGGCCCGCCGACGCCATTATCGACAGCGACGGATCAACTACGCAACGTCACTATCGCGGCCGGTCGCTCTCCCTATCACGGCATACGCGGCGATGCACGCGGTATGCCGCACCGGCATGCCTTTGAACTATTCGAATACGTGTTCGAGTACGGCTTGTCATGGTGGGTGTGAGGGGCATGCCCACGATGCGGGGAGGTGGCCGGATGTACGGCGGGCCGGTGCTGGCGCAGATGATCGAACGGGTTGCCGATGAGGACGGGTATCGGCGGTGGTCGGCGCAGGTGGAGCGGGCGGGGCATTGCGTTCGGCCGGTGCGGTTGTCGGGGGCGGCGATGACGGTCAACGCGGTCACGGGTGAGGTGGAGGGCGCGTTTTCGAGCCGGGATGAGCCGGGCGGGGTGCTGCTGGTGGCTTGTAAGGATCGGCGCGAGAGTGTGTGCCCGCCGTGCGCGGCGCGGTATCGCTCGGATGCCTGGCATGTGTTCGCCGCTGGCGTGGCCCGCGCTGTGCCTGCTGGCCCCCGCGATGACGGCGACGACCAGGAGGAAGGGCAGGAGGAAGGGCAGGAGGAAGGGCAGGAGGAAGGGCAGGAGGAAGGGCAGGAGGAAGGGCAGGAGGAAGGGCAGGAGGGGGACGGGGTCGGTGGCGGGGGCGGTGATGATCGGGCGGCGGGTAGTCCGCTGGTGCTGGCGACGTTCACCGCGCCGAGTTTCGGCCGGGTGCACGCGGCCCGTGATGGCGGGGTGTGCCGGGCGGACAGGGCGGCTCGTGCGGCCCGTGGTGGCAGGCGTGAGCGGGTGTGTGAGCATGGCAGGCCGCTGTCGTGCCCGGCCCGTCACGCGGCCGGTGATGGCGTGGTCGGGGCTCCGTTGTGTGAGGACTGCGCGGACCTGGCCGGGATGGTGTTGTGGAATGCGCATGTCGGGGAGTTGTGGCGGCGCACGGTGATCTATGTGTATCGGGCGCTGGCGGCGCTGGCTCCTGCGGTGGGCGGGCGGGTGCTGACGGTGCGGGCGGTGCGTGGGCTGCTGCGGGTGTCGTATGTGAAGGTGGCTGAGTTCCAGAAGCGGGGTGTGGTGCATTTGCATGTGCTGGCCCGCTTGGACGGGGTGAGTGCCGATGATCCTGAGGCGGTGGTGCCTGCTCCGGCGTGGGCGGGGGTGGAGCTGTTGACGGCGGCGCTGCGGCAGGCGGCCGGGCGGGTGAGTGTGCCGCTTCCGGTGGTGGATGGGCGCACGCTGGCGGTGGCGCGGTGGGGGGCGCAACTGGATGTGCGGCCGGTGCGGGCGAGCCGGGTGGACGGGGCGCGGGTGGCGGGCTATCTGGCCAAGTACGCGACTAAGACCGTGTCCGACAGCGTGAGTGGTCTTCCGGCGTCACGTCCTCGTGCTGACGACGGGGCGGAAGTGGGGCAGGGGGGATCGGTTCCGGCGCATGTGGCGGCGCTGACACAGACGGTGCGCCGGTTGGCGCGGCTGGCCACCTGCCGGACGCTGCGGCTGGGGCGGCACGTTCACACGCTCGGCTTTCGCGGGCATGTCACCTCCAAGAGCCGCCGCTACTCCACGACGTTCACGGCGTTGCGGCAGGCGCGGCGGGCGTGGCGGCTGGCCCAGGGCGGGCGTGATCGGGACCCGTGGGCGCGGCAGGCGGCGGCCGGTGATCAGGGCGCGGGGATGGTGCTGGTGGGTGAGTGGCGGATCGCGGGAATCGGCTATCGGACCCTGGGCGACCGGGTGTGGGCCGAAGTGCTGGGCCGCGAGCATCGTCAGGCCCGGCAGGCGCAACGGCTGGGGCTGACCACGTGAAGATCGCGGGCTGACCGCCGGCACTTTCGGCGAGGCTGCGACCTGGGAAAACGCGCCGAAGGCTCCATAAGAGGGGTTGGCTGTTGCGTGTGGGTTGAGCCCATGCCTCCTCGCCGGTGGGCAACCACGGCTGTGGGTGGGTGGGTGGGCCCGGCCCGAGCGCGCCGTGATGATCTTGGAGTCGGCAAGCGGGAAAGCGTTCCTATCAGATGGCAATGCGCATGACGTTGGAAATCGCGCTAAACAATTCCCGACATTAGAGTGAATGGGCGCGGTGAATTGACAGGAAAAGAATAGACGATTGCTGATCGGATAAACGCTCCTGCTGGGAGGGCGGGACAGGCTGGGTTGGCCCGTGGCTGGCCCGTAGGTGTACTGAGGAAAGGGTGAATTAGATGAGCCACGATGATTTCCTGACGCTGGCGGATGCCCGCCGTATCCTGCGGGTTCCTCGCTCGACGTTCTACCGGTGGCTGGCCACCGGGCGCGGCCCGGAAACATATCGAATCCCTAATGGAGAAAGACGGATAAAGCGCGACGACTGGATAAAATGGTTAGAGAGTCAAAAAACGGAAACAGGAGGCGGCTAGCATGTCGGCCATCGACATCCAATTCTGGAAGATTCGCAAGCGTGAGGGGCGGCGGAAGCCGTGGGAATTACGGTGGAGAATCAACACGGATACCTATTCTCTGTCCTTCCTCACCAAAGCGCTAGCCCAGACCTTTCAATCCGAACTCACCCAAGCGGCCAAGACGGTCGGTGAAGAGTGGGACCTGCGCACCGGGCAACCCCTGTCCTGGACCCGTCAGCAACGCACCTGGTTCGATCACTCCTGCGATGTGGCGGCGGCCGAATGGGACGGCGCGGCGGCCGGTAGCCGCAAACGGCTCTCCGAATCGCTGGCCGCGATCACCATGTGCATGCTGGACGACTCGATCAAAGCCCGGCGTACCCGCCCCTGCGACGCGACCTTACGCAAGGCGCTCAAGCAATGGGCCTACCGGCCCGGCCGGATCGCCTCCGAACCTGTGCCCGCCGACATCGCCGCCGCGCTGGGCTGGCTGGGCGAGCACACGCGGCCGGTGGCGGACCTGGCCGACGACGAGAACCTGCGCGCCCTGCTGGCCGCGATCAAGAAACTCCAGAACGGCAAGCAGGCGGCGGCCACCACCGCACGCACTCGCCGCGCGATCCTGTACAAGTGCCTGGACCGGGCCGTGACCTCCAAGCTGATCAGCATCAACCCGCTTCCCGCGATCAAGACCCGGCGGCGTCACCTCGATGACGCGGTCTCGCCCGTGACCGTGCCGACCCTGGAACAGGCGCGGCGGCTGCTGTGGGCGGTGCGGGAACTGCGCGGCTACGGCATGCACCGGGACCGGGGACCGCACCTGTTCGCGCTGTTCTGCCTGATGTTCTTCGCCGGGGTCCGGCCGTCGGAAGGGTTGGAGCTGAAGGCCGCACAGTGCAACCTGCCGATGGGCGGCGGCTGGGGCAGCATCACCCTGGAAGGGGCCTGTCCCGACGTCGGCGAACTGTGGACCGACGACGGCGAGCGCCACGACACGCGCGGGCTCAAGCACCGCAGTAGCAAGAGCGTCCGTGTCGTCCCGGTCCCCCCGGAACTGGTCACGATCCTGCGCCTGCACCTGCTGACCTTCCCCCCGGCCCCCGATGGGCGGCTGTTCTACGACGGCCCCGACCGGGGCAAGGTACGCGCTGAGGTATACCGGGCGGTCTGGCGGCGTGCCCGCAAAGCCGCTCTCAGCCCTGCTGAGCACGCCTCCACGATGGCCCGGCGGCCCTACGACCTACGCCACGCCAACGCCAGCATGCTGATTGCGGCGGGTGTGGACACGGCCGAGATCGCGCGGCGGCTGGGTCACTCGATCCGGACTCTGTTGACCACGTACGCGCATTGGATCAGGGGTGGGGAAGACGCGGCGAACGCCCGTATAGAAGCTGCCCTCTCCGCCGAAACGATCACCGGTGGTGTCCTGACCTGCGCAAACGGAAACGACGGGCCAGCCACGGGCCAACCGGCCGAACACGGGGCGGCGTAGCCGCAAAACCCCAGGTCAACCCCCTGATTGTGGGAAAGCCTCTGTTCTCCCCAGAACCGCGTTCGCCTCCGCGCGGCCACCCCCGCCGGGCGCAAGGTGGGTCCTCCCCGAACCGACAGGGAGGCCCGATGCCCCGCCCACTGGTCATCTCCGAAGACCGCGACCTGCTCGACGACCTGGTCCGCATAGCCGCCGCAGCCGGCGCCCAGCTCGACGTCGCCCACGTCCCGTCCCACGCCCGCCCGTTCTGGAGCCAGGCCCCGCTCGTGGTCATCGGCGCCGACCTCGCCGAAGCCGTGGCCGCGGCCTCACCCCCGGCCCGCGACCAGGTCCTCCTCGTCACCCGCGACCCGGACGACCCCGACACCTGGCGGCGCTGCGTAGCCGCCGGAGCCCAGGCCGTCGTCGCCCTCCCCGCCGACGAGCGCCACCTGGTCGACCGGTTCGCCGACGCGATGGAGCCCGAGCCTCGCGCCGGCGCCGTCGTGTCGCTGATCGGCGGCCGGGGCGGCGCGGGCACCAGCGTCCTGGCCGCCTGCCTGGCCCTGCGCGCCTCCCACGACCACCTGCGCACCCTGCTCGTCGATGCCGACCCGCTGGGCGGCGGCCTCGACGCCGTCCTCGGCCAGGAGGAGACCCCGGGAGCCCGCTGGGCCGACCTCGTCGCCCGGCAGGGCCGCATCAGCCCCCGCGCCCTGCGCGCCGCGCTGCCCGCCTTCGGGGACCTGGCCGTGCTCTCGTTCCACCGGGGCGAGATCCGCCCCATCCCGGCCGAAGCCATGCGCTCGGTCCTCGAAGCCGGCCGCCGCGGCTTCGACCTCGTGGTCGTCGACCTCCCGCGCCACCTCGACCCGTCCGCCGTGGAAGCCCTCGGCAGATCCGACCGCACCCTCCTGCTGACCCCCGCCGACGTACGCGGCGTCCTGGCCGCCGCCCAGGTGCTCGGCCAGACCCGCCGCCACACGGCCGACATCCGCGCCGTCATCCGCCCCGGCGTGGTCGACGACGCCACGGCCACCGCCTCCCTCGGCATCCCCTTGGCCGGCCGCCTGCCCGACCAGCCCCGCCTGACCACCACCCTCAACCGCGGCGAACTCCCCAAACTCGGCCCCCGCACCGCCCTGGGCACCCTCTGCACAGCCCTCCTCCACGACCTGCTCCCCACCCCCAGGAACGAGGACGCCGCATGACCCCCGAAAAGCCCCCCGCGCTGCCCCGCGATCTGCCCCGCGCGGTGACCAGCGACATACCCCGCGCCGTCTCTCCCGACCTCGTCGAGGCCGTACGGGTCCGCCTCGCCCGCGCCGGCGTGGAACCAACCGCCGCCCAGGTGGCCGTCGCCCTGCGCGCCGAGAAGTCCGTCTACGGCGACGCCGAAATCCTCGCCGTCGCCCGCGCCCTGTGCGCCGACCTCATCGGCGCAGGCCCACTGGAGCCCCTCCTGACCGAGCCCGACGTGACGGACGTCCTGGTCAACGGCCCCCGCGAGGTCTGGGTCGACGACGGCAAAGGCCTGCGCCTCACCCCGGTCACGTTCACCGACGACGGCGCCGTCCGCAGGCTCGCCCAGCGCCTCGCCGCCGCAGCAGGCCGACGCCTGGACGACGCCTCACCGTACGTCGACGCCCGCCTGACCGGCGGCGTACGCCTGCACGCCGTCCTCCCGCCGATCGCCTCCGGCGGCACCAGCATTTCCCTACGCCTGCCGCCCCGCCGCACCTTCACCCTCGACGACCTGGTGTCGGCCGGCACGATCACCCCCGAGGCCGTCCCCCTGTTCACCACCCTGGTGTCGACCAGACGCGCCTTCCTCGTCACGGGCGGCACCGGCACCGGCAAGACCACCCTCCTGTCCGCCCTCCTCTCCCTGGCCGACCCCGGCGAACGCCTCCTGCTCGTCGAGGACTCGGCCGAGCTCCGCCCCCTTCACCCGCACGTGCTGCGCCTCGAATCCAGACCGGCCAACCTCGAAGGCGCCGGCGGCGTCGGCCTGCGCGACCTCGTCCGCCAGGCCCTCCGCATGCGCCCCGACCGCTTGGTTGTAGGAGAGGTACGGGGTGCCGAAGTCGTCGACCTGCTGGCCGCCCTCAACACCGGCCACGAGGGCGGCTGCGGCACCCTCCATGCCAACAGAGCGGCCGACGTCCCACCCCGCCTCGAAGCGCTCGGCTGCGCAGCGGGCCTTACCAGAGAGGCCGTGCACAGCCAACTGGCGGCAGCCCTCGACGTCGTCATCCACCTCACCCGCGGCCGAGGCGACGGCAAACGCCGCGTCTCGGAAATCTGCCTGCTGTCCAGGTCCCCGAACGGCCTGGTCGAAGCCATCCCCGCAGTGACCTTCACCCCCGACGGCCGCCCCCACCCAGGCCCCGGCTACCCCGCCCTGACCACCCCACCACCCACATGACCCCCCACCCTCCAACCAGAACCAGAAACGGCCTCCCAACAGGCACCGGCCCCAGAACCGGCGCAGGGATGACCGGCATACCGCCCTCCAAGGCAACCCCCGCAAGCAGCGCGCCCATGATCGAAACGCCCACCGTCCCCTCCCCGTCTACCGCCGGTGCGCCCACGTCCGAGGACGGCACCCCTGGCTGCAACACCGCGCCGCTCATCGCCGCAAGCGAACCAGTCGCCGCAAGCGCACCCATGGCCGCCAGGGCATCCGTCCCCGCCTATGAACCCGCCCATGAACCCGCCAAAGCCCCGCTCGGGAGACCACAATGACGGCCACTCTGGTGGCGGCGTCCCTGATAGCCACGGCCGTCTGGCTGTGGACCGGCCCCGACGTCGCCACCCTCCGCCTGACCAGGCTCACCTCCCCACAAACGGACCCCGGGCGACCACCGCTCAGCCAACTCCTGCGCCGCACCAGCCAAACCCGCCGCGCCGACGCCTGGCGGCGCGCCTCCATAGAGCTCTGCCATGCCCTCTCCGCCGAACTGTCGGCCGGCCGTACCCCCGGTGAGGCCCTGACCCGAGCCATCACCGCAGTCGACCTCCCCGACCCCGAGCCCTTCCGCCCGGTCCTCGCCGCCGCGAGAGACGGCGGCGACGTATCGGCGGCCCTGTTGTCAGCAGCCCCCGCCCAGGGCGGCGAGGGCCTGCGCCGCCTGGCCGCCTGCTGGGACGTCAGCATCACCGTGGGCGCCGGCCTGACCGCCCTCGTCGAACGCGTCGCCGCCACCCTGCGCACCGCTCAAACCCACCGCCAGGACGTAGCGGCCCAACTCGCCGGCCCCCGCGCCACGGCCAGAATGCTGGCCGTCCTCCCCGCCCTGGGCCTCCTCATGGGCGTGGCCCTGGGCATGCATCCCCTCGATTTCCTGCTCGGCGGCATCCCCGGCCTCCTTTGCCTGGCAGCCGGCATCGCCCTGGACGCCTGCGGCCTGTGGTGGACCCACCGCATGGCCACCCGAGCAGCCGACTCCTGAGCCCGACACAGTGAGGACGTAGATGCTGGAGCTCCTCGCCGCCTGCTGCGCCGCCTCAGCCGCCTGGCTGTGGACCGCACCAATGACCACCACCCAACGCCTGGCCGCCCTCCTCCCCAAACCCGCCAACCCCTACCAAGCCCACCCACCCCCGGACGAGTCCCCAACCCCTTCCTGGCTGACCCCCACCCTCCCCAAACGCCCCCTCACCGGCCGCACCCTCACCTCCGCAGCCTGCCTGGGACTCCTCACAGCCCTGCTCGTCGGCGGCATCCCAGGCATCCTGACGGCAGCGCTCGTCACCCCGGTGGCCGCCGCCGTACTCCACCGAAAGGAACCCCCAGAACTCCAACGAGACCGCCACCGCATAGCCATCGACCTGCCGTTCGCGGCCGACCTCATGGCGTCGTGCCTGCTCGCGGGTCAGCCGGTCAGCGCCGCCACGGAGATCGCCGCCACCGCGATAGGCGGCCCACTGGGAGACCGCCTGACCTGGGTGAGCGTTCAACTGCGCCTCGGCGCCGACCCCGAACCCACCTGGGCCTTCCTCGCCCGCGACCCGGCCACTGCGCAACTCTCCAGGGCGATGAGCCGAGCCGCCCAGAGCGGCGCCCCGGTGGCCGACGTACTGACCCGCCTCGCCGACGACGCCCGCGAATCATCCCGAGCGGCCTCGGTGGCCGCGGCCCGCAGGGTCGGCGTCAAGGCAGTGGCGCCCCTGGGCCTCTGCTTCCTACCGGCCTTCGTCCTGCTGGGCATCATCCCCGTGGTGGCCGGCCTCGCGACCAGCATCGTCCTCCCCTGACCACCCAGCCCACGACAGCAACCGGCATCCCCACAGTCCGTCGCTCTTGCGCCACCCGGCGATGGGGCGGTCCGAAGCCGTGGCAGCGGGCATGAGCCAGGCGTGCAATGGGCAGCCCCGCCACGGTCGGCGTACATTTCCGACCTGTTGGCCGGAGGTTCCCGACCCCGGGATGGGTGGAATCACTTCTCCAGCGCCTTGGCGGCCTTTCTCAACCGCTTCAACGACGCCGCTTCCATCTCGGCCGGAACGCGCCAGATGTCCGTACCACCCATGAGGGCGTAGACGCGCACCCGTACGAGCGGCGCACCCGTGCGCGGCGGCTGGCGGCTGCCCCGCTGGTCGTGCCCGCCCATCAGCGAGAACCCGGTGACCTCCAGGTCGATGCTGTCGGGCACGTAGATGTCGAAGCCTCCCATGACGGCGATGGCGGTCAACGTGACCTCCCCGCCTTCGATCTCCGCGCCGCGCAGGTCGATGTCGCCGCTGCCCATCAGGGACAGTGCCGTGACGCGGCGCCCCGCTCGCCATCGGCCCACCTTGGCGAAGCTGCCCATCACGGATACGAGCCACCGCGTCGCCTTCCTGCGCGCCAGCGGCTGGTCGGTGCCGGTCGGCAGATCGCGGGTGAGCGTCTGGAGTTCGCCCATGGTCCTGGCGGAGTGGGCGTGCTCGATGCGTTCTTCCAGCTCCGCCAGCGTCAAACGACCCTGCGCGGCCTGCTCGCTCAACAGGTCGATAACCGAATCACGCTCGGCATCAGAAGCCCTGACCGAAAGGTGCGAGTCATCTGACATCGGGCGCTTCCTTCCGTCGCCAAGGCCGGGCCCC
This sequence comes from Nonomuraea sp. NPDC003214, assembly GCF_053590035.1. NCBI lineage: Bacteria > Bacillati > Actinomycetota > Actinomycetes > Streptosporangiales > Streptosporangiaceae > Nonomuraea > Nonomuraea sp. NPDC003214. The sequence continues at coordinate 62,527 of NZ_JBSFSX010000008.1, read as the reverse complement.
CTATTGAGCTTAACTTCCCGCGTATCTCCACGCCCTGGCCAACGAACTACGGACCGCCCAAATCGCCCTAACCGTCCCGCTGGAGCTCTCTGTCGGTCCCGTTACACGCCGGACGCGCGATATCCACAGCCCGGGACAGCCGAACCTCCCGCAATCCCCAGAACGCCATTCGGCCCGCAATCGCAGACCCCTCCTGAGCGACGCTTGCACCCGGCAACGCCGGTCCCACCTCACTCCGGCACCGAGCACCTGGAGGCAAAATGCGCGTCCCCACTCCCGACGAGACCTCAGAGACCGCCCCTATCACCACTGACCACAGCAACTCCGGATGGTGGGCGAGCCGCTGGTCCCGCTGCACCGGCCCTCTGCGAGACCGAGGCATGTCCACAGCCGAGTACGCCGTCGGCACGATCGCCGCCTGCGCGTTCGCCGCTCTGCTGTTCAAGGTGGTCAGCAGTCCCGAAGTGCAAGAAATGCTCTCCAAGCTCATAGACCAGGCGCTCAACACCAACGGATGACCAGGTCCGCCTCCAACCGTGGGAGCCGGTCGGCATCGCGCGGCTCGGTCACCGCCGAGACCGCCGCGATGCTGCCGGCCCTCATGATCGTCCTGGCCGCCGCGCTGTGGGCCATCCACGCGGTCACCGTCCACCTGGAGTGCGTCGACGCCGCCCGTACGGCAGCCAGGGCCGCCGCCCGAGGCGAGCCACTCGACCAGGTACGCGCCCTCGTCCACTCAGCCGTCCGCCCCTCAGCCCTCGTAGACATAACGCGCAACGCAGACCAGACCTCCGTGAAGATCTCGGTGGAAGTACGCCCCCCGTGGGGCCCCGCCCTCCCGGCGGTCCCCGTAACGGCATCAGCCACAGCCGCCACAGAACCCTGACCCTCGCCCCATCGTCCAGCAGAGAGGAAGGACGACATGCCCGCCCAACGCGCCGACCGAGGCTCGGCCACGCTCTGGGGCGTGGCCCTCATGGCCCTCCTGATGGCCGTGGCCACCGCCTTCGCCATAGTGGGCGCCGCGCGCGTCGCCCGCCACCGCGTCAACGCCGCCGCCGACCTGAGCGCCCTGGCGGCAGCCAAACTCGCCCTGATCGACCCCGAATCCGCCTGCACCCACGCAGAGACGGTGGCCTCCCAGAACGGCGTCCACCTGGCGAACTGCACGATCACCGGCCAGGTGGCGGACGTCTGGACCTCACTCCAGATCACGCTCCCCGCCCTCGGCCCCCGCACCCTAACCGGCAGAGCCAGAGCAGGCCCCGCCCCATGAATCCGTCGCCTATGTGCCCCCGCGTCCTTACAGCCTTATCCGGCGCTGCCAGAACCTGTGTGTTTCGGCCTAGCGATTTTGATATTTCTGCGCCCCAAAACCCCTCGAATTTATAGAAGATCGCAAAGTCGTCAGGTTCAGATGTTGTTATATCCAGCGCTTCATGCAACCTATTCACTGCTCCCCAGCACGGCCCGCTGGAGCGTGACCGAGCGGGCTCTTGGTAACTCATAGTCACACGATGACGGGAGGCCGCGGAGCTTATCGTTCAAGGGACGATTAAGCCGCTACGCGCCTCGCCCGCAATACGTGCTCCGAGTCAGGAACTGAGGAGGGTGCCGAGGAGGCGGAGGGCGCCGCGTTTGTCCAAGGGGTCGTTGCCGTTGCCGCACTTGGGGGATTGGATGCACGACGGGCAGCCGCGTTCGCATTCGCAGGAGGCGATGGCTTCACGGGTGGCGGTGAGCCAATCGGTGGCGCGGGCGAAACCGCGTTCGGCGAAACCGGCGCCGCCCTCGTGGCCGTCGTACACGAACACCGTGAGCAGGCCGGTGTCGGCGTGCAGTTCGGTGGAGACGCCGCCGATGTCCCAGCGGTCGCAGGTGGCGAAGAGGGGGAGGAGGCCGATGGCGGCGTGTTCGGCGGCGTGGGCGGCGCCCCCCAGGTCGAAGCCGTCCTGGGCCAGGGTGGTCACCACGGAGGCGGGAAGCGTCCACCAGACCGCGCGGGTGCGCAGGGTGCGCGGCGGCAGGTCGAGGGGCTCGTCGCCGAGCATCTCGCCGGATTGGAGGCGGCGCTTGAGATAGGAGACGACCTGCCGGGTCACCTCCACGTCGCCGAAGTGAAGGGTGCCGGGCCCGAGCGGCTGGGAGCGCAGCGTGGCGAGGATGGAGATGTCCGTAATGTCGCGGGCGAACGTGGAGTAGTCAGATTCGGAGCGCGAGACCAGCGCCACGCCGGCTTCCAGGTCGAGGAGCTCCACCAGGTACGTCTCGCCCTGGTGGAGATAGATGGCGCCGGTGTGGACGGTGGTGTGCGAGGACGGCTCGTCCACGCTGCCCAGCAGGCGACCGGTCGACGACTCCACCACGTGGATCGGCGCACCGCCGCCGCCCCGGATGTCGGCCAGGTCGGTGGCGCGCTCGCGCTTGGTCCAGAACCATCCGGCGGGCCGCCGGCGCAGCAGCCCGTCGGAGACCAGGGTGTCGAGGACGTCCGCCGTGGTGTCGCCGAACAGCGGCAGGTCGTCGTCCGTGAGCGGGATCTCGGCGGCGGCCGCGCACAGGTGAGGGCCGAGGACGTACGGGTTGCCGGGGTCCAGCACGATCGCCTCGACGGGCTGGCCGAACAGGGCTTGGGGGTGGTGGACGAGGTAGGTGTCGAGGGGGTCGTCGCGCGCGATGAGCACGGCGAGCGCGTCCCTGCCGTCGCGCCCGGCCCGGCCCGCCTGCTGCCACAGGGAAGCGCGGGTCCCCGGCCACCCGGCGATCAGCACGGCGTCCAGGCCGGACACGTCCACGCCCAGCTCCAGGGCGTTCGTGGTGGCCAGGCCCATGAGGGTCCCGGAGCGCAGGGCCTTCTCCAGGAGCCGGCGGTCCTCGGCCAGATAGCCCGCCCGGTACGCGGCGACCTTCTCGGGAAGAGCGGCCCAGTCAGTGGTCTCGGGAAGCGCCCAGGACAACGTGTCCGAAGGCGCCGCCACCCGGTCCGGATCCGGGTCCGGGGATCCGTCCTGGTGCCCGTCCCGGCCCTGGTTTCCGTCCTGGTCCCGGGCCTGATCCGTGCGCTGGTCCCGGTATCCGTCCGGAGCTTGGTCCGCGTGCTGGCCCTCGTGGGCGTCGGCGCCGGGCCCTGGCCGCTCGTCGGACCCGGCGTTGAACTCACGGCTGGTGTCGTGGCCCTGATCGGGGTCGGGGTCGGGAGTAGAGGTGGCGCTATGGCCGGGGGTTGCGCTGAAGCCAGGGGAGGGGGCGTGGCCCCGGTCGGGGGTGGGAGCGGGGGTGGCGTCGAGGGCGGGGGTGGGGTCGAGGTTGGGGGCAGGGTCGTTGGTGGGGGTGGGCTCAGGTCCGGCGTGGGCGGCGGTGTTAGGGGTGCCGGAGCTGGTGGCGAGGTGGGGGTGGGTGGCGGAGAGGGAGAAGGCTACGTCGGCGAGTTTGGCGCGGGCCGTGAGGGCGACCGTTTCGGCGCCGCGTCGCGAACGGACGAAGGCGAGGGTGCGGACGTCGGCGAGGACCAGGTCCGCCAGCAGGTCCGCGGCCTCGGCCGTGGCGGTGCGGCGGACGGGGGCGCCGCCCTCGCCGCGCAGCTCCGTCAGCGGCGGCTCCCACAGCGCGATGGTGGTCGCGCCCTTGGGCGAGCCGTCCTCGGTCACCTCGGCCATGTCGAGCCCCGTGAGCCGCTTGGCGAACGTTCCCGGCTCGCTGGCCGTGGCCGAGGCGAGCAGGAACGCCGGGCGGCTGCCGTAGCGGGCCGCGATGCGGCGCAGGCGGCGCAGGATCTGCGCGACGTGGGAGCCGAACACGCCCCTGTAGCCGTGGCACTCGTCGACGACCACGAGCCGCAGCCGCCGGAAGAACGACGACCACTGCGCATGCCGGGGCAGGATGCTCCGGTGCAGCATGTCGGGATTGGTCAGGACGTAGTTGGCGTGCTTGCGCACCCACGTACGTTCCTCGAACGGCGTGTCGCCGTCGAAGCAGGCCGCGCGCACCTGGGTGATGTGCAGGTCGCGGAGACTGCGGAGCTGGTCGGCGGCCAGCGCCTTGGTCGGCGTGAGATAGAGGACGGTGCCGCCGTCGAGACATGAGGCGACCGCCGGGGTGAGATACGCGAGCGACTTCCCGGACGCCGTTCCTGTGGAGATGATCACGTTTAGGCCACGGTGAGCCAGGTCGGCCGCTTCGTACTGATGTGACCAGAGCCCCGCCACGCCTCGGTTCGCCAAGCGCGTAACCAGGACTTCCGGCGCCCATTTCGGCCATCCCACTTGACCCGCTTGACGTGCTGGAACATGCTCCACATGGGTGACACGCTCATGACGTGCGGGAACTCCGAGCAGGTGTTGGAGGAGTGGACCCGTTCGGTGTGGGGAGGAAGCGGAGGAAGTCACTGTTTCCAGTCTGCGTCCGTGGGCAAAGTCGCCGGGAATCGTGATTTCGTATAGACACAAGCCAGACGCGTGGTTGAATGCCGCGCGTCAGGGTCCGACAGTCGGGAGCCCCGCTCCAGACTGCCAGGCCCGCAAGAGTACTTTCGCAGGCGAGGCGCTGGAGGATCTGTGGATCTGAAGTTGGATCACCACAACGAGGACCGACTCACCATCGTCGAGGTCGAGGGTGAGATCGATGTCTACACGGCGCCGAGATTGCGTGAGCTTCTCATCGACCTGGTGAACAAGGGCAACTTCCACCTTCTCGTCAACATGGAGAAGGTCGACTTCCTCGACTCGACCGGTCTTGGCGTCCTGGTCGGCGGGCTCAAGCGGGTCCGCGCCCACGACGGCTCCCTTGAGCTGGTGTGCACCCAGGAGCGCATCCTCAAGATCTTCCGGATCACCGGTCTGACCAAGGTCTTCGGGATCTACGCTTCGGTCGACGAGGCCAAGGAAGCTCACGGCAAAGACAAGTAGATGGCCACTGTCGAGCTGACGTTCAGCGCTCTTCCCGCGCATGTGCGGACCGCCCGGCTGGTCGCGACCGCGATAGCCCGGCGCACCGGCGTGGAGGAGTCCTTGCTGGACGAAGTCAGGCTCGCCGTGGGTGAGGCGTGTTCCCGGGCGGTCGAGGCGCATCGCGTCCACTGCCCGGGCGAGCCCATCCGCATCGAGCTCCGAGACGATTCCGGGCGTTTCGAGGTCACGGTCAGCGACCAGGCGCCCAGCGACGAGATCAAACAGGAACAACCCCTCGATCTGGGCATGCTCTCCGACTCGTTCATGTCCGGCTTCGGCATCGCGGTCATCGCGGGCCTGGCGGACGACGTCGAGGTCTTCCCCAGCCCCAAGGGCATGCGCATCCGCATGAGCTGGCCCGCCGTGGCCAACGGCCGAACCGGCTGACCCATCCCCTCCCGCGCACCCCCAACGCGAGGGAGGGGCAGGGCGTTCATCGATTCCAGCCTGGCCCCCATGTCTGCCTGGATCGCATCGCCGTGCTTGTCGGCCTCCCGTGGCACTTGAGGCCGTGCCTCGGCCCTCTTCCGTGTGGGGGATGGGCGGGGTGCTCTCCCACGTCATCTGCCCTCCGTCCGGCCTGAGCGGCGTACGGTCCCGCCCATGATGTACGGCGCGATGTATTGATGTACGGGGCGATGGAGCCAGGCATGCGGTGCGTGGGCGTCCGATGCCCCGGCCATCCTGCCCCGATGCCCTCGGCCCCCGGCTCCGGCCTCCGGCTCCGGCCTCCGGCCTCCGGCCCCGGCCTTCGGCCCCGGCCTTCGGCCCCGGCCTTCGGCCCCGGCCTTCGGCCCCCCGGCCCGCCGTAAGCGTGGGGCTGTGTGCAGGAGCGTCGCTACGGGTGCCATGCGGTCGGGGCCGCCGCGAACCGCAGGGGAGAGGCGAAGGCGGGGTCCGTGCCGATCCGGCGAAGGCGGTCAACGGGGACGGGCGCCGGACGCTGCCGCAGGGCGCGACAGCCGCAGAGGGAGTGCACGGGCGGTTGTGGCTAGCCCGCCGCCCGCGGACTGGGCAGCCGGTGGGGTGGCCACGCGAGGTGGCTGGCGGGGTCGGCCTGCGAGACGGCCGGGGGTGGCCATGCGAGGTGGCAGCGGGGTCGGCCTACGAGACGGCCGGTGGGGTGGCCACGCGAGGTGGCTGGTGGGGTCGGTGTGCGAAGTGGCCGGCGGGGTCATCAGCCGAGGGCTTGGGCGATCGGTGGGCGTGCTGGGGGGATGGTGCGGAGCCGTTGGGCCGATGTGGGAGGGTTTGGGGGCCCAGGGCCGCTGGGTGAAAGCTCGGTGCCTGGTCTTCGCCGACTCGACGGGGCGCCGGGGCGCTGTAGGGCCGTCAGAAGCGTCCGTGCGGCCAGTTGAGGGCAGTTGAGGGCAGTTGCGCGGTCCGGGGGCGGTGCGTGCACGTACGAGCTTCTGGGGGCCTTCGGGTGAACCTGGGGCTGCCACCGCCAGTGCACCCGCCTCTGACCGGTGGCCGATCAGCGGCGCGGGGCTGCGACGTGGCTCGGGCCCGGCAATGGGGAAGATCGGCGAAACGGCCGGGCGGCATTTTCGGTCAGCACTTTTCTCGCAGTAGTCACGCCCGTAAAGTGCCGGAAATATCATCTTCTACTTCGCGAATCGCCGTCCTGTCTGGGGCTTACTGGACAGGCGCGCAAATGCCCGCCCTCAGAGCCTTCATATCTGCGAATCCCCTGCGTAGACTCCCGGCACCGGCCAAGGTGATCCGGCGCACACTGCGGATTCAACCGGAAGCGGCACCCACAACCCGGATGGTGCCGCACCGCCCGCCGATATTGCAGCACCGCCCGGGCAGGACGACCGGTCTTGCCGAGGAGAACGATGTCAAGCCATCTGCTGGCACTGGAGCCAGCGTCCAATCTGGCCCTGAGTTCGAGCAATCTCACCATTGTGATCGTGGTCGCCGCGGTCGCGCTGATCGCGCTAGCCGTCGCCGGCGGTCTGGTGCGCGAGGTGCTGGCCGCTGACCAAGGCACGGAGCGCATGCAGAACATCGCCCGTGCCGTGCAGGAAGGGGCAGCCGCATACCTGGCGCGGCAGTTCCGTACGCTGGCGATCTTCGTCGTCGTGATCCCCTTCCTGTTGCTGCTGCTTCCGGGCGAGACCGACGTACGTGTCGGCCGCTCGATCTTCTTCGTGGTCGGGGCGGTGTTCTCCGCGCTGACCGGGTTCATGGGCATGTGGCTGGCCGTGCGCGGCAACGTGCGCGTCGCCGCGGCCGCCCGCGAATCGGGCGAGAAGCGCGCGATGCGCATCGCGTTCCGCACCGGCGGCGTGGCCGGCATGTTCACGGTGGGCCTCGGCCTGCTGGGCGCGGCCGTCGTCGTCTTCTTCTACCAGGGCAACGCGCCGGGCGTGCTCGAAGGCTTCGGCTTCGGCGCCGCGCTGCTCGCGATGTTCATGCGTGTCGGCGGCGGCATCTTCACCAAGGCCGCCGACGTGGGCGCCGACCTGGTCGGCAAGGTCGAGCAGGGCATCCCCGAGGACGACCCGCGCAACGCCGCGACGATCGCCGACAACGTGGGCGACAACGTCGGTGACTGCGCCGGCATGGCGGCCGACCTGTTCGAGTCCTACGCCGTCATGCTCGTCGCGAGCCTCATCCTGGGCCGGGTGGCCTTCGGCGAGGAAGGGCTGATCTTCCCGCTGATCGTCCCGATGATCGGCGTGCTCACCGCGATCATCGGCATCTTCGTCACCCGCATGCGCGACCGCGACCGCAACGGCATGGCCGCGATCAACCGCAGCTTCTTCATCTCCGCGGCGATCTCGGCGGTGCTGGTCGCCGCCGCCGCGTTCTGGTACCTGCCCAGCAGCTTCAGCGGCCTGAGCGGCGCGGCGGTGCAGTCCGACGCCGACCCGCGGATCATCGCCATCGGCGCGGTGCTCATCGGCCTGGTCCTGGCCAGCGCCATCCAGCTGCTCACCGGCTACTTCACCGAGACCAACCGCCGCCCGGTGCGCGAGATCGGCGAGAGCTCGGCGACCGGCCCGGCGACCGTCATCCTGGCCGGCATCAGCGTCGGCCTGGAGTCGGCCGTCTACTCGGCGCTGATCATCGGCGGCGCGGTCTACGGCGCGTTCCTGCTCGGGTTCGGCAACGTGACGGTCGCGCTGTTCGCGGTCGCGCTCGCCGGCACCGGCCTGCTGACCACCGTCGGCGTCATCGTCTCCATGGACACCTTCGGCCCGGTCTCCGACAACGCGCAGGGCATCGCCGAGATGTCCGGCGACGTCGAGGGCGAGGGCGCCCGCGTCCTCACCAGCCTCGACGCGGTCGGCAACACCACCAAGGCCATCACCAAGGGCATCGCGATCGCCACGGCGGTGCTCGCGGCCACGGCGCTGTTCGGGGCGTTCCGGACGGCCGTGGAGAGCGAGCTGCCGCAGGGCGCCGGGTTCAACCTGGGCATCGACGCGCCGAACGTGCTGGTGGGTCTCATCATCGGCGCCGCGGTGGTGTTCCTGTTCTCCGGGCTGGCGATCTCGGCCGTCGGCCGGGCCGCGATGCGCGTGGTCTTCGAGGTACGCGACCAGTTCCGCAACAACCCGGGCATCATGGACGGCAGCGTGAAGCCCGAGTACGGGCGCGTCGTCGACATCTGCACCCGCGACTCGCTGCGCGAGCTGGCCACGCCCGGCCTGCTGGCGGTCATGACGCCGATCGCGGTCGGTTTCGCGATGGGTTACGCGCCGCTGGGCGCGTTCCTCGCCGGGGCCATCGCGTGCGGCACGCTCATGGCGGTGTTCCTGTCCAACTCGGGCGGCGCCTGGGACAACGCCAAGAAGCTCGTCGAGGACGGCCACCACGGCGGCAAGGGGTCCGAGGCCCACGCGGCCACGGTCATCGGCGACACCGTCGGCGACCCGTTCAAGGACACCGCCGGTCCGGCCATCAACCCGCTGATCAAGGTGATGAACCTGGTGGCGCTCCTGGTCGCCCCGGCCGTGGTGCTGTACGCGGACAACGCGATGCTGCGGATCGGGATGACCGTGGTCGCCGTGGGCGTGGTGGTCGTGGCCATCATCGTCTCCAAGCGCCGCTCGGTGAACGCCGAGCCGGCCAACAACGACAACCATCGCGAGCAGGAGCCCGTAGCCTCCTGACCCGCCCGTGCACGCCCGCTCCCGAGCCTGGGGGCGGGCGTTTGCATTGCCGGCCCCGGTGAGCACCCGCCCCGTAGCCTCCCGACCGGCCCGTGAGCGCCCCGCCCGGTCGCCTCCCGACCGGCCCAGGGGCGTCCCGTCCCGTAGCCTCTGGACCGGCCCGCGAACGCCCGCCCCCGGGCGTTCTTACGGTGCGGTCGTGGTCATCCGGGAGGGGTGTTCGCCGGGCGGGCGGCCCCGATGGGAAACTGGGCGGATGGACGAGAAGCCTCCCAACGGCGGGAAGACGCTGGCCATCATCCTGCTCGCGATGCTGGCGATCCTGGCGGTGCTCGTAGGGCTGGCCGTGTGGGCGTCGAGATGACGGGGCCGCGTACGTTGATCGTGCTGCGGCACGCCAAGGCCGCCCAGGACGCCGGCGTCCCGGATCGGGAGCGGCCGCTGACGGAGCGGGGCGAGCGTGACGCGGTGCGGGCGGGGGCGGAGATCAGAGCGCTGGGCCTGGAGCCCGACCTGGTGATCTGCTCGCCGAGCCGGCGCACCACGCGCACCGCGGAGCTGGCCTTCCCGGGCGTCGAGGTCGACTACCAGCGGGACGTCTACGGCGCCTGGCCGGAGGAGCTGCTGGAGATCGTGCGCAGGGCGGATCCGGAGCGCCGGACGGTGGTGCTGTGCGGGCACAATCCGGGCGCCCTGGATCTGGCGATGCAGCTCACGGGCGGCGATTTCGGCTTCCGGCCGGGGGCGTTCGCGGTGGTGGAGGTGGAGTCGGCGTGGGCGGAGCTGTGGCCGGGCGGCGGCCGCCTGGTCACACTGTGGGACCCCAAGGAGCCGTGAGCAGCGCGTCCTCGGCGTCGGCGGCCTCGACCTCGTCCCGGGAGATGCCGAGCAGGTAGAGGATGGAGTCGAGGTAGGGCGTGTTGACGGCGGTGTCGGCGGCCTGCCGGACGACGGGTTTGGCGTTGAAGGCGACGCCGAGCCCGGCGGTGGCGATCATGTCGAGGTCGTTGGCGCCGTCGCCGATGGCGACGGTTTGGCTGATGGGCAGCCCGGCCTCCTTGGCGAACCGCTCCAGGGCCCTGGCCTTGCCGGGGCGGTCGACGATCTCGCCGACGACGCGGCCGGTGAGCTTGCCGTCGACGACTTCGAGCACGTTGGCGGCGGAGTAGTCGATGCCGAGGTCGTCGACGAGCGCGTCGGTGATCTGGGTGAAGCCGCCGCTGACGATGGCGAAGCGGTAGTCGAGCCGCTTGAGGGTGCGGACGAGGGTGCGGGCGCCGGGGGTGAGCACGACTTCCTTGCGCACCTGCTCGAACACCTCGGCGGGCAGCCCTTCGAGGAGGGCGACGCGGCGGCGCAGCGATTCGGCGAAGTCGAGCTCGCCGCGCATGGCCTCCTCGGTGACGCGGGCGACCTCGTCGAGGCAGCCGGCGTGGGCGGCGAGCAGCTCGATGACCTCGCCCTGGATGAGGGTGGAGTCGACGTCCATGACGATGAGCCGCTTGGCCCGCCGGGACAGCCCGGTGCGCTGCACGGCGACGTCGACCTGCTGGAGGGCGGCTTCGGCGGCGAGCTCGATGCGCAGGGCGTCGGGGTTGGCGCCGGAGACGGACAGCTCGATGCAGGTGACGGGCCACTGGGCGAGGCGTTCGATGCGGTCGATGTTGGCGCCGGCGGCGGCGATGCGCCCGGCGATGCCGGCGATGGCGGCGGGCTGGAGGGTGGGGCCGAGGACGCTGACCGACAGCCGGCCGCGGCGGCGCTGTTCCTTGGCCGTGGAGCCGGTGGAGAGCTCGACCTCCATGCCGAGGTCCTCGGCGATCTGCTCGACGGCGGTCCACATGGCGCCGAGCGTGGTGCCGGTGCCGGTGGAGGGGCCGCCGGCGTAGGCGACGAGCACGCCGAGGGTGAGCCTGCCGCGGATGACGACCTGCTCGATGTCGGCCACGGTCACCGGAAAACCAGACAGGACGGAGAAAAGTCTCGAAGTAACGCCCGGGCGGTCAGGGCCGGTAAATGTGATCAGGAGGGTGCGCTGGTCCACATTCAGCCACGGTACTGCGCCCGTTCGTGTGCTCGCGTACCAGGTGCCCTCCTATGCCGAGAGGATCAGGTGGGTGTCGCCGAACTCGTGCCACAGGTACCCCTCCCGTATCGCCGCCTCGTAGGCCCGCCTGAGCGGCTCCTCGCCGGCGATGGCGGTGAGCATCTGCAGGTGGCTGGAGCGCGGCTCGTGCAGGCCGGTGATCAGCCCGGTGACCGCGCGGACGCCGTCGTCGGGCGTGACGACTCGCGTGGTCCAGCCGGTCGAGGCCGACACCCGCCCGTCGGCGCCCGCGGCGGTCTCCAGCGCGCGCACCACGGTCGTGCCCGCCGCCACCACCCGGCCGCCGCTCCGCCTGGCCAGGTTGACCAGCCGGGCGGTGGACTCGGGCACCTCGTAGCGCTCGGCGTACGGGGGCTCGTCCTTCTCGGGTGAGGCCACGCCGGTGTGCAGGGTGACGGGCGCGATGCCGATGCCGCGGGCCACCAGCGCGGTCACCAGCTCGGCGGAGAACGGCCGTCCGGCGCTGGGCATCTCGGCGCTGCCCGGCACGGTCGCGAACACGGTCTGGTAGGCGTCCAGCGGCCAGTCGCGCTCCACGTACGAGTAGCGGATGGGGGCGCCGTGCTCGCGCAGGTAGGCGGGCACGTCGCGGTCGAGGGCGGCCCGCCACAGGCGCGGCGTCTCCCGGCCGAGCAGCCGCAGCGTGGCGCGTCCCGGCAGCGGCAGCCACTCGCCTGCCTCGCCGCCCAGGTACGGCTCCGACGCGGTGGACGTACGGCGGCGCAGCTCGACCAGCCAGGTGCCGTCGTCGCGTGCGGTGGAGAAGTGCACCGCGAGCCGGTCCAGCCGGACGGCGGCCGGCAGGGTGGCGGAGTTGTTGACCACGATCAGGTCGCCGGGAGAGAGCAGGCCGGGCAGGTCGGTGAAGCGCCGGTGCAGGGGCTCGCCGGCGCCGGGGGAGACCAGCAGCCGCACCCCGTCCCTGGTCAGCCCGCGCGCCTCGGGCGGCTCGTGGGCGGACAGCGCGGGCGGGAGCGCGAAGTCGAGTGCCGTGCTCATTGCAGGCTCACCCTGCCGCTCGCGGGCCGGGTCCTGATCAGGTCGTGCAGCGTGGCGGCGACCTTGGCGGGGTCGCCCGCGGCGGCGGCCTCGTCGGCGCCCACGGCGTCGGCCAGCATGCGGGTGTTCATCTCGCCGGGGTCGACCCACCAGACGGCCAGGCCGGGCTCCTCGGCGGCGAGCACGTTGGAGAGCTGGTCGAGCGCGGCCTTCGTGGCGCCGTAGCCGCCCCAGCCCGGGTAGGCGCCGGTGGCGGCGTCGGAGGAGACGTTCACGACGGCGCCGCGCCGGGCGCGCAGCGCGGGCAGCGTGGCCTGGACGAGCGCCAGGGGCGCGGTCACGTTCGTCTCCAGCAGTTCCCTGAACTCGGCCAGCGGATACGCGGCCAGCGGCGGCAGCGGGGTCGCGCCGAGCCCGCTGGCGTTGTTGACCAGCAGGTCCAGCTCGGGTACGGCCGCCGCGAGGCGGGCGACGTGGGCCGGATCGCGCACGTCGCCGGGCAGCGCGGTGGCGCCCAGCTCGGCGGCGGCCCGGTCGAGGTCGGCCGCTCCTCTGGCGGTGAGCACGAGGTTCCAGCCGGCGCCCGCCAGGGACCTGGCCAGGGCGAGGCCGAGACCGCGGGAGGCGCCGGTGATGAGTGCGGTGTTCGTCATGACTCGACGGTAGGAACCGGCGGACGCGGGCACATCGGCCGCTGGCCCCGCCCGCGGCTGGGCACTTCGTCCTAGGACCTTAGAGTGGACCGCGTGACGGCGGACCGAGACGAGATCCTGCAGGCGGTGAGCTCCGCCGTGCTCGCGGTCACCCGGCACCTGTCGGTGCGGGAGGTGCTGCAGGTCATCGTGCGCTCGGCGCAGCGGCTGCTGGACGCCCGCTACGCGGCGCTCGGCGTGCCCGATGACGACGGCTCGTTCGCCGAGTTCGTCGCCGAGGGCATCACCGACAAGCAGTGGGACGCGATCGGCCCGCTGCCCCGCCAGCATGGCATGCTCGGCGCGATGCTCCGCGACGGGGTCCCGGTCCGGCTGCCCGACCTGCGCGAGGACGAGCGGTTCGAATACTGGCCGAAGGCGCATCCGGTGATGAAGGACTTCCTCGGGGTCCCCATCCTCGACGGCCGCCAGACGCTCGGCATCATCTTCCTGGCCAACAAGCGCACGCCCGGCGGTTTCACCCAGGCCGACCAGGAGCTGCTGACGCTGTTCGCCGCGCACGCGGCCATAGCGCTGACCAACGCGCGGCTGTACGAGCGGGGCCGCGAGCTGGCCATGCTGGAGGAGCGCAACCGGATGGCGCGCGACCTGCACGACGCCGTCACGCAGAAGCTGTTCTCGCTCCGGCTCACCGCGCAGGCCGCGGCCGCGCTGGTGGAGAGCGCCCCGGACAAGGCCGCCGCCGAGCTGGAGCGGGTGCAGCGGCTGGCCGGCGAGGCGTTGGCGGAGCTGCGCGCGGTGATCGTGGAGCTGCGCCCGGCGGAGCTCGACCGGCACGGGCTGTCGGAGACGCTGCGCAAGCACGTGCGCATGCTCGACCGGCTGCATCCGGCCTCGGTCACCTACGAGTGCGCCGAGGTGCCGCCGCTGGGCTCGGAGTCGGAGGTGGTGGTGCTGCGGGTGGCGCAGGAGGCGCTGCACAACGCGCTCAGGCACTCCGGCGCCTCCGAGGTGGCCGCCAAGCTGTCGCACGAGGGCGGCAGGCTGGTGCTGACCGTGCACGACAACGGCAGCGGCTTCGAGCACGGCGAGACCCGGGGGCTGGGCCTGGTGTCGATGCGTGACAGGACCGAGTCGGTGGGCGGGCGGATGAGCGTCGAGTCCGCCCCCGGCCGTGGGACGACCGTACGCGTGGAGGTGGACGTGTGATCCGGGTGCTGATCGCCGACGACCATCCGGTGGTGCGGCAGGGGCTGCGCACCTTCCTCGACCTGCAGGACGACATCACGGTGGTGGGCGAGGCGGCCGACGGGGAGCAGGCCGTCGCCCTGGTCGGCGAGCTCGCGCCCGACGTGCTGCTTCTCGACCTGAAGATGCCGGTGCTCGACGGCCTCGGCGCGCTCGGCAGGCTGACCGGCTCGGCGACCCGGGTGCTGGTGCTGACCTCGGTGAGCGACCGGTCCGACGTGGGGCCGGCGATGCGCGCGGGCGCGTCGGGGTTCCTCTACAAGGACGTCGACCCGACCGCGCTCGTGCAGGCCGTGCGCGCCGTGCACGAGGGCCAGGTGCTGCTGGCGCCGGAGGCGGCGGAGGCGATGCTCAACGGCGGCGGCTCGGGCGTGCCCACGTCGGTGCCGCTGACCGAGCGCGAGCGGGAGGTGCTGGCGCTGATCGCGGCGGGCCGGTCCAACCGGGAGATCGCCCGCAGCCTGGCGGTCGCGGAGAAGACGGTCAAGACGCACGTGTCGAACGTGCTGATGAAGCTGGGCGTGCAGGACCGGACCCAGGCCGCGCTCTACGCGGTCCGGCACGGCCTGACCTGATCAGCGTCCCCGCTCGTTCCTGACCGGCTCGAAGATCGCGTGGTGGGCGGCCACGACGGCGCGGCGCACGGCGCGGTCCAGCTCGCGCAGGGCGGCCCCGGCGTCGGCGAGCTGGCCCGCGGTGAGCCCGCGCTCCTCGGCCAGCCGCAGCACCGCGCCGAGCCGCGTGGCGAGCGCCGACACGCGGTGGGCGCGCCCCGGATAGCCGGGGGCGAGCTCGCCGCCCTGCCCGACGTGTTCGGGGCGGCTCTGCGCGGGCCCGCCGACGGACGTGAGCGCCTGCGTGGCCGACCGCATGGCCTCCGACAGCTCCCGTTCGGCCTCGGCCACCGACGGCAGGTCCTGCCGGGCGGGCCCGGTTTCCTGTACGTCCAGCCGTACGCCGACATAGGACGACCCGCGCAGATCGAGCGACGGGACCAGGCCGAGACACCGGTCGGGCAGCACCGCGATGACGGCCTGCCCGGCGTCGACCGCGGCGGAGTTGAACGACGGCGGCCCGGACAGCCCGAGCGGGTCGCCGGGCGCCGGGAGCGCCAGGCGGAGCTCGGCGAGCCGGTCGGCACGCAGGTTTGCCAGGTAGCGGCGCAGCGGCACCTCACCGGCGACGGTGGGCCCGCCGACGGCTTCGACGTGGTCGACGGCCTCGTCAAGACCGACATGACCGGCGAGCCAGGCGTTCCCCCAGGCGACGAGCGCGGCACAGACAGGCGATTCAGGGTGCACCGATCCACGATAAGCGCTCGCCCTGCAATAGGTTTGTCTCAAGGGTCACTCCTGGAGGAGGAACGGGGATGGGTGGTCAGGTGCTGCGGTTCCAGGATGTCGCCTACAGGCGCGACGGGGCGACCCTGCTACGCGGCATCGACTGGACGGTCGAGGAGGACGAACGCTGGGTCGTGCTCGGGCCGAACGGGGCGGGGAAGACGACGTTGCTGCAGGTGGCGGCCACGCTGCTGCATCCCAGCGACGGGGTGGCCGAGGTGCTGGGGGAGCGCATCGGCGTGGCCGACGTGTTCGACCTGCGCCCGCGCATCGGGCTGGCCAGCTCCGCGCTGGCCGAGCGCATCCCGCCGGACGAGAAGGTCATCGACCTGGTCCTCACCGCCTCCTACGCGCTGCTGGGGCGGTGGACGGAGGAGTACGACTCCAACGACGTCACGCGGGCCGTCGAGCTGATCGACATGATGGGCGCCGCCCACCTGATCCGGCGTCGGTTCGCCTCGCTGTCGGAGGGTGAGCGCAAGAGGGTGCAGATCGCCCGCGCGCTCATGCCCGACCCGGAGATGCTGCTGCTCGACGAGCCGGCGGCCGGGCTCGACGTGGGCGGGCGCGAGGACCTGGTGCGGCGGCTGTCGGTGCTCGCGGGCGACTACCGCTCGCCCGCGCTGGTGCTGGTGACGCATCACGTGGAGGAGATCCCGGCCGGCTTCACGCACGGGCTGCTGCTGCGTCACGGCTCGGTGGTGGCGCAGGGGCCGCTGGAGCACGTGATGACGGCCGACAACCTGTCGCAGACGTTCGGCGTGCCGCTCGCCCTTGACCGCAGCGCCCAGGGCCGCTGGTACGTCAGGCCGTACTAGCGAAGCGCCTCGACCGGCTCCAGCCGGGCCGCCCGCAGCGCCGGGTAGAGCCCGGCCAGCAGGCCGACCAGCGCGCCCGCGACCGGCGCGGCCAGGGCGATGCGGACGTCGAGCAGCGGCGTCCAGCGCTGGACGGCCGACACGGCGACGACGGCGACGACGCCCACGCTGGTCCCGATCACCCCGCCGGCCAGCCCGACCAGCGTCGACTCCAGCAGGAACTGACCGGCGACGTGCCTGCGGGCGGCGCCGAGCGCCCGGCGCAGCCCGATCTCGGGCACCCGTTCCATCACGGTGACGAGCGTGACGTTGGCGATGCCGACCGCGCCGACCACCAGCGACACCAGGCCGAGGATCAGGAACAGGCCGTTGAGGTCGTTCTGGACGCCGTCGCGGGCCCGTGCGGGGCTGGGCGGCTTGACGACCTGCAGCAGGGCGTGGTCGGCGGGGCTGAGCGCGAGCGGGGCCTGGCGGGCGACCAGGTCGGCGGCCCCGAGGTCGGTGGCGACCAGCACGCGGGTGACGTCGCGCAGCCCGAACTCGGCGCCGGCGGTGGGCGGCACGATGACGGCGCCGGTCAGGATGCGCTCCCGCTTCAGGTCGCCGACGACGCCGATGACGCTGTAGGGGCGGCCGTCGACGAAGATCGCGGGCTGTCCGTCCAGGCCGCCGACGCCGAGCATCCGCGCGGCCTGCTCGCCGAGCACGGCCACGCGGTCGCCGCGCCGCACGTGCCCGGCGTCGAAGAAGCGGCCCCGGACCATCCGGCCCCGGGCGGCCTGCGGCAGGCTCGGCGTGGCGGCCACGACGGCGAGCGACTGGCCGGTGATCCGGGTGGGGTCCACCAGGGCGTTGGCGGTCACCGTCAGGTTGGAGCTCTCCTCCGTCTGGGCGATCGCGGTGACGGCGGCGACGCCGCGCAGCCGGGCGAGCTCGTCGGCGGCCTCCCAGGTGACCAGCGGGTCGTCGTCCTGCGGCACCTCGACCGTGAGCGCGGTCGCGGTCAGCTCGTCGAACCGGCCGACGATCTGGTTGCCCGCCGTGCCGGCGACGCCCAGCGTGACGACCAGCGTGGCGATGCCGATCACGGTGCCGAGCGTCGTCAGGGCCGAGCGCAGCGGGCGGGCCAGCACGCCGGCGAGGGCCTCCGTCCAGAGATCGCGCGGATCCACCCGTTCACTCCTCCGTCAGGATGCCGTCGGTGATGCGCACCCGCCGTCCGGCACGCGCGCTCACCTCGTCCTCGTGGGTGATGACCACGATCGTGTGCCCCTGCTCGCGCAGCTCGTCGAGCAGGTCGAGGACCAGGGCGGTGTTGCGGCTGTCGAGGTTGCCGGTGGGCTCGTCGCACAGCAGCAGCGAGGGCCGCCCCATCAGCGCGCGGGCGATGGCGGCGCGCTGCCTCTCGCCGCCCGACAGGCGTCCGGGCATGAACCCGGCGCGGTGCGTCATCCCCACCCGCTCCAGCGCCCGTTCGGCGCGCCGCCACCGGTTGCGCCGGTCGCCGCCGTACACCTCGGCCAGGGCCACGTTCTCCAGTACGGTCCGGTGCGGGAGCAGGTGGAACGCCTGGAAGACGAAGCCGATCCGGCTGCCGCGCACCCGGGTCCGCGCGCCGTCCTTCAGCGTGGTCGTCTCGATCCCGTCCAGCCGGTACGACCCCGAGGTGGGCCGGTCGAGCAGGCCCAGCGTGTTGAGCAGCGTGGACTTGCCGGAGCCCGACGGGCCCACGACGGCCACGTAGTCGCCCTTCGCCACGCTCAGCGACACCCGGTGCAGCGCCCGCACGGGCGGGTCGGCGGGGAACTCCCGGCTGACGTCGGTGAGCCGGATGACCGGTTCATCCATCGCTGACCACCACCCGGTCGCCCTCCTTGAGCGCGGCCGCCCGTACCGGGGTGATCTGGACGGTTCCGTGCGCGGTGAGCCCGGTGCGCACCTCGACGTCCTGGGTGCGGTCGGGGGCGCTCTCCACGCGCACCCGCGCCCGGCCGTCGGCCGAGGTGACCACCGCCGTGACGGGGACGGTCAGCACCGCGCTCCTGGTCGAGCCCACGGCGATCTTCACGGTCACCGGCGCGCCCACGGCGGCGCGCAGGCCCTTGGCGGCGGCGGGCGTGATGAGGACGGGCACCGTGCCCACGCCGGGCTCCGCGTCCGCGGCCTTGTCCACCCGCGCGCCCGGGCCCTTGGCGGTCAGCCGCGCCCGGTACGCGCGGCCGTCGGACAGCTCGACCACCGCGGCCATGCCGGGCTTGAGCAGCCTGCCTTCGGCGTCGCCGACGGAGCCGGTGACCATGAACGCGGTGTTGGTGACGGTGGCCACCTCGTCCTCGACCCGTTCGCCGGCCCGCGCCTCGGCCTTGTGCAGCCGGGCGGGCAGCTTCGGGAGGAACACGATCTCGCCGGGCGGGACGCTGACCCCGTACGTCCTGCGGTACTCGGCCAGCGTGGCCCGTGCGCTCGCCACGTTCCGGCGCCCGTTGGCGATCTTCAGGCGCAGCGGCGAGGTCTCCTTGGCGCGCTTCAGCGCCTGGCCTGCGGTGAGCGCGGCCTCCTCGGCGGTCCTGACGGCCTTGCGGAGCTCCGCCAGGCGCGCGTCCCTGGCGGTCGCGGCCTCCTCCAGGAAGAGGTCCACGGCCCGCCGCGCCGACTCCAGGTCCCGCTCGGCGTTGGCCGCCTTGAGCTCCAGCAGCCGCCTGTCGTCCTCGGGCTTGGCCGCGGCGAGCGCCTGGCGGGCGGCCAGCAGCTCCTCCTCGGCGGCGCGTACGGCCTGGTGCAGGGCGTCGAGCCTGCCCTCGTCCGCGGGGGTCGTCTCCGCCTGCTCGGCCTCGGCGAGCGCGCTCTCGGCCTCGGCCAGGTCCTGGCGGGCGTGGTCGAGCGCGACCTTGAGCGGCCGCACCTCGCGGCCCGCCTCCAGCGCCTTGCGGTCGGTCAGCAGCGTCTCCTCGGCGGTCTGTACGGCCTGGCGGAGCTGGTCGAGCGTCTGCCGGGCGGTCAGGTCGGGTTCCTGGGCCCGGTAGCCCTTGCTGGCGTACCAGCGCCGGACGGCCGAGGCGGTGGCCGCGTCGAACACCCCGGTGGCCGCCGTGCCGTGGCCGAAGCGCCGCAGCGCCCGCTGGAGCTGCCGGACGTCGGCGCCCTCGGTGCCAGGGGCGATCGTCCGGTGCATCGGCACCCTGCCTTCGAGCGCGAACACCGGCCGGCCGTTGACCTCCATCAGGACCGACCCCTCGGCGAGCCGCCCGGGACGCGGGGCGCGGGTGACGCGCTGCGCCTCGGCCGTGCCGCCGACCGCCCCGGCGAGCGTGACGGGCAGCGGCGAGCCGTACTCCAGGGTGCCGCTGACCGCGACGGTGCTGGTCAGCTTCTGCCGCCGCACCGGCGCGGTCACCAGCGACGGCGCGGGCGCCTGGCGGGCGGCGGCCTCGTCGGCGGGGGAGCGCAGCCGGGAGCCCACCGCCCAGCCGGCGCCCGCGATGACGAGCACGCCGGCCAGGACGCCGCCCAGCGCCCGCCGGGGACGCCGGGTCACGACCGCTCCAGGGCGAACTCCTCCAGCATGCGGCGGTCGATCTCGGTCTTCTTCGGCTGGTAGGCCGCGTAGAAGTCCTTGCCGCACTCCAGGTCGTCCAGTGCCGCCTTGATCTCCTTGTCCAGGTACGGCCTGGCCTGGTCGGCGGTCATCTCCGGGATGATGATCGCGTTCTCGTTCTTGGACCCGGCCATGCCCGGCTGCTGCTCGCGGCCGATCTCGGTCATCTCGTCGTGGAACCGGTCAGGCCCCCGCCGGGCCAGGGCCGAGGGCTTGGCCGAGGCGACCGCGTAGCCCTTGCCCTTGAGGCAGTCGCCCATGGCGGCGGCCAGGTCCACCAGGCCGGGGTCGCCGTCGATCTCGCGGGCCACGTTGCGCTTGACCGTCTGGGCGCCCTGCTTGAACAGGTCCATCTTGCTCTTCACGGCCTTGCCGAGGGCCTGCTTGGCCGCCTTGGCGTAGCAGGGGTCCAGGGCCGCGTAGTAGGCGCCGGTCTGGGTTTCCGACAGCGAGCTGACGATCTTGTCGTTGGGGTTCGAGGGGCCCGCGCCTCGGGGCATCGTGCCGGGGCCGTTCGGGTAGACGATGCTCGACCAGACGCCGAAGCCGTACTTGGCCCGGTGCGCCTTCGTGGTCTCGTAGTCGCCCGAGTCCCGCCTGCGTTCCTCGTCGGTCACCGTGGCGGCCGGGGGGACGTAGGGGACGTACTCGAAGCCCTTCTGCTTCATGCAGTCGGCCAGCACGGTCTGGAGCTGACGCTGACGGTCCTGGGGCGACGGCTGGGCCGCCTCGGGCTGTGCGGCGGGCGTGCTTCCGCAGGCGGCGAGCGCCAGGGTCAGCAGGGCGGCGGCGGTGAGTCGTCGGTGCACGGTGAGCTCCTTGCGTTCGAGGGCATGGCGAACCGGGCGCGCGTCGCGGGAGCGACGCCGCCTGGGGGAGTGGAGGGGGTCAGAGCACGGCGTGACGGCGCCCGCGATGCGGCATCGCGGCGGCGACCAGGGTCAGCGTGAGGAGCACGATCCAGTGGACGGCGTCCTGGCGGGTCTGCGCGGCCAGGTTCTCGAAGAGGATCGCGAGGGCGGGCAGCAGGTAGGCGCCGGCGGCGATCGCCCACCGGTGGTCACCCGTGAGCCGGCCCGCCCAGGCGGCCCCCGCGAGCAGGGCGGACTCCAGGGCGACCCGGGCCACCACGGACACGGACCCGCTGTCCAGCCCGCCGCCCACGTCGAGCCAGGCGGGGTCCGCGCCCGCGAGCACCGGCGCCGCCGCCACCCAGGCCCACGACCTGACGCGCACCGGCTCCCGCCGCACCGCCAGGACCGCCAGCCCGGAGATCGCCACCAGGTACGAGACGGCCGGGGCGATCGGGCCGCCGGTGCCGTACAGCGCGGGGGCGTCCCAGAGCGGGTCGGGGTAGACGGGCAGGATCGTGTGGTCCAGGACCGGACGGCCGTGGGTGATGCCCCAGACCTTGACCCCGGCGGCGGCGACGAGGGGGAGCGCGAGCAGCACCCGGCCGCGCAGCACGGCCAGGAAGGCGGCGGCCGAGACGGCGACCCACAGCGGGACGCGCCCCGCGTACGGGACGAGCGTCGCGAGCTGGACCAGGGTGAGCACGGTGACGCCCAGGTGCAGCCCGTCCGGCCAGGCGCGTCCCCGGGCGGCCTGCGTGATCCGGGTGCGGGCGCCGGCGACGAGCAGGGCGACCGCCTCCCGGGCCGGGGGCAGCCGGCGGCCGGGCTCGGTGGTCTCCAGCAGCACGTCCAGGAGCTCGCCGCCGTGGTCGGACCGGTAGCCGTGCGGGTAGGCGCGCAGCAGCAGCCGGTACTGGCGTTCCAGCGTCGTCATGCCAGGGCCGTCCCGATGACGATCGCGGCCGCCTGGCGCAGGCGCAGCGCCTCGGCGCGGAGCTGCGTGCCGCCCTCCTCGGTGAGCCGGAAGTAGCGGCGCCTGCGGCCGTCGACGGTCTCCTCCCGGTCCAGGACGACCAGGCCGCCGGCCGCCAGCCGGTCCAGCGCGCCGTAGAGCGTGCCCACGGGGAGCTTGACCCGGTGCTCGGAGAGCGCCAGGACCGTCTTGATGATCGCGTGCCCGTGCTTGGGGCCGTCGAGCAGCGCCGCGAGCACGAAGTACGCGGGCTCGCTGAGCCCACGTGATCCTTCAGCCATGACGCAGGACCATACTTCGGCTCGCGAAGTATGGTCAACCGGAATTGATCAAAACGGTCACGGAACGGCGAAACCAAATATCATCAACCGAGTCGCGCTATATCGGCTTCGGAGCGTCGCCATGACCACGCAGCAGCTCATCGTCGCCCTCGTCGTGGTCGCGGTGGTGGGCTTCGGCCTCGCCCGGACGATCCGCATCATCCCCCAGGCCACGGCCGCCGTCATCGAGCGCCTGGGCCGCTACCACCGCACGCTGACCCCGGGGCTCAACCTGGTGGTGCCGTTCATCGACCGCATCAAGGACCTGATCGACCTGCGCGAGCAGGTGGTCTCGTTCCCGCCGCAGCCGGTGATCACCTCCGACAACCTCGTCGTCTCCATCGACACCGTCATCTACTTCCAGGTCACCAACCCCAGGGCCGCCACGTACGAGATCGCCAACTTCCTCGTCGGCGTCGAGCAGCTGACCGTCACGACCCTGCGCAACGTCGTCGGCGGGATGGACCTGGAACGCACGCTCACCTCCCGCGAGGAGATCAACACCGAGCTGCGCGGCTCCCTCGACGAGGCCACCGGCAAGTGGGGCATCCGGGTCAACCGGGTCGAGCTCAAGGCCATCGACCCGCCCGCCTCCATCCAGGACTCGATGGAGAAGCAGATGCGGGCCGACCGGGACAAGCGCGCCGCCGTGCTCACCGCCGAAGGGCAGCGCCAGGCCGCCATCCTCGCCGCCGAGGGCGACAAGCAGGCGGCCGTCCTGCGGGCGCGCGGCGACGCCGAGGCCGCCGTGCTGCGCGCCCAGGCCGAGGCCGAGGCGGAGGCGATGCGGGCCAAGGGGCAGGCGGACGCGATCGGCATGGTGTTCAAGGCCATCCACGAGGGCAACCCGGACCAGCGCCTGCTCGCCTACCAGTATCTGCAGACCCTGCCGGAGATCGCCAAGGGCGACGCGAACAAGCTGTGGATCGTCCCCTCCGAGATGGGCAAGGTGCTGGAGGGCCTGGGCGGCCTGTTCTCCCCCCGCGACCCCGACAAGCCCGCCTGAGCCCCACCCTCGGGCGTTGTCCCAGGAAGGCGCCCCTCTAGGCTCTGGTGGCACGAACGGCCGGGTCTGGAGGGTCAGCGTGACAGTGTGGGAAGTGGTCGCCGTGTGGGCGGCCGGGGTGGCGGCCGGTGCGATCAACGCGGTCGTCGGGTCCGGGTCGCTGATCACGTTCCCCACGCTGGTGGCGGTCGGGATCGACCCGATCGTGGCGAACGTGTCCAACAACGTCGGGCTCGTCCCCGGCTCGTTCACCGGCGCCTACGGCTACCGTGCCGAGCTGCGCGGGCAGCGGGCCAGGCTGGCGCGGCTGGGCGTGGCGTCCGCCGTCGGCGCGGCGGCCGGCGGCGTGCTGCTGCTCTACCTGGACCCCGACGTGTTCAAGGTCGTCGTGCCGGTGCTCATCGGCCTGGCCTGCGTGCTGGTGGTGCTGCAGCCGAAACTGAACGGCTGGCTGGCGGCCCGGCGCGAGCACGCGCACCCGCACGGCGGGATGGCGCTCTGGCTGGGCGTGCTGGGCGCGGGCATGTACGGCGGCTACTTCGGCGCGGCCCAGGGCGTGCTGCTGATCGGGCTGCTCGGCGCGTTCCTGGACGAGGGCCTGCAACGGGTGAACGCGGCCAAGAACGTGCTGTCGCTGATCGTGAACGGCACCGCCGCCGTCCTGTTCACGCTGATCGCCGAGGTCGACTGGTGGGCGGTGCTGGCGGTCGCGCTGGGCGCGATGCTGGGCGGCTTCCTGGGCGCCAAGGTGGGCCGCCGCATCCCGGCCCCGGTGCTGCGCGGGGTGATCGTGGTGGTGGGAGTCGTGGCGATTGTCAAACTGGTGTACGGATAAATTTCGGGCTTTGTGGGTATAAATCCGTACATGAAGGGTGATCGGGTGGAGATCGTCATCGACGCGGGCGGCACCCCGCGTACCTACGAGGTCGCCGCCACCCGGGCGGGCCGCCGGGTCGAGGTGGCCACGCGGCGGGGGCTCGTCGAGGTGAGCGAGGTCACCCGCAGCGGCACGGCCATCCGCACGGCGCGGTTCATGTCCAGCCGCATCCTCGCCCTGGTGGAGCACCCCGCCGACGAGCAGTAGCGTCAGCGGAAGTCCGCCGCGTGATCGGCCGCCCACTGCTCGAACGGCAGCGCCGGCCGGCCGATCAGCCGCTGCACGGTGGGCGTGACCTCCTCGGGCTCGTCCACCAGCCGCCCCCACGCCTCCAGCGCGCCGTCGACGAACGCGGCGTCGCCCCAGGCCGCCAGCAGCGCCTCGCGGGCCTCCTGCGGCTCCTGGTCCTCCCAGCGCACCTCGCGCCCGACCGCCCGCCCGATGACCGCCACCTGCTCGGCCTGCGTCAGCCTGGCCGGCCCGCTCAGCGTGTAGGCGGCCCCGTTGTGGCCGGCGGAGGTCAGCACGTGCACGGCGACCGCCGCGATGTCCTTCTCGTGGATCAGTGACCTGGACGCCTGCCCGTACGGCCAGCGCACGACGCCGGTTTTGATCTGGTCGGCCCAGCCGAGCGTGTTGGCGGCGAACCCGCCGGGCCGCAGGAACGTCCAGTTGATCCCCGAGCCCCTGATCAGCCGCTCGACGTCGGCGTGGAACGTGGGCGTGCCGGCGGGGACGTTCGCCGACAGGTAGACCACGCGGCGGGCGTGCGCGGCGACGAGGTCCACCACGGGCCTGGCCGCCTCGCCGGAGAAGCCGGGCCACACCAGGAACACGCTCTCCACCCCGGTGAGGGCGGGCGCCAGGGTCT
Source organism: Nonomuraea sp. NPDC003214 (assembly GCF_053590035.1). Lineage (NCBI taxonomy): Bacteria > Bacillati > Actinomycetota > Actinomycetes > Streptosporangiales > Streptosporangiaceae > Nonomuraea > Nonomuraea sp. NPDC003214. The sequence continues at coordinate 37,793 of NZ_JBSFSX010000008.1, read as the reverse complement.
CCGGTGCGGTGAGATCACCCTTGACCGCCTCCACGCCCTCGGGCAGATCCGCCCGGACGGGATCACGCACGAGAGCGCGTACCCGCAGGCCCGCCCCCGCGAGCTGCGCCACCACATGTCTGCCCACGTTGCCGGTCGCACCGGTTACCAGAATCATGCGGCCGACGATAAAACCTCAAGTGGACTTCAGGTCAAGCTCGGCCGCACCTGCACGGTGCCGTCACGGCGTACCCGGCTGTCGAACATCGGCGCGGGCGCCGTCGCGGGTCCGTGCCGCACCGAGCCGTCGTCCAGCCGGAACGTGCTGCCGTGCCACGGGCACACCACGCACGGCTCGTCGCCGTCCATGACGATCCTGCCCTGGTGCAGCGGCCCGGCCAGATGCGGGCACCGGTCGACCAGCACGGTGACGGCGTCGTTGCGGCGCAGCACGAACAGCTCGATGTAACCCAGCCGCCGCGAGACGGGCCTGCCTTCCGGGAGGTCGGTCAGCAGGCACAGATCATGCCAGCCCAGCGGCACCAGGTGGGTGACCTGCGGGGCGTGGTTGGCCCCGGCGGCGAGCCGGTAGGCCAGGTGCCCGCCCAGATAGCCGCCTAGCGCCCCCATCCCGAGCCCGGCGTACGACAGCGCCCGGCCGGCCTGCTCGCGCCCGCGCATCCTGGCCAGCAGTGAGGCGGAGAACAGGCCCAGCGTGGTCACGTTCGCCAGCATGTGGATGAAGCCGACGCGCTGCTGCTCGATGTGCAGCGACGACCAGTCGGTCATGCCCGCCGCCGCCGTCGGCAGGGAGGTGGCGATCCCGGTGGCCAGCAGCAGCCGCACCGCCCGGGGATCGGCCTTCGCCGCGTCGAGCAGGGTGGCGGACATCCAGCAGCCCAGCGTGACCGTGGCCAGCGGGGGATGCACGGGTTTGCCCGTCGGCACCCCGTGCAGCAGGTCACGCAACAGCCCCGGGCGGATGCGCGCGCGCACGGCCTTGGCCAGCCCTCTGATCGGCCTGTCCATGGACTTGGACCTCTCGAGCCGATCGGTCAGGTCGATCGGCCCCACGAAACGCCGCAACTGCCGACGTCTCGCCCGAACTGTCTCTTTCACGACATTCCCCTACCCCAGCCTTACCGGCATCACTCGGGCAGGTGGCCCCGGGCGACGGAGAGCTCGACCAGCTCGCGGGCGTACGCGCCCAGCGTGGGCGCGCCTTCCTCGATGATCCGGACCTTCTCCAGCACCATCGCCGAGGTCACCTTGAACAGCTGCCAGGTGCCGCCCTCGGTGTGATGGTTGGCCAGGATCGGCGCGAACCTGTCGAGCGCCTTGGCGAACCTCGCCTCGGGCGTCTCCCTGGCCTCGAACTCGTCCCACAGCTCGCGCAGCCGCGCCCCCTGGTCGCCGGGCAGCAGCGCGAAGATCCGGTCGGCGGCCTGCCGCTCGGCCTCCGCCTGCGCGGCCACCGCGACGGGGTCGTAGATGAACGTGTCACCCGCGTCGATCTCGACCAGGTCGTGCACGAGCAGCATCGCCGTCACGCGCTGCAGGTCGGTCCCGGGCGGGGCGTGCTCGCCCAGGACCATGGCTAGCGTGGCCACGTACCAGGAGTGCTCTGCGTCGTTCTCCCGCCGGGAGCCGTCCATGAGCAGGTTGCGGCGGATGATCCGCTTCAACTTGTCGATCTCGACGGCGAAGGCGATCTGTGTGTTCAGGCGGTCCTCTTCTGGTGCGATAGTCACGCGCGACACCCTAATGTGCGGTGATCACCCCAGTTGGCAAAATACTTACCGGAACTCCGTTGAACACTGCGTTACCGGACAGAATATCCAGGGTGGACGCGTCGGTCAGCACGTTGGCGCTGACCCCGGCGTGCTCGGCCGCCACGCGCTGGCCGCCCGCCGTGTGCCCCCAGCCGTGCGGCAGGCTCACCACCCCCGGCATGATCGTGTCGGTCGGCTCCAGCGTCACCGTCAGCCGGCCCGTCGCCGAGCGCACCTCGGCCTCCTCGCCCAGCCCGAGCCGGGCCACGTCGGCCGGGTTGATCTGCAGCGTGCACGTGTTGCTGCCGCCCACCAGCGGGCCCACGTTGTGCATCCAGCTGTTGTTGGAGCGCAGGTGCCGCCGCCCGATCAGCACCAGATCGGGCGGCTCCGACTCCAGCCCGGCACGCAGCCGCTCCACGTCCCCGAGAATCTCGGGCGGGGCCAGCTCGACCAGCCCCGACGCGGTGTTGAGCAGCTCGTCCAGGCGCGGCTCCAGCGGCCCGAGATCCAGCCCGTGCGGATGGTCCAGCAGCTTGCGCAGCGACAGGTCCCCCTCGCCCGACCACTCGCCGTAGGGCCCGAGCCTGAGCATGAGGTCCAGCCGCAGCTCCGCGCCCGTGTCGCCGTCCAGCGCGGCCCGCAGCTCCGCCACGTCGCGCCCCTCGACCCCGGAGCCCGGCGTGCCGACCGCCCTGGCCAGCGTCTGCCCGATCACGAACTCGTCCAGATCGCCCTCCAGCCCCGAGGCGATCATGGTCAGCCTGGCCAGGATCTCCGCCTCGGACGGCCGCCCGTCCAGCGGCAGCGCCGGCGGCGAGTAACGCGCGTAGTTGCGCACCGCGAACCCCAGCAGCGCGAAGTCGTAGTGCCCCGACTGCAGCACGCGCGGCGGCGGCAGGATGACGTGCGCGTGCCGGGTGGTCTCGTTCAGGTACGGGTCCACGCTCACCATGAAGTCGAGCCCGGCCAGCGCCTCGTCCAGCCGGGAGCCGTGCGGCGCCGACAGCACCGGGTTGCCCGCCACCGTGACCAGGAACCGGATCCGCCCCTCGCCCGGCGTCTCGATCTCGTCGGCGAGCGTGGCCACCGGCAGCTCGCCGTTCGCCTCAGGCAGCCCGCGCACCCGGCTCCGCCACCGGCCCACCGTGTACGTCCTGCGCCGGCCCGCCGAACCCGTGGCGGGCTTGGGGAACATGGCGCCGCCCGGCCTGTCGAGGTTGCCGGTGAGCACGTTCAGCACGTCCACCAGCCACTGCGCCAGGGTGCCGAACTCGGCCGTGCAGGTGCCGATCCTGGCGTAGACGGCCGCGGCCGGGGCCGAGGCCAGCTCCCTGGCCAGCCGTACGATCACCTCGGCCGGCACGCCGGTGCGGCGGGCGACGGCCTCGGGCGGGAAGTGCTTGACCGCGTCGCGCACCTCGGCCAGCCCGTTGACCCGCTGCCGCACGTCCGTCAGGCCCTCGGCGAACAGCGTGTGGGCGATGCCGGCCAGCAGGTACGCATCGGAGCCCGGCCGGACGAACACGTGCTCGTCGGCCAGCGCGGCGGTCCTGGTGCGGCGCGGATCGACCACGACCAGCCGCCCGCCCCTGGCCCGCAGGGCCTTGAGCCGGCCGGGGAAGTCGGGCGCGGTGCAGAGCGAGCCGTTGGACTCCAGCGGGTTGGCGCCCAGCATGAGCAGGTAGCCGGTGTGGTCCAGGTCCGGCACCGCGACGGTCATCGGATGGCCGAACATCAGCCCGCTGGCCACGTGCTTGGGCATCTGGTCGGCGGTGCTGGCGGAGAACACGTTGCGGGTGCCCAGCGCCTTGATCAGCGGCGTGCCGTAGAGCGTCCCGGCCATCGTGTGCGCGTTGGGGTTGCCCAGGTAGACGCCGGTCGCCTGGCGGCCGTGCGCCGCCACCACCCGGTCGAGGCCCTGCTTCACGGCGGCGAACGCCTCGTCCCAGCCCGCCTCGCGCCACACGTCGCCCTCGCGGATCAGCGGCCTGCTCAGCCGGTCCGGGTCCTCGTCCAGCTTGCCGAGACTGGCGCCCTTGGGGCAGATGAAGCCCTTGCTGAAGGGGTCGTCGCGGTCGCCGCGCACGCTCGTGACCCGGCCGCCGTCGTCGAGGGTGAGCGTGAGCCCGCAGACGGCTTCGCACAGCGGGCAGGTCCGGTGGACGGTCGAGGTCATCGCCACTCCTGAGTTCGTCATCTGAACTCATCTTCACCCGTACGCCCTCCGCGGGGAAGGCCGTTCCGCATGCTCGTTCAGTGCGGAGGGCGTTGGGAAGCCCCGGAGCCCCCGCGGTCCCCGGGGCCTCGTACCGGCGTCCGCCGCTTGGCCCCGGGCGGACGCCGGAGCCTCAGCCCGGCTGCGGCAGCGCCAGCCGCCGGCTCAGATCGGGCGGCTCCTCCACCTCGCGCACGTCGCCGCGGAGGCCGGGCCGGAGCGCTTCCCACGCGCCGCGGCCGAAGAGCCGGTCGAGCCCGGGGGAGACGGCGCCCGGCAGCTCGTCCCGCCGGACGATCTCCACGATCACCAGGTTGGCCCGCTCCCGGTGCCGGTGCACCGTGACGCTCCTGGCCCAGCAGGCGGCGGCGATCTCCTCCGCGTACGCCCCGAACTCCTCGGCGCTGATGCCGGCCCTGGTCAGGATCAGCGCCTTCTCGCCCGTGGTGGTCGGGGTGATCCACAGCACCAGGGGGATCCGGCCCGCCCTGGTGTGCATGGTGGTCTCCAGGCAGGTGCGCTGCAGCCGGTGCCGGGACACCACGCACCAGAAGTGCGCGGTCAGCCAGCTCCGGCCGGCCCTCGTGGCAGCCGGCATGGAGACGGCGCTGGTCAGCAGGATGAACGGCAGCCAGCTGCCCTCCTGCGCGGCTCCCAGCACGGTCAGCGCGAACAGCGCGAGCGCGGCGGCCAGCAGCAGCTCGCTGCGGGCGCGCCAGAGCCGCACCAGCGGCCCCGCGCCGCGCGCGGCCGGCAGGTCCTCGTTGGCCGGGAAGATCTGGTTGCGCGGGTTCCTCGGCATGTCAGGACACCTCCTCCGGCACTTTGAGCGCGATCCTGAGCTGGTCGAAGCGTGGGTCGCGGTAGCGACGGGCGCCGAAGCCGGTCCTGGTCACGGTCCAGCCCCTGCGCATGGCGAACTCGTCGGGCTCCCAGCAGATCTCCCTGTCGGCCCAGGCGATGTGTTCCAGGAGCCGGGACTTGATTCGACCGAGTCCCTTGGTACCTTGTGAGTACATAGAAGACCCCTTTCGCGGCATTACTCGAGGTGGCTTCTTTCCGCCGGACTGCAGGCCGATGACGGCCGCGTCGCAGGGTGGCAGCCCTTGATGCGGCGGGCGCGTGCGTTGGCCTCGGTCCGGCATTCGCTGTGCTCTGATGAGCGATGACGGCGGCGATTCTTCAGGCGAGTGTGAGATCCCTCCGGCAGGCGGCCTCCCTGGGGCGGTGATTCGAATCCGGGACGGCGACGTTGCCGGTGTGGCGGCCTGAGCCGCTTTCAGCGAGAAGGTGAACCTTCCTGGGACGATCGTCCTCCCGCCCCTGCCCTGCTGCAATACCTTTCGCAAGAAAGATTGGAATTTCTTCGCAGATTGTGCGACGTCTTGCGGTGCACAGGTCAATGCAACTTGCACGCAATAAGCGCGGGCGCATAGAGGCGCGGAATGGGTTGACGAACACGGCGAACACGGCCCCCGGCTCCTTTCCCCTGAGGAGCGTTGCTTGCCTCTACGCTCTACCCATGTCAGCCTTCTGGCAAGGCCTCGCGGCAGTACTCGTGCAAGTTGCAGTGTAAGATTAAGTGAACGGCCCAGAACGGCGGGCTCGAAACGATCCCTTCCGGCTACACCTTCATTCCCGGCAAGGAGAGTCGACGGTGCCATCGAAGCAGGGCAGCCCCACCGTCCGCAGGCTGAGACTCGGCCAGGAGCTGCGCCTCCTGCGCGAGCGGCGCAGTTTGACCGGCTCCAAGGCCGCCCACGAGCTCGGCTGGTCGCCCAGCAAGATCAGCCGCATCGAAGCGGCCAAGACCATGCCCAGCACCGAAGACGTCAAGGCGATGGCCAAGCTCTACGGCGCCGACGGCGACAAACTTGAAGAACTCTTCGGCTTGTTGCGAGACGCGGACCAGCGTGGGTGGTGGGAGGATTACGAAGACGCTCTGCCCGAGGAATACACAAGATTCCTCGGGTTGGAGGCGGAGGCCACTTTTCAGCGCAACTGGGAACCCCAGATCGTGCCCGGCCTCCTACAGACCGAGGACTACGCGCGAGAGGTCATCCTGGCCGTCCGCGGCATCGTGCGCATCACGCACAGCGGTGTCCGGAGCCGGGTCGAGGCCCGCCTCGACCGTCAGCGGCTGGTCATGCACCGGGCGGATCCCTGCCAGATGCGCTTCGTGCTCGACGAGCCGGCCCTGATGCGCCGATTCGGCGAGCCCTCGGTGATGCGGGAGCAGATGGAGCACCTTCTGGAGCTGTCCCTGCTGCCGCACGTGAGTGTCCAGGTGCTGCCGATGGACGCGCTCCATCCGGTCAACACCGGGGCGTTCATTCACCTGAAGTTCGCGGAGTTCGACGATGTGGTCTACCTGGAGCAGCTCTATACTGCACACTTCGTCGAAGATCTCGAACGGGTGGCTGGTTACGAGACCGCCTTCGAGCACATCAGGTCGCAGGCGCTTGACGAGGACGAATCACGCGTGCTCATCCAGCGCAAGGCCATGATGTGGCGGGGCTAGCGAAAAGAACAACATCAAGGGGCAATGGCGCCCCTTTACCCATTTGGGGAGAAAATGCGCACCCAACCCACGATGGCGGCATGGCAGAAGAGCAGCTTCTGCAACGGCGCGAGCAGCTGCGTCGAAGTCGCCCCCCTGGCCGACGGCAACGTCGCGCTGCGGGACAGCAAGGAGCAGGACGGCCCCATCCTGGTCTTCACCCCGGCCGAATGGGCGGCCTTCACCGCCGGCGTCCGCGACGGCGAGTTCGACCTGGAGGCCCTGACGGCCGGAGCGTGACGAACGGCCCTGGCGTGTTGGTCGCAGCAACCCGCAGGGCCGTTCGCAGGAGCCACATCCTGGCACAGCACCCGCCCCAAGATCACCCGCGACACGGCCATTCGTGCCGCGCCTTCCCGCTCCCCGAGTGCGAACTTCCCCCGCACGGGAGCGGCGCGTGCCTCCGGAGAGGGACGCGCCGCCGGATCCGTCAGATCAGAGCAGGCCGAGGCCCTGGGCGACGCCCTGGCCGAGGTCCTTGTGGACGTTGGTCCAGTAGTCCACGACCCGCTTCTTCATCTCGCCCGTGACCTCCGGCTTGGAGGCGTGGCCGATGATGTTGGACACCATGTGGGCGCGGTCGGTGTCGGACAGCACGTTCTCCCACAGCGCGCGCGGCTGGGTGAAGTCGTCGTCCTCGGCGTGCTTGGTGTAGGCCGAGCGGACGATCTCGCCGGTGACGCTGTAGTGCGAGCCCTCGTACAGCGACGGGTCGGCCGCCGGGCCGCCGTAGCTGTTGGGCGCGTAGACCGGGTCCTGCGGGTTCCGGAACGTCATCGGGCCGTCGAAGTTGTAGGAGTTGACCGGCGACTTCGGCTGGTTGATCGGAAGCTGCAGGTAGTTGGGCCCGATGCGGTAGCGGTGCGCGTCGGGGTAGGAGAACAGGCGGCCCTGCAGCATCTTGTCCGGCGACGGGCCGATGCCCGGCACCAGGTTGGCCGGCTCGAAGCCCGCCTGCTCGACCTCGGCGAAGTAGTTGTCCGGGTTGCGGTCGAGGGTGAAGCTGCCGATCGTGATCTCGGGGTAGTCGCTGTGCGGCCACACCTTGGTCAGGTCGAACGGGTTGAACCGGTAGTCGGCGGCGTCCTCGAACGGCATGATCTGCACGTTGACCGTCCACGACGGGTGGTCACCGCGCTTGATCGAGTCGTACAGGTCGCGGATGTGGTAGTCGGGGTCGGTCGCGACGAGCGCGTCGGCCTCGGCGGCGGTGAAGTTGCGGATGCCCTGGTCGGTCTTGAAGTGATACTTCACCCAGAACTTCTCGCCCGCGGCGTTGTACCACAGGAAGGTGTGGGAGCCGAAGCCGTGCATGTGCCGCCAGGAGGCGGGCGTGCCGCGGTCGGTCATGAGGAACGACACCTGGTGGGCCGACTCGGGGTGCAGGGTCCAGAAGTCCCACTGCATGTTGTGGTCGTGCAGGTGGTTGTCGGCGCGCCGCTTCTGGCTGTGGATGAAGTCGGAGAACTTCTGCGGGTCGCGGATGAAGAAGATCGGCGTGTTGTTGCCGACGATGTCGTAGTTGCCCTCGTCGGTGTAGAACTTGATCGCGAAGCCGCGCGGGTCGCGGGCGGTGTCGGCGCTGCCGAGCTCGCCGGCGACGGTGGAGAAGCGCAGGAAGAGCGGCGTCTCCTTGCCCTTCTGGAAGAGCCCGGCGCGGGTGAACTGGCTGACGTCCTCGGTGATCCGCAGCCGGCCGTGCGCGCCGCCGCCCTTGGCGTGGACCACGCGCTCGGGCACGCGCTCACGGTTGAAGTGCGCCATCTTCTGGATCAGGTAGTGGTCCTGAAGAAGCAGGGGGCCGTTCGCGCCGACGGAGAGCGAATGGTCGTCGCTCGGCGCGGGAACGCCCGCGTCGTCGGTGGTGAGAGGCCTGGTCGGCATCGCGTGATCCTCCGGAATTATCATCATTGACAGCTCGGGCACACGCCCCAGAACGTGACATCGGCTTCGTCCACGACGTAACCGGCGGAGTCGACCGGGTCGAGGCAGGGGGCGGCCCCCGCGACGCAGTCGACGTCCGTGACCGATCCGCACTGCCGGCACACGAGGTGATGGTGGTTGTCGCCCACCCTGGCCTCGTAACGGGCCGGGCTGCCCATCGGCTCGATCTTCCGCAGAAGACCGGCCCCGTGCATCGCGTGCAGCGAGTCGTAGACGGCCTGGAGGGACACCTGACCCACGCGCTCGCGCACCCCGCGGCAGACGGCGTCCACGTCGAGGTGGTCGCCGGCGCGCACGGTGTGCATGATCGCCAGGCGGGCCGCCGTGACGCGGAGTCCGGCCTGACGCAGCAGGTCATCGTCCCTCATGCGGCTCAGGCTATGCCCTAAACCTGAATCATTCAACTTTGAGAACGAATCCAGTTTGGCTGGTCACGGTCTGCTCTCGACTGGGATGCCGAGCCGCGCGGGGAACATCCGCACATGGCATGCTCATCCCTGAAAGTCTGAATCGAGCGGAAATGGCGACCGATGAACCTCCCCCGCGTCCTCCCGGCGTTAGCCGTCGTCGTCGCGTCCCTCGTCGCCTGCTCATCAGCCGAACCCGCCGCCCCCGGACGTGAGCAGCTCGCGGGCAAGACGTCCGCCGAGCCGACCGCTCCCCCCAAGCCGCAGCGCAAGCCGTACACCATCGCCTTCGGCGGGGACGTGCACTTCGAGGGCATCCTCAGACCGCGGCTGAACGACCCCCGCACCGCCCTCGGCCCCATCGCCAAGGTGCTGCGCAAGGCCGACCTGGCCATGGTCAACCTGGAGACGGCGATCACCACCGGCGGCACCCCCGCCCCCGGCAAGCAGTTCACCTTCCGCGCCCCGGCCAGCGCGCTCACCGCGCTCAAGGCCGCCGGCGTGGACGTGGCGTCGATGGCCAACAACCACGGCATGGACTACATGGACAGCGGCCTCCAGGACTCGCTGGCCGCCGTCAAGCGGTCGAAGTTCCCCGTCGTCGGCATCGGCGCCGACGAGGCCCAGGCGTACAAGCCGTACCGGAAGGTCGTCAACGGCAACCGCGTGTCGATCATCGGCGCGACCCAGGTGCTCGACGACGAGTTCATCCAGGCGTGGACGGCCACGCCGGACAAGGGCGGGCTGGCCTCCGCGAAGAACGAGCCCCGCCTGATCAAGGCGGTACGGCAGGCGCGCCGCAACTCCGACACCGTGATCGTCCACCTGCACTGGGGTACCGAGATGCAGAAGTGCCCCAACCAGGCGCAGCTCTCCCTCGCCCCCAAGCTCATCAAGGCGGGCGCCGACGTGATCGTCGGCGGGCACGCGCACATCCTGCTCGGATCCGGCTACCTGGACAACGCCTACGTCAGCTACGGGCTCGGCAACTTCGTCTTCTACAACTCCAACCCGGCCACCACCGGCCGGACCGGCGTGCTCACGCTGACGATCAACGGCCGCAAGGTGCTCAAGGACTCCTGGACCCCCGCCACCATCCAGGGCGGCGTCCCGGTGCCCATGACCGGCACCGCGCGGACCGGCGCCATCGCCGACTGGAAGGCCCTGCGCTCCTGCGCCGGGCTGTCGGCCGAACGCTGACGGACCGGCTCCCAGGAAATCCGCAGAATCGCAGGTAACGATCGGCCCCATGGGGGGAAGATGTTTCCTGTGTCCTCGCCGCTAGCAGAAGATGACTGTGCGTCACCGAAGCCGCTGCGCCGCCAGCCCACCCAGCGCCGCAGCGCCCGCCGGGTCGAGCGGATGCTCGACGCCTGTGCCGAGCTCCTCGACGAGATCGGCTACGAGGCCCTGTCGACGACCCGCATCGCCGAACGGGCCGGGGTCGCGATCGGCTCCGTCTACCAGTTCTTCCCCGACAAGCGCGCCATCACCCAGGAGCTCACCCGGCGCAACGTGGAGCAGTTCGTCACGAGGGTCGGGCGCAGGTTCATGGAGGAGGACTACCGGGGCTGGTGGGAGGCCGTCGAGGCGATCATCGACGAGTACGTCTCCATGCACCGGTCCGTCGCCGGCTTCAAGAGCCTCCACTTCGGCGACGTCGTCGACCTCAACCTGCTCGACTCCGACTCCGACAACAACGCCGTGATCGCCGGGCGGCTGCGCGGGCTGCTGCTCAAGGAGTTCGGGCTGGCCGACAGCCACCAGCTCGACGTGGCCGTCCTGGTCGCCGTCGAGGCCGGTGACGCCGTGCTCAAGCTCGCCTTCCGGCGCGACCCCGACGGCTCACCGGAGATCATCGAAGCCGCGAAACAGCTCGTCTGCGGCTTCCTGTCCCGCCAGCTCGCCTCCTGGGCCCGGCAGGCCGGCTGACCCGTCAGCCGTGCCCCGGACGATCGGCGACCGCCGGCCGGCCCTGACCCTTCAGCGCTTCCAGCAACTCCGGCAGCCAGTCAGGACGCCGGCCCGGCAGGTCGCACGGCGCCGGGAACGACACCGGACGGACGTGACGCGCCTGCCGGGCGTCGAGCCTCGCCTCCAACGCCCGCAGGTTGCGCTCCGCCGACTCGATCGCCTCCAGCCGGGCCGACAGGTAGCCGGACACCCCCGGCACCAGGGCCGACAGCACCACGGCACAGGCCAACGTGAAGGTCAACTGCCTGGACCTGCCCATCGTCAGCCCCTTCCGTCGCGGAGGCACACTCCGTACCTGCCCGTTGACGTGCGGTGATACGCACGGCATGGGCAGCCTTGGCCAACGCGTTGCCATAGCCGATCGTCATCCGCGATACGCATTGACCGGGCGAAACCGCAGCGCGCTCGGTAGTCTCGCGTTGTGGCGCATGTGACCCGTGAGCACCTTGATCGCCTGCTCGAGCAGGCGCTGCTGGCCGACGACCACAGCTCGCTGGCCAGGCGGCTGTACGACGTGGCGCTCAGCTATTCCACCGGCGACGTTTCCAGGGCGTCCATCCTGGTCCAGGCCGCCGAGGAGTGGAGAGCCGCCGGGCAGCCCGCGCGTGCCCTGGAATGCTTCCAGCGCGCGCTCGAAGACGGCGGCGAGGTCAGCTTCGACCCGCGTGCCGGCATCGCCGACACGCTGTTCGAGCTCGACCGGCACGACGAGGCCAGGGAGGTCATCGAGACGATCCGCGCCGAAGGAGCCGCCTCGGCGGCCACCGCCCACACGGTCGCCGAGACCCTGGTCGCCTACGGTGACCTCCAGGGCGGGCTCGAGTGGGTGACCCAGGCGGTGCTGGCCTGTGACGAGGACGACCCGGAGCACAAGGCGATGCTCCGCACCCGCTACCGCATCCGGGTCGACCTCGGCCTGCCGGAAGACGACCTCGACGCCCTCATCTCCTGACCCCGCCGGGGCCGACGCCCTCCGTGCGGAGGGAGCCGCCCCCGGCCGTGGCCATCTGCGAGCGGCCTCCCGGGGGCGACCTGCGCGGCGCCGCGCTGCCCCCTGCCCGCCGACGCCCCCGCAAGACGGGCCGAGGGCCGGTAAGACGGGGACAACACCCCGCCGTGCTGCGTTGCCCTCGCCGTCCTGCGTGGGGACCTGGCGGGCGCGTACGTGCTGAGGGGCCGCGACGGCGGGGTCGCGGCCCCTCAGGAAACCGTGGGCGGGTGGCGCGGCCCGCGCCACGGTTCGCGGGGGGCGTGCTCCCGGGGCGCCGCGCCGGTGCGGTCGGTGGGCGGCCGGGGAAGGCAGGCCCGGTGGTCAGCTCAGGTCGAGGGCGTCCAGCAGGCCCGTGAGGGAGGTGTGCGCGTCCGGGAGCCGGGTGGCGTCGTTGATGCCGCCGACGGCCGCCGGGACCTGCGGCAGCATCTTGTTGACGAGCTCGTCCTTGAGCTTGTTGACCGGCTGGGGCAGGTTGAGGGGCGCCTTGAAGCCCTCGGCGGCGACCTTGGCGGGGTCGGGCAGCTTGCCGACGCTGGCGCCGACGGGCAGGTCGCGGATGCCGGGGATGGTGGGCAGGTTGGGCAGGTCCGGCACTTCGGGCAGCCGGGTGAGGCTGGGCAGCGCGCCGGAGAGGGGGACGCCCTGGGAGAGCGCGGGCATGGCGGAGGAGGCGGCGAAGCCGCCGAGGTCGGAGAGGCCCATGGCGCGGACGGAGCCGAGACCGGTCAGGCCGATGCGCTGGGCGAGCCGGGCGGCGCTGTGGGCCAGGCGGGAGGTCTCGGACTCGACGAGCTCGGCGGTGCCGGTGGGGTCGTCCACCCCGAACCGGGTGACGCCGTCGCACATCGTGGTGACGGTTCGCTGGGCGCGTACGGTCGCCGACCGCTCTTGGCACGGAGCGGCAGCCTCGGCGGCGCCCGCCCCCAGCCAGGTGACCCCCGCGGTCAGAGTGACCATGGCAAGGATGCTTCGGATGCTCCGAGATGACATTTCACGTCCCCCTGATCGTGCTCGGTGATCTGACGAACGCTGAAGCTAGCCAGGCCCGCGGTGCGGGGTGGGCCGCTTGCCCGAAGGCTGGGCCGATCCTTACGCACGCGGGGCGCCGATGACCGGGGCGTGGAACGCGTGCGCCCGGGGGCCGACCGGCCTCCGGGCGCTGTGTGCGGGCTGTGGTCAGCCGCGCTGGACGGTGAGCTCGTCGTCGCCGAGATCGACGAGGACCTTGTCGCCGTCGACGACGTCACCGGCGAGCACGGCCCTGGCGAGCTTGTCGCCGATGGCCGACTGGACGAGCCGGCGCAGCGGCCGGGCGCCGTACAGCGGGTCGTAGCCGGTGAGCGCCAGCCATTCGCGGGCCGCCGGGGTGACCTCCAGGACGAGCCTGCGGTCGGCCAGCCGGCGGGCGAGCCGGTCGACCTGGAGGTCGACGATCCTGGTCAGCTCTTCGGAGCCGAGCGCGTCGAACAGGATGACGTCGTCGAGCCGGTTGAGGAACTCCGGCTTGAACGCGGCCCGTACGGCGGTCATGACGGCCTCGCGCTTGGCGCCGTTCTCGAGCTGGGGGTCGACGAGGAACTGCGAGCCCAGGTTGGAGGTGAGGATCAGGATCGTGTTGCGGAAGTCGACGGTGCGGCCCTGCCCGTCGGTGAGCCGGCCGTCGTCGAGCACCTGGAGCAGCACGTCGAAGACCTCGGGATGGGCCTTCTCCACCTCGTCGAGCAGCACGACCGTGTAGGGGCGCCGCCGGACGGTCTCGGTGAGCTGGCCGCCCTCCTCGTAGCCGACGTAACCGGGAGGCGCGCCGACGAGCCGGGCGACGCTGTGCTTCTCGGCGTACTCGCTCATGTCGATGCGGGTCATCGCCCGCTCGTCGTCGAACAGGAACTCGGCCAGCGCCTTGGCCAGCTCGGTCTTGCCGACGCCGGTCGGTCCGAGGAACAGGAACGAGCCCGTCGGCCTGTCGGGGTCGGCGATGCCGGCCCGGCTGCGCCTGACCGCGTCGGAGACGGCCTGTACGGCCTGCTGCTGGCCGATCAGGCGCCGGCCCAGCTCTTCCTCCATCCGGAGCAGCTTGGCCGTCTCCGCCTCCAGCAGGCGGCCCGCCGGGATGCCGGTCCAGGACGAGATCACCTCGGCGATGTCGTCGGCCCCGACCTCCTCCTTGACCATGGCGTTGTCGGGCGGCGCGGCCTCGGAGGCGGCCTTGATGGCCTGCTCCAGCCGGGGCACCTCGGCGTACATGATCTTGGACGCGGTCTCGAAGTCGCCGTCGCGCTGGGCCCGCTCGGCGGTGCCGCGCGCCTCGTCGAGCTGCTTCTTCAGCTCGCCGACCTTGTTGAGGCCGGCCTTCTCGTTCTCCCAGCGGCCGACGAGCGCGTTGAGCTCCTCCTGGCGGTCGGCGAGCTCCTGGCGGAGCCGTTCGAGGCGCTGTACGGAGGCGTCGTCGGTCTCCTTGGAGAGCGCGAGCTCCTCCATCTTCATCCGGTCGACGTTGCGCTGGAGCTGGTCGATCTCCACAGGGCGGGAGTCGATCTCCATGCGCAGCCGCGAGGCGGCCTCGTCGACCAGGTCGATGGCCTTGTCGGGCAGGAAGCGGTTGGTGATGTAGCGGTCGGACAGCGCGGCGGCGGCCACGAGGGCGCCGTCGGCGATCTGGACCTGGTGGTGGCCCTCGTAGCGGCCCTTGAGCCCGCGCAGGATCGCGATCGTGTCCTCGACCGTGGGCTCGCCCACGTAGACCTGCTGGAAGCGCCGCTCCAGCGCCGGGTCCTTCTCGATGCGCTCGCGGTATTCGTCGAGCGTCGTGGCGCCGATCATGCGCAGCTCGCCGCGGGCCAGCATCGGCTTGAGCATGTTGCCCGCGTCCATGGCGCCCTCGGCGGCCCCCGCGCCGACGACGGTGTGCAGCTCGTCGATGAACGTGACGATCTGCCCCTCGCTCTCCTTGATCTCGGAGAGCACGGCCTTGAGCCGCTCCTCGAACTCGCCCCGGTACTTGGCGCCGGCCACCATCGCGCCCAGGTCGAGCGAGATGAGCCGCTTGTTGCGCAGCGACTCGGGCACGTCGCCGGCCACGATGCGCTGGGCCAGGCCCTCGACGACGGCGGTCTTGCCGACGCCGGGCTCGCCGATCAGCACCGGGTTGTTCTTGGTGCGGCGGCTGAGCACCTGGACGACGCGGCGGATCTCGGAGTCGCGGCCGATGACCGGGTCGAGCTTGCCCGCGCGGGCGCGCTCGGTCAGGTCGACGCCGTACTTCTGCAGCGCCTGGTAGGTGTCCTCGGGGGTCTCGCTGGTGACGCGGGCGTTGCCCCGTACCTTCTCGAACGCGTCGAGCAGCGCCTGCGGGGTCGCGCCCTGCGCCTTGAGCAGGTCGGCGACCGGGCCGCCGTCGGCCGCGAGGCCGACGAGCAGGTGCTCGGTGGAGACGTAGAGGTCTTCCAGACGGTTGGCGTGCTGGGCGGCGGTGTTCATCACCTTGAGGAGGTGACGGGAGCTCGACGGGGCGCCGACGGTGGCGCCCTGCGCCTTGGGCAGCGTCGCGAGCTGCTCCTCCGCCTTGGCGCGCAGCGTGCGCCAGTCGGCGCCGACGACGTCGAGCAGCGGCACGGCGGTGCCGCCCGTCTGGCCGAGCAGCGTGGTGAGCAGGTGAGCCGGGGCGATCTCGGGGTTGCCCTCGGCGGCGGCGCGCCTCATGGCACCCGCGAGAGCCTCCTGGCTCTTCTGGGTGAGCTTGTAGTCCATTGCTTTCTAGGCCCCCGGTGGCAGCTCGTAGCGGATCAGCGCCCTGACCATCTGCATCTCGGCGCGCAGCCGGTGAACCTCCTCGCGCAGTCGCAGCGCTTCGTTCTCCAGCTCCAGGATCCGCTTGATGCCGGCGAGGTTGATGCCCTCCTCCTGGGAGAGCCGCTGGACCTCGCGCAGCTGGACGATGTCGCGTGTGGAGTAGAGGCGGCCGCGCCCCGCGGTGCGGCCCGGGCACACGAGCCCGAGCCGGTCGTACTGCCGCAGGGTCTGCGGGTGCAGCCCCGACAGCTGCGCGGCCACCGAGATCACGTAGACGGGTGTGTCGTCTGAGAGATCGAAATAGTTGGCGTCCATCGGCTACTCGCTTCTGGCTCTCTGTATGAGATCAGCCCGCGGGTCCTCGGCCGCGGTCGCGGTGTTGAACTCCGTCAGGAGTTCGCGTGACTTGTCGTCCAGCGTCTTGGGCACGACGACCTCGACGCTGGCGAGCAGGTCTCCCTTGGTGCCGTCCTTGCGGGCGGCGCCCCGGCCGCGGACCCGGAACGTGCGCCCGTTGGGCGTGCCCGGCGGGATGCGCAGCGTGACGGGCATGCCCTTGAGGATCGGCACCTTGATCTCGGCGCCCAGAGCGGCCTCGGTGAACGTCACCGGCACGGTGATGGTCAGGTTGTCGCCCGACCTGCCGAACACGGCGTGCGGCTTGACGTGCGTCTGGATGTACAGGTCGCCCGCCGGGCCGCCGTTCTCGCCCGGTGCGCCCTTGCCCTTGAGCTTGACCCGCTGCCCGTCGGCGACCCCCGCGGGGATGCGCGCCTGGATCGTGCGGGTGCTCTTGGCCCGGCCGCTGCCGTCGCACACGGGGCAGGGGTCGTCCACGAGGAGGCCGCGGCCCTTGCAGTCGCGGCAGGGCTCGGAGAAGGCGAAGTTGCCCAGGTTGCGGCTTGCCGCGCCGGTGCCCTCGCAGGTCGGGCAGACCCGCGGGGTGGTGCCGGCCTTGGCCCCCGTGCCGCTGCACCCGGTGCACGCCGCCGAGCTGGTCAGCCGGAGCGAGACCGTGGTGCCCTCGACCGCCTCGGTGAACGAGAGCGTGACCTCGGACTCGATGTCCTGCCCACGCCGCGGCCTGGTCGCGCCGGTGCTGCGGGTGCCCGCGCCGCCCCGGTTGAACAGGCCGCCGAACAGGTCGCTGAAGCGCTCCCCGGCGCCCTGGCCGGGCTGCTGCTGCCCGGTCGTCCCCCCGAACAGGTCGCCGAAGTCGAACGGGAAGCCGCCGCCCGCGCGCTGGCCGCCCACCCCCGACCCGAACAGCGTGCGCGCGTCGTCGTACTCCTTGCGGCGCTTGCTGTCGGACAGGATGTCGTACGCCTCGGAGACCTCCTTGAACTTGGTCTCCTTGGACGGGTCACCCTGGTTGGTGTCGGGGTGATACTGGCGGGCCAGCTTGCGATAGGCCTTCTTGATGTCTTCGGCGCTGGCGGACTTGGGCACACCAAGGACGGCGTAGTAGTCCTTCTCCAGGTAGTCCTTGGTGCTCATCTAACGCCCTTCGTCCTCGTCAGTTGTCTTCGTCATCGGACGCCGAGGGGGCGTCCCCGGGCTCGGCGACCGCGACCCGCGCGGGGCGCAGCACCCGCTCGCCCATGCGGTAGCCGAGCTGCAGCACCTCGACGGCGGTCGGCTCGGTCACCTCCGGCGAGTAGCTGTGCATCAGGGCCTCGTGCACCGTCGGGTCGAAGGGGTCGCCCTTCTGGCCGTAGGGGCTGAGGCCGAGCTTGGTGAGCACCGATTCCAGAGACTCTGCCACCTTCGCGAAGCCTCCGGTGAGCTCGCCGTGGTCGCGGGCCCGGCCGATGTCGTCGAGCACGGGCAGCAGCTCGGTGAGCACTCCCGCCACGGCCAGCTCGCGGACCGCGACGCGGTCGCGCTCCACCCGGCGGCGGTAGTTGGTGTATTCGGCCTGAAGACGCTGGAGGTCGGCGGTCCGCTCGGCGAGCTGCGCCTGCAGCTCGCCGTCGACGGCGCCGTCCGCGGCGCTTCCGGCGGCCGGCGCGGGCGGCTGCTCGGCCTCCTCGCTCTCCTCGGCCTGCGTCCGCACCTCCCCGGTCTCCGGGTCGATCTTGCGATTGTCGCGGATCACCGGCTCATCGTGCCCGTTGTCACGCGGCGGCATCACTTGATCACTTGTCCTTCTTCGGCTCGTCGTCCACGATCTCGGCCTCGACGACGTCTTCGTCGGCCTTCTGCTCCTGACCAGGGGCGGAGGCGTCCTGCGGGGCGCCCTCGCCGCCGGCGGCCTGCTGGCCCTGGGCGTAGATCGCCGAACCCATCTTCTGGCTGACCGTGGCGAGCTTCTCGGCCGAGGTGCGGATGACGTCGGTGTCGGTGCCCTCCAGAGCCTTCTTCAGCTCGGCGAGCGCGTCGTTGACCTCGGTCTTGATGTCGCCGGGGACCTTGTCGTCGTTCTCGCGGAGGAACTTCTCCGTCTGGTAGGCCAGTCCGTCGGCGTTGTTGCGGACCTCGGCCTCCTCGCGGCGCTTCTTGTCCTCCTCGGCGTAGGACTCGGCCTCGCGCATCATCCGCTCGATGTCGTCCTTCGGCAGCGCGGAGCCGCCGGTGATCGTCATCGTCTGCTCCTTGCCCGTGCCCAGGTCCTTGGCGGAGACGTTGACGATGCCGTTGGCGTCGATGTCGAAGGTGACCTCGATCTGCGGGATGCCGCGCGGCGCCGGGGCGATGCCGGTCAGCTCGAACGTGGCCAGCTTCTTGTTGTAGGAGGCGATCTCGCGCTCGCCCTGGTAGACCTGGATCTGCACCGACGGCTGGTTGTCCTCGGCCGTGGTGAAGACCTCGGAGCGCTTGGTCGGGATCGTGGTGTTGCGCTCGATGATCTTGGTGAAGATCCCGCCCTTGGTCTCGATGCCCAGCGACAGCGGGGTCACGTCGAGCAGCAGGACGTCCTTGACCTCGCCCTTGAGCACGCCGGCCTGCAGGGCGGCCCCGATGGCGACGACCTCGTCCGGGTTGACGCCCTTGTTGGGCTCCTTGCCGCCGGTCAGCTCCTTGACGAGCTCGGAGACGGCGGGCATGCGGGTCGAGCCGCCGACGAGCACCACGTGGGCGATGTCGGAGACCTTGATGCCGGCGTCCTTGATGACCTGGTTGAACGGGCCCTTGGTCCGCTCGAGCAGGTCGGCCGTCAGCCGCTGGAACTCGCTGCGGGTGAGCTTCTCGTCCAGGTGCAGCGGGCCCTCGGAGGAGGCGGTGATGTAGGGCAGGTTTATGTTGGTCTCGGACTGGCTGGACAGCTCGATCTTGGCCTTCTCGGCCGCCTCGCGCAGACGCTGGAGCGCCATCTTGTCCTTGGCCAGGTCGACGCCGTGGGCGTTCTGGAAGCGCTTGACGAGCTCGTCGACGACGCGCTGGTCCCAGTCGTCACCACCGAGGTGGTTGTCGCCCGAGGTGGCCTTGACCTCGACGAAGCCGTGGCCGTCCTCCTGGCCGACGTCGAGCAGGGACACGTCGAAGGTGCCGCCGCCGAGGTCGAAGACCAGGATCGTCTGGTCCTCCTCCTTGTCGAGCCCGTAGGCCAGGGCGGCCGCGGTCGGCTCGTTGATGATGCGCAGCACGTTGAGGCCCGCGACGGTGCCGGCCTCCTTGGTGGCCTGGCGCTGGGCGTCGTTGAAGTAGGCCGGGACGGTGACCACCGCGTCGGTGATCTTCTCGCCCAGGTAGGCCTCGGCGTCCTGCTTGAGCTTCTGCAGCACGAAGGCGCTGATCTGCTGCGGGGAGAACTTCTTGCCGTCGATCTCCTGGGACCAGTTGGTGCCGATCTCGCGCTTGACCGAGCGGATCGTCCGGTCCACGTTGGTGACGGCCTGTCGCTTGGCGACCTCGCCGACCAGGACCTCGCCGTTCTTCGCGAAGGCGACCACGGACGGCGTGGTCCGCGAGCCCTGCGCGTTGGCGATGACGGTGGGCTCACCGCCCTCGAGGATCGAGACGACGGAGTTGGTCGTCCCAAGGTCGATACCTACCGCACGTGCCATGAGTACGTCCTTGTGGTCAAAGTTGAGTTGGTTGGACTCAACCTACGAATGTGTGCCGTCTTTGTCAAACGACTTGAGCCTACTCGGCTCAACCCCGGGTGCGCGAAAAAGCCCCCGAGTCTCCCGGGAGAGGGGGCGAGGAGGGGACTCCCGGGAGACGGCTCGAGGGCTCAGACGGGCGTGTTCATGTCCGACTGGATCCGGGCGGCGGTCAGGGGCTCGCTGTAGACGCGAACCTCGTCGATCAGGCCGTCGAAGTGCTCGCCCCACAGGCTGTTGCCGCCGATGCGCAGGGCTCCTCCGTCGGTGCGGATCGGCCCTCCGGCGGCCTGCTGGCTCACCTGCGTGCCGTTGACGTACAGCCGCAGCGTGGCGCCGTCGTAGGTGGCGGCCAGGTGGCTCCAGGTGTTCAGCGGCAGCGAGACCGTGCCGCCCGCGCCCACCTCGCCGGTGGTGTGGATGACGGCGTGCGGCCGGTCGGTGTAGCTCCCGGCCGACAGGACGTACGCCAGGTCGCCCGCGTACTCCTTCATGATCACCGTACGCCAGCTCGTCACGGTCGACGGCCTGACCCAGGCTTCCAGCGTCATGCCGGTGGTGAGGCGCAGGCCGGCCGAGTCGGCGACCGTGACCCAGCTCGACGAGCCGTTGAACGACAGCGCCTGGCCGTACCTGCCGGAGGCCGTCCAGGCGGCGTCCTTCAGCGTGCCGGCGTTGCCCAGGCCGGAGGAGTCGGCCGTGGTGGTCCCGGCGCCCTCGTTCATGCCGAGCGCCGCCACCAGGCCCTGGCTGCTGGGCGGCGCGGTGACGGCGGCCGCGTCCTCGGCGGACGGCGTGCTGGTGTTGCCCGCCGCGTCGAAGGCCACCACGCGGTAGTAGTACGTGCCCTCGGCCAGCCCCGGGTCGGTGAACGCGGTGGTCTGCGACGAGCCGACCTGGTTGGCCCCCGACGGGGTGAAGCCGGAGGTGGCGGAACGGTGGACGGTGTAGCCCTCCACGCCCCTGTCATCCGTGGACGCGGTCCAGGCGAGCTGGGCGTGGCCGGGTCCGCCGGTGGCGGCGAGGGAGCCGGGGGTGCTCGGCGGCGTGGTGTCCGGCTCGGGCGCGGCGCCGATCGGGGTGGTCATGTCGAGCTGGATCTGGGCCGGGGTGAGCGCCCGGTCGTAGATCCTCACCTCGTCGATGAGGCCGTCGAAGAACTCGCCCCACAGGCTGTTGCCGCCGATGCGCAGCACGCCGCCGTCGGTGCGGATCGGGCCGCCCGCGGCGCGCTCGGCGACCTGCGTGCCGTTGACGTACAGCCGCAGCGTGGCCCCGTCGTAGGTGGCGGCCAGATGGCTCCAGGTGTTCAGCGGCAGCGAGGCCGTGCCGCCCGCGCCGACCTCGCCGGTGGTGTGGATGACGGCGTGCGGCCGGTCGGTGTAGCTGCCCGCCGACAGCGTGTAGGCCAAATCGGTCCCGTACTGCTTCATGATCACCGTGCGCCAGCTCGTCACCGTCTCCGGCCTGATCCACGCTTCCAGCGTCATGCCGGTGGTCAGGCGCAGGCTGGCCGAGTCGGCGACCGTGACCCAGCTCGACGAGCCGTCGAAGGCCAGCGCCTTGCCGAACTTGCCGGTCGCCGCCCAGGTCGTGTTCGCCGCCGTGCCGGGGTTGCCGGCCGGGGAGGCGTCGCCGACGGCGGTGCCCGAGCCCTCGTTCATCGCGTACGCGGCCACCAGGCCCGCCGGGGAGTGCGAGGTCTCGAACGTCGCCGTGTAGGTGGCCGCCGACGCCGGGGCGGTGATGTTGTGCGTGGCCGCGCCGCCGTCGGACCAGGCGTCGAACACCTGGTCGCCCTGCGGCGACGGCGCGGTGACGGAGTTGCTGGACCCGGCGATCACGGTCCGGGTGAACGGCGCGATCGTCTGCTCCTGGTTGAACCCGAGCCGCAGCCCCGGCGGGTCCGTCCTGAAGGTCAGCTCGACGGTCCTGGGCTGGAGCAGGACGCTCGCGGTGTCGGTCAGGCCGTGCCCGTCCTCGACGGTGAGCCGCAGCTCCAGGTGCGACGGATACTCGTGATCGGGGGCCTGGAAGGAGCCGGACGCGCCGGTGTAGCGGGTGATCTCGTGCTCGTGGCAGGCGCCGGGGCAGTGGTGCATGATCAGCGTCCAGGTCATGCGGGAGCCGGGGATCGCGCCGTCCTCGGCGTCGGTCCCGGCGCCCGAGAAGCCGATCGTGTCGCCGACCGCCCAGGTCGTGGTGGCCGCCGGGGTGGTGATGGCGGCCGTGGGCGCGCTGTTGCCGACGTTGATGGTGACGGTGGCGTCGCCCTGCCCGCCCTTGCCGTCGTTCACCCGTAACCTGACCTGGTAGGACCCGTTCTGCGCGTAGGTGCGGGACGGGGTGGCGGAGGTCGAGTCGTCCAGTTCGCCGTCGCCGTCGAGGTCCCACGCGTAGGTGAGCGGGTCGCCGTCGGCGTCGCTGGAGCCCGTGCCGGAGAACGTCACGGCCAGCGGGGCCGCGCCGGAGGTGGGCGTCGCGTCGATCACCGCGGTGGGCGGGGCGTTGTCGTAGATGTAGCGTACGACCGCGCCGCCGTCGTGGTCGACGGCGAACAGGTCGCCGTTCGGCCCGCTCTCCAGCTCGACCGTGCCGATCCCGGTGTCGAACGCGGTCACCGTCGCCGGGTCCGGCAGCCCGTTCGCGCCCTCGGTCATCACCCAGACGCACCTGCGGCTGTAGTCGGAGAAGAACAGCGCGCCGTCGTACGCCTGCGGGTAGGGCCCGCCCGGGTAGAAGGCGACGCCGCTGGAGGACGACTGGCCGCCGGGGGCGCACGGGTCGCCCGGGTAGAGGCGCTGGCCGTGGTTCCAGGCGAAGTGCGGCTTGGTGTGGGCCGCCGCGCCCTCGGCGTACAGGTTCTCGCACAGGGTCAGGTTGAGCGCGTCGTAGCCGTCCTCGCGGGGCGCGCCCTCGTAGCAGGGCCAGCCGAAGTTGGCCACGCCGCCCGTGGGGTCGGCCACGCGGTTGATCTCCTCGAAGGAGCCCCAGCCGACCTCGCCCGCCCAGATCTCGCCGGTGCCCGGCCGGTTGGTGATGCGGAACGGGTTGCGCAGGCCGTGGGCGACGATCCTGGCCACGTTCGGGTCGGCGGCGCCGGCGTTCGGGTTGCCGGGGGCGGCGGCGCCGG
Source organism: Nonomuraea sp. NPDC003214 (assembly GCF_053590035.1). Classification (NCBI taxonomy): domain Bacteria; kingdom Bacillati; phylum Actinomycetota; class Actinomycetes; order Streptosporangiales; family Streptosporangiaceae; genus Nonomuraea; species Nonomuraea sp. NPDC003214. Next base: position 14,977 of record NZ_JBSFSX010000008.1, on the reverse strand, counting down.
TGTCGGGGTCGATGCGGATGATGCTGCCGGCCAGCGTGGCCGGGTCGCCGCCGGTGCGCACGTCCTGGGCGCGCAGCGCGCCGCCCTCGGCCGCGGGCGGGGTGGGCGAGGTGCCCACCGCCGTCGGCGGGTCGCCGCACGGGTTGTCCGGTACGACGTCCGAACCCGGCAGGTTGTCCTGCCCGTAGTCGGCGAACTGGAAGCTGGCCCCGTCGCCCGCCGAGGCGTAGAGCATGCCGTCGGGGCCGAACTGCAGGTCGCCGATGGAGTGGCTGGGGTACTGCTGGCACCAGTCGGTGATCAGGGGCGTCTCGGCGCCGGTGGGGGAGATGACCGACAGGCGGCCGGTGATGCGGCAGCCGTCCCCGGTCGGGCCGGGCGGCGAGGGGCACTCGTCGAAGTCGTCGTTCGCCTGGCCCCAGCGCGGCGCGCCGCCCCCGGGCTCGGCGTCGTAGGAGTAGAGCACGTACACGCGGGGGTCCTGCGGGAAGTCCGGGTGCAGGGCCAGGCCGAGCAGGCCGCGGTCCCAGAAGTCGTGCACCTTGGTGCGCAGGTCGGCGTAGACGGTGGGCGTGGTGTCCGTGAGCGAGTCGAAGACCTTGACGTAGCCGCCCTTCTCGGCCACGAACACCCGCCCGTCAGCGGCGAACTCGACGTTGGTGGGGCTGGTCAGCCCGCTGAAGATCGTCTGTTTCTCGAAGCGTTCCGGCAGGGCCTGCGCGGGCGGCGCGGCCAGCCCGATCAGTCCGGTGGTCATGAGGATGACGGGCAGCAGGGCACGAACGAGCCGCTTCACGGGTTCCCCCAGTCACGCACACCTTCACCGGGGCGCCCCCGCGCCTTAGGTGCCTTGATCGATGTATCGCAACAAATCGATCAAATGTCACTGGGGTTGTCCGCATGTGGACATGTCAGGATTTGGCGCCGTCCACGATCTTCCGCTTGCCGACCGGGGCCTTGAGCTTGACCGTGGTCGTCTTCTCCACGGCCATCATGATGCAGGACACGCCCTTCGCCTTGGGCGAGGTGCCCTCGTACAGCGTGATCGTGACCCGCTTCCTCGTCTCCTTGACCTTGACGCGGTCCAGGACCGTGCAGGGCTCCACGCCCGACCACCACCTGAGCTGCACCTTGTGGCCCTTGGACACCGCCTTGGCCTTCGTCCAGCGGACCTTGCGCGTGTTGAGCGCGTCACCGGTCGGCTTGACCGGCTTGGGCTTGGCGTCGGGCGGCGTGGTCGTGGCCACCGAGGCGCTGGTCACGGGCGCGCCGGGCGCCTTGGACAGCGGCCGCTCCTGCGGCGTGGCCGAGCCGCACCCGGTCGCGAGCAGCAGGCATCCGGCCACGAGAGTCGTCGTCACAGTGCGCATACCTCTACGACGGATCAGATCGGCCACCGGTTCAGCGTCGGCGAAGCTAGGGTTGTGGCGTGCTTCGTCAGGCCCTGCTCGCCGCATCCCGGAGCGACCGCGCCGAGCGCGTCGTGTCCGCCTCGCCGCTCACCGGCACCATGGTCAGGCGTTACGTCGCCGACGACGTCGGGGCCGCCGTGACGGAGCTGACCCGCAGGGGCCTGCTCGTCACCGTCGGCAGCCTCGTCGCCGAGGCCGGCGACCGGGCCGAGGCCGAGGGCAACGTCCTGGCGCACCAGCGGCTCGTCGAGAGCCTGCCCCCCGACGCCGACGTGTCGGTCGACCTCACCGCGCTCGGGCTGCGCCTGTCGGAGCAGCTCGCGCTCGACAACGCGGCCACCCTCTGCGAGAGCGCCGCCGAGCGCGGCGTCACGCTCACGCTCGACGCGAGCGGGCCCGGCGCCGCCACCGGCCTGCACTCCATCCACGCCACCCTGCGCAAGGAGCACCCCGCCGTGGGCGTCGTGGTGCGCGCCGGCGAGCCCGGCTCCGCCGAGCGCTGCGCCCGCCTCGACGGCGCCCGCGTCCGGCTCGTCAAGGGCCCCCGCACCGCGCCCGCCGAGGTCGACCGCGCCTTCGCGCGCTGCCTGCGGGTGCTGATGTCCGGCGCCGGCTACCCGATGATCGCCACCCACGACCCCCGGCTGCTGCGCGTCACGGCCGCCCTGGCCGTCCTCGAAGGGCTCGAACCCGCCGGGTTCGAATACCAGATGCTGTACGGGGTCCGCCCCGACGAGCAGCGGCGCCTGGCCGGGCAGGGCGCGCGGGTGCGCGTCCACGTCCCCTACGGCGCCGGCTGGTATCCCTACCTGATGCGCCGCCTCGCCGAGCGCCCCGCCTTCTTCGCGCGCACGCTGCTGTCACGCCGATAGCCGCCGGTAGGCTGCGCACATGATTGCGATTCTCGGCACCGGCAAGATGGGCGAGGCGCTGCTGTCCGGGCTGCTGCGGGCGGGCTTCAAGCCCGGCGACGTGCTGGCCACCGCGCGCCGCGCCGAGCGCGCCCAGGCGCTGCGCGAGACCTACGGGGTCCGCACGGTGTCCAACACCGAGGCCGCCAAGTCCGCCGACACGCTCATCCTCGCGGTCAAGCCGCAGGACATGGCGGCGCTGCTGGCCGAGATCGCCCCCTGCGTGCCCGCCGACCGGCTGGTCATCACCGCCGCAGCCGGCATCACCACGGCCTTCGTCGAGCAGCGCCTCGGCGTCGACGCGCCGGTGGTCCGGGTCATGTCCAACACGCCCATCCGCTTCGACGAGGCGATGAGCGTGATCTCGGCCGGGTCCCACGCCGGCGAGGAGCACCTCAGGCTCACCGAGGACCTGCTCAGGCCGGTCGGCAAGGTGCTGCGCATCCCCGAGTCGCAGCAGGACGCCGCGACCGCGCTGTCGGGCAGCGGGCCCGCCTACTTCTTCTACCTGGTCGAGGCCATGGTCGACGCGGGCATCCTGCTCGGCATGCCGCGCGCCGCCGCGCTCGACATGGTCACCCAGTCGATCGTCGGGGCGGCCGTCATGCTGCGCGACTCGGGCGAGCACCCCGTGATCCTGCGCGAGGCGGTGACCTCGCCGGGCGGCACCACGATCGCCGCCATCGCCGAGCTGGAGCGCCACAGCGTGCGCGCCGCCTTCCTGGCCGCGATCGAGGCGGCCCGCGACCGGGGCCGCGAGCTCGCCGCCGGCTGAGGAGACCGCCTCGACACGGTCGTCCCCAGCCGGCGAGTCATGGGGTCAGGCGTCGCGCCGCCGCATCAGCACGGCCGCCAGGACCAGCGTGACCGCGATCCAGGCGAGATAGACGCCGTAGCCGGACCACGGGCCCAGCGGGTTGTCCGGGTTCGGCGCTATCACCTGCAGGCCGGCGTTGGAGGTGAAGTGGTGGTGCACGGTCCGGCCCAGCTCTCCCGGCAGCATTGAGGTGACCTGCGGCAGCACCAGGATCAGCGCGATCACCGACACGACCGCGCCCGGCGTGTGCCGGATCAGCGCGCCCAGGGCCAGCCCGAACAGCCCGCTCGCGGTCAGATAGAGCGAGGTGCCGATCACCACCTGCGCGACGCCCGGGTCGCCGAGCGCCGCCGTCCCGAGGATGAGCGGTCCGCCCACCAGGAACGCCGCCAGGGCGGAGACCGCCGAGACCACCAGCGTCACGACGGTGAACACGACGATCTTGGCCGACAGCACCCGCAGCCGCTGCGGCACGGCCATGAACGTCGTCCTGATGGACCCCGTCCGATACTCGCTCGAGATCACCAGCACCCCGAACGTGGCGAGCGCGAGCTGCGCGAACAGCGTGCCCGACAGGGTGACCCTGGCGGCCTCGATCCCCGTGGGCGGCTCGCCCGCCGAGTTGGCGATCGACACGGTCAGCAGGATGCTGAACCCGATCAGCAGCAGCCCGGCGCAGGCCAGCGTCCACATCGTGGAGCGCACCGAGCGGATCTTGGTCCATTCGGACCGGATGACGTCCATCATGACGAGAACTCCAGGCTGTCCTTGGTCAGCTCCATGTACGCGGCCTCCAGCGAGGGCCGCACGAACGTCAGCTCCTCCAGCGGCAGTCCGGCCCGCGCGGTCGCGGTGCCGATCTCCAGCGGCTCCATCCCGGTCACCCGCAGGTGGTCCGGGTGCAGCTCGGCGCCCTTGATCAGCTCGGCGACCTCGGCCAGGCGCGGCGACCGTACGCGCACGTACCCCTGGGAGCTGCGGCCGATGAACTCCTGCACGCTCGTGTCGGCGATCAGCCGGCCCTTGCCGATCACCACCAGGTGGTCGGCGGTCTGCGCCATCTCGCTCATCAGGTGGCTGGAGACGAACACCGCGCGCCCGTCGGCGGCCAGCTTGCGCATCAGCGTGCGGATCCACAGGATGCCGTCCGGGTCCAGGCCGTTGACCGGCTCGTCGAACAGCAGGATCTCCGGGTCGCCGAGCAGCGCGGCGGCGATGCCGAGGCGCTGCGACATGCCGAGCGAGAAGCCGCCGATGCGCCGTTTGGCCACTGTGCTCAGGCCGACCAGCTCCAGCACCTCCTCGACCCGGGCGGCCGGGATCGCGTTGCTCTGCGCGATGGCCAGCAGGTGGTTGCGGGCGCTGCGCCCGCCGTGCACCGCCTTGGCGTCCAGCAGCGCGCCCACCTTGCGCAGCGGGTGCCTGAGCTCCCCGTACGGCTTGCCGTCCACGAGCACGCCGCCGCCGGTGGGGCGGTCGAGCCCGAGGATCATGCGCATGGTGGTCGACTTCCCGGCGCCGTTCGGGCCGAGGAAGCCGGTCACCTGGCCGGGCTCGACGTCGAAGGACAGGTCGGTCACGGCCGCGGTCTTCCCGTAATGCTTGCTCAGGTTCGTTGCCCGAATCGCGGTCATATGTTCAGGATGATCGGCGGCGCGGGGCGAATCTTCCTGCTGCGGGACAGTCCTGCGGGCGGGCCGGTAGGAGCGTGGTCCTACTCTCCTGGGTTGATCAGCCCCGCCTCGTAGGCCGCGATCACCGCCTGGGCCCGGTCCCTGACCCCGATCTTGGCGAACACGCTCGTCACGTGGTTCTTCACCGTCGAGGCGGACACGCCCAGCTCGGCGGCGATCTCCGCGTTGGACCTGCCGCGCGCGATCAGCACCAGGATCTGCCGTTCGCGGTCGGTCAGGCCGGTCAGCCCGGCCCGGTGCAGGGGCGCCGTGTGCCGCTGCGGCCGGGGCGCGCGCACGTAGGCGCCGATCAGGCGGGTGAGCAGCCGGGGGGCCACGGCCGCCTCGCCCCGGTGCACGATCCGTACGCCCTCGACCAGCTCCTCGGGGGAGACGTCCTTGGGCAGGAACCCGTCGGCGCCCGCCCGCAGCGCCGCCACCACGTTCTCGTCCAGGTCGAACGTGCTCAGCGCGAGCACCCGCACGCCCGGCACGCCGCCGGTGATCCGCTCGGTGGCGCGCACCCCGTCGAGGCCGGGCATGTGCAGGTCCATCAGCACCACGTCGGGCCTGAGCCGGGTGGCGAGGTCGACCGCCTCGTCACCGTCGGCGGCCTCGCCCACGACCGTCAGGTCGGGCTGGGCGTCGAGCATCAGCCGGAAGCCCTTGCGGACCAGCGCGTGGTCGTCCACCAGCAACACCGAGATCACGTCTTCTCCAGGGGGATGCGCGCGTGCACGCGGAAACCGCCTTCCAGCCGGGGACCGGTCGATAACTGCCCGCCGCAGAGGGCGACGCGCTCGGCCATCCCGCCCAGCCCGAACCCCGCCGTCGCGGGGTGTTTGGGGGCGCCGTCGTCGAGCACCTCGACCTCGATGGCACCCGGATCGTAGACCAGGCGGACGCTGGCCCGCGCGCCTTCGGCGTGCTTGCGGGTGTTGGTCAGCGCCTCCTGGACGATCCGGTAGACGGCGTGGTCGACGGTCGTGGGCAGCGGGACCGGCTCGCCGGTCACGACCAGGCTCGCGGGCAGCCCGGCGCTCCTGACCTCCTCGACCAGCGCGGGCAGCCGGGACGCGCCCACCCCGGTCGCGGCGTCGGAGCCGCCGCCGTCGTCGGCCCGCAGCACGTCGAGCAGCTCGCGCATCTCCGACAGCGCCTGGCGGGCGCTCTGCTCGGCCCCCGACAGCGCCTCGCGGGTCACCTCCTGGCCCGGCGCGAGCGTCGCCCGCGCCCCGCCGACCAGCGCGTTGATGACGCTCAGGTGGTGGGAGACGACGTCGTGCAGCTCGCGGGCGATCCGCCGCCGCTCGGCCCGCACCGCGCTCTCGGCGGCCTCCCGCTTGCCGCGCTCGCGCAGCTCGGCCCGTACGCGGTTGAACTGGCCCAGCACGACGGGGATGGCGATGAGGGTCAGGCCGGTCAGCCACGCGCCCTCGGGCTGCGGGCCGGGCTGGAAGCGGGTGGCGAGCTCGTTCGCGGTCCCGTAGAGGAGGGAGATCAGCCCGGCGGTGATCCAGACCGTGCGGCCGGAGGCGTAGCGGCCCAGGCTGTAGGCGGCGATCATGGTGACCGGGCTGCCGGGGGAGACGATGTCGGCGGAGACGGCGACCACGTCGAGCGCCGTGATCAGCGCCGCCGTCAGCACCGGCCGGTTGCGCCGCATCAGCAGCGGCGGCACGGTCAGCAGGTAGTGCACGCTGAAGGACATCGGCCGGCCCTGGGACAGGACGGCCAGCCCGCCGATGATCCCCGGGAGGAGGAGCGCGATCACGAGCGTGATGTCGAAGACCCGCGGACGCCGGAAGAACCGCCATGCGGCCTTGACGCGTCGCACGATGCGCATGGGATCGAGATTACGTCACGAAACTCCCGTGCGACCGGGCGATCCGGCTGGACCGGTGCCGTTGACGCTGCGGTAACGTCACCTCAAGGCGCGGGAAACGGGAGCATGCATGAGCCAGTCGGCACGGGTCATCTGGGACGACGCCCTCACCTCCTACGACTTCGGCCCCGGCCATCCGCTGGCTCCCGTCCGGGTGGCGCTCACGATGGAGCTGGCCAGGGCGCTCGGGGTGCTCGACAAGGTGGACCTGGCGGGCTGCGACCCGGCCACGGACGCCGAGCTGGCGATGGTGCACGACCCCGGTTACGTCGAGGCGGTCAAGCGCGTCTCCGCGACCGGGGCCCCCGACCTGTCGGCAGGGCTGGGCAGCAGCGACAACCCGGCGTTCGCGGGCGTGCACGAGGCGTCCGCGCTGATCGCGGGCGCGTCGCTGGCCGCCGCCCGCGCGGTCTGGGAGGGCGAGGCGGAGCACGCGGTCAACGTCGCGGGCGGGCTGCACCACGCGATGGCGGCCTCGGCCAGCGGCTTCTGCGTCTACAACGACCCGGCGCTGGCCATCGCCTGGCTGCTGCGCCAGGGCGCCAGGCGGGTCGCGTACGTGGACGTCGACGTGCACCACGGCGACGGGGTGCAGGCGGCCTTCTACGACGACCCGCGGGTGCTGACGATCAGCCTGCACGAGAGCCCGCTGACGCTGTTCCCCGGCACCGGCAGGCCGGGGGAGACAGGCGCCGAGGGCACCGCGGTCAACGTGGCGCTGCCCGCCGGGTGCGGTGACTCCGGCTGGCTGCGGGCCTTCCACGCGGTGGTGCCGCCGCTGCTGCGCGAGTTCGCGCCGGAGGTCCTGGTGACCCAGCACGGCTGCGACAGCCACGCGCTCGACCCGCTCGCCCACCTGATGCTCAGCCTCGACGGCCAGCGGACCGCCTACGCTGCCCTGCACCGGCTGGCGCACGAGACCGCCGGCGGGCGCTGGATCGCCACCGGCGGGGGCGGCTACGAGCTGGTCCAGGTGGTGCCCCGGGCGTGGACCCACCTGATCGCGGAGCTGTCGGGCCACCCGCTCGCCCCCTCCACCCCGACGGGCGAGGCCTGGCAACGGCTGGTACGGGAACGTACAGGCGAGACGGCCCCGCTCACCATGACAGACGGCCGAGACCCGGAATTTCAGGACATCTCACATGGTTATGACCCAGCGGACCCCATCGACCGTGCGGTCATGGCGACCCGGCACGCGGTGTTCCCCCTGCACGGCCTCGACCCGATGCCCTAAGGACACGCAGTGCTGACCCGCGACGAACTCCGCGAGCACCTGATCATGAGCCGCATCGCCGGCGACGTCGCGACCCCGCGCGAGAACAACCTGGATCACTACAGCTCGCTGGCCAACCGTGATCCCTACTACATGCTGGGGCTGACGTTCGACCAGCCGTGGACCTACCGCGACGTGCTGGCCCTGATGGCCAAGGCCGCGGGCGTGGTCGCCGACCCGGGCCACCGCTGGGGGCAGGACACCATCGACCCCGAGCGGACCATCGACGCGCTCGACGCCATGGCCGACCGCATCGCTGCGGCGCTGTCGCAGGAGAGCCCGCGCGTGCTGTTCGCCACCGGCCACCCGACCGGCCTGCTCGCCGTCCACCTGCCGCTGGCCAGGCTCGCCGCCGAGCGCGGGGCCGTGCTGCTGTCGCCCGCCGAGGGCTGGGCTTACTCCGGCTCCGGGTTCGGGCGTCCGCGCCGCATCCGCTATCTCGGCGACGTGGCGATGCTCGACGACAAGGGCGCGTTCGTCCACACCCACGACGCCGCGCCGATGGAGCACATGCTGGCCGAGCTGGGCGAGGACCGGCCCGACCTGGTTATCGCCGACCACGGGTGGGCAGGGGCAGCGGGAGAGGCGGGAGTGCCCACTGTGGCTTTCGCCGACAGCAACGATCCCGGGCTCTTCGTCGGAGAGGCCGAGGGCAAGATCGATGTGGTGGTGCCGCTTGACGACAATGTGCTACCGCGCTACTACGCGCCGTTGACCGAACGACTCGTCACTCGAGTCTCACGAGCCCTATGAGTTGAAATCGGTCATCCCCATACCGTCTTTTCGCGCCTGCATTCCCAGAGGCTCGCCGTCCCTTTGCCAACTTTTGATGGAGCCCGGGCGACTCTTATAGGTGACAAATTGGACAGTTCCAACGTCCGATTGAGGTGCTCGGTGCGATGTCTGGCCAGCGGCTTTGCGGGTTCGGCTGACAGGCGGCTGCGGGGACTGAGAAACTAGGGGGTTTGCGCGCTCGGAGTCCCGACTTACGCTGACGGCAGTACACGTGCGTGAGCAATGGCACCAGTGGGGATAACCCGGAAACACGTGCGGAAGAGGCGTCCGATGGCTGCAGGCGAAAGACCTCTCAGCGAGGTGAAGTTCCTGACGGTGGCCGAGGTGGCCACGGTCATGCGAGTGTCGAAGATGACCGTCTACCGGCTGGTGCACTCTGGCGAGTTGCCGGCCATCCGGGTCGGCCGCTCGTTCAGAGTGCCCGAGCAGGCGGTGCACGATTATCTTCGCGAAGCCTACATCGAAGCAGGGTGAGACAGGCGTAGCGGCGCGCCGGGCGCGCCGTGAATACGGTCGCGGGAGAGGCCCGGTCGCCGATTGCGGTGCCGGGCCCTCACCCCGAGGGGCGATCCACCGCCGATCGCCGGTAGTCTGTCACCCGGTGTGCGCTCGCACATCGATTCAGACTTGCTATCAGTACCTGGGGGTCCCGTGGGCTCTGTGATCAAGAAGCGCCGCAAGCGGATGGCCAAGAAGAAGCACCGCAAGCTGCTCAAGAAGACGCGCATCCAGCGGCGTAACAAGAAGTAAGACGACGCAGCTGCGAGGCGCTGATGACCCACACCGTGCTCGTCACCGGGGTCTCGCGCCACATCGGCGCCCGGGTGGCGAGTGTTCTCGCGGCCGACCCGGACATCAGCCGCGTCATCGGAGTGGACGCTGTGTCCGATGCAGGACCCGATTCTGTGTCCGACGCAGGGTCCGATGTTGCGTCCGATGGGCTGTCGCCTCTCCCGGGCAACCGGGACGACGGCACGGCCGGCCGGATCGAGTACGTACGGGTCGATCTGCGCAGCCCTGACATCGCTCAGGTGATCGCGGCCGCCGACATCGACACCGTCGTGCACATGAGCCTGGTGAGCGCTCCCTCGCGGAGCACCGGCCGGGCGGCCATGAAAGAGCACAACGTCATCGGCACCATGCAGTTGCTCGGCGCCTGCCAGCGGTCGGCGACGGTGCGCCGCGTGGTCGTCCGTTCCACCACCGCCGTCTACGGTTCCTCGCCCAGGGACCCGGCGGTCTTCACCGAGGACCTGGAGCCGCACGACGGCCCCAGCCACGGTTACGCCAAGGACGCGGTGGAGGTCGAGGGCTACGTGCGCGGTTTCGCGCGCCGCCGGCCCGACGTCACCGTGTCGCTGCTGCGTTTCGCCAACTTTCTCGGGCCGGGCGTCGACTCGCCGCTCACCCGTTACTTCACCCAGCCGGTGCTGCCGACCGTGTTCGGCTTCGACCCGAGGCTGCAGTTCGTCCACGAGGACGACGCGGTCGAGGTGCTGCGCCGGATGGCGACCGAGGACCACCCCGGCACGTACAACGTGGCCGGGGCCGGCGTGCTGCTGCTGTCGCAGTGCGTGCGCCGGGCCGGGCGGCTGTCGCTGCCCCTGCCCTCGCCCGCCTTCCGGCTCCTCGGCACCGCCGTGCGCCGCGCCGGGCTGGTCGACTACTCGCCCGAGCAGCTGCGGCTGATGAGCCACGGCCGGGCCGTCGACACCGCCGAGCTGGAGGCCGAGCTGGGCTGGAAGCCCAAGTTCAGCACCGGGGCGGCGTTCGACGACTTCCTGCGCTCGCGCGAGCTGCACCCGCTCGTGGGAGGTGCGCGCCTGTGACGGCCGACCCCGTAGCGGACGGCACGGCCGACCGGACGGCCGAGCTGCTGGCCTTCCTGCGCAGGCGGCTCACCGGCGACTACGAGGTCGACGAGTTCGGCTACGACGCCGAGCTGACCGACAAGGTGCTGCTGGAGCTGCTGCGGCCGCTCTACCGCCACTGGTTCCGGGTCGAGACCGCCGAGCTCAAGCACATCCCCGACGAGGGCGGCGCGCTCGTCGTCGCCAACCACGCCGGCACGCTGCCCGTCGATGCGCTCATGATGCAGGTGGCGCTGCACGACGAGGCGGGCCGGGCGCTGCGCCTGCTCGGCGCCGACCTGGTCTACCAGCTCCCGGTGCTCGGCCACCTGTCACGCAAGACCGGCCACACGCTGGCCTGCCCCGAGGACGCCGACCGGCTGCTGCGCAAGGGCGAGCTGGTCGGGGTGTTCCCCGAAGGCTTCAAGGGCGTCGGCAAACCGTTCTCCGAGCGCTACAAGCTGCAGCGGTTCGGCCGTGGCGGCTTCGTCGCCTCGGCCATCCGCGCCGGGGTGCCGATCGTGCCGACCGCGATCGTGGGCTCGGAGGAGATCTACCCGAAGATCGGCGACCTGCCCTCGCTGGCCCGGCTGCTCGGGCTGCCCTACCTGCCGATCACGCCGTTCTTCCCGCTGCTCGGGCCGCTCGGGCTGGTGCCGCTGCCGTCGAAGTGGATGATCGAGTTCGGCGAGCCGATCCGGACCGACGAGTACGAGCCGGGCGCGGCCGACGACCCGATGCTCGTCTTCAACCTGACCGACCACGTCCGCGAGGTCATCCAGCAGCTGCTCGACCAGCTCAGGCTGCGTCGCGGCCACGCGTTCCCGCCGTTCCTCTAGAGAGTGCAACCGCTCCGGTCCGGCCGGTGTTCTTACGACCGATAGAGAACACCGAAAGGGACATGTCATGAATCTGCAGCTTTCCGGCCGCGTCGCGGTCGTCACCGGCGCCTCCAAGGGGATCGGCCTGGCCGTCACCCGCACCCTGGCCGAGGAGGGCGTCCACGTCGTGGCCGTCTCCCGCACCCGCGGCGACGACCTGCCCGAGCAGGCGCTGCACGTGCCCGTGGACCTGATGGACCCGGCGGCCCCCGCCGAGATCGTCGCCCGGGCCGTGGAGGCGTTCGGGGGCGTGGACATCCTGGTCAACAACGCGGGCGGGCCGCCCCCCGGCGTGACGCTGCCGCGCGTCGGCTTCCTGACGCCGGACGACGGCGACTGGCAGGCGATGTTCGAGTTCAACCTGTTCGCCGTGGTGCGCCTGATCCGCGCCACGCTGCCCGTCATGCTGGAGCGCGGTGGCGGCGCCATCGTCAACGTCTCCTCCGGCTCGGCCCGGCAGCCCGGCGCGATGAACGTCGACTACGGCGCCGCCAAGTCCGCCATGAACCACATCAGCAAGGCCCTGTCCGAGGAGTACGGCCCGCGCGGCATCCGGGTCAACACCGTCTCGCCCGGCCCGGTGCTGACCGACTGGTGGACCAAGGACGGCGGAGCCGCCGACGTCATCGCCGGGTTCGTCGGCGCCGACAAGGGCAGTGTGATCACCAAGGCGGCCCCCGAGATGATGCGCCTGGTCACCGGCCGTCTGGTGCACCCGCAGGAGATCGCCGACGCGGTGGCGCTGCTCGCCTCGCCGCGCTCGGCCAGCACCACGGGCGCCGACTTCGCCGTGGACGGCGGCTTCCTCAAGGAGCTGTAAGCCGCCCGCGTGAACCCCGGCGGCGGGTTGTGGCGAGATATCTTCGACCGATTCCCGCGCAGAAGGGCGGAGATGATCACACAACCCGCCGTCGCCAGGGGTGCGGACGCCGAACTGATCAACGCTTCGCTGACCGAACCCGAAGCGTTCGCGAACCTGTTCGACCGCTACTCCGCCATGCTCTACCGGTACGCCTCCCGGCGTCTGGGCCCCGAGCCCGCCGAGGACGTCGTCGGGGAGACGTTCCTGGTGGCCTTCTCCCGCCGCACCAGCTACGACCTGAGCTGCCCCGACGCCAGGCCGTGGCTGTTCGGCATCCTCACCAAGCTCATCTCCCGGCATCGCCGCACCGAGGCCGCCCGCTACCGCGCGCTGATGCGCGTCGCCGCCGACCGGGACGTGGAGTCGCCCGCCGACCGGGTGGCCGCCGGCGTGAGCGCGCAGGCGGCCGGTCCCGGCCTCGCCAGCGCGCTGGCCGCGCTGCCCGCCAAGGACCGCGACGTCCTGCTGCTCATCGCCTGGGGCGATCTCACGTACGAGGAGGCCGCGCGGGCGCTCGGCATCCCGATCGGGACCGTGCGCTCCCGCCTCAACCGGGGCAGGCGGAAGGTACGCGCGGCGCTCGGCGACACCAATCCGCTGCTGGGGGAGGAGTGACGATGGACGATCTGAAGCTGCTGCGTGACTTCGGCCGGCAACTGGAGCACGAGCCGCCTCCCACGCTGGTCCGCCAGCGTGACCGCCTGCTGCGGTCCGGGACCCGCGGGCCGGGGCGGCGCAGGCTCGGCTGGATGACGGCCGGGCTGGTCGCGGTCGCCACCGCGCTGGCCGTGGCCGTGCCGGCGCTGCTGGTCGGCGGCCAGAACACGGCGGGCGTCGCCACGGGTCCGCTCGGGGCGAAGGTGACCGGCGCGCTCAACGTGCTGCTGGTCGGCACCGACAGCCAGGTGGGCACCGAACGCTTTCGCAATGGCGCGCGTACCGACGCGATGATGCTCGTCCACCTGACCGCCGACCGCGAGAAGGTCACGGTCCTCAGCATCCCCCGCGACTCGCTGGTGAAGATCCCGTCGTGCGGCGGCAAGCCGGCGCGGGAGGGATTGATCAACTCCGCCTACGACACCGGCGGGATGGCGTGCGCGGTCAAGACCGTCGAGTCGCTGACCGAGGTGCGCGTCGACCACACGGTCGAGGTGGACTTCTCCGGGTTCGCCGCCCTGGTGGACGCGCTCGGCGGCGTCGAGGTCAAGCTGCCGCAGGCGGTGGACGACCGCGCGGCCAAGCTGCGCCTGCCCGCGGGCCGGCAAGAGCTCGACGGCGAGCAGGCCGTCGGCTACATGCGGCTGCGTCACGTCGGCGACGGCTCCGACATCGCGCGCATCAAGCGCCAGCACGCGGTGGCGATGGCCATGCTGAAGAAGGCGAAGAGCGAGCTGGGCGACCCGGACCGGCTGCGGGAGTTCGTGACGGCGGCGTCGCGGGCGGTCAGGACGGACGCGGGGCTGAACATGGACACGCTGATCGAGCTCGCCGCCGCGGTGCGGGGAAGCAAGGTCAGCCTCGTGACGGTCCCCTGGCGCCCCCACCCGAAGGACCCGAGACTGGTGGCCTGGCGGCAACCGGACGCCGACCGGCTCTTCGCCCGCTTCCGCTGACGGACCGGCGAGCGCGCGGGGTCAGCGGGAGGAGCGGTAGAGGCGGCGCAGGGCCAGGCCGGCGGCCACTCCTCCCGCCACGGCGCCGACCCCGGCGGCGATCGGCAGCGCCGTCATCGTGGCCTTGCGGCCGGTGCGGAAGTCCTTGATCGGCCAGTCGTGCTTCCTGGCGTGCTCGCGCAGCTCGCTGTCGGGGTTGATGGCCACCGCCTGCCCGACCAGCGACAGCATGGGCAGGTCGTTGGAGGAGTCGCTGTAGGCGGTGCACCGCGTCAGGTCGAGCCCCTCGCGGCGGGCCAGCGCGCGCACCGCCTCGGCCTTGGCCGGGCCGTGCAGCAGGTCGCCGACCAGGCGGCCGGTGTAGATGCCCTCGCTGGTCTCCGCCACCGTGCCGAGCGCGCCGGTCAGGCCCAGCCGCTGGGCGATCACCCGGGCCAGCTCGACCGGCGTGGCCGTCACCAGCCACACCCGCTGCCCCTGGTCGAGATGGCTCTGCGCGAGCGCCCTGGTGCCGCCCCAGATGCGGTCGGCCATGACCTCGTCGTAGATCTCCTCGCCCAGCCTGACGACGTCGTCGACCTTGGCCCCGGCGACGAACGCCAGCGCCGTCTCGCGGGCCACCGCGATGTGCTCGGGGTTCTCGTTGCCGCGCATGCGGAAGACGGCCTGCCCGACGGCGAACTTGAACAGGTCGGAGGTGTTGAACATGCCCCGCGTCGCCAGCCCCCTGGCGAAGTGGTAGATCGACGCCCCGCGCATCATCGTGTTGTCGACGTCGAAGAAGGCCGCGGCCTGGAGGTCGGGCTCGGCGGGAGGCGCCACGACGGCGGCCGCCGCGGCGGCCTCACCGGCGATCTCCGCCTCGACCTCGTGTCGTCGTCGGATTAGGCGCCACATGGGCCTCAGCTTACCTAGATGATTGATTCCAAGGGGTTGGGATCAGTGGTCGTAGGCGGTCAGTGAGCGGGCGATGGGCTGACCGGTCTTGTCGTTGTGCCAGATCAC